>JBIJAG010000002.1:0-230868 GCA_044345855.1 Cyanobium sp. | reverse complement strand
GCAGATCGTCAACGCCACCAGCAATGGCAGCGGCGGCACGGCGTTGGTGCAACTGCTGGGCGGCTGGTGGCACAACCAGCTGGATTTCTCGGCCGTCAGTTTGGTCGGCGGCAACTTCATCATCGATACCGCCGATGGCAATGACACGGTCAAGGGTTCGGTGCTGGCGGACACGATCAAGGGCGGCCGCGGCGAAGACCTCCTCGATGGCGGCCAGGGCGGCGATTCCTATTGGGTGAGCGGTCTTATCTCCGGCGGTTGGGAAAGCTTCAGTGGCTATGACACCTATGCTGATACCGGTAGCAATGGCATCGATCGGATCGTGGCCATCGGCACGGATGATGTGGATATTGGTCTGGCGGATGGCAACTTCCTTAGCAGCAACGGTATCGAACAACTGGTCAATCAAACCAGCAAAAATGTCGGTGGTGTCGCTGTGGCTGGCCTGGTGCGGTTGCTCGGCAGCTGGGCTAACAATGTGCTCGATTTGCGCAACGTGGCGATCGTAGGTGGCAACGTGCGCGTTGAGGCCGGTGATGGCGACGACACGATCGACGGCAGCAGTAGCGCTGATCTGATTCGGTCCGGCAAGGGCAACGATGTGCTCAATGGCCGCGGCGGCGCCGACACCTATGAGGTGAGCGGCAACCAGGCCAGCAACTTCGAGGGCTTCGACAGCTACGCCGACTCCGGCACAGGCTTTGGCGAGATCGACACCATCCTCGTGGTGTCCGCCACTGGCAGCGACGCCGTCGACATCGGCCTGCGCAGCTTCGCAGCTAGCAGCGGTATCGAGCGGATCGATGCCAGCGCCACCACGGGCAAGGTGCAGTTGCTCGGTGATGGCAACGCCAACAGTTTGAACTTCACCAACACCACAATCGTGGGGGCAAACGTGGTGATCGACGCCGGCGATGGCAATGACTCTGTGGTGGGTAGTGGCGGCAACGACCGCATCCTCACCAGCGGTGGCAATGACACCCTCAACGGCGGCGCCGGATCCGACAGTTACGAGGTGAGTGGCACCCAGGCCAGTGGCTTCGCCGGCTTCGACACCTACGCGGATGCCGGCACCGGAGCCGGCGAAGTGGATCGCATCGTCGCCGCCGCCGGCACGGCTGCTGTGGATATCGGTCTCAACGGCTTCTCGTCCACAAGCCGGATCGAGGAAATCGACGCCACAACCACCACCGGCACCGTGCGGCTGCTGGGTGATGGCAATGCCAACAACTTCAACTTCAGTGCTGTCAACCTGCTGGGCACCAATCTGCTGATCGACCTCGGCGGCGGCAACGACACGGTTGTCGGCAGCGCCGGCAACAATCGCATTCTCGGCGGCACCGGCACCGACAGCCTCAATGGCGCTGGCGGTTCCGACACCTACGAGGTGAGTGGCACCCAGGCGAACAATTTCGGCGGCTACGACATCTATGCCGACAGCGGCACTGGGGTCGGCGAGGTGGATCGCATCGTCGCCGCCGCTGGCAGCGCCGCGGTGGACATCGGCCTGACGAGCTTCTCCGCGTCCGCCAGCCGCATCGAGGTGATCGACGCCACAACGACCACCGGCGTCGTTCGCTTGCTGGGCAACACGGCGGCCAACAGCTTCAACTTCAGCGGCGTCAGCCTGCTGGGCACCAACGTGCTGATCGATCTCGACGGCGGCAACGACACCCTCATCGGCAGTGCCGGCAACGACTGGGTGCTGGCCGGCACCGGCACCGACAGCCTCAACGGGGCCGGTGGTTCGGACACATATGTGGTACGAGGCACCACCACCAACGGCTTCGGCGGCTACGACGTTTATGCCGACAAGGGAACCGGTGTCGGTGAGGTGGATCGCATCGTCGTCGCCGCAGGCAGCGATGCTGTGGACATCGGCCTGACGGGCTTCTCCGCGACCACCGGCATCGAAGTGATCGACGGCACGGCCACCACCGGCACGGTGCGCCTGGTGGGCAACAGCGCGGCCAACAACTTCAACTTCAGCACCACCACCATCAATGGCGCCAACGTGCTGATTGACGCGGCCGAAGGTAACGACACCGTGACCGGCAGCAACGGCAGCGACCGCATCCTCGGCGGCCTCGGCAACGACAGCCTCAACGGCGGCGGCGGCAACGACACCTTGCAGAGCGGCAGCGGCCTCGACACCCTCACCGGCGGCGGCGGCGCCGATCGCTTCGACTACACCACCCTCAGCGATGGGCTGATGGTGGTGAGCGCCACCTCGGTGCTGCAGTTCGAGCGCATCAGCGACTTCGTGATCGGCCAGGACCTGATCGACGTGGCCACTTCACCTCCGGCCAACGGCTTCAAGACTCTCGGAGTCCAGTCGTCGCTCACCATCGGTTCAATCGCCGCCCTGCTGAACAGCAGCAACTTCGTGGCCAACGGAGCCGCCACCTTCGGCTTCGGCAGCCGCACCTTCCTGGCACTCAACAACGCGGATGCTGGTTTCTCCAGCGCCAGCGATGCCGTGTTGGAGATCACGGGTTTCACCTACGCCAGCGGCTTCAGCAGCCTCAGCCAGATCAGCTTCGTCTGAAGCGGATCTGCGCCAGCTTGCAGCCGGCGCGCCGGCACCAGCGCTTCGCCAGAATTCCCCGACCCTGGCCGTTGGTGCCGTGATCAACGGAGCCGCCCACCCCACGGAGCCCGAATCCCACCCCCCATCCCCCGAGGCCCCTGACCGGGGCCTGGATCCGGCGGATCGCGAGGCGATCCGCCTTTGCCATGACTTGGCGGGGCGTCTGTTCCCTTGGGACATCACCCGCGCCCTGGAGCTGGCCCTGCTCAAGACCTTCTGCGTGCCTTCGATCTCCGGCCTGCTGAGCCGCAGCGGCGAATTCGAACAACACCCCCGCAAGCGCTACGACGACACCGGCTTGATGGTGGCGGAGCTGCTGCGCCACGGCCCCACCAGCCCGGCAGGCGCCGCCGTGATTGCCCGCATGAACCGCATCCACGGGGCCTTCGCGATCAGCGACCGCGACTACCTCTACGTGCTCTCCACCTTTGTTTGCGAACCGATCCGCTGGCTGGCCCGCTACGGCTGGCGGGCCCTCAGCGCCGAGGAGGAGGAAGCCCTGTTCCGCTTCTGGGCTCTGGTGGGGGAGCGCATGGGCATCTCAGCCATCCCCGCCACCCTGGCGGAGCTGATGGCCTTCAACCAGGCCGTTGAGGCCGAGGCCTTTGCGACCGCCGCCAGCAACCGCCGGGTGGCCGACGCCACCCTCGCGATGCTCCTGGCCGACTGGCCGGCGCCACTGCGGCCGGGGCTGGCCCGGGCGCTGGGATCGCTGCTGAGCGCTCCCGAGGCCGCGGCCCTGGGCTGGCCGGAGCCGCCCACGGCGCTGCAGACAACGGTGCTGCTGGGTCTGCGGCTGCGCAGCCGCCTGGCAGGGCTCAACCAACGGCTACGACCGCCCCAGGGCACCCGTTTCTATTCGGAGCGGCCCACCCCCAGCTATGGCCCGAGCTTCCAGCTGGAGCAGCTCGGGCCGCCGGCTCGGCTGGAGGAGCTCAACCGGCCCCGCTGGTCCGGCCGACAACGGCGGATCGGCCTCACCGGCGGCATCGCCAGCGGCAAGAGCTCGGTGGCCCGCCTGCTAGCGGAACGCCATGGCCTGCCGGTGCTCGATGCGGATCGCTTCGCCCGCGAGGCCCTGGCCCCAGGAAGCCCCGCTGCCCTGGCGGTGTTGGAGCGCTACGGGGCAAGGGTGCGTCCAGGTGCCGAAGAGCCACCGCCAGCGGAAAAGCTCGGCGGGAGCCATCGCCAAGATCACGCCCCCGATACCGGTGTGGCGATCGACCGGGCCGCCCTCGGCCGGATCGTGTTCGCCGACGCCCTCGAACGCCGCTGGCTGGAGGAGCTGGTGCATCCGCTGGTGCGGCAGCGCTTCTCGGCGGAACTGGAGCGGCTGGCGGCAGCGCCCACGCTGGTGCTGATGGTGCCGCTGCTATTCGAGGCCGGGCTCGAATCCCTGTGCAGTGAGGTGTGGCTGGTGGACTGCGATGAGCACCAGCAGCAGGAACGACTGATCGGGCGCGATCGACTCAGCGAGGCCGAGGCCCGGGCCCGCATCGACGCCCAGTGGCCCCTGGCCCGCAAGCGCCCGCTGGTGGAGCGGCGCATTGAGAACCGCGGCAATCCCGAAGCCCTAGACGATGCGGTGCGGGCGGCTCTGCAGGGCCCGCCAGAAGCCTGAACCCGCCCAGCGATCCGCGCCGCTAAGCCATGACATCAACCCTTCCCCGCTGACCCGAGGAGTGGTGGGAACTTGACCATTCCAAGGCTAGGCATGGCGGGCGGCTGGGGCCGCGACGCTCTAACCCAGCCCCCCCCGCTGCTCACCGATCACCAGCCGCAACCGCCCCCCCGGCATCTGCTCGACCAGTCCCTGGCGCCGCAGCCGCACCAGGGTGCGGGAGGCGGTTTCGCGGGCGAGGCCCGACAGGGCCGCCAGTTCCCGCTGGGGCAGGGGCGGAATCGGCGCCGTGGGTGGCGCTTCCGGCGCGGTACGGGTGGCCAGATCCTCCAGCACCTGCAGGAGCCGGGCCGCCGCACTCGATTCCCGCCGCACAAAGCGACGGTTGAGGTTCTGCAGCCGCCTGGCCTCAAGCCGGGCAAGGGCCAGGGCCAGACGGGGCTCCTGGTGGAGCAGGGCCTGGAAGGGAGCCGCCCGCAGCAGCACGAGCTCGCAGTCGGTCAGACAGATCACGTCGGAGCTGCGGGGAGCCCCCTGCAGGATGGCCATCTCACCGCAGAGATCCCCCGGCCCCAGGAGGGACAACACCACCTCCTGGCCCTCAACATCGATGCTCCGAACCTTGGCGATGCCCTGGCGGAACAGGAACAGGCCCTGGCCATCATCCTGCTCGTGCATCAGCGGCCGACCGGCCATGAAGCGCAGGACCCGATGCTGGTCGAGCAATTGACAGCGTTGTTCCTCCCTCAGATCGGCGAACAGCGCATAGCTGGCCAGATCGAGCATGAAGCCACCGCCGGATGGAGCAGGATCCGAAGCCATGACCCAATCGTGATGCGGCGGTCCAGGACCGGTTGTGACTTTCGTCACAGCCAAGAAACGCTAGATCGCCTCTAATCAATACAAACCAATCACCTTGAGCAATCCGAGGCCATCCAGCCGGGTTTTTCCTGCGCTGTTGTCTCCTTGATTCTTGGCTGAATCAACGGACCCTGGCTGCGTGCTGGACCCATGGCTCCCTCCGCCCGACCCGATGCCATTCCTCCCCAGCGCCTGGGCCGGCGGTTGTTCACCCTGCTGGTCTGCGGTCTCGCCGCGCCCGCCAGTGCCCAGGTGGTGGGCGGAGGCCTGAATACCCGGGTCAATGGCAGCGATGGAGGCAGCTGCCAGACGGGCACCTGCCGGGTGGACGGGGGCATCGGCGCCGGCCCCAACGGCTTCTATCGCTTCCGCAAGTTCGACACCCGCCAGGGGGTGGACAGCGTGACCATTGACAACCGCGGCCAAACCAACGTGGTGGTGGGGGTGACCGCCCCCCAGGGCACCTTCCTCAACAAGCCCCTGGCCCTCAGCGAAGCGGCGAACCTCTTCTGGCTCTCCCCAGGGGGGATCTGGCTCGGCCGTGGTGCCAGCTTCTCACCAGTGAAAACGTTGCTGCTGAGCACGGCCACCAGCATCCATCTGGGCGACGGCAAGGGTTTTGATGTGCTCCGCACCTCGGCTGAGGAAGCCAGCGGATTGAACGGCGTTCCCGATCTCAGCCAGCCGGCCACGGTGTCGAAGGCCACCCTGAACGACCTGGGGCTGGCCGCGCCCGGCCCGGTGGTGCTCCAGGGAGGCCGGATTCAGGTGGAGCGCTCCCTTCTGATTCAGGCTCCGGAAGCGGCGGTGCAGGCGGTGGCTGGTTCCGGCAGCACCCTCAAGGCCGATGAGGAGGTGAGCCTGCGGGGGCAGGGCCTGGATCTCAACGACCTCCAGCTGAACGCGGGCATCCCGGGGCAGTGGGGCCTGGTCACCCTTCAGACCATGGCCGCCCCCAACCAGGAGGCCGGCAAGATCCATCTGGAGGGCAGTTCCCTGCAGGGCCGGTCGGTGCAGGTGCTCGGCGCGGCGGTGGAGCTGGTGAACACCACGATCGAAGCTCCCAAAGGCCTGATCCGACTGGAGAGCACGGCCGCCGCTGGTGGCATCAGCCTGGAGGCCAGCCGCCTCGACCTGGAGGTGCACAAATTGGCCGACCTCCAGTCGGCCGCCACCCAGCCGGGGGGCGCGGCCACGGAGCGTCGCATCACCCCCCTGATCCATCTCCGTTCCAGGGGTGATCTCAGCATCAGCAAGGGCAGCCAGATCAATGCCAGCCAGGATCTCGACCCACTACGCCAGGACCTGGCCAGCCAGGGGGTGCCCTGGCCCGACCTGACGGCCATTTCGCTGCTCGACACAAGCGGCAACGCGGTACTGGAGGCCGACCGGGCGATCCGGATCGCGAGCAGTCAGATCCGCGCCAATGCCAGCGACACCCTGGCCGGCAACATCGCCCTGATCGCCCGGGGTGCCGGACCCACCGACGGCATCCACCTCGACGCCACCACGATCGCGGCCGAGGGCGGTGCCGGCTCCGGCGACATCCGCATGACCAGTGCGGGGGGGATCACCCTCCGGGCCAGCCAGCTGCGCGTGGAGAGCGGCCATGCCCCCAGCATCGAGGGCACCATCGACTGGGCCAATCTCGACCCCTTCAACGGTGGCGAGATCACGCTGCTGAACACCGCCAAGGGCCTGCCGATCAGCGTGGACAACAGCCGCCTCGAAGCGCTGACCCACACCCGGCAGGGGCCCCTGATGCCCTTCCTCTTCGATCCGATCCTCGGCGAATACGCGCCCTTCTTCGACTCCCATGACGGCGGTGACAACCAAACGCTTCTGTTCAACACCGACGGCTTCCCGATCGGCAAATTCCCCCAGGGCCAGATCACCCTGGTGAGCGATGGCGGCATCCAGCTCAGGAACCAGGCCCTTCTCGATGCCGGCAGTCACGCCCCCGGGGAGCCGAATGGCCTGGAGGGCTTCGGGGGGCGTATCACCCTGGTGAACCGATCCACGGGAGCGGGGCTCCTCGTGCAGGATTCCAGCCTGCTGAACCGCAACGATCCGGCCGCCGCCCCGAGCTTCCCCAATCCCTTCGATCCCGCCACAACCCTGCCGGTGGGCCGGCCGGGGCAGACGGAGCTCTGGAGCGGCGCGGAGCTGATCATCCGGAACAGCCAGCTGGATGGCGGCCAAGGAGGCGCGATCCAGCTCACCTCGCTCACGCCGGCCGTCTTGGAGGGCAGCAACCTGGTGCGGGGCTCCGATCCCCAGCTGGCGGGCATCAGCCAGCGCAGCGGTCCCGAGGCGCTTGCGGCCACCCCGGCCACCGGAGGGACAGAAGGGCCGATCAAAGCTCAGGATCCGGTGCTGGCACGCCTCACCAGCGACAGTCGAGCGGCGGGGGTGCAGCCCTCGGTGCAGGTGGTGATCCTCCCCGACAACCGGGTGGTGATCGTGACGGTGGCTCCCGATGGGAGGAGCACAACCCAGGTCAATCCGACCCAGGAACAACTGGTGGCCGTTCTGGGCCAGGAACGGGCGGCCTCTCTGCCCCCCCAATCCCTGCCGCCATCCCCGCCCAGACCCAAGCTTGCGCCGGATCAGCCGGCTGAGCCGATCGTGGCTCTGGCCATGGCCGGCACGGGCAGCCCCGTGGTGAACGGCGAGAGCGTCAGCGGCCGGCAGCAGCAGCAATCCAGCCGCAGCGAACCAACCACCTCCGCGGTGACCTCCCTGCACCAGGCCTCCCTGGATGCGGCGACGGTGAACCGGGACTTCACCCAGTCGGAGCAGCGGGGCCAACGGGAAACCCTGGCGGGCCTCGGGCTGACGGCACCGGCCACCGGAGAGCTGCCCACCACGGTGTGGCTGCAACAGCAGCTGCAAGCCGTGAGCCTGAACCTGGGGCGACAGCTGGCCCAGCCCTACCGACCGGCCATCGTGCGCCTGAGCCTGACCCCCAGTGGCAAGGGAACCGCTGCGCTTGATCTGCTTTATCTCCCCCCACAAGGTGCCATGAAGGGATGGCGGGTGGACGTGCCCGAAGCCCGGCTGCGTGGGCTGATCGCCCGCTTCCAGCAGCAACTGAGCCGCATGGAGGAACCGGACCTCGAGACGGCCGATTCGGCGGCCTCCCAGCTCTCGGGGCTCCTGCTCCAGCCCCTACTCCCCACCCTCCAGCGGGACGGCATCAATGCCTTGCTCTTGAGCGTGGACCGGGGTCTGCAGGCGGTTCCCTATGCGGCCCTGCCGGTGGCCCCCGGGGTGCTTTTGGGGGATGCCTACGCCCTCACCCTCACCCCCTCCCTAGGCCTCACCAGCCTGGCGAGCCGCGCCGAGCCCACCAGCGGCAGGATGCTGCTGGCCGGCAGCAGCCGCTTTGCCAACGGCCTGGCCGAACTGCCCATGGTGCGCCAGGAACTGCAGACCCTGGCGGCGGAGAACGCCTCCGATCTCCTGCTCGACAGTGCCTTCAACGACCGGTCCCTGTTGCGCGCCGCCGGCACCAACCTGTACCGCCGCGTGCACCTGGCCACCCACGCCGAATTCCGGGGGGGTCGGCCGACCGTGGCCCGCCTCTACACCGCCTCCGGTGAGCTCAACCTCTCCGATCTGGCCAAGACCCTCCGGGAGGGGCCGACCCGGAGCGGCCTTGATCTGCTGAGCCTCAGCGCCTGTCGCACGGCCCTCGGTGATGAACAGAGCGAACTGGGGCTGGTGGGACTGGCCCTGCGCACCGGCAGCCGCAGCGCCCTCGGGACCCTCTGGTTCGTGGATGACGCGGCCAGTGCCGCCTTCTTCGTGGAGTTCTACCGGCAGCTGGCCCGCGGGCTCCCGAAGGACGAGGCCCTGCGGCAGACCCGGCTGGCCTTCCGCCGGGGGACTATCCGGCTCGACGGCGACCGGCTGGTTGGCGCCGATGCCCGGCCGCTGGTGGCCGGACTGTCTCCAGGCGACCGCCTGCGGCTGGCTGATCGCCTCAGCCATCCCTACTTCTGGGCGGGCATGACCCTCTCCGGCAGCCCCTGGTGAGGACCGCTCCCAAAGCTCTGATCTCGTCCTTTGCCCATCTCCTCGGAACCCCAACCATCCCCACCCCGCCATGACATCTCTCCAGAACCCGCACCAGAGCCAGCTAAGGAACCCCATACCGACCAGGCCCTTTCAGACCGTGCTGCTGGCCGGTGCACTGGGAGCAGCAAGCCTGGGCGCCACGCCGGCGCAGGCCACCCATCAATACTGCAACTGGTCCGATGCCCGCTCGTGCAATCACGAGGTCGTCCAAACCGGAAACACCTACTTCTGGGCGCCCGCAACCAAGCCGAACGTGCTCTTTCCCAACCAGACAACCATCGTGATGGGGGGGGCGCGATTTCCCGCCAAAACCAACATCACGCTCCGTAGCCCGAGCGGCTGGACGGTGAATGCCACGGGCACAGGCGAGGCCGAAATCCTCATCGGCAGCCTGGGCTCCAACCAGCTCCGCGGTGGCGGCGGCAAGGACACTTACGTGGTGGGCAATGCACCCACCAGCGTCATCAACAACCTTCCGACCTGCACCAGCACCAGCGGCAACACCGCCGATTGTGTGATCCGCCAATCACCCTCCAGCACGGAAGGGGACACGATCATCCTGGACGCGAACAGCACGGAAGTGATCTACATCAACCGCTGCCTGCAGGTGACCGCCAACGGCACCCCCGGTCTCGGTGGCAACCAGATCAGCGAAGCCACCGCTTACTCGCGCAATCAGGTCATCACCCCCCCCTTCCCCGCCTACAGCGGCAGCGATGCCGCGTTCGTGACCAGTTGCCCGCAACTGGTCGCGTCGCTTCGGCAGGAGGGCCTGTGGAGCGTGGCCCAGCGCGGCCGCGAGGCTCTGCAGGCGCCATGGGAACGCTGGTGGCCGGCCAGCACGGCCTGGACCCGGGCCGTCGGCTGGCTGCAACAGACCATGACGGCCCTCCTCCAGGGTCCAAAGGCCATCGCCAGACCCTTGTCACCGGTGGAGAAGCCCAGGGCCCGGGTTCCCATCTTTCCGGGAGTGGCACGCCTGATTGAGGCGGGCGAAGGCAACTTCCTCCGAACCGACCGTGCTCGCGGCGACACCATCGTGGTGGACAGCGGCGCCGCGACCTTCAACGGCAGAGCCCTCAGCTCCATGGCCAAAGTTGGCCGGGTCTATGGCCAGCTCAACAACAGCGACCCGATTCCCCTGAACCGGGGCATTGTTTTCGTATACCACCAACAGATGGGGATCCTCGCCTCCTATGGGACAGACCGTTATCCTTACGGCACCAAACAGAATCCCGGCACTGTGGTCACCCAGCTGGTGCTTTCTGATGGCCGTGCGCTACCCGCCCAATCCATTGATTCCGTGGCCACGCTGAACCTGAGTCGATCCTCCCAACCGGCTCCAGGCAGCAAATCCGCACCACCCGCCAACCTCCTCCGGCCGCCGTACTGAGTGCTGCCCCTCCTGCTCGCCCAGCTCGTCGCTCCGCCGCTGCAACCGGGGCCGGTCCGCCTGCCGGCCCCGCCCCCGGATCGGATCGCACCCGCCGGCCCGCCGCGACGAGAGATTCTCTCCCCTGACCAACGGCCTGAGGTCGCTCCCCCCCGGCCCTCGATCCCGCCGGCACAGGGGCCGGCACCCCTCCCGCAGGTCCAGGGCCTCACGCTCTACAACGCCGCCACCCTGCGCGCGATTCTTGCTCCCTGCGCGAACATCCAGGATCCAGCCGCCCGGCTGCAGGCCTGCGCCGCTGCCCTCAGCAGCCGGCTCTACGCCGATGGCTACACCAACACGCGCGTCTACACGCGGCAGGACCCACCGGCCGGCCTGCTGGAGGTGGTGGAAGGCCGGATTGCGGAGGTGCGGGTGGAGGGCCCCGATGGGCGGTTGAACCGGCGCCTGCGCAACCTGCTGCTCCCCCTGCAGGGCAGGGTGCTGCGCCTGCCCGAGCTGGAGGCCCAGGTGGCCCGGCTGGAGCGCCTAAGCGGGGTGGGGAGCCTGCAGGCCAGCCTGAACCGGCTCGGCAGTGACCCCACCCGGGCCGTGCTGGTGATCACGGTGGACTCCGGGCGGCGGGCCCTTCAGGGCGACCTCTCCCTGCGCAACGACGGCAGCACGGGCAGCGGCCAATTCCGGGGGCTGGCCACCCTGCTGCAGGGCGATCTGGTGCGCAGCGGTGATGCCCTGCTGCTCTATGGGGAGGTGAACAGCGACAGCCAGCCTGACCTGGGCTACAGCCTGGCCTCGATCAGCTACACCCTGCCCCTGGGGGACCGGCTCCAGATCAGCGGAGCCTTCGGCGCCAGCCGCCGCAACCTGATCGAATTCGACGGCCCCGAACCGGACTTCTCCTTCCGCCAGCTGCAGGTGCTGGGCCAGGCCGACTACAACTTCGCTGAAACCCTCAACAGCCGCTGGTTCGGCTTCGCGGGACTGAGCGTGAATCGCACCGACGGCTACCTCGGAGCCCGCGCCCTCCCCCTGCTGCTCGGAGCCGGGAGCGAGGGCTGGCTGCGCACGGGCTTCCTGCGCTTCGGCCTAGCGGCCGAGGGACAAGGTGAACGGATCAGCTGGAGTGGGAGCGCCTACGGCCTTCAGGGTGTGGCGGGCCTGAGCACCGCCGAACAGCTGAAAATCCTTGATTTCTACGGCATCGAACCCGGCAGGTCCCGGGCCCTGGGCCTGCAGCTCAGTGGCGTCTGGCGCCCGGCCCGGCGCTGGCAGCTCACCCTGCAGGCGGCAGCCCAACAGGCCCTGAACCCCCTCACCGGCGCGATGGGGATCAGCCTCGGCAGCGACAACGGCCTGCGGGGCCTGCCGGGCCAGGTGATCAGCGGCGACAGTGGCCTGCTCGGCGAAACCGAACTCAGCTGGAGCGCCTGGCAGCACGGACAGGCCGAAATTCAACTGGTGCCGTTTCTCGGGGCCGGCCGGGTCAGCACCAACCTCCAAGAGGGAACAATCTCCGGGGATATCGGGGCCGGGGGGGTGCTGGTGCGCTGGCTGCAGGGCCAGCACTGGCTGCTGGAATTGGGCTGGGTGAGCCAGTTCGGCGGCTCCACCGCGAACCTTCTCCAGGGTTGGCTGCTCAACAACGGCCTCTACAGCCGGATCAGCTACCGCTTTTAAGTGGCCGCCCTGAGCCCGCCACCGCAGCTGCCTTCGGAACTCCCTGCCCGGGCTGAGAGGAGGAGGTGGCCCTGGCGACGGATCGCCACCCAGCTGGGACCCTATGCCGCCGCCGCTCTGGTGCTCCTGGTGCTGCAGAGCAGCCGACTGATGCAGACCGCCAACCTGATCCTCTACGACCTCACCGTTCGTCTTCGCCCTGCGCCGGATGGCGCCGCCACCCCGGTGCGGCTGATCGGCATCGATGAACAGGATCTGCAGCAGCTTGGCTGGCCGCTCGACGATGCCCTGCTGATTCGGGCGATCCAGCGGCTGGATCAAGCCGGAGCCGTCGCGATCGGCCTCGACCTCTACCGGGACATCGGGGTGGGCGATGCCCATAGCGCCTTGAGGCAACTGAGCAGGAGCAACCCGCGGCTCGTCTCAGTGTTCAGCCATGTGGATGGGATCAGGGCGATCCGGGGCACCCCGGCCAGCCGCCAGGCCTACAACGATCTGGTGATCGATCCCGACGACGTGGTGCGTCGGGATCTGCTGTTCGTTCGGGGCATGGGATCCGCGATGGTGCCGCTGCCGTTGCGGATGCTCGAGGTGGGCAACGCGGGCCGGCCCCTCCGGGAGGCCCTGGAGCGGGATCCGGCCTGGATCAAGCCACTGCAAGCGAACAGCGGCGGCTACCACGGCCTCGACCATGGCGGTGTGCAGCGGATGCTGGCCTTTCATCGCCTCGGCAGCTTCCCCAGCTGGTCGTTGCGGGAGCTATTGGCGGGACGGGTTCCGGAGGCGAGCCTGCGGGGATCCTTGGTGCTGATCGGCAGCAAGGCGCCGTCCCTGCGGGACGGCTTCCGGGTGCCCTTCGCGGGCACCCAACCTGGCCGATCCCTGCGCCTTGCGGGGGTGGAACTCCATGCCCACCGCCTGGCGGCCCTGATCGACCTCCAGGGGGGTCGGCTCCTGGGCCTGAGGGCGGCGCCGCCCTGGCTGAACTCCGCTCTGCTGGTGTCGGCCGTGCTGGCGGGGGTGGCCCTGGGGGAAGGGATCGGGGCACTGCGCCGCAGTCAGATCACCGTGCTGGCCGTGGCCATCGGCATGGTGGTGGCCACGGCAGTGAGCCTGGCCAGCGGCTGGTGGTTTGACGCGGCCTCGCCGCTGGCGGCCCTGGCGGCCCTGGCAGCCGCGGCCTGGACCCGGCGGGCCCAGGAGCAGCAGCAGCAGCGCCAGGAATTGCAGGGTCTTCTCCAGCAGACCACCTCCACCTCGGTGGCTGGTGAGCTGTGGCGGCAACGGGAACTGCTGCTCGAAGGCGGCCGTTTCCCCGGCCGCAGGCTCGAACTCACCGTGCTGTTCACCGACATCGAGCACTTCACCCAGGTGGCCGAACAACTCGATCCTGAAGCGCTGCTGGCCTGGCTGAACCGGGGCATGGCCGCCATGGTGGGTCCCGTGCAGGGGGAGGGAGGGCTGGTGAACAAGTTCACCGGCGACGGCCTGCTGGCGGTCTTCGGAGCTCCCCTCGACCGGGGCACCCAGCTGGAAGGCCTGGCGGCCGTGCAGGCCGCGGCAACGATCCGCCGGGCCCTGGCCACCCTCAATGCCCAGCTCAAGGCGGAGGGACTCCCGGAGATGCGGGTTCGCATCGGAATACACACCGGCCCAGTGCTGGCGGGATCGGTGGGCACCCCGGAGCGCTGGGAGTTCAGCGTGGTGGGGGACACGGTGAACTGCGCGGCCCGCATCGAAGGTCTGCAGCACAACGAGGGGCCATCGCCGGCCTGCCGGGTGCTGCTCTCGGGTACCACCCTCGCCCTGGTGAGGGAAACGATTCGGGGACCCTGGAAACTCTGGGGAACCCTGCCGCTGAGCGGCCGCTCCACGGCGGTGGAGGTGTGGGAGCTGCTGGAAAAGGAATCCGCCTAGGGCGCCTTGAAGGACAGCGGAGCGAGCGGCTCGCAGCGAATGGAGAGCTGAGCCGGCAGCATCGTTGCGAGGTGCTCCAGGGCGAAGGCCCGCAGCAGGGGTGCCGCCTCCACCGAGGAACCACAACGCCGGGAGAGCTCCTGGAGCTGCAGACGCACCAGCTGGTCGGCCTCCTGGTCGACCTTCACCGAACTGCGGGGCAGCAGCCAAGAGCGGGCGGGAGGCGCCCCGATCGGATCCTGGGCCGACGTGCAGACCGGAGAGCTCTCCCAGAGCATTTCCGTGGCGACAGGAGGGATGCTGATCAGGCGGATGCCAGCCGGTTCGGCCGGCAGAGTCCAGACCCCGAGGGAGCCGATCCGCACCTGCAGGGGAGCGGGGCGGGGGGCAGAACCCTCAAGCACGGCGATCCTGCGGGGCTCACCAGGGGCGAAGCGATCGGAGATCGGCACCAGATGGACCAGCCGTCGGGCCTGGCAGGCATCGCGGCTGCCGCCTCCCTCCCGGTTGGCGGGCATGGAGCGGGTGCTGTCGCCGGCAATGGCGGGCTCCGTGATGGCGGAGACCGTGATGGCCAGAGGTGCCAGGACCAGAACGGTGCCCGGAATCAGCACCTGACCCCAGCGCTTCCATGCCGACCGTGCCTGGAACCGGCAGGCCGGTGGAGATGACACCTGAAAGGAGGGGTGCTGGGCCATGGCCCTTAAGGCTCAATGCGGATCCCAAGATCACTCTGCTCAAAGGGAAGCCCCTGGACTGTGATCCAAATCACAATCTGCCCAGCGTGTTCCGCTAGCTGTCCGGGCGGGCTTGTCAACCCTCGCGCCCCAGTCGTTCGCCCTGCCGCATGGGTGCCCAGCCTTGCGACGCCCTCAGGCACGCCACAGGTTGTAAGCATCACCGCACCGGGATCTCCATGGGCCGGGAGATCCAGCGGCAGGGCCTGAAAGCGGAGATGATCGGAGTGAAACGGCTTGACCATGCCGACAGGCACCAGCGCTGAACCCGGCACCGATCCGGTGCTGATCCTGGGCGGCGGCCTGATCGGCCTGGCCCTCGCCCATGAACTGGCCCGCCAGGGCCTGGCGGCCACCGTGCTCAGCCGGCGGCGCAGCGAAGCGGCGGGCTTCGTGGCGGCGGGCATGCTGGCCCCCCATGCCGAGGGCCTGGACGGCTCCCTGCTCGAACTGGGGCAGCGCAGCCTGGAGCGGATCCCAGCCTGGGTGGCGCGGATCGAATCCGATAGCGGCCTGGCCTGCGGCCTGCGGATCTGCGGGATTGTGGTGCCCTTCGCCAGCGCCGCCGAACGGGAGGCCTACCCCACCGCAGCCCAGGGCGAGCGGCTGGATCGCTCCGGCCTGGAGCGGGAGATCCCGGGGATCGGGCCGCTCTGGCAGGCGGGCCTGCTGTTCCCCCAGGACGGACAAATCGACAACCGCCGCCGTCTGATGCGGGCCCTGGAGCGGGCCTGCGTGCACCGGGGTGTGCGGTTCGAGGAGGGCTGCGAAGTGCTGGGGCTGGTCATGGAACCGCAAGGGCAGCAAACGGGTGAAGCGCCTGGCGAGCAGCTGGCGGCGGTGCGCCTGCGGCGGGCCGACGGCCAGGAGCTCACCCTCCCCTGCCGCGAGGCGGTGCTCTGCGGCGGCGCCTGGAGCGCCCAGCTGCTGCCGGGGCTTCCGGTGTTTCCAGTGAAGGGGCAAATGCTCTCGTTGCAGGGACCGATCGGAGCCCTCAGCCGGGTGGTGTTCGGCCCCGGCACCTATCTGGTGCCCCGCGAGGACGGACTGCTGGTGGTGGGGGCCACGAGCGAACCGGAAGCGGGTTTCGGGGAGGGCCTCACCCCGGCGGGCCAGCGCCAGCTCCAAGCGGGCATCGATGCCCTGCTGCCCACCGCCACGGGCTGGCCGCCAATGGAGCGCTGGTGGGGCTTCCGCCCCTGTACGCCGGATCAGGCACCGCTGCTGGGGAAAGGGCCGATCGGGGGACTGTGGCTGGCCACCGGCCACCACCGCAACGGTGTGCTGCTGGCGGCAATCAGCGCCGAGCTGGTGGCGGGCGCGATGCTTGGCCAGCAAAGCGACGATGGGCTGCTGGAGGCCTTCCACTGGAGCCGCTTCGCCTGAGCCCCATGGATCAGCACTGTCACCATTTGCCCGTCGCGAGCCGTTGATCCCCACGGCCTGGGCACAGCATCTCCACGACCTGAGCACAGCTTCCTGATCGCAACAGATCCCACACAACTAAATCCGCCCCGGCCCAAGCACGCCTGATTAGCGGAGGGTTCCTTCAGAGAACCAATCCAGGGCCTAGGGCGACTGAGACGAGTTCGTGCGCTAACCCTCAGCCCTTCAGCTTGGTATTCAGGATCTGGTTGGCGAGCTTGGGATCGGCCTTACCGCCGGTCTTCTTCATCAGCTGCCCCACGAAGAAGCCCTGCAGCTTGGTCTTGCCGCCCCGGAAGGCCTCCACCTCCTCGGGGTGGGCCGCCAGCAGCTCCTCCACGATCGCCGTGATCGCCGCCGGATCACTGATCATCCCGAGGCCGCGGGCCTCCACGATCGCCTTGGCGGAGCCGCCCTGCTCCAGCAGTTCCGGCAGGATCTCCTTGGCGATCTTGCCGCTGATTGCGCCGCCCTCGATCAGGCCCACCATCTCGGCCAGCTGCTCCGGACCGAGGGGCAGATCGGCGTAGGAGAGGCGCTCGGCATTCACATGGGCGGCGATGTCGCCGGTGATCCAGTTGGCCACCGCCTTCGCATCGACACCGGCGGCCACGGCGGCCTCGAAGTATTCCGCCATCGGCCGTTCATCGGTGAGCACGCGGGCGTCGTAGATCGAGAGACCCAGCTGGTCGGCGTAGCGGTGGCGCTTAGCGGCGGGAAGCTCCGGCAACTCAGCGCGCCAGGCCTCCCGCTGCTCGCTGCTCACCTCAATCGGCCCCAGATCCGGATCGGGGAAGTAGCGATAGTCGCTGGCGCCCTCCTTACTGCGCATACTCTTGGTGAGCTGCTTGCTCTCATCCCAGAGGCGGGTTTCCTGAACCACCGGCTCACCGGCCTCATAGGCCTTGATCTGGCGCTGGATTTCATACTCACAGGCCCGCTGAATCGCAGAGAAGGAATTCATGTTCTTGATCTCCACCTTTGTGCCAAAGGGTGCATCCGGCCCCCGCCGCACGGAGATGTTCACATCGCAGCGCAGCGAGCCTTCCTGCATGTTGCCGTCGCTCACCCCCAGGTAGCGCATGATGCGGCGAATCTCCGAAGCATACTCAGCCGCCTCACGACCGGTGCGCAGATCCGGCTTGCTCACGATCTCGGCAAGGGCCACGCCAGCGCGGTTGTAATCCACCAGCGAATGGGTGGAGCCGGCCAGGCGATCGCTGCCGGCATGCACCAGCTTGCCAGCATCCTCCTCCATATGGAGCCGTTCGATGCCGATGGTTTTGAGATAGGTTTCCTTGCCCTTTTCGGCCACCTCAACTTCGATCCAACCTTCTTCGGCAATGGGTTCGTCGTATTGGGAAATCTGGTAGTTCTTGGGGAGATCGGGATAGAAATATTGCTTGCGATCGAATTTGCTGTGCGCGGCGATCTTCAGGTTCAGGGCCATCGCCGCCTTGACGGCGAATTCGAGCACCTTGGCATTGAGCACCGGCAACGTGCCCGGCAGGCCGAACACCACTGGATCCACATGGGTGTTGGGGTCATCGCCGAAGGTGGTGGAGGCAGCGGTGAAGATCTTGCTGTCGGTGCCCAGCTGCACGTGGGTCTCCAGGCCGATCACGGCCTCCCAGGCCGCCTGATCGTCCGTGGCGGCGGGAGCTGCGGAGGCGGTGGCGGCCACTGGCATCGGGATCGGGCGGATTTAAGGCTGGGGCCAATCCTATGGAACAGTCCCAGCCGGCAGGCCCCGATGACCGGCCCTCACCACCACGGATGGATCGGCATGGAATGACGGGGGGGAGTCGCATCACGGCCCGGCCCCCCTCAGGCCAGCAGGCCCCGCTTGCGCAATCACACCGGATTGCCGATCCGCATCCCCTACGGATCGCCGCTCACCATGCCGCGCTCCCGCAGCTGGGTGAAGGTGCGCGCGGGATGTGGTGTCCCGCGACAGGCCCGCCATGGCCGCGAGCTCCCGCAGGGGCAAAGGAGGGATTAGGGCAGCAGCTCCAGGTAGGCGCCAGCCCGGAGCTTCACCATCTTCAAGGGGGTGAGGGACACCACATCGGCGTTACGCACCCCGGCCATGAGCACCGCCATCACCGCCGCCTCCCCGGTCGCCGTGTAGGCCCGCGGCCGCCTTGAGCAGAGGGCCACGGAGCCATCAGCCCTCGGTGCGCCACACCTGATCGGCCGGGCTCCAGTCGCTCAGCTCGGCGGGGGTAAACCAGAGGCCGATCTCAAATTCGGCGGTCTCCGGGGCATCGGAACCGTGAATCACATTGCGGCCGATGTTGATGGCCAGATCACCGCGGATCGTGCCGGGCTCGGCCTCGAGGGGCTTGGTGGCGCCGATCAGCTTGCGGGCGCTGGCGATCACGCCCTCCCCTTCCCACACCATCGCCACCACCGGACCGCTGGTGATGAAGTCCACGAGACCGGCGAAAAAGGGACGCTCGCGATGGACGCCGTAGTGGCTCTCGGCCAACTCGCGGCTGGGGGTGAGCTGCTTCAGGCCCACCAGCTTGAAGCCCTTGCGCTCGAAGCGGCCGAGGATCTCCCCCACCAGCCCCCGCTGCACCCCGTCGGGCTTGATGGCAATGAAGGAGCGTTCGGCGGCCATGCTGCAGAAAGACAAAGGGAAGGTTGCCATGCTCGGGGGCGGCCGGGCCCTTTGGCAAGCAAGGAGCGAAGAGCAGGCGCCGGGCTCGCATGGCCCTCCAGCGCCAACGCAGCCAGCTCCTGGCCCTGGAGCAGGGGCGCCACACAAGGCTCAACATCCCGGGCTTGCCTTCGCATCGCACGCGCAGCACCCCTCCCGAGGGCTGCACGCCCTGGAGGATCAGCGCGCTGCGGGCACGGCAGCGGCAGGCGCCTGCCTGCGCCCCAGCAGCGCGCTGATCAACCGAAGGCGAGACTTGACCTGATACTTGCGGCGAATACTTTTCCCGTATTCCTTGACGGTATGGATGGAGATCAGCAAGTGCTCGGAGATATCCCGATCCGAAGCTCCCTTCAGCATAAGGATCAGGATTTCTTTCTCCCGTTGCGTGAGCGACTGCGGCGATTCAACGATCGATTCGGGCTTCTTCATCCGCGATCGCGCCCGATTGGAGACGCACTTTTTGTTATTGGCGGCTGCCAGCAATAACTGCATCACTTCCATCTCGGGCGAGAGGAAATCCTCCTCGCAGACCACGGCCATCGCTCCGCTATCCAAAGCGTTACCGACATCCAAATCTTCGGAGCTGAGCACCATCAGCACCTTGAGATCGCTCACCACCTGGATAGCTCTTCTGCAGAGGGAAAAACCATGGCCCTGCTGCAGTAGATCACTGCAGATCAACAACCCGGGATTGCTCTCGCGAATGCGGCGGTAGGCCTCCTCCTCCGTGGAAGCCATCCCCTTGATGCGACTCTGATCTGAGATCGAGCGCATGATACCCACCAAGCCGATGTGGCTTTTCATGGCAATCACAAAGCTCAAACGCACACCGCTGGAGAAGATCCAACTTCTCATCATGCGGTGATTCGGCTCAAATTGATCGAGACGGTCGGTAAAGTCCAAGCCAATACCTCAAGCGCCGAGGCGGGTGAGCAAACGAACGTTGGCGATTTCTTCGATCGCCAGCGTTCGCCACACCAGAACACCAAACATTACTTCAATATTGAAGCGTCGCGGGCCCGCAGAATGCATCCGCACATTCAAAATCATCTCAACCGGGCACCAATGCCATCTGCCGTGGCCCAGAACGGCGAACCGCTGCCCTGGGCTGAGCAGCACGCCGCTATGGGCTACGACAGCACCGATGGGTTGCCGGTTATCGGTTCGCTGTGAGGGCCGCGTTCTGCCCGGGAACCGGCCGACGCGGGGCTTGCGGCAGTCCATCGGCCGAGCCACCGCCGCGGCTCAGGGAGGCGGGCGGGATCACGCCGGGGCGCTTTGGACCGTTCATGCCGCTGGGGGCGCCGGCCGGGGCTGTAGCTACGGGGGTCGCAGGGATCAGCGGCGCCAGCGGCACGGCGGCTGCCGCCAAGGGCAGCAGCAAGATGGAGGCCAGGGCGATGGCGCCAGAACCGCAACCACGCAGCCGCCGGCCATGCAGGCCAGGAGCGGAAACAGGGGAACAGTCCGCCCGAGCCCGGTCAAGGAGCCCGGACTTCAGGAGGGAGACAAGGGTGGCCGTCCGGAGGCCGGCCGCAGGTGATGGGGCCATAGGGAGGGGGGGGCTTGAGCAAGGGAAAAAACACGTGATCTACACGCGATGTTCACATGGTGACGGTTGCTACAGGCCAGGAGCAGGTCCCCGCCCCAGGTCCCCCCCATTTGGGGGGGGAATCAGGGGAATCAACAGGTTTATGCCGCGATTGCCCCGGACTAGGCAGCGGCCATGGCCTCAGGCATCAGCCCATGGCGGTGGGCCGACCAGGGCAGGGTGCCGCACAGCCCAGCGCCTGGCGATCCTGAGACTGAGATGCCCCTTGACCCCAGCCAGTACCTCCAGGTAAGGGTCGACACGGGTGGTGCGGGTACGGTCGATCCAGCGCCTCCGCCTGACCGCCATGCCCATGCTGTCGATCAAAGACCCCTGGCCCCACTGGATCTTCGAGGATCCCGCCAGCGGTGATCAGCTCAGGCTCGTGCCCGAACGGGGCGGCCTGCTGACGGGGTGGCGCTGCGGCGGCCGGGAGATCCTCTATCTCGATGCCGACCGCTTCGCCGATCCCGCCCTTTCGGTGCGGGGCGGCATGCCGGTGCTGTTTCCGATCTGCGGCAACCTTCCCGGTGATCAGCTTCCCCTGCCAGGCGGCTCCTATCCGATGCGCCAGCACGGTTTTGCCCGCGACCTGCCCTGGAGCCTGGAGCCCTTGACCGATGGGGGCGGCGTGGCGATGGAGCTCGGCGATGGCCCTGCCACCCGGCCCCATTTCCCCTTCCCATTTCGCCTGCGCCTGGAGCTGCGGCTGGAATCCGCCGCCCTGGCGATCACGGCGCGCATCCACCACGGCGGCGAGCCCGGGGACGCGCCGATGCCCTTCAGCTTCGGGCTCCATCCCTATATCGCCGTGGCCGATCCGGGCGCGGTGCGGATCCAGGGGCTTCCAGAGCGCTGCACCGACCACCTCACGATGGCCCCGGCCGCCACGGCCGATCAACTCCTGCGGCTTGGGGAGGGTGTGGACCTCTTCTGTGCCGACTCCGGTGCGGTGCGGCTGGTGGATCCGGCGGGGGGCCTGTCCCTCAACCTGGAGACCACCGCCCCCTTCGACTGCGTGGTGGTGTGGACCGAAACCCCACGGCCGATGGTGTGCCTCGAACCCTGGACGGCTCCCCGCCAGGCGCTGGTGAGTGGCGATCGGCGATTGTTGCTGGCGCCCGGCGAGAACCGCAACCTCCACTGCCGCTATCGGCTGGAGACGTTGGCCTAGGAATCGCCTTCAGGCAGGGGCCAGCTCGGGCCGCGCCACGCCCGGCAGACGACCTGGGGCCAGTTGGCGCTTCGGGTCAAAGCGGGCCTTGATCGCCTCGATCATCAGCCGGGAAGGTGCATCCTCCCAGGCCGGCAGGGCCGTGGCGCCCGCCGGATCGGCGCCGGCTGGACGGCGCAGCACGGTGAGGTGTCCGCCGAGCTCCCGGCAGTGGAGCCGCAGTTCCTGCACCCGCTCGGGTTGCAACCCGGCATCGGCCCAGGCCAGGGCCAGGCCGCTGCCGGCGGCCAGATTCACCGGCCGCTCGGCCAGAAGCGGGTGGGCCAGCAGATCGGCGCCCCGGTCGGGGCTCACGCCGAGCCGCAGCAGCCAGGCCGCCGGCTCCGAATCCGGATTCGGATTCGGGGTGATGCTGGCGGCCCCGGCATCGGCTGGCGCCGGGAGGACTGGCTGGGCCTGGCGGCCCCACGTCAGCAGGGTGGCCAGCTCCCTGGCGCCGCAGCTGCGCATGCTCACGCCGCCTGCTCCGGCTTCGGCACTCCCGCCAGATCCGCCGAGGCTTTCGTCCAGAACCGCCATTTGGGCCTCAAGGTTCGCGGCGCTGACACTGGCCAGACCCACCAACAGCAGCGGCGCCGGCTCCTGGCCGGCCGCGGCCGCCAGGGCCGGGCTCCAGAGATCGAGCCGCTCGGGCGTGACCCCGGAGCGCAGCAGGGCGGAGCTCCAGGCCATCAGGGCCACCACCGGGCCGCTCAGCAACAGGCCCCGCCGCTGGGGTGGCAGTGGCAGGGTGCGCAGGGTGACCTCGGTGATCAGGCCGAGGCTGCCCCAGCTGCCGCACAGCAGCCGCATCAGGTCGTAGCCGGCCACGTTCTTCACCACCTTGCCGCCGGCCATCGCCTCAACCCCGTCGGCCCGCAGCAGGCGCAGGCCAATCAGCTGATCCCGCACGCCCAGGTAGCGCTCGCGATAGCCCCCGGCCAGGCCCCGGGCCACCAGGCCGCCAATGCTCCCCTGGCCCTGGCCTGGGGCTGTGGGCTGGCCTGGGCCAAGGCCAGGGACCGCCGACGAACCGGTTGCAAAGGGTGGATCGATGGCCAGCCACTGCCGGTGGGGCGCCAGGGCCTGCTGCAGCTCCTCCAGGGAGGTGCCCGCTCCCACCGTGACCGTGAAGTCGCCGGGGCTGTGCTCGCGGATACCGCTCAGGGCGCCGCAACTCACCACCGTGCAGGGGGCTACCGGCGCTCCCCAGTCGAGTCGGCTGGCGAGGCCGGCCGGCAGCCAGGGGGTTCCCTGCCGGTGCAGCTCCCGCACCAGCTCCTGCAGTTCCCCAGGCTCAGGACGGATCACGGCACGATGGTGCCATGGCGGCCGCCCTCCGGGGTCTGGTTGCCGGCCATGTCCCCGCACCTTCCATGGTTGAGCTCCCCAGCGAGCCGTTCTCCCTTCCACACGGGCCGGCCGGACCGCCGCCAGCGCCACGACTCAAGGTGATCGTCTTCGACGACGACCCCACCGGCTCCCAGACCGTGCACAGCGCACCGTTGCTGCTCCGCTGGGACGCCTCCACCCTGGCGGCCAGCCTGCGCCATCCCTCCCCCCTGCTCTTTCTGCTGGCCAACACCCGCGCCCTTGATCCCGAGGCGGCCCGCCGGCGGGTGATGGAGATCTGCCAGGCCCTGGTACCCGCCCTGGCGGAGGCCCGCGAGGCCGGAGCGATCGACCGCTGGCTGGTGGTGAGCCGCGGCGATTCCACCCTGCGGGGCCATTTCCCGCTGGAGGTGGAGGTGATCGAGCAGGAGCTGGGCCCCTTCGAGGCCACCTTTCTGGCGCCCGCCTTCCTGGAGGGGGGCCGCACCACCGTGGGGGGGGTGCATCGGCTGGAGGGTGTGCCGGTGCACCAGAGCCCCTTTGCCCGCGACAGCCTGTTCGGCTACGGCACGAGCGATCTGGCCGCCTGGGCTCAGGAAAAGAGTGGCGGCCGCATCGGGGCGGCGGCGGTGCAGCACCTTGCCCTGGCGGAGCTAGAGCCCACGGTGGCGGCCCAGGGGGCCCTGCGGCAGCGGCTGGAGGCGCTGGGGGGGAACCCGCTGCTGGTGGTGGATGCGGAGCGCCCCGCCCACTTGGCCGCCTTCGGGGCGGTGGTGCGGGAGCTGGTGGCCGGTTCCCAGAATCCGCCGCGCCGCTTCCTGTTCCAAAGCGCCGCCAGCCTTCTCAATGGGCTGGTGACGCTGCCGCCCCAGCCCCTGGATGCCCAGGGCCTGGCTGCCCTCTGCCGCCGCGGCCCCGATGGGGGGCGACGGCCGGGACTGGTGTTGGTGGGCTCCCATGTGCCCTTGGCTGATGCCCAGCTCGCCACCCTGCTGGCCGAGCCTGGCTGCGGCGGCGTGGAGGTGCCCGTGGCCCGCGTCCATCGGGTGTTGGAGGGTCCCCTGCCCGACAGGCTGCTGGCCTCCCTGGAGCAGGAGTGGTTGGAGCGGCTGCGGAATCTGCTGGCGGTGGGCCGCACGCCGGTGCTTTACACCAGCCGCGGCGAGCTGCTCTGCCGCCACGCCGCCGAGCGGCGGGCGCTGGGGCAGGCCCTCGCCGCCGCCATGGCTCGGGTAGCGGCCCGGCTAGCGCCAGATTTGGGCTACCTGATCAGCAAAGGAGGCATCACCAGCCACACCCTGCTGGCTGAGGGACTGGGCCTTGCCTGGGTGGAACTCCAGGGGCAGCTGCAGCCGGGGCTCTCTCTGGTGCTGGTGCCAGCGGCCGGATTGTCCAGCACGGCTCCCGTGCGGTTGCAGGGCATCGAGGCGCTGCCCCTGGTCACGGTGCCGGGCAATCTGGGTGAGGCCGACACCCTGGTGCGGCTGTGGCGGCGTCTCAAGGGCGGGGCCTGAAGGGAGCGGCTGCCGATCTCGATCGTGCCGAAAGATGATCAGGGTGAGGGGCAGGGCGCGCAGGCGCCGCAGCGGGGGCCTTGGCGGCGGTGCCCTTCAGCCCCCTTCAAGGCTGCGCTGCAGGAGCTGCACCGGGTGGAGCACCGGGATTGGCCTCGGGGTGCTCTCCATGTGGCTGCGGATCTGGAGCGTGCAGCCGATGTTGGCGCTCACGGCCAGGTCGGCGCCGGTGCCGGAGAGATCCGCCGCCTTGATTCGGCCCAGTTCGGCGGCCTCCTCAGGCTGCACCAGGTTGTAGATGCCGGCGCTGCCGCAGCACACCCCGGCCTCGCTGGCCTCCACCAGGCGAACGTGGGGAATGGAGCGCAGCAGGGAGCGCGGTTGCTCGCGCAGGCCCTGGCCGTGGAGCATGTGGCAAGCGTCGTGGTAAGCCAGCCGCAGGGGCCTTTCCGTGGTGGCGGCGGTGCCATCGGCGTGGAGAAGCGGTTGGAGGGCAGCGCGGAAGGCTTCGCTGGGCCCCACCCGATCCAGGAATTCCTGGATGTCGGCCACCTGGTGGGCGAAGGCGATCGCCAGCTCTGGAGTGCCGGTGCTGGGGATCGGCGGCTGGGAGGCACCTGCTGGAACGCCGGGCGGTGGGCTGGACCCGGCTGCGGCGGCGTCCGGGGCGGTGGCTTCCGCAGGGGAAGCGCCGGCCTCGGAGGACCCGGCGGCGAGGATCTCGCCGTAGTGCTTGAGGGTGTGGCCGCAGCCGGAGGCGGCCACGAGCACCGCATCCAGGGGTTCAGGACCCGCCGGCCTGCCCTCGCCGATCACCGCCGCAAAGGAAGCCATCAGGTTGGTGGCGAGCTCGCAGGTCTGCTTCAGTTCGCCCTGATGGTGGGTCACGGCGCCGCAGCAGCCCTGGTCGGGGGGGATCACCACCTCGATGCCATTGGCGCTCAGCACCCGGATCGCCGCTGCATTGACAGCCGGATCAAACAGCCGCTGCACGCAGCCCAGCACCAGCCCCACCCGGTAGCGCCGTTCTCCTACGGCTGGCACCACCACGGGCAGGGTGTCGCGGAAGGCCTCCGGGGCCAGGGGGGGCAGCAGGCTCTCCAGTGCCTCCACCTGGGGACCGAACAGCCGGGTGAGACCGCTGCGGCGCACCAGGGCCTGCAGGGGCGTGCCCGCGTAGGCCCGCAGGGGGGTGAGCACAGCCCGCAGGCGATTGGGGTAGGGCAGCAGGCTGAACAGCAGGCGGCGGAAGGCCCGTTGGGCCGGCGTGCGCAGCTCGGGGGCATTGAGCTTTGGCCGGGTGGCCTCAATCAGCTGGTCGTAGCGAACTCCCGAGGGGCAGGCGGTGACACAGGCAAAGCAGCCCAGGCAGGTGTCGAAATGGCTCGCCACGGTGGCATCGAGGACGAGATGGCCAGCCTCGATCGCCTTGAGGGTGTGGATGCGGCCCCGGGGCGAATCCATCTCCGTGGCCAGCACCCGGTAACTGGCGCAGGTGGGCAGGCAGAAGCCGCAGTGCACGCAGGGGTCGGCGGCCTGGAGGGGATTGGCGGGCTGCGGCGAGCTGGTGGAGGCGGTGGCGGGGGAGGAGGCGCTCATGGCGGAGAGTCTGGCGCGGGGGATGGCGGTGGGGAGCACCGGGCGGGGTCTGGCTGGATTCGTCCGGAAAGCAGGGCTGCCTGATCAAGGCGCTTCATTCCTGCTTGCTGGTGTTCTCGCGCCCGAGCGGCATGATCTCGCTCTCGAGCCGCTTCCTCGCCACCGAGGCAGCAACCGAAGCTGACAGCTTTCGTTGGCGGCTCTGCAGGGGTGCTACAGCCAGGTTCGACACAATGGTGCGATGAACCGCTGCTTCGACTGGCTGCATCAGGCACAGGCCGATCTTGCCCTGGCCGGAGTCAGCGCCGCCGCCGGCCACCATGAATGGGCCTGCTTTGCTTGCCACCAGGCGGTGGAGAAGGCTTTGAAGGGTTTGCACCTGCGCCATGGCCAGCAGGCGTGGGGCCACGGCCTCGGGCGCTCCAGCCGGGATCTGCCGCCGGATGTCCTCGCCGCTCTGGCGGCCAGCGTCAGCGATCTGGAGGACCGTCTGCGCATCCTGGATGCGCTGTACATCCCGACGCGCTACCCCGATAGCCTGCCCGATGGGGCCCCGACCGATCATTTCGGCCGGCTCCAAAGCGAGGACGCCCTGCGCCATGCCCGTTCGATCGTTGACGCAATCGCTGCTGCGCTGGCCTGAACCGGAGCAGGTGCTGAGCCAGGTGCGCTTCTGGGCGGCCCAGGTGGCGGCGGAGCATCCGGGTCTGGAGCGGGTCGGCCTGTTCGGCAGCTACGGGCGGGGTGACGCCGGGGTGGGCAGCGATCTCGATCTGCTCTTGATCGATGCGGCCAGCTGCGGCCCGCAGCACCAGCGATTGCTGGCCTGGCCCCTGGCGGAGCTGCCGCTCAGCTGCGATGCCCTGGTGCTCACGCCCCGGGAACACAGCGAACTTCTGGCCAGCGGCTCCGCCATGGCCGCGGCCCTGCAGCGGGACAGCCGCTGGTTGTGGCAACGCTGAGAGGCGGATCGGACCCTGGCAACCTCGGATTCAGCGGCCCGCTCAACGGCCACACCTTTGCCCACCGTGACCCTTGCCAGCGAGGGCCTCACCCCCCGAAGTGGCGCACCACCGCTTCGGCAAACCCCGAGCAGCTCACCGGCTCGACCAGCGGCTCCATCAGGCGGGCCAGGTCGTAGGTGACCTCGCCATTGGCGATGGCGGCGCTCAGACCGGCGGTGATCAGATCGGCGGCCTCCTGCCAGCCCATGAATTCGAGCATCATCACGCCGCTGAGAATCACCGAGCCGGGGTTGATGCGATCGAGGCCGGCATGCTTGGGGGCGGTGCCGTGGGTGGCTTCGAAGATGGCGGCGTTGTCGCCGATGTTGGCGCCGGGGGCCATGCCCAGGCCGCCCACCACGGCCGCGGCGGCATCGGAGATGTAGTCGCCGTTGAGGTTCAAGGTGGCGAGCACGGAGTAGTCGGCCGGCCGGGTCTGGATCTGCTGGAAGATGCTGTCGGCGATGCGGTCATCGACCAGCACCATCTGCTTCCACTGGCCGTTGCCGTGGCTGCTGCCGATGGCATCGAGCACCCCCTTCACCTCGTTGCACACCGCCGCCTGCTTCTCAGGGGTGAGGGCATCGAAGCCGGGCTCGATCATGCGGGCGTTGGCCTCCAGGCTGAGGCTGGGATCGGCTTCCAGGTTGCCCAGGATCCAGCTTTCGCGCTCGGTGATGCACTCAGCGCGGAATTCGGTGGTGGCGAGTTCGTAGCCCCAATCGCGGAAGGCACCCTCGGTGAACTTCATGATGTTGCCCTTGTGCACCAGGGTCACGTGGCGCTTGTCTGCCTCCAGGCGGAGGGCGTGCTGGATCGCCTTGCGGATGTGGCGCTGGCTGCCGCGTCTGCTCACCGGCTTGATGCCAATCCCAGCGCCCTCGGGGATTTGGCGCTTGCCCAACTTGCCATTGGCGGGGATCACCACCTCATTGAGGTGCTTGATCAGTTCGATGCAGACCGGATCGCTGGCCTCCCACTCGATACCCATATAAATGTCTTCGGTGTTCTCGCGGTACACGAGCACGTCGAGATCCTGGGGCCGCTTGTGGGGGCTGGGGGTACCTGCGTAGTAGCGGCAGGGGCGCACACAGCAATAGAGGTCGAAGATCTGGCGCAGAGCCACGTTGAGGGAGCGGATACCGCCACCGATCGGAGTGGTGAGGGGACCCTTGATCGCCACGCCGTAGGTGCGGATCGCCTCGAGGGTGTCCTCCGGCAGGTATTGGTAGGTGCCGTAGAGCTCGCAGGCTTCATCGCCGGCATACACCTTGAACCACTCGATCCGGCGCGCGCCGCCATAGGCCTGCGCCACCGCCGCATCCAGCACCCGCTGGGTGGCGGGCCAGATGTCCACGCCCGTGCCATCGCCGCGGATGAAGGGGATGATCGGGTCGTTGGGCACCACCGGCTGACCGTTCTCGAAGCGGATAGCGGTGCCGCTGGAGGGGGCGGTGAGCTTCTCGTAGGTGGCCATGGAGCGCCCGGCGCAGGATGAATCGGCGCGAGCCTATGCCTGCGGGCGGACGCGGAAGGTTTGTGGTGATCGGCAGGGGGGCCGGCAGTGTGGTTGGAAGCCCAGGCGCTGGCAAGCAACTGCCCCTGCGGTCTGCGGCCCCCGACCGGTTGGCGCCAATCTTTGGTGCGGGGGCCGGAACCGACCGGTCCATTCCCGGCCTTGTTCAGCAGGATGAATCCCATGAATGCAGCGGACCAGGCCCACAGTCCGGAGCTGGCCCAGGCCATCGCCTCGGCCGTGACCCTTTTCCGCGCGGCCTTTCCAGACGCCCGGGCCAACCTCACTCCGTGGCGCGACGATCCCCAGACCCGCCGGTTCGACGAACGGGCCAACCTGGATTTCTCCCTCCATTTCCCCGGTTGGAGTCCGCGGCTTGAATCCCGTTCGCTGCTCGTGCAGCTGCACCTTGAAGGCTCTCCCCAGGGTTCACCGTCCACCCGACCGCGCCTCTTAGGCGTGCTGATCCGGGGCCTGACCTATGAAGCAGAACGCTGGCGCTTCACCACCCTCGGCGACTGGCAACCTTCCGGCTCCCATCTCCCCCACCCCGCCGTGGTGGATACGTTGCAGGAGCTCTGCCGCGGTCTGTTCGAGCTGTTCGATTCGGCGCCGGCCCAATACCGCGATGGGGGAGGTCTGGCTGCTTAAGGCCAGGTCGGACATCCCAGGTCTGGCCTCCAGGCTCTTTTGCCCGGCCGCCCTGGCGCCGTAATCCTTCGCAACCTTGCCGCCATCGGCTCGAAGACCGCGCCTACGCTGGCTTGTCAGCTCCTGTCGCGTTTCAAGCGCCCCGCCGAAGATGTCTGTCGCCCTGGCTTCCCAGCTCCGTGAGGGAACGAAGAAGGCCCACACCATGGCCGAGAACACCGGTTTCGTGAGCTGCTTCCTCAAGGGTGTGGTGGATAAGGCCAGCTATCGCACCCTGGTGGCCGACCTCTGGTTTGTGTATAGCGCCATGGAGGAGGAGATCGGCCGCCTCGCCGACCATCCCGTGGTGGGACCAATCAACTTCGCCGCCCTCAACCGCCGCGAATCCCTCGAGCAGGACCTCGCCTTCTACTTCGGGCCCGACTGGCGCAACCAGATCCGCGCCACCGCCGGTGCCCAGGAGTATGTGGCCCGCATCCACCGCATTGCCAAGGAGAGCCCCGAGCTGCTGGTGGGCCATCACTACACCCGCTACATCGGCGACCTTTCCGGTGGTCAGATCCTCAAAAACATTGCCCAGAAGGCCATGAACCTGGGCGAGCATGATGGCCTGCGCTTCTACGAGTTCGACACCATCCCCGACGAGAAGGGCTTCAAGACCAACTACCGCAGCGTGCTCGACAACCTGCCGATCGACCAGGCCATGGCCGATCGGATCGTGGGGGAGGCCAATGAGGCCTTCCACTGCAACATGAAGATGTTCCAGGAACTGGAAGGCAATCTGATCGCTGCCATCGGCAAGGTGCTCTTCGGCTTCCTCACCAAGCGCCAACGGTCCGGCAGCACCGAGGCCGTGCCGGCCTGAGGTTGCGGCGGTCCTGGAGTGAGGCTCTTCCGGCAGACTCTGCCCAGGACCGCTTCGCCTCCCAGCGACCCCCATCCTGAACGCTGCCAGCCTCGCTCCGATCCGCTTCCTGGTGCCGGGCACCAGCGGCCGCTTCCGTTGTGGTGGCCTGCTGGTGGAGCTCCAGACCGCCCGCCTGCTGGCGGCCACAAGCGCGCGGCGGGTGGAGGTGGTCACCTACCGCCAGCGGCAAGCTGAGCATCCTTTTCTCGATGACCTCCTGAGCCGGGAGCCCGCTCCGGGCCAGGCCCTCTGGGTTGTGAGCTGGGGCTTTGATGTGCCCCCGCTGCTGCGACGCCTGCGGGGCCGCCCCGTGGCTTACCACGCCCACAGCAGCGGCTATGGCTTTGATCTACCTGCCGGCGTGCCGGTGCTGGCGGTGAGTCGCAACACCCTGGGCTACTGGGGGAATCGGGCGCCCCGCAACCCGCTCTTCCTGGTGCCTAACGCCCTCGATCCGAAATGGCTGCGGCCGGGGTCGCCGGAGGTGCCCTGGCGCGATCCTCGGGGCGGACCCGTCGAGGCCTGGGCCCCGCCGCGGCCCCGGCGGCCGATCGACGTGCTGGTGCAGGTGCGCAAGAACAGCCGCTACGTGCTGGAGCGGCTGGTGCCGGCCCTGCGGGATCGGGGGCTGCGGGTGGAGCTCCAGGAGGGCTGGGTCGACGATTTGGTCGAGCTGTTCCGCTGCTCCAGCGTGGTGCTCTACGACTCCGCCGACTACTGGCGGGGCCGCGGGGTGAGCGAGGGCTTCGGGCTGCCACCGCTTGAGGCCCTCGCCTCGGGCTGTGTGGTGTTCAGCAGCCTCAACCACGCCCTGGCCGACAGCCTCGATCCTGGCCGGGTGGGACACCAGATCGGCTGCGGCAGCCTGGCGGCCGACCTGGAGCAGATCACCGCCGCCGTGGCCGATCCCCTCGCCTGGCAGGCGGATCCCCGCTCGCTGGCGGGGCTCCTCGACGACTGTTCGGAGGCCGAACTGGTTCGCCGCTGGGAGTGGGCCTTAGGGGCGATCGAGGCCCACTGGCGGAGGGTGCTGGAGCAGGGGGTCCCCCCCCTGGTGAGCCCGGCGCCCTGGCGGCTCCGCCTGGATGGGCGGCTGGTGCGGCTGAGGCGCTGGCTGCGTCGTTGATGTACGGCGGACCCGCCGGCATAGCGTGAGCCAACCCTTCTGGCCCTGGCATTGCCTGCCCTGCCGCCGCTCCAGAGCCGCACGCTCCAGGAACTGAAGCGGCTGTTCAGCTATCTCCCCAGGCGGCGCCTGCGCACCCTCTTGATTCTGGTGCCGCTCTCGATGATGCCCGGCATCATCGACCTCGCCTCGATCGCTGTGGTGGCCCGCTTGATGGGCACCCTGGTGGGCCACCATCTCGACGATCTGATCCCCGGCATGCGGGTCTTCGGGGGCAACGGCATCGACCAGAGCCTCTGGCTGATCGGCATCTTCGTGGGCCTGGCCTGGATGTCATCAGCCACCAAGCTGAGCCTCCGCTTCCTCCAGTACCGCCTGACGGCCCGGGTGTGGGGCGATCTATCCCGCCTCCTGTTCCAGCGCCTGCTCCAGCAGGACTATCGCTACCACCTCAGCCAGAACCGATCCCGTTTTTCGGCCCTGCTGCTCAGCAATGCCCGCCGGGTTTCCGACTCAACGGTGATCCCTTTCCTGCTGATGCTCAGTGCCATTCCCTCGGTGCTGCTGCTCTCCTTCGGGATTCTCTTCATCGGCCGCTGGCTCTCGGTGGGCCTGATCATTTCCCTGGTGGTGGCCTTTCTCACCATCTCGATGGCGGCCACGCCCTATCTCCGCCATGCCGCCCGCAAGCGCCTGCGCAAGGAGCAGCAATCGGCCGGGATGCTGATCGAAACCCTCAGCTCTGTGGCCGATGTGCAGCTCAGCCACACCGAGTCCTATTTTGCCGGTCGCTTCAACGACACCATCGCCGAGACGGAGGATTCCGTGTGGACCTCCGAGCTGCTGCCGGAGGTGCCGCGAATTCTGATCGAACCCTTTGGCATCACGATGATCTTCGTGGTGGGCGCCCTGCCGGCCCTGCTCAGCGGCGATCCCACTCGGGTTGGGGGCATCATTCCCTTCCTCTCCTCCGTGGCGGTGGCCGCCCTGCGGCTCACCCCCCCCCTGCAGGACATCTTCCGCTCCCTCACCCAGCTGCGAGGCGGCCTGCCCCAGGTGAGCGAGTTGCTTGATGTGCTCGATCTCTCCTCGGAGCGCCCCCTGCTCTCCAGCCCTGATGTGCCGAGCCCCGCAGGCATCTTTCCCCGTCACACGATCCGGCTGCAGAAGGTGTCGTTCCGCTACGAGAGCGGTGATGACTGGCTGCTCAACGATCTCAGCCTCACCATCCCGGTGGGCTCGCGGGTGGCCCTGGTGGGTCGCACCGGCAGCGGCAAGACCACCACGGCCCACTTGCTGCTGGGGCTGCTCCATCCCGAACGGGGCAGCCTGGAGCTCGATGGTGTGCCCGTGACCGCCAACGATCTGCCGGCCTGGCAGGCCTGCTGCGCCCATGTGCCCCAGATGATCCATCTCCTCAATGGCAGCCTGCTCGACAACATCGCCTTCGGCATTCCTGAGGAGGCGATCGATCGCGACCGCATCTGGGAGTCGCTGGAGGCTGCCCAGCTGGCTGATGATGTGGCCGAACTGCCCTATGGCCTCTACACGCCGGTGGGGGAGAACGGCGTGCAGCTCTCGGGCGGCCAACGTCAGCGCCTCGCCCTGGCCCGAGCCTTTTACCGCGATGCCCGCTTTCTGGTGATGGATGAGGCCACCAGCGCCCTCGACAACCGCACCGAACTCAACCTGATCGAATCCCTGCAGGTGATCGGCCGCCGCTGCACCACCCTGGTGATCGCCCATCGCCTCAGCACGGTCCAACGCTGCGACCGCATCTATGAATTCGACGGGGGCCGGGTGAAGGCGGCTGGTTCCTTCGCCGATCTGCAGCGCGATTCGGCCACCTTCCGCGAACTGGCCCGCCTCGAAGCCCTCTCCGCTGAGTGAGACTGCGGCGATGAGCGCATTTCTGGCCGGCCTCAACGATGCCCAGCGGCGGGCTGTGGATCACCACACCGGTCCCCTGCTGGTGGTGGCCGGTGCCGGCAGCGGCAAGACCCGGGCCCTCACCCACCGCATCGCCCACCTGATCGGCCACCACGGCGTGGATCCCGGCTCCCTGCTGGCGGTGACCTTCACCAACAAGGCGGCCCGCGAGATGAAGGAGCGGCTGGAGCTGCTGCTGGCCCAGAAGCTGGCCCAGAGCCAGTACGGCCAGCCCTGGAGCACCCTGCCGGCGATCGAGCAGAAGCGGCTTCGCAGCCGCATCTACCGCGAGGTGATCAAGGACCTCTGGATCGGCACCTTCCACGCCCTGTTCGCGCGCCTGCTGCGCTTCGACATCGACAAGTTCCGCGATCCGGAAGGCCTGAGCTGGACCCGCCAGTTCTCGATCTACGACGAGAACGACGCCCAGAGCCTGGTGAAGGAGATCGTGACCCAGGAGCTGCAGCTCGATCCCAAGCGCTTCGAGCCCAAGAAGGTGCGCTGGGCGATCAGCACCGCCAAAAACCAGGGCCTGCTGCCGGCCCAGCTAGAGGCGAAGGCCGAGGGGGTGCGCGACCGCAAGGTGGCCGAGGCTTACAGCCTCTACCGGCGCGCCCTCGCCGCCAACAACGCCCTCGACTTCGACGACCTGCTGCTGCTGCCGGTGCAGCTGCTGCAGCAGAACGAGCAGATCCGCTCCTATTGGCACCGCCGCTTCCGCCACGTGCTGGTGGACGAGTACCAGGACACCAACCGCACCCAGTACGACCTGATCAAGCTGCTGGTGACCGACGGTCGCAACCCGGAAACATACAACGAATGGGAGGGCCGCTCGGTATTCGTGGTCGGCGATGCCGACCAAAGCATCTACAGCTTCCGGGCCGCCGATTTCACGATCCTGATGGGCTTCCAGGCCGATTTCGGCGATGGCGCCCCCGACGATGCCACCACCACGATGGTGAAGCTGGAGGACAACTACCGCTCCACCGCCACGATCCTGGAGGCAGCCAACGCCCTGATCGCCCACAACTCCGAGCGGATCGACAAGGTGCTGCGTCCCACCCGCGGCGAAGGTGAACCGATCAGCCTCACCCGCTGCGACGACGAGATCGCCGAGGCTGAAGCGGTGGTGCACCGGATGCGGATGCTGGAGGCGGCCCATCCGGAGCTGGGTTGGGGTTCGATGGCGGTGCTCTATCGCACCAATGCCCAGAGCCGGGCGATGGAGGAATCCCTGGTGCGCTGGGGCATTCCTTACCTCGTGGTGGGGGGCCTGCGCTTCTACGACCGGCGCGAGATCAAGGATGTGCTCGCCTACCTGCGGCTGCTGGTGAATCCCGCCGACACCGTGAGCCTGCTGCGGGTGCTGAATGTGCCCAAGCGCGGCATCGGCAAGACCACCGTGGAGCGGCTCACCGATGCGGCCAACCAGCTAGGGGTGCCCCTCTGGGAGGTGGTGAGCGATGCCGAAGCGGTGCGTTCGCTCGGGGGACGTTCGGCCAAGGGGCTGCTGCAGTTCTGCGAGCTGATCTGTGATCTGCAGCGCCGCAGCCAGGAGGCGCCGCCTTCGGAGCTGGTGCAGCGGGTGATGGAGCAGAGCGGCTACGTGGCCGAGCTGCTGCACGAGGCCACCGATGAGGCCGAAGAGCGCCGCCGCAACCTGCAGGAACTGGTGAACGCCGCCCTGCAATACCAGGAGGAGAACGAGGAGGGGGATCTGGAGGGCTTCCTTTCCGGCGCCGCCCTGGCCAGCGACGCTGACAGCAAGGACACCGCCGCCGACCGAGTGACCCTGATGACGCTCCACGCCAGCAAAGGCCTGGAGTTTCCGGTGGTGTTCCTGGTGGGCTTGGAGCAGGGCCTCTTTCCCAGCTACCGCTCCCTCGATGATCCGGCCGCCCTGGAGGAGGAGCGCCGCCTTTGCTACGTGGGCATCACCCGCGCCAAGGAGCGGCTCTTTCTCTCCCATGCCAGCGAGCGGCGGCTGTGGGGCGGCATGCGGGAGCCGGCGGTGCCCTCGGTGTTCCTCTCCGAGCTGCCCGAAGCCCTGCTCCAGGGCGACATCCCTCGCAGCGGCGGAGCAGCGATCCGGCGCGAGCAGCGGCTCGATCGCCTCACCCGCGTCGACCGCGACGAGAGCCGCCGGGTGGCGGGCGGCGGTGAGGCCGGGGCCCCCAAGAATGCCGTGCGGCGCCGCGGCGGCGTGAGCCGAACCTGGGCCGTGGGCGATCGCCTGCTGCACAGCAGCTTCGGCGAGGGCACCGTGACCCACCTGTTCGGCAGCGGCGAGAAGATCTCGATCGCCGTGAAGTTTGAGGGGATGGGGCCGAAGATCCTCGATCCTCGGCTGGCGCCGATTCAGCCGCTCTAAAGCAGGGCACCGGCGGCTCCAGCCCGATGAGCGCCGTTGAAAAGATCAACCCTCAGAAGATCGAGGCTTAGAAGATCGAGTAGATGAACGGCGCCACCACCGAGCCTTGGGTGAGCACCAGCAGGGCCCCCATCAGCACGATCGTGACGATCAGCGGCGCCAGCCAGAACTTCTTGCGGACCCTCAGGAAGTCCCAGATGTCTTTGGCCAGATCGATCAGGGATTCCATCGCTGCGGAAGGGTGGAGTGGGACTTGGCCTGGAGGGCTGGGGCTTGGCTGAGGCTTGGAGGGGCGACTCAGAAGATCCGCTTGAAGTGCACGCTGGGGTCGGAGCGCACCTCCCGGTAGGTTTCGGCGGCGCTGTCGCGGCGGCGGCGCAGCGGATCGTGGCCCAGGCTCCGCATCAGAAACGCGATCGGCTGGAGCACCACCAGGTACACCGCTCCCAGGATCAGGTGGCTGTTGATCCAGCCGAGGCCGTGGCCCAGGGCCATCCAGCCCCGGTAGGGCCGGGCCAGGCTGCGGGGCCAGGCGATGCCCAGGGCGAGGGCCGGGATGCCGATCCACAGGGTCCATTCCCGGAAAGGGTGGCCATGCAGGGCGGGCAGGAGCCAGCCCAGCAGAACCGGAAACACGATGCCGATCAGCAGGCCGAACTCCCGCAGCTGGCGAAGGCTTGGGGGTGGGGAGGGGGCAGTGGCCATGGCAGGGGTGCTGCGGCGAGGGTGGGGAACGATTGAGGCCAGCGAGATGGGAACGCTGCCGATAGCCATGGTGCGGAGTATGGCCGGCTCTGGCGGTTCTGCGGAGCCTCGCGGTCAGTCGAGTTCGAAGTCGTCTTTCCAGCTCAGGTCGTCGGCGCGCTTGGGCTGCTCCTCCTTGAGCAATAGCTGATTCTCCAGCACCAGCACATCCATCTCGGTGCGCATGAAGCAGCGGTAGGCGTCTTCCGGGGTGCAGACGATCGGTTCGCCGCGCACATTGAAGGAGGTGTTCACCAAGGTGGGGCAGCCCGTGCGGCGCTGGAAGGCGCGGATCAGGTTGTGGTAGCGAGGGTTGGTGCGGGCGCTCACGGTCTGCACCCGGGCGGAGTAATCCACGTGCGTGATCGCCGGCAGCGAGGAGCGGGGCACCTTGAGCTTGTCGATGCCGAACAGCTGCTCCTGCTCCGGGGTCATCGGTGTGCACAGCTCCCGCTTTACCGGCGCCACCAGCAGCATGTAGGGGCTGCCGGATGCCAGTTCGAACTGACTGGCCACCTCCTCCTCCAGTACCGAGGGGGCGAAGGGGCGGAAACTTTCGCGATACTTGATTTTGAGGTTCATCACGCTCTGCATCGCGCGGTTGCGCGGATCGCCCAGGATCGAACGGGCTCCAAGGGCGCGGGGGCCGAACTCCATGGCGCCGTTGAACCAGCCCACCACCTTGCCCCCATCCAGCAGTTCGGCCAGCCACTCGAACAGGGGGCCATCCTCAAGGCTGTGGAACGGTGCTCCCACGCTCTTCAGGTAGGTCTGCACACTGTCATTCGAGAAGCGCGGGCCGAGATAGGTGCCCCCCATGGCGTCGTGGGGCTGGGGCGTGCGAGGTTGCTGGAAGTGCTCATGCCAGGCCACCAAAGCGGCGCCCAGAGCCGAGCCGGCGTCGCCGGCGGCGGGCTGGATCCAGATCCGCTCGAAGATCCCCTCCCGCAGCAACTTGCCGTTGGCCACGCAGTTGAGGGCCACGCCGCCGGACAAGCAAAGGTCGGTGGCACCGGTGTCTTGGCACAGGCTGCGGGCCAGCTTGAGCACGATCTCCTCGGTGATCACCTGGATCGAGGCGGCCAGATCCATATGGAACTGACTGAGCTCCGTTTCCCCCTGCCGTGGCGGCCGGCCGAACAGCTTGTGGAACTTGCGGCTGGTCATCCGGAAGCCGCGGTGAAACTTGAAGTAGCTCAGATCCAGCCGGAAGGTGCCATCGGGCTTGATGTCCACCAGGTGGCGACGGATCGTGTCGGCGTGGACGGGCTGGCCATAGGGCGCGAGCCCCATCAGCTTGTATTCGCCCGAATTCACCTTGAAGCCGCAGTAATAGGTGAAGGCGGAATAAAGCAGCCCCAGCGAATGCGGGAAGCTGATCTCCCACAGCGGTGTGAGCCTGCTCCCCTCCCCCAGCCAGGCCGAAGTGGTGGCCCATTCCCCCACCCCATCCATGCAGAGCACGGCCGCTTTCTCAAAGGGGCTGGGGTAGAAGGCGGCGCCGGCGTGGGAAAGGTGGTGCTCCGAGAAGAGCAGCTCCGGCAGGCTGCCGCGGTCGGGCTCGGGGCTGCCTTTCGCCGTCGCCATCGCGGCGGCGAGCTTCTGGAGTTCCTTGCGGATCTCGGTCTTGAGGAAGAGCTTTTCCTTCAGCCACACCTGCATCGCAGCCACGAAGGAGCGCCCCCCCCGGGGCGCGGCCCCCAGATAGGTTTCCAGCAGCCGCTCAAAGGTGAGCAGCGGTTTTTCGTAATAGACAACCGCATCCAGATCACTCAGACTGAGGTGCTGGCTGTCCAGGCAGAAACGCACGGCCTGGGTAGGAAAAGCGGCATCGTGTTTGCGGCGGCTGAAGCGCTCTTCCTGGGCCGCGGCCAGCACCCTATCGCCGTCAATCAGGGCGGCGGCACTGTCGTGAAAATAGGCCGAGATACCAAGGATTCTCAAGTTTCAGCCGTCTCAGGTTTCAAGGCGTCACTGACCTTAGGTGTGGCGTGGTGGGACTGACAAGTCTTGCTCTTTCAAGTTCCCTGACGCCGCCAGAGCCGGTAGGTCGGGTTGGGCTCGTCCAGGGGCAGAGTTCGTCCTGCTGCATCGAGGTTGCGCCAGACCCGAAAGCCCATGGTCTGGAGCAGATCGGAGGGGATGGAGTTCACGCCGGTTTGGGAGACATGGCTGACCCCATCCTTGTCGTAGACGTTGATTTCTCCGTAGGGGGTGTAATACGGGGCGATCGCCTGCTCCTGGATCACCAGATCTGGTTGCGGTTTGATCGCCTCAATCCGGCCCCGCATACGGGCTGCGGGCAAGGCTCGCAGGTCGGCGTTCACCTTGTTGTAGCCCGGGTCCCGGCGGCTGTAGATCCGCATCGGATCGATCGGGCTCACCTGATTCGGATAGCCCTCCAGCGCAGTGGCGATCAGTTCGTCCGCCAGCACAACGGGCCTCCTGAGTCCATCGCCAGCCTCCCTGATGGATGGCAGCAGCGCCCGGCTGAGGCGTTGCAAGTCAACCCGGGGAGAGGGCCCCTGCAGCAGATGGCGGGATTTGCTCCAGAAGCGCTGGGGGTAGGTGCGCGAGCCGCTCGGAATCGGGATGAGCACCAAGGTGAACAGCAAGCCGAGCACCATCCGTCCTGCCAAGGTCTTGATCCGGCCCCCCCTGGCCTGCTTGGGGGCATAACCGCCCGTACCGACCAGGGAGTCGATCAGCAGGGGCAGGGGGGAAAAGAGAATGACACCCCACATCAATCGGTAGTTGGAGCTGATCTCGTAGGGGAGGTTGATGAACAGGTGGCTGAAGGGCGGCACCAGGAAGGCCATCAGGACCGCCAGTCCATAGAGGCTCGAGACCTCCCGGTAAACGAAGGCCGTTGGGAGCTGGCCATTGGCCCTGGTTTTGGGCAGGGCCTGGGGCAAGAACAAGGCCCCCAAACTCGCCAGCAGAGCGGCCACCGCCACCAGCTCAGGCCTTGATCCGGGAGAACGGGGCAGATAGGAGGATGGCAGGTTGGCTTCTGAAATCCCGAGCCCCTTCAGGAAGGACCAGCGCACGATCGGACGAGCATCTTTCAACACCGGCCAACCGGTTTTGAACCCGAGCACCAGCACAAGCAGCGCCAGGCTCCCCAGCAACAGCAGCACGGCCGTTTGGCGCGGAAGGAGCCGTGGCCCCGGAGAGGCTGTGAGGGATCGCAACGCCAGCAGCAGCATCAGGGGCAGGAGCAGCACCAGGGTGGTGAGGGCAAAAGCGCCGTGGAGCTTGAGTTCCAGGTAGAGGAAGGGCGCCATGCCGAGCAGGAGGGCCGCCGCCTGGAGATTGGGTTTCATCCTCTGACCCACAAGCCAGACCACCAACAGCGCCGATTCCACGAACACGGCCGCCGCCAGGATCGAGCCCTGGAGTGCGTTGTTGACCAGAAAGGCGATCGATTGGTTGCCCAGACCGAACACCATCAGCACCCAGCTCAAACCAGCTGCTACAGGGCCCACCCGGGACGATCGCAGCAGCCGGAACACAGTGAGGCCCAGCACCGCGATCTCAAGCCCGATGGCGGTGCGCTGGGGGAAACCCGAGAGCAGGGTCGTGGTGTCCAGGGGGCTGGCCTCCAGCAGCGTGGTCCAGAGGGTGCAGGCCCGCCAGTAGGTGACCATCCGCCAGGTGTTCGTCAGGCAGCTCGTCGGGGGCTGGCCGGCCTGGGTGAGTCGCTGAAAGGTGTTGAGGTAGTCGACCGTGTCGCCTGGATACTCATACGGATTCGGGCGCAGGGCGAAGAACAGGGCGGCGCCCAGGCTGAGGGCAAGGGCCGTGATCACGAACCCCACCCCAGCGGTGGTGTCGATGCCGGCCGACTGCCTGCTGGCCTTGATCCCCTCCTTGGCCCAGAGGGACCAGAGCGGCGCCAGCAAGGCCCACCCCAGCATGAGGGTGATGGCGGTTGCGGCGATCAGCAGGAGGAGGCCCCGAACCTGGGGCGGCGTTGGCAGGCTCGCCACCAGCAGCAACGGCAGCAGCAGCCCTGTGCCCACAACCTGGGCCAGCGCCCCACCCCTGGGCCTGAGCAGGGCCAGGCCGTTGAGCAGCACCAGGGCGATCAGAACAACAGGCAGAACAGGCAAACCGGGCATCAGACCAGGTCGTGCAGGAGTTGGGTGAGCTGGGTGCCAGTCTCCGCCCAGCTGAAGCGGGCGGCCCGGCGGGGGCCTTCCACGGCGGCATGTCGCGCCACCGCAGGCTCCCGCAAGCAGCATCCGATGGCGTCGGCGATCGCTGCCGGTTGGCGCGGATCGACCAGCAACGCCGCATCCCCCACCACCTCCGGCAGGGCTCCTGCCCTGGCGGCAACCACAGGGGCACCGCAGGCCATGGCCTCGAGGGCAGGCAATCCGAAGCCTTCCCACAGGCTGGGGATCACCAGCACCCCGCAGCGGTTGAGCAGGAGCAGGCGTTCCTGGTCGCTAACCCAGGGGCTCCACCGGCAGCGCTGGTCGATGCCCAGGTCGCGGGCCAGGGCCTGCAAGCGTGGGGTGAGGCGAGCATCGTGGGGGCCCACCAGGTGCAAGGTTGCCTCTGGATCCCTCACCAGGGCAAAGGCCTGGAGCATGCGACCGAGGTTTTTGTGGGGGTCGTGGCGGCTCAGCACCAGCACCTCGGCCCCCCGTTCGAGCCCAAGGGGCCTGAGCTCACGAGGATCGAAGCCGAGTCGGATCGTAATGAGGCGGCTGAGGGGCACGCCAAGTCGGCCATGGACCTCTTGGGCGGTGGCTTCGGAGTTGCAGAGCACCCTGGTGGCCCGATGCAAGACCAGGGGCACGTATGCCAGGTGGTAAGCCAGCAGGGGTGAGGGTTGGGGGTAGCGCAGCGGCAGCAGGTCGTGGGCCAACACCACCGACCGCACGCCCCGCAGCAGCGGGGCTTCCGGCAGCGGCGAAACCAGCAGGGGAGCTCCGTGGGCCTTCAGCAGGGTTGGCAGCTGGTTTTGGGTCCAGAGCAGACGGCGCCAGTGCCCCTTGCGGCCATGGGCTGGGGAGAGGTTGGCGGGAATCGGGATGCTGTGGGGCCTGAGCCGGGGGGCGTCCTCCCCGGCAGGATCGGCGGTCGGCTCCAGCAGGGGCACCAAGGCGGGGTCGAGAGCCTCCACCAAATCCCGGGCCACCACCCCGATGCCGGTGGGCTTCGGGCCGAGGTAGCTGCCATTGAAGAGGGCGAGGGGGCGAAGGCTGCGCTGCGGGGGGCTGGTCATCGAAGCGGCTGGCGCAGGGCCCAAAGCCATCCTCGCAACACAGCGATGCTCTGTTGGGGCTGGAACGGCAACCTCGCCAGGGCCGTGGCCAGCAGCCGCAGGCCCCTGAGGGTCCTGACCCAGCCAGGGGTGTGCCGTTGCAGGAATCGCCAATAGCTGAGGGTGTTGAGCTCCACTCTCCGGCTGCGGTTGCCGCCGCTGCCACTGCCCCGTTGATGGGCGATGGCCACGGCCGAAGTCCAGAGGCAGGTGGCGTCGCCAGCGCTGAGGCGTAGGCAGAGGTCCATATCTTCGTAATACAGCGGCAGACCCGGATCGAACCGGGCCGGGGGATGGTGGGCGGTCGGCCGCAGGGCGAGGCTGCAGCCGCTCAACCAGTCGAGCGACAGGGGTGTGGATCGTGCTGCTTCCTGATGGGTGGGCTCGATTCGCCGGCGCCGGAAGGCGAGGCCTGGCGTGATCCACCCCCCGCTGGGTTCGAGCACCCCCTCCGGGCTCCAGACCGCGGTGCCCACGAGGCCACGATCGGGGAGATTGGCCAACAGGCGGCTGAAGCGTTCGATCAGATCGGGTTCCGGCAGGCTGGCATCGGGATTCAGCAGCCAGACCCACCCTGTCCAGCCTTGGCGTTCCAGGATGTCCAGTGCGCGGTTGCACCCCTCCCCGAAGCCTGCCCCTTCCTCTCCGCCAACAATCAGCAGAGCCAAGCGATCAGATTCCGGTGCGGCCAGGGATCCTTTGCGGCGCAGCGGTGCGGAAAGCGGCGCATTATCGACCACCAACCACTGGAGGGGGGGCTGGGTTTGCCGGATCAGGTCGGCTGCGAGCCCTTCCAGCGGTTCCTGGCTGTGGTAGGCCACCGTCACGATGGTCAGGGCTTGGGTGCGGTGGTCGGCTGGGGCGGTCAGACTGCAGTGGTGCGGGTTGGAGCCAGTCTGGGGTCTGCCGTTGATCGTCCAGCCATTCCCGGGATGGATCTACCTGGTGTGCCCCCACAGCTGTTTGAGCTGCTGGTCGCCAGCGCGGGGCGCAGCCGCATTGCCCTGGTTGGAGGGGCCGTGAGGGATCTGCTGCTCCATCGTGTTCATCACGATCCCTGGCGTGGTCTTCCCGATCTGGATCTGGTGGTGGAGGGCGACGGGATGGCAGAACCGGCGGCCCCGCTGCTGGCGCGGCGGCTGGCGAATCGTCTGCCCAGCCCTGTGCTGTCGTGGAAGGAGCACGGGGCCTATGGCACCGTGGAAATGGCCCTGCAACTTCCCCGGAGCACCGAGGGCGAACCACCATCACCATCACGCCCTCTAGCCCCCGCTGGCCTTCTCCCCCCGGCTGGCGATGGTTCCCCTGGCGCGGATGGGGCTGGCGGGATGATCCTGCTGGATGTGGCCACCGCGCGCCGCGAGAGCTATCCGGTGGCCGGAGAAAATCCGCTGGTGAGTTTCGGCAGGTTGGAGCACGATCTGGCGCGTCGTGACTTCAGCATCAATGCCATGGCCCTACTGCTGGAGGGGCCTGCCCTGCTCGATCCCCATGGCGGTCAAAGGGATCTGGCCGAGCGCAAGCTGCGTCTGCTGCATGCCGCCAGCGTTCGTGATGATCCAACCCGTCTGCTCCGGGCGGCCCGCTACGCGGCCAGACTCGGATTCAGTCTTGCTATGGAAAGCCAGGAGCAGGCCCGCCAGACCCTGGCGGACTGGCCCTGGGCTTGGCGTCCCGGTGACCCGCCGGGGGAAGCTCCTCCCGCTCTGGGCACCCGGCTGCGGATGGAGTTGCAGCTGTTGCTGGAACGGGAGCCATGGCCCCAGGCCCTGGCGGCCCTGCAGCAGTGGCACGGCCTGCTGCTGCTCGATCCGGCCCTCCAAGCCGACCGAACCTGGAGGCGGCGCCTGCGCTGGGCCGACCGCCTTGGTGTGCCCCTGATCGTGGCCCTGGCGGCGGGTGCCGGTGATCCCCTCGCCCTGGCGGAACGGCTCCAGCTCCCCCAGCGGCAGCATCACCTGCTGGCGGCCTTCCTGGAGCTGCGCCAGCGGATTCGCCGGGAGGGACCCAAGGCGGCACGCTCCCCAACGCATTGGACTGCCCTTTTGGAAAACCCAGCCACTCCCCCCCTGGCCGTGGCACTGGCCCTGGCGGCAGGCGCTGGCCCGCGGCGACCCCTGATGCGGTGGTGGTTCCGCTGGCGCCATCTCGGCTCTCCTGTCAGTGCAAGGGAGCTGATGAGCCTGGGCGTGGTGCCCGGCCCAGCCCTAGGGAAGCGGTTGCGGAAGCTGCGGGATGCCCGGCTGCGGCAGGAACGCTGCTGAAGCCGGCTGCGGTGAAACGATCTGCCGCGCCGCTCCACTACCATCCGGCTGTTCTCGGTTACCGGTCGCCATGGAAAGTCTCACCGTTCTGAAATTCAGCTCGGAAGACTGCGGCACCTGCCATCGGATGAGCAACTACGACGCCAGGGTGGCGGAGGAACTGGGACTGCAGTTCGTGAGTGTGCTGCTGCAGGACACCCACACCTACCGTCGCTATCGCAAGGTGCTGCTGGCCCAGTACCCCAACAAGGAAGGAATGGGCTGGCCCACCTACTTGGTGGTGAGTAATCCCGAGTCCGATTTCGTCATCCATGGCGAAGTCAAGGGAGGCATGCCCAAAGGAGATTTCCGCGAGCGGATCCGCGCCACCCTCCCCCAGGCCTAAACCCCGGGTTCAAGGGTTTGAGGCCTGGAGGCTGAATCCATCGGGATGGCTGCTCTGCCAGGCCCATCCGTCGCGGCACATGGTGTCAAGATCCCTGCGAGTGCGCCATCCAAGCCTGCGCTCCGCTTCCGATGGATCCGCCACCGAGCGGGCCGAGTCCCCGGCTCGGCGTGGCACCACGCCATAGGGAACCTTCCGCCCACTGACCGCCTCGAAGGCCCGCACCACCTCAAGCACTGAGTGGCCGATGCCGCTGCCGAGATTGAGGGTCAGCAACTGGGGTTGTTCGTTCCAGAGCACCTCCAGGGCTGCCAGGTGACCTTCCGCCAGGTCCATCACGTGGATGTAGTCCCGAATCCCGGTGCCATCCGCCGTTGGCCAGTCGTCTCCGTAGATCTGTAAACGGGGGATACGGCCCACCGCCACCTGGCTCACGTAAGGGAAAAGGTTGTCGGGCGGACCGAGGGGATTTTCACCGATCTGACCGCTGGGATGGGCACCCACCGGATTGAAGTAGCGCAGGCGGGCGATGCGCCAGTGGGTCTCGCTCGTTGCCAGGTCGGCCAGCATCTGCTCGACCGCGGCTTTGGTGTGGCCATAGGGGTTGATGGGCAACACCGGTGCCGTTTCCTGGATCGGAATCGTTTCCGGGAAGCCGTAGACCGTGGCGCTGCTGCTGAAAACCAGCGTGTGGCAGCCATGGCGGGCCATGGCACTCAACAACTGGGTGCTGCCGCCCACATTCACATCCCAGTAGAGCAGTGGTTGATGCACCGACTGCGCCACAGCCTTGAGGCCGGCGAAATGGATCACAGCATCACAGCGGCCGGCAATCGCCGAGAAGGCCCGGTCAAGGCTCGACTGCTGACGTAGATCGCCTTCGATCACGGTGAGGCGTTCCGACGCATCCCCGCCAGCCAGCTCCAGCACCCGCCGCAGGCTGGCGGGGTTGCTGGTGACGAAGCTGTCGAGCACCACCAACCGATGTCCGGCCTGCAGGAGCACCAAGCAGGTGTGACTGCCGATGAAGCCCGCCCCGCCTGTAATCAATACCTCAGCCATAGGCCGAAGTTAGGGCAGAACAGCCCCCCGCCAGGTGGAATGCGATGCCCAAGGGCCCATGGCGGCTGCGCGGCGATCAGCCTGGGCTCAGCTGTTGCGGCACAGCCCCTTGACCCCTGGCGACAAGGCGCAAGGTTTTGATCAGGATCAAAAAATCCAGCATCAGATTGGCGTTGCGCAGGTAGTAGAGGTCGTAGCTCAGTTTCATGCGACTGTCCTCGATGCTGGCGCCGTAGGGGTAGCAAACCTGGGCCCAGCCGCTCAGCCCTGGCCTGACCCAGTGGCGAACGCGGTAGTGGGGAATCTTCTCCTCCAGGTCAAGCTCTAACTCCGGCCGTTCTGGTCGGGGCCCGATCAGGCTCATATCGCCGCTGAGCACGCTCACCAGTTGGGGGAGTTCATCGATCCGGAGCCTGCGCAGCCAGTTGCCCACGGTGGTGATCCGGGCATCGTTGCGGCTGGCCCAGCGGGCACCGCTGCGTTCGGCGTTCTGGCGCATGCTCCGTAGTTTCCAGATCAGGATCCTTTCCCCGTAAAGGCCGGTGCGCTGCTGCCCGTAGAAAATCGGCCCCCCATCCTCCAAACGAATCAGGGCGGCAGCCGCCAGCAACAGGGGTGCTGTGAGGAGCAGCAACCCAGAGGCCACCACGAGGTCCCCCAGACGCTTGAGTCGCCAGCCCCAGCGGCCGGGCTGCAGTTCGAACCCCTCGGCCTGCACCAGCCAGCGGCTTGAGAAGAGTTCCGGTGGCACCCTCTGCAGATGTTGTTCCGCCCAGACCACCAGGCTGCAGATGCTGCTGCCGCTTCCCCTTCGGGCCAGCAGGTCTTGGAGCAAGGAATCATCAAGCCGGGCGCTTTCGCTCACGGCGATGGCATCGATGTTATCGGCCTCGGGAAGATTGAGAGCCCCGAGATCGTCGCCATCACAGAACAGGAGCTGATGGGTGTGGCTTTCGCTGCCTAGCTCCCGGCGCAGAATGTCCAGTTCTTCCCCATCCCCCACGAGCAGCCAGCGCTGCCCCGGTCGCCGCCAATTCGTGATCCAGATCTGGCCAAGGGCCGACCCTGCGAAAACCGTGCCCAGCAGCGGTAACAGAAAGCTTCGGAAGGTGCGGGGATCCTCCACCTTCAGCCCCCAGCTCACCACCACGACCACGCAGGTCAAAACAAGAAGCGGCACGATCGCCGTTGTAACCAGCCGCTTGCGCTTGGAATCCTGTTGACCCTGCTCCGGGCTGGAATAGCGCCCGAGTAGGTAGGAGCTGCCCACCCAGAGGAGGATCAGGATGGCCACCGATGGAGTGATCCCGACCCACTGATGGAAACGCCGCCAAAAGAACAGGTTGTAAAAGACGATCAAGAGGCCTGTGTCGGCTAGGGCCAAGGCCAGCAGCATCCACCGCTGTCTGAGCCAGGGTGTGCGCCACCACATTGCGTGCTTCTTCCAACCATCTGCGACTCTATGGTCGTCAACCGCCTTGCTTCTCCTTTGACTGTGGGTCGTGGCTCCGGGGGCCTGAGGGGTCCCCTTGCCTATGCCTTGGCCGATGCGTTCCTGCTCAGTGTGAGTTGGGGGGCTGTCTACAGCTGGCGTTTTGGTCTCTTGCCTGAACCCAGTCGCGGGCCGATCGCTTTGGTGCTGGCCTGGTTATGGGTTCACTACCTGTTGGGTACCTACACCGCCCTGGCCAGGCGTCAGCTCACGGCCGGCCGGCAACTGCGCAATTGCCTGACGGCCGCCGTACTCGTCTTCAGTCTGGCCGCGGCGGTCACCATGCTGCGGGGAGAGCTCCTGCAATCGACCATGAGTCGAAGCTTTCTGCTCCCCGTGCTGGGTCTGGGTTTTCTTACCAACCAGCTCCTGAGGCTCAGCCAGCTCACCGCCCATCTCTGGCAGCCCCAGGAGCAATGGTTGCTGATTGCTTCCCCCAGGGAACGGGCCGCCCTGACCCGGGCCATCGAGTTCGGGGGCTGCGCCATTCCCTGTGGCATCGAATGGCGTTCCTCCGCGAGGATGCCGCCCTTACCGCTCCCCCTGGCCGATCTCCTCCAGCTCGACGGCGTCGCCATCGGCTCTGAACTGGATCCTGCCCGCCATGACCGCCAGGTGATGCTGGCCTGGCAGCAGGCTGGGGTGAGGTTGCTCTCGATTCGAGGCTGGTCGGAGCACTTCCTGCGGCGCCTCCCAGCGGAGTTGGTACCCGACAGCTGGTCGGAGCGCGTGGAGGTGTTCAGCCATGCCCGTGCCGGTCCCACCTCCCGCCTGAAGCGGCTGGGGGATTTGTTGCTCAGCGGCATGATGGGTCTGGTGTTGTACCCCCTGCTCGCTGTGGTGGCGCTGCTGTCTTCAGTCCCGATTCTGCATCGGGATCTCTGCAGTGGCAGGGACGGCCAGCCCTTCCTACGCCTGCGCCTCGCTGCGGCCGGCCCCTTGAGTGCCCTGCCCCAATGGCGCAATGTCTGGCGGGGTGAGATGAGCCTGGTCGGCCCGCGCCCCCTCAGCCTTGAGGTGATGGCCGAGCTGGAGGAACGGTTTCCTGGCGCCGAGCTACGCCAGTGGATGCGGCCCGGCATGACGGGCTGGGGCCGGATTGCTGGTCCGCCACCGGAGGAATCCGATGCGATCGCATGGGAGCTGGGCAGAGATCTTTATTACCTCCGCAACCACTCCTTGTTGCTTGATCTGCAACTCCTTATCACTTCATTGCTGCGCTTGATCGGCCGCTTGCTGGTTGGACCACCGGGTCGCCGCCGCGGTGATGTCCAATCGCTGGGCCCCTTGTCCGGTCCCCAGCCCTGATGGCTCGACCCCGTCTGCTCGTGCCCCTGCTCGCCAGCGCCTTGGGCCTCGGTTTCGCCCTGCTGGTAGCGGAGATCGGGCTGCGGCTCATGGGTGTGGCGTATCCGGCCTTCTATCGGGTAGACGCCGCCCGGGGCTATGGCCTTCGGCCCGGGGCCGAGGGCTGGTGGACCCGGGAGGGGCGCGGTTGGGTGCGCATCAACCAGGCAGGATTCCGCCATGCGGAATTGCGGCCAGGGCCTGCTGCGCCAGGAAACCTGCGCATTGCGGTGTTGGGGGATTCCTTCACCGAAGCCCTCCAGGTGGACGAAGCCGTCACCTGGGAGCGGCAACTGCAGAATCGCTTGCAGGCCTCAGCACACTGTCGGGTCCGCCGGGGCTTGGGGGGGGCTGTTGAAGTGCTCAATTTCGGCGTTGGCGGCTATGGCACCGGCCAGGAGCTGCTCACCTGGCGCCATCTGGCCCGCTTCTACCGCCCCCAGCTGGTGTTGCTGGCCCTCTATCCCGGGAACGATTTCACCGACAACAGCCCCGATCCCCAACCCGATCGACCGGTGTTTCGGCTAGGGCCCGATGGGCGCCTGGAGCAGGATGATGCCTTTCGGAGCACTGCTGCATACCGCTGGCGTACGTCCCTTCCGGGTCAGTGGCTTGATTCGCTCATGAACCACAGCCGGGTGCTGCAACTGGTGAATGAGTCGAAGAATCGTTTTGCAGCCCTGCTGCGGCTGCGGTCGACCGCCGGCGCTGGCCCTGCTTCCGCTGCGGCCATTCCCGTCACGAGGCCTGCGTCCGAATCGGCCTGGGCCGTCACCGCAGCCCTGCTCACGGCCCTGGATCAAGAGGTTCGCGCCGACGGGGCCCGCTTGCTCGTGGTGAGCGTCAGCAGCCCTGATCAAGTTTGGCCGAAGCGAGCGGAGCGGCCGGCCGATCCCTTCGCCCAGGAACGCCGACTGGGTGGGCTGCTGCAAGCCCGCTCCATCCCCTACCTGTCCCTGGGACCCACGCTCCAGCTTGAGGTTGATCGACATGGACTGCTGTTGCATGGCTTTGCTGGCCAGGAGCCCGGCCACGGCCACTGGAATCCTGAGGGCCACCGTCTGGCGGCCGCTGCCATGGCCGACTGGCTCTGCCGACCATGAGTTCCAGCGCTGCTGGAGGGGCTGCTGTGGCGGAGCGGATCGGGACCTGCGGGCGGCCGCGTCCTCTGCGTCTTGCCGTTCTAATCACCCATCCAATTCAGTACTTCAAGCCAGTGTTCCAGGCCCTGGCGCAGGAGGAGGCTGTGGAACTACTGGTGGTTTTCGGCTGTGATCATGGCCTTCGCACCAGCCTGGATCCGGATTTTGGTGTGCCCTTCGCTTGGGACAGTTCGCCGGCGGAGGGCTTCCCCCATGGGGTGATCGCCACCGTTCCCCTAGCGGCCCTCTCCGACTGGCGCCAAGCTTTGCCCCTGGCCCGCCAGGCCGTGGCGCGGATCGGATCCTTCCGGCCCGATGCGGTGCTGGTGTTCGCCTACACGCCGGCTTTCATCACACTGGCCACCCTGCTGTTGCGGCTGCGGGGCCACCGCTTGCTGTTGCGGGCCGATGGCACCGATCGGGCCTTTGTGCGATCGCCGCTCAAGTCCCTGCTGAAGGATCTTGGCCTCAGGTGTTGGTACGGGATGTTCCAGCATGTCTTCCCCATCGGTTCCGATTCCGATGACCACTTCCACCGCCTAGGGGTGCCGCCCAGCCGGCGGACGGCGGTGGCCTACGCGGTGGATGTGGACTACTTCGCCACCCAGGTGGCGCACTGGCGGCCACGCCGCCCAGCCCTGCGGCGGGCCCTTGATCTGCCAGAGGAGGGGTTGGTGCTGCTCTGGTGCGGCAAGATCACGGCCGTGAAGAATCCTGCCCTGCTTGTGGCTGGTCTGGAACGGTTGGAGGCGGCCGAGCGCTCCGGCCTCTGGCTGGTCGTGGTGGGGGATGGGCTGTTGCGTCAGGAGTTTGAGCGGCAAGCCCAACGGCTGCTGCCGGGGCGTTGTCGCTTCGTTGGTTTCCGCAACCAGTCGGAATTGGGCAGCTTCTACGCCCTGGCCGATGGGTTGGTGTTCCCTTCGCGGCAGGGTGAAACCTGGGGTCTGGTGGTCAACGAAGCCCTGCAGTTCGGCCTGCCGGTGCTGGTGAGTGACCACGCAGGCTGCGCCAGGGATTTGGTGGCCCCGCCGGCGCGGGTGCCGCCGGGTTCGGCCGTGTTTGCCAGCGACAATCCCGATGCGCTGGCCACGGCCCTGCGGGTTTGGCTGGCAGCTCCTCGGCCTTTGCTGCCGCAGCAAGGTTTCTGGGCTGGTTCAGCAGCCTCAGCGGACCTTGCCGCCACGCCATCCCCAACAGCGAAGCTCCTGCCCCATCCGGGCGATCTGGCAAGGGCGGTGCTGCGACAAGTGCGCCGCCTCGGCGGTCGCTGATCAGCCGGCCAGCCATTCCGCCAGAACAACCCAACGCCAGAAGGGGCCCCACCGGCCCCTGGAGCGGAGTAACAGCCAGCTGCCCCATATCGCTTGGGGGGGCACCCCCAGCCCCTGGGCTCCCAGCCGGCTGCCGAGCAAGCGGGCTATGCGGCGGGGAGCAAAGCGGGGTTGGTGCAGCAGCCAGGGGGCCAAGGCGAGATTGAAGCCCCGTTTGGGGGCGGCCAGCACGGCGGCCGGCAGGAGGGGACGGGCCACGCGGCGCAGCAAGGTTTTTGGCCCCTCCGCGTTGTGCCATGCCTCGGGGATCGACAGGGCCGCGGCGGCCAGATCTGGATCCAGATAAGGCACTCTGAGTTCCAGGCCGTGGTGCATGGTCACTGCATCGCCATCGCGGAGCAGCGTGTCGTGCAGGTAGCCCCGCAGTTCCAGCTCGCTGGCCTGGCGCAGGTTGAGCGGAGGGTGCAGTCCCGGGTTCCTTGCCTGGCGAAGCGCCTGACGCTGACCACGGGCCAAGCCGCTGCAATGGATCTGGCGCACCCTCAGAAGCTTTTCCGGGCCCCTGGCCAGGGCAGCCGGGGCCATATGGCCATAGCCCCCGAACAGTTCATCGGCGCCGAGACCGGAAAAGGCCACCCGCATGGCGTGATCGGCGGCGGCTCTGGCCACCAGAAAACTGTTAAAGCCATCGATGCTGGGTTGGTCGATGGCCGTGAGAAAAGCATCCAGGCTTGAGTCGAGGCTTTGGCTTGTGATCCTCAGGGTCTGGTGTTCCAATCCGAGGTGCTGGGCAGTGGCCGCCGCCAGCTCGCTCTCATCAACGGCCCCCGGCAGATCGGTGAATCCCACGGAAACGCTGCGGATCATTCCCCCGTGCTGTTCCCGCAGCAGCGCCGCCAGCAATCCGGAATCCAGTCCGCCGCTGAGGAACAACCCCACGGGCCGATCTCCGATCACCTGGCGGCTCACGGCTTGACGCAGCAGGCGAGCAACCTGCAGGGTCCCTGCCTCGAGATCCTGGGGAGCGGGGCCAGGCCAGGGTGGGGGCAAGGGATCGGCAAAGGCCTCCAGCTTCCAGGTTTGGCCTCGTTGCCACTGGCACCAGTGGCCGGCCGGGAACACCTCCACCCCCGCCAGCAGCGTGCGGGGGGCCGCCACAGAGCCCCAAAGGGAAAAACTGGTCAAGGCCTCCCCATCCAGCCGCTGCCGACTGGCAAGCCCTGCCGCCTCAAAGGCGCTCAATTCGGAGCCAAAGGCGCAACCATCGCTCCAGCGCTGCCACAGCAGAGGCTTCACCCCAAAACCATCCCGGGCCAGGGTGAGCCGTTGGGCGGCTACTTCCCAGCAGGCCACCGCGAAGATGCCGTTCAGCCGTCCCCAGAGGACCTGCCCCCAGCGGCGGAACCCCTCCAAGAGCACTTCGGTGTCGCTGCGGGAGCGGAATTCCGTGCCGAGCTGCTCCAGTTCCTCCCGCAGCTCCTGCTGGTTGTAGATCTCACCGTTGAACACCAGGGCCACGGTGCCGTCGGTGCTGAGCATCGGCTGGTGCCCAAGGGGAGATAGATCCTGGATGGCCAGGCGGGTGTGCAGGAGTACGGCCGGGCCATGGCTCCAGCGACCCTGGTCGTCGGGGCCGCGACCCCGTAGGGCTTCCAGCACCGCCGCTTCCGACCAAGCTTTGCCTCCTACCTGACCAAACAGTCCGCACATTTCAACCTTCTCCGGCGAGGCCACCGTTGATCGCCGCCGAGAGGGAACGATCGAAGCAAGCGGCACTGAATTGATCCACAGCTCGTTGCCGGGCCTGCTGGCCAGCGATGCCCAGTCGTGCCGGCTCCCTCTCCAGTTGCAGCAGCAGGGCCGCCAGCTCATTGGGTTCTGGATCGATCAACCAGCCGGTTTCGCCATCAAGGATCAGATCGCTCTGCCCCCCGAGGCGGCTGGCGATGGCGGGCCGGCCCGCCTGGGCCGCCTCGAGATAGACAATCCCGAAGCCCTCCCCCTGGGCCTCACCTGCTTCATCGAGGCCATAGCCGCTTGGCATCAGCAGGACACTGCAATGGCGCAATTCCCTTTCCAGAGCAGCATCCGCCAGGCCACCCAGGAATTCCACCCATAGCTCCAGGCCGAGTTCCCGGGTGCGGGCCTCCAGCGCGGCCCGGTCGTTGCCCTCGCCCACCACCCGCCAGCTCAGCTGATCGGAAAGTTGGTTCCGCTCGTGCAGCAAGGCCAAGGAGTCGAGCACCAAGCGATGACCCTTGTAGCGTTCGCCCGTGACCATCCGGGCCACGGTTAGCAGCCGCAGCCCCACGGGCAGTGGTTCCGGAGCCTGGCGGGCTTCCACGAGATCGGCCATGGGATGCACCACCTTGATCGCTGGCCAAGGGCCCGCCCGCTCCAGTACCCGGTCGCGGGTGAAACCGCTGCTGGCGATCAGCCGCCGGCAGGCTTGAAGATCGGCCTCCACCAACGGAAGCGCCTTGCCCCACACTTCAATGCCGTGAAGCCAGCAGAGACGCTGGCGGGCCTGGGGAGCCCCGGGACCCCACCGCTCGAGCCATTCCAGCCAGCCCAGGGGCTGAAGCAGCAGGGCGTGCATGCTCAACACGGTGTCGGCCTGAGGCAGCCAAAGGATCAGCTCCAGCAGGAAGCGTCCTCGACCCAGCAGCCGGCCCAAGGGCCCAGGCCCCAGGCGCCGCGGTGTCAGCAGACGCACCGCCCGACCCTGACGCTGCAGGCTCGCTTGCACCTGGAGGGTGAGACGTTCAATCCCCCCGCGCCGTCGCACGTCGTAGCTGAGCACAAGGATCATCGGGCCGGGGGGCCGGCGCTGGCCGCGGCCGCGCAGAGGACGGACTCATAGCTGTTGAGAGAGCGCTCCAGACCGAATTGGCGGCGGTAAAGACTGGCGGCTCTGCGACCCATGCCAAGCACCTCTTCCGGGTTCCGGCTGAGTTGGAGCAACTGGTCGGCCAGTTCGGTGGCTTCACCGGGCTCCACCACGATGCCGCAACCTTCCTGCAGCACCAGCTGGGCAAGATCGCAGCTCCGGCGGGCGATCAGCACCAGCCCCCGGCCACTGGCAAGGATTCCGTAGAACTTGCTCGGAGCCACCGTGTCTTCGGCGCCGGGAATGAGCCCGATCGCCGCGAGGTCGCAGGCGCCCAGGCTTTCCCTCAGGCGCTCCCGGGGTTGATAGGGCAGCCGCAGAACCCCCGGCAGCGCGAACACATCGACCCAGGCCTCGATCTGGCGTTGCTTGGCCCCGCCCCCGATGAAGACGAATTGCACGGGTTCAGCTTGGAGCAGCCGGGCCGCCTCCAGCAAGGTCAGCAGATCGTGCAAACGCCCAAAGTTCCCTGAATACTGAAGGGTGAACTTATCGGCGAAGCCGTGGTCGTGGGCAAAGCGATTGGCCTGCCGAGGTGTTGCATCGGCGGATTCCACGGCCCAGTTGTGAATCACTTTCAACGGCAGCCCATGGCCGAATTCGCGACGCAGGCGCTGGTCCATGGCCTGGCTGAGCACCACGGTGCAGGCGCTGGATTGGCACACCTGTTGCATCAAGGCACGCCAGATCAGGGTGAGCGGCCCGGCGCCGGGCAGCACACCGCTGAGCACGGCCGATCGGGGAAAGAGGTCCTGGAACAGAAAGACATAGGGCATTCCGCGGATCCGCAACAGCAAGGGTCCGAGCAGGCCGATGAAGGGAGGATTCGAAACGATCAGCACCACATCACCGCGCTGGCCGTGGCGGAGGCACCACAACGACGTGCCCGCAAGGAAGCGCAGACCCCGCAGGGCTTTCCCCACCACACTCACGCCAACTGCTGGGCCCATGGGCCCAGCCAGTCGCTTCACCGGAAACGGCAGCGGCTTCCCCTCCGTGGCCGTGAGCACCGTCACGGCCCAGCCCCTCTGGCTGAGGCCATGGGCCAGATCACTCATCAGCTGGGCGGTGGCGGCGGTGCTGGGATCAAAGAGCTCGCTGATCAGCAGAAGACGATTGGGCAGGGTCACAGGGGTAGCCCCCGGGCCAGTCGTTTGCGTTCGATCACCTTCACGACCGTGATCAGGTCGTAGCCAGCCATCAGCAGGCTGAACAGCAGTCCCTGCCAACCCTCCCGGAACCCTCCCTGAAGCAGGTATTTCTGGCTGAACCGCAGCAGAGGCCGGAGTGGCCACAGCTTGGCCGCCAGGCGGCGCAACCGCAGCCAGCGGCGAGTGCCTAGGGCGTTGCTGCCGCCGCCATCGAGATAGGCCACGATCCGTTCGGCTTCCCAGTCGGCATAGCGTCGGTGGCGTTCCAGCCAGTCGTCGATGCCCTTACTGAAGGCGTAGTGCTCGTAGGGCTCGGCGATGCGACCAATCCGGCTGTCAGCGGGGAAACTTTCCCATAGCGATCCCTCAAAGCTGAGGTGGCCTCGCCGAACCAGCCGCGGATGCCAATTGGGGTAGCCCTGGGTGTACCGGAGCCAACGGCCCAGGAACCAGTAGCGGGGTGTGAGCTCGAATCCCACAGGCCCGTCCTCTTGCCGAAGGGCTGACTGGATCGCCGCCTCGATCGCCCCGCGGCAGGCGGGACCGACTTCTTCATCGGCATCCAGGAAGAGCACCCAATCGCTGCTCAACCCACCGTTCTCCAAGGCCCAGTTGCGCTGCACGGTGAAGGAAAAGCGACCCGGCTGACGGTGTTCAAGCACCCTTGCTCTCCGCTGGGCGGCGATGGCCTGGCTGCCATCGGTGCTGCCCGAATCAATCAGGAGGAGCTCCTCGCACCATGAGAGTGAATTGAGACAGCGGGGGAGATTGTTGGCCTCATTGAGGCTGATCACCACAGCGGCGATGGTCACAGGGGTTCCGGTGATCTGACGATCGATCGCGGGGGAAGGAGAGATCAGGGCCGGCGGGCTCGTGTAGGGGAATTCTGCAGGATTTCGCTGTAGATCCTCAGGGTATCCAGGGCTACGTTTTCCTGGCTGTAGCGCTGCGCCGCCCAGGCGGCTGAGGTGAGGCCGGCCCTCCTAGGCGCCTGGAGCCAGTCCGCCAACCAACGGCTCCAGCTACCAGCGTGGCGAGGAAGCACCGCCCCGAAGTCCGCCGGTGCGGCTTCGATCAGATCATCCCCCACGCCGGTGCGGTCGCTGATCAACACGGCAGCGCCACAGGCCAGTGCCTCCACCACCACATTGCCGAAGTTTTCATGGCGGCTTGGCAGCAACAAGAGATCAGCAGCGTTGTAGACCCCCGCCAGTTCCTCGGCCGGGAGGGTGTCGATCCAGTGCAGCCGATCGCCTAGGCCGGCCCGCCGGAAGTTGGCCCGCAGGCGGGCGCCGCTGCCGTCGTCATCACCTCCCACCAGCAGCAGTGTCCAGGGTCGGTTGGCCAGGGGCGCCATCGCGGCAGGCAGCAGGTCGAGCCCCTTCTTGTGGTGTTGACGGCCGCAGACCAGCAGCAGTGGTGTGGTGGCGTCGAGGCCCCGTTGCGCCCGCCAGCGCAGTCCCTGCCAGGGATCGGGCCGCAGCGTCTGCAGGTCGAGGGGATTGGGCAACAGAAAGCGCGGTGAGCGCAGACCCAGGCCAGCCAGCTCCCGTTCTTCCTGCCGGGTCGTCACATGCAGTCCGGCCGCCTGTTGCAGCAAGGGGCGCTCCCGCATGAGATACCAGGGGATTTTTTTCCACCAGCCCTGCCGAAGGGAATAGGGGCCGAGGGCTCCTCGCAGGCTGGCGAGCACCGGGATGCCGAGGGCGAGGGCTGCCCGTTGCACCGGAATGCCCAAGGGCTGCCAGATGGCGCTGATGTGCAGTATGTCCACCCCCTCCAGCGCTGCCGGTAGCGACGCCAGTAACGCCTTGGAGTGGATGGGCCCCTTGGGGCGATCCACGGGGAAGTAGGTCACCATCACACCATTGCGCAGCAGGGGCCGGCCGAGTTGCTCCGGCGGCAACTGGGGCAGTCCGGCGTTGGTGGTGAGTACCCGTGTATCGATCCCCTGCCGCACCAACCCTTCGGCCAGGCGACTCACACTGAGCACCGGACCGCCGTATTGCCAGGCGGGGGCATAGACCGGCATCATCTGCAGCACCCGCATCCGCTAACACCCGGCCTCCGGCGCTTTTTCTCCCACCAGATCCTGGCGTTCGGGGAGCAACAGACAACGCAGCGGGTGACCCCTCACGGCTCAGAGCTCACGGGTGGGATCCCTCCAAAAGGATCGGGGAAGCCTGATCATCCCTCGCATCGGCCAGGCTTCCATGGTGAGCATGCCCGCCATGGCAATCAGGACCAGGGTTTCGCCGATAGCGCCGCCTGCCCCCCTGAACCAGCACACGGGAATCAGGGCCAGGGTGAGCAGCAGATGGCGATCGAGGGCGGATCGTTCAAGCAGATGGCCTCTAGCTGCCAGGTAATAGATCAGCAGTGGGGTGAGGGCGTAGAGGAGCTTTGCCACCAGAAACCCCTCCACCCCGAGGCGCGGGATCAGCATCCAACCGGCCAGGGCGGCCAGGAGCACCGCGCCGTTCTGGGCAACGAAGAAGAGGAGTGTGCGCCGCGAGGCCAGCAGGGGCTGATGCAGCACCTGGCTGATCGATTCCGCCACCGCCGCCAGCACCAGGACACGGGTGGCCTGCAGGGAGGGCAAAAAAGCTGGCCCAAAGACAAGGGGCACGATCCATCGATCCAGCAGCCCGTAGGCCACCAGGCAGGCCAGGCCGCTCCACCAGATGGCCCGCAGGGAACGCTCGCTGTCCCTTTGGCGCTGGGCCAGGCCGTCACCCTGACGGAGTCTCACAAACAGCACGGGCATGAGCGCTCCGGGCAGCAGGGTGAACAGCTGAACCACGATCTGCCCCACCCGGAGATAGCCCACGTCGGCCACCCCTCCGTTGTGGGCCAGGGATCCCAGCAGTGGCAGGAAGACCAGCGATGCCAATACGTTCGTGAGATACATCGGAGCCCCCGCATGCATCAATTGCGCCGCGATGCGCGGATCGAACCCCCAGCCCCCCGGCCAGGGCAGTAAGCGCCGGGCACCCATCCAGAGCCAGCCCATCTGCAGGGTGTTGATCAGTCCATAGCCAACCAGGGCGCCGGCGAGTCCTGCGACCAGGGCCCCAAGCCAAGCGGCCAGCATCTTCAGCGGGGCGAATAAGCCCTGACGCAGCGCCAGGGCGGCCGTGTTGCCCTTGACCAGCAACAAATCCCAGTGCAGGGTGCCCAGGGCTTCCCCCACGGCGATGGTGAGCAAGGCTCCCACCAACCACCCCCGTTCGAGGGGTAGTTGGTGGGGGAGCAATCCCTGGCCGGGCATCACCCACAACCACAGCACCAAGGCTGCCGCCACGGTCACGGTCTGCACCACCCGCAAGGCGCTGTGGGCGATGGTGGCCTGGCGCTCCGGTGACAGATCCGATCCGCGGTCGGTGAGGGCGCAAGTGATGCCGAAATCCACCCCGCCCCGCACGGTCATCTCCACCGTCTGGGTGGCGCTGAGGATCAGGTTGAGAATGCCCAGGTTGGCCGGACCGAGGCTGCGGCTCAGCAACAGATTGAAGAAGAAGCTGAACCCTCGGCCGAACAGCGACCCGCCCAGGAGGTGAAGAAAACCGGTACGCAGGGAGGAGTGCCCCACGTCAGGAGCCGGATTGTTCGGTGGTCGCTGCAGCCGGAGAAGGGGGGGGCAGGAGTCGATGCAGCCGCTCGACCAGCCAGCAAAGCGCTAGCAGCACCAACAGGTACTTGGGGAAATCCCAAAACCAGTTCCACACCGTTTCGGAGACGGAGCGGAGGGGCACACCATTAAAGAATGTAGCTGGATAAATCGCGATCAGAAATCGGTAGAAGCCATGGGAGAGGCTGGCGGCCTGATACCAGATACGGCTCACCAACGCATAGAACAGGCCAAAAACTGTTGAGCCCAGGAGCACGCCTGGCCAGCGGAAGCGCCGATAAAGATCGCCGCCGAAGCTCACATTGGGAAACCAGATGTGGATTCCGCCGACGGTGCCAATCTCTGGGTGTCCGATGATCTCCTTGGCGATCAGGTGACCGTCATTGATCTCAGGCCGTTGGGGGTACAGGTGCTTGGGAATCCAGAGAAACAGCAGGCCATGAAGACCTCTCCAGCCTGCCGCTGATTGCTGCGATCCGGGTGGCTGGAAGAGGAAGGGATCACTCGAAGGGAATAAATCACGGCCGATCAGGGCGAGTTTTTCATGGCTGGGATGGGCTTCGGCTGCTGCCCTGGCGATCAAGCCGGCCCGTTGATCCAATTGCTGAATGCTGCTGTTCTGGAATGCGGTTGTCTGGCGCAAAGTAGCCATCAAAGGGATGAAGACCAGCGCCACGATCAGCACCCCGACCGCGAGCCAGCGCAGCAGGCTGGCCCGGATGTCGGTCATCCACAGGCCGGCAATCAAAAGCACCAGCGGTGCCAGCAGCAGGCCCCGGCCGCCGGTGAAGGCCCCCAGGCCAAGGGAGGCGCTCGCCAGGGCCAGCAGCACCGGGGCGAGCCAGCGCAGGCGTGATGGGGCACCGTTGGGTTCAGGTTGCAGGGCGATCTGAACCGTGATCGGCACCAAGAGAAAGAAGAGATCCTTGAGCCGGATGAACGGAACGAAGGCGGTGTCGGCCCGCCAAAGCCGGGTCACCCAATAGACATAGTTGCCTCCGCTGCGATCCAGGGTGCCACTGATCACCCCCACCAGCACATAGCCCAGGCTGAACAGTCCAAGCAGCAGGGTGAGCATCGGAAGCCTGCGGCGCACGATTGCACCGAGGCGCCCGGGACGCAAGCTGCGGAGCAGCGGGCGATTGAGCAGGGCGGCCAGCACAATTGCCGTGGAAACCAGGGCCCAGAGGGCCTGGCTGGGTTCAAGGGCCCGCGCCCACGGGGCAACATCCGGTTGCACATGGGGGCCCGCCAGGGCCAGCAGTGCCGCGCCGAGCCCCCAGCGCATGACCCCAACCAGGGTGAGCACGGTGACCGGCGGAAAGGGCAGCTCATCCAGCCAGGGGCGCTCCAGCCAGAGGGCTACCGCCAGCAGCACCACCGACCAGCAGCAGAGCGCCGCAGCCAGCCAACGGCCGCTCAGGATCGCCAGCACCAGCCAGCACGGCACCGCCACCAGCAGGGCAAGGGCGGGGGCGTCCACCAGCCTGACCAAAGGTCCTAGAAGCTCGGCAAGCCGATCCTTGTCGGAAAGAATGGGCCCTTCGCAGGTCATGGGCTTGGCGAGTTGGTGAGATGCTTGGGGCCTGATCCGCCTCCCCTGCGGTGGCGCCGCCAGCGCTCCGGTAACCAGATCAGCAGAGCGAAGCAAGTATGCAGGAGTCCAGCCCCCTGCTGAATTGGAGCCAGGCCCGCCAGGAGTCGGCCTGGCTGGCCCTGCCTGAGCTGTTTGAGCAGATTCCACAGTTGAAACTGCATCAGATGGGCGGCCCAGCGGTTTCGCCGGGGTTCCTGGCGCAGCAAGGCATGGCGGCGTAACTGGCCAACCACCGCCGCGATCTCCGGCAGCTCGTGGCCGCTGATCCGGTTGGCGTTGGAGAGCTGGTCGTCGTGGGTTCTCACCGCGGCGATCGGTCGGCGGTTCAGCAGCAGGGGCCCCTGCTCCGCCGCTCGAATCAACCACTCCCAGTCGGCAGCATGGCGCCAGTGATCATGGAAACGACCAGCGCGCCGCCACAGGTTCCGGCGGAAGGCCATACCGGTGAGGTTGCCGTTGAGACTGCCCAGTTCCAGAAGCGCCGGCACGAACCGATCCGGAGGAATCAGAGCGGTTTGGCGGCTGAGGCGATCGTGGTGGTTGGCACTATCCGGTGGCCGAAGCTCACCATCGGGTCCGATGGATGTAAATGTGGAGAGGATCAGTTCCGCCGCAGGCCACTGGTGTCGCAGCTCAGCAAGGGTTGCCAGGGCGTCGCGATTGAGGCGGTCGTCGCTGCACAGCAGGACCATCCAGTCCGCAGCGCAGTTCTCGATGGCATCGTTGAGGTTGGCAAAGAGCCCGAGGTTGGCGCTGCGTCGCAGCAGGCTGATCGAATGGCTTGGGCTGTGGCGGGCGATCCAGCCATCGAGCCACTGGCGCGTGAAAGCATCTGAGCCATCGTCGGCGATGAGCAGCGTCCAGTTGGACTCGGTCTGGTTCAGGACGCTGGTCAGGGCTTCCTCCAGCAGTAAAGCCCTGCCATAAACCGGCACCAAGATGACGATTGGTCTTGGCTCGCTCATGCCGGTCCGGGCCTTTGGGCGTCTGCAAGGAGCCTGCGGTAATGCTCGATCGCCCGCTGGCCGTAGGCCGACCAGCTCAGGGAGCTTCCGGCCAGGGCCAGGGCTGCCTGGCGCTTGGTCTCCCAGAGGCCAGGCTGCTTGGCGAGGCGTCTGAGGCAATGGGCGATGGCCTCCGGGGCGTGGATGGGCACCATCCATCCGGCTGGAAATTCAAGGATGCCGTTCCCGTTGTCGATCGCGGTCGCTCCAGCGAGGCGGAGCAGATCCTCGCCACCCGTGTTGGGAGTGCAGATCAGCGGCAGGCCGCTGGCCAAGCCCTGGATTTGAACGTATGCCATGCCCTCCTCAATCGAGGCCATCACAAAACAGTGGGCCTGGCTGTAGTGCTGCACCAGTTCCGCCTGGGGGAGGTGGCCCAGCCGTTTCACTGTGGTGGGCTGCTGATCCAGCAGCTTGGCCAGCTCGGGTGTTTCTCCTCCCAGCAAGGTCAGCCGGGCATCGACCAGATCTGCGGCTGAAAAACCGGCCAGCAGATCGGCTATTCCCTTGCGTACCGAAAGCGTCCCGGCGTAGATGACATGCAGGCCATTCAGCGGCGGCGGAGGGGGGGGGGAGTCGGATGGCTTGAAGTTGCTCAAGTCAACGCCGAAGGCATTGCGGAAGATCTTGGCGGGCGGGAAGCCACGGGCTAGAAAACTACGTTCCACGAAAAGGCTCGGCACCGCCACCGACGTTGTGAGGCCGTACTCCCGCAGCTCCATCGCCTCAATGAGGGAATGGGTTTCGATCCAGGTGAGTCCGAATCTGCGATGTTCCTCCCGTAGCAGCCTGCTTTGCTCAAGGATGTGGGAGGACGAACGCTCCAACACCGTGGGGACCTGTCGTGCCACGGCCCATTTCAACGATGGTTCACTCCACTGCGACCAACCGTGGATCACCTGGCTGCCCTGCAGATGCTTGGCTGCCCGGGTGGCGAACCAACGGTGGACCCACCACTGATGGCGCATCATCAGGCTTTCGCCGCCGAACCGGTAAATCGCACGCACCACCACAAAGGTGAAAGGAAGGCTCACCACCCGCTCGGGCGGGATTCCCCAGCGGCGCACAAACCAGCGGGGGTAGTTGGTGATCAACCGGTGCAGGTGGCCGTGATGGTGAAGTTCCCGAGCCAGGTCGAAGGCGTGCCAGCGACCCCCCACCACCAGCGTGATCCTCATTGGCGCCTCTTGGCTCATGGCCTGCCCCTGATCGGTGTCCTGGAATCGAAGTCAGGGGCCGAGGCCGAAGCCCGCTCCCACTCCAGAATCGTTCGCAGCCGTGCCGCGTAGGTGTGCTCTGGCCGCCGCACGGCCGCTGCGCCCCTTTCGCGCAGGTTGGCTTGCAGGTTGGGATCGGCCAGGATCGCCATAGCGTGCTCCCGCAACTGGGCGGGGGTGTTGAAGAAGCCCACGTCGGGGTAGTCCGGAAGAAGTGCCCGGTGCTCTTCGCTGTCTTTGTAGAGGCCGCAACCGCCGATGGCGCCGATCTCATAGGAGCGATCGGTGGAGAGGTCGCCGTTGGCTTGGCGCAGCAGCCCCAGCACAAGCGTGGCGCCGGAGATGGCGCGGGCGTAGGTCTCACCCGTCACGGCGCCGTGCAGTTCCCAGCCCGGGGTGGCCAGTCCGTTCCAGCTGTTGCCGTAGATCCGGCGCCTCAGGCCCGGCACATCGGCCAGGGCGGCCAGCCAGGGCAACCGTTCGGCGGCGCCGGTGCCCACGAAGGCCACATCCACCCCGAACCGCTGGGGATCGTCTGGATCGGCGACAGGCGGCCGATGCAGGTCGGGGTCGTAGGCAAAGGGAAGCCAGCCGGTGCTCTGGGCCCCGGCTGCCTGGAGTCGCTTTCGCAAGGCCTGCTTGGTGCTGAAGATGTGGTCGTACAGGCCGAGGTTGGCCAGGAAGCTGCGGCGTCGATGGATCGGGTTCCAGGGGTCATCGGTGAGGTAGTTCACGATCCGTCCGCCATGGCGGTGCACCGCTTCGAAAACCGCCGGGGCGAGCGGCAGGATGCCCGTCACCAGCACAAGTCGCGGCCGCAACGCATCGATGCGTTTCAGCAGGTGGCGCTGAAAACCCCACCACTCCCAGCTGCGGCGGTCGGCAAGGCGGTAAAAAATCTTTCCCCGCAGCCTGGCCATGCTCGGAGAGAAGGCCGGAACCGCCGATAAATAGGCCACAGCGACATCGTTTTCAGCCAACTCGGCTTGGGCTGCTCCCTGCAACAACTTGGCGCCCAACGCTTCTGATCTGGAGGTATCAGCCAGCAGCAGCAAACGAGTGGTCATCGGCACACCAGGGGCCGCGGCGGGCTCCAATGGGGACACAGGCAACCATTATCCGATCGATACACCTGGCCAAAACCCGGGCCAGGGGGGCAAGACCTGAACATCTTCAAACCACCCAGCTCGTCCGTCTGGTTGGAGTTCAGGTTGCCGTTGCGCGGTGAGCCGTTGGCTTCCCCCTTTCCCGGTTTTTGGGTTCAGGCCGTTGTGACGGTAACCTCGCCTGAAGTCATGATTGATCGATGACGCTTTCACCGATCCGCTCCATCTGCTGCATCGGAGCCGGCTACGTGGGAGGCCCCACCATGGCGGTGATCGCCGACCGCTGTCCTGACATTCAGGTCACGGTGGTGGACCTCAACGCCGAGCGGATCGCCGCCTGGAATGACGCCGACCTCTCCAGGCTGCCGGTGTATGAGCCAGGCCTCGATGCGGTGGTGGGCCGGGCCCGCGGCCGCAACCTCCACTTCACCACCGAGGTGGATGGCGCGATCGCCGCCGCCGACATGGTGTTCTTGTCGGTGAACACCCCCACCAAGACCCGCGGTGTGGGGGCCGGCCAGGCCAGCGACCTGCGCTGGATCGAGGCCTCGGCCCGCCAGGTGGCGGCCGCCTCCCAGGGCCACACGATCGTGGTGGAAAAGAGCACCTTGCCGGTGCGCACGGCCGAAGCCGTGAAGGCGATCCTTGGCGGCGCCCAGGGCAGCGGCGGCGGCAAGACCTTCTCGGTGCTTTCCAACCCCGAATTCCTGGCCGAAGGCACGGCGATCGGGGATCTGGAGGATCCGGATCGGGTGTTGATCGGCGGCGAGGATCCGGCCGCCATCGATGCCTTGGCCAACGTGTACGGCCATTGGGTGTCTCAGGAGCGAATCCTGCGCACCAACCTCTGGAGCAGCGAGCTCTCCAAGCTCACCGCCAACGCGTTCCTGGCCCAGCGGATCTCCTCGATCAACAGCATCGCCGCCCTCTGCGAGGCCACCGGCGCCGATGTGCGCGAGGTGGGCCGGGCGATCGGCACCGACAGCCGCATCGGTCCGAAGTTCCTGCAGGCCGGTCCGGGCTTTGGCGGCAGTTGCTTCCAGAAGGACATCCTCAACCTGGTGTATCTCTGCCGCCACTACGGCCTAGAGGAGGCGGCCTCCTACTGGGAGAGCGTGGTGGGGCTCAACACCTGGCAGCAGCAGCGCATCGCTCGGCTGGTGGTCAACAGCCTCTTCGGCACGGTGAGCGGCAAGCGCCTGGCGGTGCTGGGCTTCGCCTTCAAGGCCGACACCAACGACACCCGCGAGGCGCCGGCGATCCGCATCTGTCGCGACCTCATCGAGGAGGGAGCCCAGCTGGCAATCGTGGATCCGAAGGTGGATTCCGCCCAGATCGCCCGCGACCTGGAGCGTTCTCCCGTGGCGGCCGATGCGGCTGCCGGATCCCGGCCGATCGGCGCCGATGGCTGCTGGCTGGCGGCGGGCACACCGCTTGAGGCGGCCCGCGGCGCCGATGCGGTGCTGATCCTCACCGAATGGCGCGACTACCGCCAGCTCGACTGGGCTGAGATCGCCGCCGTGATGCGCCGGCCGGCCTGGCTGTTCGATGCCCGGGCCGTGGCCGACACGGCCGCTGCCCGCGCCGCCGGACTGAACGTCTGGACCGTGGGGGAAGGCTGAGATGGCACGCCGCAACCTGATCACAGGCGGTGCAGGTTTCCTCGGCTCCCACCTGATCGACCGGCTGATGAACGCCGGTGAGGAGGTGATCTGTCTCGACAACTACTACACCGGCCGCAAGGACAACATTCGCCACTGGCTCGGCCATCCCGATTTCGAGCTGGTCCGTCACGACGTGACCGATCCGATCCGCCTGGAGGTGGACCGCATCTGGCATCTGGCCTGTCCCGCCTCGCCGGTGCATTACCAGTTCAACCCGATCAAGACCGCCAAGACCAGTTTTCTGGGCACCTACAACATGCTGGGCCTGGCTCGGCGGGTGGGGGCGCGGCTGCTGCTGGCCAGCACCAGTGAGGTGTATGGCGATCCGGAGGTGCACCCCCAGCCCGAGAGTTACCGGGGCTGCGTGAACACGATCGGCATCCGCTCCTGCTACGACGAAGGCAAACGGATCGCCGAAACCCTCTGCTTCGACTACCAGCGCATGCATGGCAACGAGATCCGGGTGATGCGGATCTTCAACACCTATGGGCCGCGCATGCTGCCCGATGACGGCCGGGTGGTGAGCAATTTCATCGTGCAGGCCCTCAAGGGTGAGCCGCTCACCTTGTACGGCGATGGCAGCCAGACCCGCTCCTTCTGCTACGCCGACGATCTGATTGAGGGGATGATCCGGCTGATGAATGGCGATCACACCGGTCCGATCAACATCGGCAATCCGGGTGAATTCACGATCCGCCAACTGGCAGAACTGGTGCGGGATCGCATCAACCCCTCCCTGGAGCTGGTCTGCCGGCCGTTGCCCCAGGACGATCCCATGCAGCGCCAGCCGGTGATCGACCTGGCCCGCCGCGAACTGGGCTGGGAGCCGAAGGTGAGCCTGGAACAGGGCCTGGAGCCCACGATCGCCTACTTCCGCGAGCGCCTGGCCCAGGCTTGATGGCGGCTCCCGTTCTGGTCACTGGTGCGGCGGGCTTCATTGGCGCCGCTGTGGTGCGGAGTCTGTTGGAGCGGGGAGAGCGGGTGGTGGGTCTCGATAACCTCAACCCCTACTACGATCCCGCCCTCAAACGGGCACGCCTGGGGCAGCTGGAGGCGGTGGCCGCCCCGGGCCAGTTCCGCTTTGCCGAGCTGGATGTGGCCGATGCCGGGGCCCTGGCCGCCCTGGTGGCCGCGGAGACCACGGATCGGGTGATCCATCTGGCTGCCCAGGCGGGGGTGCGCTATTCGATCGAGAATCCCGCCGTTTATATCCAGAGCAATCTGGTCGGCTTCGGTGCGGTGTTGGAGGCCTGCCGCCACCGAGAGGTTGCCCATCTGGTGTATGCCTCCAGCAGCTCGGTCTACGGGGGCAACCGCCAGATGCCCTTCTCGGAGCAGCACGCGGTAAACCATCCGGTGAGCCTCTATGCAGCCACCAAGAAGGCCAACGAACTGATGGCCCATACCTACAGCCATCTCTATGGCCTGCCCGCCACCGGCCTGCGCTTTTTCACGGTTTACGGCCCCTGGGGCCGGCCGGACATGGCGCCGATGCTGTTCGCCCGGGCGATCCTGGCGGGCGAGCCGATCAAGGTGTTCAACCAGGGCCGCATGCAGCGGGATTTCACTTACATCGACGACATCGCCGAGGGGGTGATCCGCTGCCTCGACAAGCCCGCCACCGCCGATCCGCACTTCGATCCCCTCCATCCCGATCCGGCCACCGCTGCGGTGCCCCACCGGCTGTTCAACATCGGCAACAGCCAGCCGATCGAGCTGCTGCGTTTCATCGAGGTGCTGGAGCAGGCTCTGGGCCGCGAAGCGATCCGCGATCTGCAGCCGATGCAGCCCGGCGATGTGCCCGCCACCGCCGCCGACACCAGCGCCCTGGAGGCCTGGGTGGGGTTCCGGCCCACCACGGCGATCGAGACCGGGGTGGAGCGGTTCGCGGGCTGGTATCGGGACTATTTCGGCAGCTGAAGCAGCGGCCGGCATCAGAAGCGGTGCACCAGGGGCAACGGGTCGGCCTCCTGGCATGGGCCCATCCGGGCCAGCTCCACCGGGCACACTGGAGGGTCGTTGCGCCCTTCGCCTTGGAATCGCTGCAGAGCCTGCGCGGCATGGTAGACCTCCTGCCGGAGCGCACCCCCCTCTGGCAGCGGATCGAGGCCACGGCCCGCGATCACTTCCGCCGCGCCGCCATCGGCGAGATCCGCACGCCCCTGCTGGAGATCACCGAGCTGTTTGCCCGCGGCATCGGCGAGGCCACCGATGTGGTGGGCAAGGAGATGTACACCTTCCTCGATCGGGGCGACCGCAGTTGCACCCTGCGGCCGGAGGGCACCGCCTCGGTGGTGCGGGCGGCGATTCAGCACGGCCTGCTGGCCCAGGGGCCGCAGCGCCTCTGGTACGGCGGGCCGATGTTCCGCTACGAGCGGCCCCAGGCCGGCCGCCAGCGCCAGTTCCACCAGATCGGCGTGGAGCTGCTCGGCGTGGCCGATGCCGGCAGTGATGCCGAGGCGATCGCTATCGCCTGGGATCTCTTGGCGGATCTGGGGGTGGGCGGCTTGGAGCTGGAGATCAATTCCCTCGGCACCCCCGACGACCGGGCCCGCTACCGGACGGAACTGGTGAGCTGGCTGGAAGCCCACCACGACCAACTCGATCCCGATTCCCAACATCGCATCAGCACCAACCCCCTGCGGGTGCTCGATTCCAAGAATCCCACCACCCAGGCCCTGCTGGCCGGTGCCCCCACCCTGGCCGATGCGCTGGCGGGCGAGAGCCACGCGCGTTTCGCCCGAGTGCGCCAGGCCCTGGAGGCATTGGGCATTCCCTTCGTGCTCAATCCCCGTCTGGTGCGGGGCCTCGACTACTACGGCCACACCGCCTTTGAGATCACCAGCAACCAGCTCGGCGCCCAGGCCACGGTGTGCGGCGGCGGTCGCTACGACGGCCTGGTGGAGCAACTGGGTGGACCGCCCACGGCGGCGGTGGGCTGGGCGATCGGCCTGGAGCGGCTGGTGCTGCTGCTCAGGCAGGGGGAGGCGGTGGTGGAAGCGCCGGCCCCCGATCTCTATGTGATCAGCCGCGGCGAGCTGGCCGAGGCTCAGGCGCTGGTGCTCACCCGCCTCGCCCGCCAGGCCGGCCTGGCGGCAGATCGCGATGCCAGCGGCTCGGCCTTCGGCAAACAGTTCAAGCGGGCCGACCGCAGCGGCGCCCCCTGGGCGGCCGTGATCGGCGACAGCGAGGCGGCCGCTGACGTGGTGGTGCTCAAGGATCTGCGGGGTGAGCAACCCGAGCGCCAGCTGCCTGTGTTGCAGTTGGTGGCACTGGTGAAGGAGAGCCTCAAGGCGGCATCCCGGCAGCCCTGAGCCGCCAGGCGCAGCCCACTAAGGGAGGTGCCCCGACCCTGCTCTTCCAGACCTTTGTTGAACGCTGGTGTTGAACGCCGGAGCCACCCCAGGTGAGTGTGGTTTTCGGCAGGCGGTCCAGGTTCCCTGTGTGGGGCCGCTTTGGGTCGATTTCCAAACCCGCTGCTGCTTTGTCGGTGCCTTGGTGCTGGGCGATGAGGTGCTGATCGGGGCGGTGCCGATGGAGGAGGACATGGTCCTGGTCGTCAATCCCGCCCTGCAGCGCCTCGAGGCCGATCCTCGCAGCCCCCACCTACCCCACGCTCGGGTCTGAAGTTGGCCCTCAGGCTTGCCTCCACGGCCCAACCGCAGCCACAAAAAAAGCGACCCCGTGGGACCGCCAGGCGTGCGAGGTGGTGGAGGGAAGGCCCTGATCAGGCGGAACCCACAGCCACATAGGCGCCATAAAAGAAGAGGCCCACCACGAAGATCACGGCCATGCCACCAGCGGTAGCCACCAGCCAGAGGGGGAGCACGCCTTCGGTCCAGCGGCTTTTCCAGGCCACGGCCGGGCGGCCGTCGGGCAGGCGATCCGGGATCCGGCCGTCGGGAAGGGAGGATTTCTTGCCGCTCATCAGGGAACCTCGTGGTCAGGGAGAAGGGCGAATGGCTGGGATCCTTGGCTGGATCCTTCGGTGTGTTCGCTGAGCCCGCAAAGGGCTCAGTTAAAGAAGTAGCTGGTGAACAGAATGCCGGTCACAAAGATAAGCAGCAGGCCTAGGTAGAGGCTGGTGCGATTGAGTTCAACCGGCAGGTTGTTTGGATTCTGGTTGCGTTGCAGGCCCATGGGATCAGCGGCGGACGAACTGCATGGCCGCCAGCGCTCCCAGGAAGAAAACCGTGGGAATGCCGAGGGCGTGAATGGAGAGCCAGCGCACCGTGAAGATCGGATAGTTGCGCGGCGTGGTGGGAGCGGTGGATTGGGTCATCGCTTATGGCAGGCGCTGGTCGAGCTGGGTTTTGGCCTGGTAGCGCTGGCTCACCACCGGCGCCTTGCTTTCCTGGGCCTGGAAGTAGGCGTCAGGGCGGGGCGTGCCGAAGGCGTCGTAAGCCAGGCCCGTGGACACGAACAGGAAGCCAGCCAAGAAGATGGCGGGCAGGGTCACCGCGTGGATCACCCAATAGCGGATGCTCGTGATGATTTCGAAGAACGGACGTTCCCCAGTAGAGCCGGCAGCCATGGCACCAAGCATTCAGCTCGGTGATCCTAGGGGTCGGGATGCGGCGGTCGGGGACGGGGCGGGGGGTTGGTTACAGAGGGAAGCAGTTGCTCCCCGAGCCCCCGCCGCGGCTTATCCCACCCAGCGCAGCAGGCAGCCCCGTTCGCCCAGTACGAAGCCCTTGCCATCGGGGGTGAAGGCGATGCGGGTGAAGTTGCTGGCCTGCTCGCCGCCCACCGGATCCCTCTGCCAGCTCTTGCCGCCATCGGCACTCACCAACAGGGTTCCGCTGCCACCACCGGTCCAGAGAGAACCCTGGGGATCCCAGGCCAGGTCGAGGTAGCCGAAGCCATTGGTGATCGGAACCACGGGCTTGCTCCAGGCCTCAGCATCAGCGGGATCGGCGTTGAAGCGCAGCTGGGCGCCGCGGGCCAACATCCAGAGGCCGCCATCGGGCTGGAACCCCATCGACTGCAGGCGCTGGCTGCTCACCCGCTGGTGTGGCTGCCAGGTGGGCTGGCCTGGATCCCAGGTGGCGTAAAAATTGCCCAGGCCGCTCACGCTCACATAGCGGCCGTCATCAGCACGGCGCAGGTCGCGCACGGCGCCGGCGGCGTCGCTCACCAGGGCCTGCCAACTGTTACCGGAATCATTGGTGCGGTACACCGCCCCCACATTGGTGGCCAGTTCGGCCTGCTTGGGTCCGAGGGCCGTTACTAGGTAGGGCTCGCCGGGAAGCTTCGTATCGAGAAAGAGGCGGGTCCAGCTCTGACCGCGGTCGGTGCTGTGCAGCAGCAACCCAGGCTGGCCCACGATCCAGCCCTCATCGCCCTGGAAATCGATGCTGATCAGGCGGAAGTTCTCCTCGGCGGGCAGGTCGAGCGCCCGCTCCTGCCAGGTGGCGCCGCCATCCTCCGTTTCCATGATCAGGCGGTTGCTGCCCACCAGGAAGCCGTGTTTGGCATCGCTGAAGGCCAAATCCAGGGGATTGGAGCGGGTGGCCAGGGCCACGGGCTGCCAGGGGCTGCTAGCGGCCAGGGGGAGGCCGGTGGTCACGCAGCCGGCGAGGCCCAGGCCCATGGCCACAAGGAGCACCAGGCTGACCAGGGGGGAGAGGAGTCGGCGCAGGAATGGGCGGGTCACAGGATCAGCGCAAGGAATAAAGGGAAAGGAAGAAGGCGATCGCCAGGGCGAAGGCGCCGAAGATCAGCACATTCTTCTGGCCGGGGGTGAGGCGGTTCACGCCAAGGCCGAAGTTGAGGTTCTCCTCGAAGCCGCTCGGCTTGTTGCGGGGACCGATGTCCTTGAAGGCCCCCACCCGGCTGCGACACACCGGGCAGCGGAAGCTGCCCGGATCGAGATCCTGGAACGGAGTGCCGGCCTCGATGGCGAGTTTCCTCACCCCTTCGTCCGGGTCGTAAACGAAACCGCAACTGCGGCACTCGAAACGGTGGGTGGCGGGATCGCTGGCCTCAGCTGTGGCCGCTTCGGCAGAGGGGGCCGCCTCGGCAGCGGGAAGTGCGGGTTCAGTGTCAGCGGGGCCGGGGGCGCCGTCCAACTCGCTGGGAGCCCCATCGGGAGTCCGCGCTTCGGTGGGGCCCGCAACCTCCGCCTGCCCCACTGTGGCTATTGGTGTGGTCTCGACCTGTGACTCAAGCGGCCGGGAGGCTTCGGGTGGGCTCCCTGCCGGGGTTTCACTGTTCATCCGGTGGCCGCCGTGGTGGTCCGACTCTATCGAGGCTCCCCGGCCCCGGTCTGGCCTACAGCCGGTCGTCCGTCCCACCGCAAAGCCCGACCCAACGCCGCGGCTGGCGGCGATGGCTGCCCTGCAGGCCTTGCCGCGATCGTCCGGTCCAGCCGATTGTTCTGGGTCCCACCCCGCCTCCCCGTTCGCCGGTGTTGTGGTGGCGACCCTTCGCCAGGCTCCGATGGAAGGTGCCAGACTGCCCGCCACGCTCGATCTGCCCGCATGTTCGTGCTCCCCGGCTACGACGCCTTCCTGGGTTTCCTGCTGATCTCAGCGGCGGTGCCCGTCCTGGCGCTCGTCACCAACAAGCTGCTTTCCCCTAAAAGCCGCAATGGCGAGCGGGAGCTCACGTATGAATCGGGGATGGAGCCGATCGGCGGCGCCTGGATTCAATTCAATATTCGGTATTACATGTTCGCCCTGGTCTTCGTGATCTTCGACGTGGAGACCGTGTTTCTCTATCCCTGGGCCGTGGCCTTCCACCGCCTCGGTCTGTTGGCCTTCATCGAGGCCCTGATCTTCATCTCCATCCTTGTTATTGCCCTGGCCTACGCCTGGCGCAAGGGCGCCCTCGAGTGGAACTGACCCGCCCCGAGCCATGACTCTCACCCCCTCCTCCGACACTGCCCCCATCCCGGGCATCACCCCTGAAAGCCTCTCGCTGGCTGGCCTGCGTGACCTTCGGGCCGCCAGTTGCTCCCCCGTGGGTGCGCCATCGGTCACCTCGGATCTCTCCGAGAACGTGATTCTCACCAGCCTCGATGACCTCCACAACTGGGCCCGCCTCAGCAGCCTCTGGCCGCTGCTCTATGGCACGGCCTGCTGTTTCATCGAATTCGCCGCCCTGATCGGTTCCCGTTTCGATTTCGACCGCTTTGGCCTGGTGCCCCGTTCCAGCCCGCGCCAGGCAGACCTGCTGATCGTGGCCGGCACCGTGACCATGAAGATGGGACCGGCCTTGGTCCGTCTCTATGAGCAGATGCCGGAGCCGAAGTATGTGATCGCCATGGGTGCCTGCACGATCACCGGCGGTATGTTCTCGGCCGATTCCACCACCGCTGTGCGCGGCGTTGACAAGCTGATCCCGGTAGATCTCTATCTCCCCGGCTGCCCGCCGCGCCCGGAGGCCATCTTTGATGCGGTGATCAAACTGCGCAAGAAGGTGGGCAATGAAGCCTTAGCTGAGCGGGGCAAGCTGCTCCCCACCCACCGCTACACCACGATTCCCCACCAGCTCAAGGCCGTTGCACCGATCGTGGATGGCCGCTACCTGCGGGCCGAAACCCAGCAGGCGGCTTTGGCCGCGGCGGCGGGGCTACCCCTCGGCACTGCCCAGACAACCGATACCGAAAAGCTGGAAACCGCCGCTGAATCGTCTGCCGAGGGAGGCAAGAGCTGATCGATGCCAGCAGGAGGCCCTGAGGCCTGAAAGGCACCCCGCCTCACGTCCAGCGCGCTCCAGTTCGAACCTCAGGCCCCAGCCGCTTCCGGTTTGCCCCTGGCCCGCATCCACCCTGAGCCGATCGACCTCCGTCTCCAGTCCACCAAGACGCCTTCAACTACTCCTTCCACCGCCCCTCACGCCCCCTGAGCCATGCCTGAAGAAGCCGCTGCCGTCACCCCCACCGCTCCAGCGCCTGGCCCCGTGAGCACTTGGTTGAGTCAGCAGGGATTTGAGCATGCCGTGCTGCCCGCCGATCACCTTGGGGTGGAAGTACTCGGCATCGAACCGGCGTTTCTGCCGCTGATCGCCACGGCCCTCAAGGCCAGCGGGTTTGATTACCTCCAATGCCAAGGTGGCTACGACGAAGGGGCGGGCGGTCGCCTTGTGAGCTTCTACCACCTGATCAAGTTGGCGAGCCTGGCCGACCGCATCGCCCCCGCCAGCTCCAAGGCCGGTACCAATCAGCAGATTCCGGCTGATCTTCGTCCTGAAGAGGTGCGCCTCAAGGTGTTCCTCCCCCGCGATGGCGCCCTCTCCATCCCCAGCCTCTACGGCCTGTTCCGCGGCGCCGATTGGCAGGAGCGGGAAACTTTCGACATGTTCGGCATCACTTATGAAGGCCATCCCCACCCCAAGCGGCTGCTGATGCCGGAGGACTGGAAGGGATGGCCGCTGCGCAAGGATTATGTGCAGCCTGATTTCTATGAGATGCAGGATGCGTATTGAATCTATCAGGAGCCAAAAATTACACTAAATTCCTGTCATTTGGTGATCAAGCTTTATACGTTCTGGACAGCCTGACCAGCTTTTCTTTGCATCGACTGTTGAGACCAAAGGGAGGCATAACGGCCATCGAGACTGATCAGGCTGGAATGGTTGCCCTTTTCCACAATTTGCCCCTTTTCGAGCACGCAGACCAGATCTGCATTCACAATGGTGCTCAATCGGTGGGCGATCACCAAAACGGTGTGCTTGCGTTCAAAGCGATCAATGGCCTGTTGCACCAGCCGCTCACTTTCGCTGTCAAGGGCGCTGGTAGCTTCATCAAGGATCAGAAGTTCGGGATCGCGCAGGATGGCACGGGCTAGGGAAAGCCTTTGGCGTTGGCCGCCACTGAGGCGGTAACCGCGTTCACCCACGCGGGTATCGAATCCATCGGGAAGCATACGAATGAAATGAGCCGCCTGGGCCTGCTCAGCAGCCATTTCAATGTCCTGGCGATTGATGCCCGGGGTGCCGAAAGCGATGTTCTCGGCGATGGTGGCGTTGAACAGGAAGGTGTCCTGGCTCACCACGCCGAGACGTTTTTGCCAGCTCACCAGGTCAAAGGTGGTCAGCTTGGTGCCATCGATCAAAATCTCACCTTCGGTAGGTTCGTAGAGACCAGCCAGCAGATCAGCGATTGAGCTCTTGCCGGCACCACTGCTGCCCACCAGGGCTATCGTTTGGCCCTTGGGGAGGATGAGGTTGATGCCCGAGAGGGCTGGCTCAAGTTCCGGCGCATAGCGGAGGTAAACATTCCTCAGCTTGATGTCCCGTTCAATGGCCACGAACGGCTGACCACCGCGGCGCCGGAATTGTTTGTCGCTGTCGTTAAGAAAGCGGTTTAGGACATCTAAATTGGCTGAGTTGTTCTTCAATTGCAGGAGGGTTTGGGTGAGATTGCCGAAGGTCCCGTTGAGGCGCTGAAGGGCTACCACAAAGGTCACCAGGCTTGGCAGCACGCCGGAGTTTCGATCTCCAAAAAACACCATGCTCAGGGCGGCAATCGCGGCAATCATCACGATCGGTAAGATCACGATGATGGGTGCATTCACCGCATTGAGTCTGGTCTGAGCCCGGCTGTTGATCTCCACATCTCGTGTCTGGTTGGCCACTACCTGATCGGCAGCATCCAGCTGCCCGCTGGTGTGGAGCAGCCGCAGACCCTGGATGTTCTCGGTCATACGGCTGGAGAGTTCCCGTGCGAGCTCAGTGAATTCCACCGCCCGTGACCTGATCTTTGGGAGAAGCTGCTGCTGCACCAGCGCCAGCACACCCCCCATGCCGATGGCGGCCACCAGCAACCAAGGGGAAAGGTTGATCAACACCACCAGATAGGTGATGAGCATCAGAAAGTTCAACACCAGCGCGCTGACAATGTTGATCTCTGCGATCACTGTTCCCGGCCCGGAACTATTGATGTACTGAAGATCGCCCACCCGATAGCGGCTGGCACAGGGGAAGCTGAATCCCAGCACCTGGGCATGGAGCATGGAAGTGAGGCGGGCTGAGGTGCGGTTCGCGTAGAAGCCCACGGACACGGATCCCACATACATCGCCAGGCCCTGACCCACCTTCAGCAGCACCGCCAAGCCCAGCAGCATCAACAACAAGTGGGTGCGCGGCAGGCTGTTCAGCAGATCCGCCAGCTGCGGAACCGCGCCCAGCACTGGTTTGCTCGACCAGTTGATGCTGGCGCCCTGAGGCTTCGAGAGCAGATCCACAGCCAGAAAGATCACGCCGAGGGTGGCTCCCTCAGCCGCTGCCTGCAGCAGGTTGCAGAGCATGTTCAGACCGATCAGCCGCCATTCCTTCCTTGCCGTGCGGCGGATCAGCCGGGAGGCCGGCCTCTGATCGCGGAGTGGCCCAAGGCCCTTGCGGAGGATGCTGCGCAGCAGACGGAGAGGGTGAGCCAAGCGTGCCGGTTACGGTTGAACAACCGTCGAGGATCGTACAATCATAAACTCGCGGCACCAAGCGCAAGTAGCACCCACACCAAGAGGGCTTAATTCAGCATAGTAAATCAACTTACACGAAGACTTCAAGCAATCAAACTTGATCCCCATCGGGGAGGACAATAGCAATACCTGCTGGAGCCGAGCTTGACTGGGTTGCTTGTAAAGAAATTAGCGTCATGTTTGCATATGCAGCCTTGGGCCGATTCCGATTGGCCTGGCAACTGTTTGTCGCTGCTCACCCCTCCCTCCTGTGCTTTCGGTAAAACCGCATCACCGCCAGCGCCACGCTGCGCGAATCATGGCGGAGGGTGGCGCTTGGGCGGGCTCCCTGCAGGGGGGCCAGCATCACCTCGTAGCCCTGGCTGCGCAAGGAGCGGGCGTCGCAGCTCACGGGTTCGGCGCCACGCAGGCGGTAGTTACCGACCAGGGCGGTGTCGTCGAGTTTTTCCTGCGCCAACACGCAATCAAATAACCGCTGCTCCACTCCAAGCGTAGCCAACTGAGCCTCGATTGCCCGCAGGTGGCCCGCCACATCCAGCCCATCGGTTTCGCCGGGCTGGGTCATCAGGTTGCAGATGTAGAGCCTGGGGGAGCGGCTGCGGCTGATGGCGGTCACCAACTCCGGCACCAGCAGATTGGGAAGCAGGGAGGTGTAGAGGCTGCCCGGCCCCAGCACGATCAGGTCGGCGTTGGCGATCGCCTCCAGGGCCTTGGGGAGGGCCGGGGGCCGCTCCGGCGTGCAGCCCAGGCGCACGATCGGGCTGGTGGCCTTGCCGATGGTGGATTCCCCCTCAATCCGTTCGCCGTTTTCCAGTTCGGCCCAAAGGCGCACATCGGCATTGGTGGCCGGCACCACCTGGCCCTGTACCGCCAGCACCCGACTGCTGGCAGTGATCGCCGATTCCAGGTTGCCGGTGATGGCGGTGAGGGCCGTGAGAAAGAGGTTGCCGAAGCTGTGGCCCTCCAGGCCGCTACCGGTCTTGAAGCGGTACTGAAAGAGCCGTGTCAGCAGGGGCTCCTCCCGGGAGAGGGCCGCCAGGCAGTTGCGGATGTCACCGGGGGGCTGCACCCCGAACTCCCGCCGCAGCACGCCGCTGCTGCCGCCGTCGTCGGCCACGGTCACGATGGCGGTGATGTTGCCGCTATAGCGCTTCAGGCCGCTCAACAGCGTGGCCAGTCCCGTGCCGCCGCCAATCGCCACGATGTTTGGGCCGCGGTTGAGCCGCCGCTGGGCCACCAGGGCATCCACCAGCACCGTGTCCTTTTCGGGGGCCAGGGCCTGCTGGATGGTGCCGAAGCTGCGGCTCTGGCCCAGCCACACCAGGGCGCCGCCGACCACCAGCACCAGCGGCCCGGTGATGCCGCGCGGCATCACCTGGGTGACGCGGGCCAGCAGCCACTTGATCGATTCCAGCGTCCAGTAGATCGGCTGCAGATCGGCCCACACCGCAGCCCCTAGCAACGCCAGCAGCAGGCCGATGCCGGAAGTGAGCATCCAGCGCTTCACCACCAGGCCGGGCTGTAGCCAGCGCACCGCCCGCCGGGAGCGGTTCACCAGATCCCGCTGGCGCATCTCACCTCGGCCGAGCCACTCCGGCCGGCCGGTCCGGCGGGGGTGCTGGGGAGCGGTGCCTCGGCGGGGCAAGGGGATGGCGCCGGGGCGCCGCAGGGTTGAACCAACTCTACGAACGAACACCAGGGGATGAAACGGGCAGGATGGGGAGCGTTGACCCCGAAGTGCCTCTCCGGTCGTGGCCGCTGCTCCCCCTCCTCCGCACTCCGGGGACGATGCCACTACGCCTGCCAGCGCCAGGGCGGCCAACGCAGCTGAGGCGACCGCAACCCTGCCTGAGCCCATGGCGGAGAAAGTGGCGGAAAGGGTGGCCGAGATGCGGGCGCTGGGGGTGCGCTGGGGGGAACGCACCGTGCTCGATGCCGTGGATCTGCGTCTCCTGGCCGGCGAACGACTGGTGGTGGTAGGCCCCTCCGGCGCCGGCAAATCCACGATCCTGCGGCTGCTGGCCGGGCTGCAGCTGCCCACCAGCGGGGAGCTGTTCATCCATGGCGAACCCCAGACCTACCTTCGCCTCGACCAGCGCCATCCCCCCGATGTGCGTCTGGTGTTCCAGAACCCCGCCCTGCTCGCCTCCCTCACCGTTCGGGAGAACGTGGGTTTTCTGCTCTATCGCTACAGCCGGCTCCCAGACGCCGAGATTCAACGCCGGGTGAGCCGGGCCCTGGAGGCGGTGGGGCTTTACGGCATCGAGGATCGACTACCCGGCGAGCTCAGTGGCGGCATGCAGAAGCGGGTGAGCTTCGCCCGGGCCCTGATCGATGACCCAGCGGCGGTCGATGGTCGTTCGCCGCTGCTGCTCTTCGATGAACCCACCGCCGGCCTGGATCCGGTGGCCTGCACCCGGGTGGAGGATCTGATCGTGCGCACCACCGAACTCACCAATGCGGCCGGTGTGGTGGTGAGCCACGTGATGAGCACCATTGAGCGTTGCGCCGAACGGGTGGTGCTCCTCTACGACGGCCAGTTCCGCTGGGACGGCAGCCTGGCCGACTTCCATCGCACCGACAATCCCTATGTGACCCAATTCCGGAGCGGTAGTCTGCGCGGACCGATGCAGCCGGCCGAGCTCTGAGCCCATGCGCCGCAGTGTCCGTGAGGCCCTAGTTGGTTTTTCCCTGCTGGCCGCCATGGCCGCTGGTCTTGGCCTGTGGTTCTGGCTGAAGGGAATCTCGCTCACCCGGGGCAACTGGACCATTCAGGCCAGCTTCGAGGATGCGGCTGGTCTGGCTAAACGCTCCCCGGTCTCCTTCCGCGGGGTGCTGGTGGGCCGGGTGCGTTCGATCAAGGTGAACGCCCGGGAGGTTCTGGCCGATCTGGAGATCACCGACCCCAGCCTGCGCCTGGCCCGGCCGGTGGTGGCGCGGGTTGGGGCGGGCTCTCTGCTGGGGGGCGATGCGATGGTGTCACTGTTGAGCGCCGGTCCGCCCCAGTCCCTGGATGGCCCCGGCCCGCTCGATCGCGGCTGTGACAACAGCCGCATGGTGTGTGACCGGGGCAGGGTCAGCGGCATCGAAGCCCCCACCCTCGACTCGGTGACCACCACCATGCAGAAGCTGCTCGACCAAGCGGACCAGGAGCGCTTGGTGAAGCGCCTCGCACAGGCCACCGACGCTTTTGACAAGACCGCCGATGAGACCAGAAAGCTCGCCGCTCAGGGCCAGACGTTCTTGGGTGATGCCCAGACGCTCGTGAAGGGGCTCAACGGCGTGGTGGGCAAGACCGATCCGATCGTGCAAAACATCACCGCCGCCAGCGTCGATGCCCGCCAGGCCAGCCGCTCGGTGAAGCAACTCGCCGGCCGTCTCGACCAGGCCAAGACCGTGAGCGATCTCCAGGCCACCCTGGCCAATGCCCGCCGGCTCACGCAGCGCTGGGAGGCGGTGGGGGGCGACGTGCAGAAACTCACCGGTGACCCCTCCTTCGTGGCCGGCATGCGCAGTGTTTCGGTGGGTCTGGGCCGCTTCTTCGATGATCTCTATCCCGGCACGGCTCCGGCTGGCGGTGCCTCGGCCGGGCGCCGCGAAGGCAACCGTTCTCGTTCCGGCGAGGCCGAAGGCTCCCCCCCGGGGAATACGACAGGCGGCGGCTCCAGCCATCGCGATGGGTCCGAGGCCCACGCCGTTGAGTCTGCAAGGCCTCCGGCCATTCGTGCTCGCCCGCACCGCCCCGATCCCGCCGACCGCTTCGCCCCCCGCACCAAGGCGCCGGCCATGCCGGTGCCCGCCTACGGCTACGAGGTGCCCGCTCCCTGATCCGCCGCAGCGGTTCTTCGCCGCTCGATCAGGTCCGTTATCAACCCAACGATGACCCCAACCGGGGATCGGCTGGCCTCAGAACCCCGCCACCGCCTCCAGGGCGATCGCGGCAATCGCCTGGTCGCTGGCCTTGGGCAATTGCACGTAGCGGCCGCCGGCGGCCTCGGCCAGGTCCTTGCCCATGCCGCTGCCGATGAACTTGCGCTCGGTGTCGATCACCAGCAGCTTGATGCCCAGGGAGCGGTAGCGGCTGGCCACCTGCTTCACCTCCTCCTTGAGATCCACCGACTCCTCCCCCTCCAACTCGGGCTGACCGAGGGAGCGAGAGAGGGGCACGTTGCCGCGGCCATCGGTGATCGCCACCACCACCACCTGGCCCAGATCGCCGCTGGCCAGGGCGTTGGCCCCCACCCGGGCAGCCTGGGTGAGGCCGTGGGCCAGCGGTGAGCCGCCGCCGCAGGGCATCGATTCGAGCCGACGGCGGGCAGCGGTGATCGAGCGGGTGGGGGGCAGCAACACCTCGGCCTGCTCACCGCGGAAGGGGATCAGGGCGACTTCGTCGCGGTTTTCATAGGCCTCGGTGAGCAGCCGGATCACGGCCCCCTTGGCGCTCTGCATGCGGTTGAGGGCCATCGAGCCGCTGGCATCGACCAGGAAGATCACCAGGGCGCCGGCCTTGCGCTGCAGCTGCTTGGCCCGCAGGTCACCGTCCTCCACGATCACCTTGCGGTGGGGTTCCCGCTCGCGGCGGGCCTTCTGGTAAGGCGCCGCGGCCCGCAGGGTGGCGTCCACGGCGATGCGGCGCACGGGCCCCCGGGGCAGCATCGGTTTCACGTAGCGCCCGCGGGAGTCGCTGAGCACCACGGCGCGGCTGCCGCTGCCGCCGGATTTCGCTTTGGCGGCTCCGAACAGCAGCAGGTCGGGGTCGATGGCGGTGGCCTCCGGATCCAGCAGGAACTCCTCAGGGACCTGTGGTGGCGCCTGATCCTCGGGGGTGTCGTCCTCTGGCTCGTCTGATTCGTCTTCGCTGGTGTCGTCCTGGTCGTCGTCCGGCTGCTCCTCGGTCTCGGGCGGTTCGGGCTCCTCTGGCGGCTGCTCGCCCTGGGGCGGTGGCGGCGGTGGCGGTTCCATCGGCTGGTTCGGATCGGGCGGCGGCAGCTGCAGGGCCCGCGGCGCGATCACCAGCCGCACCGCCACCTGAAGATCCTCGGCCTCCACCAGGTCGCGGCCGCTCAGGGCGGCGTGGGCCCGGGCCACCCGCACGGCGTAGAGCTCGCTGCGGTGGCCCTCCACACCGCCGCGGATGGCCTCGTTCACCAGGTAAGCGATCTGCTCGCGGCTGATCCGCACATCCGGCAGCCACTGGCGGGCCAGCAGCAGCTGGGTGGCCAGGCCGTCCGTTTCCTCCTGGAAGCGGGCCCGAAACGCCTCCACCGATTCGCCGTGGTCGAGGGCAGAGCGGGTGATCGCCACCCGCTGCTCCACATCCAGCAGTTGGTTGGCGGAGAGGGCGATGGCGAAGCGATCGAGCAGGTGGTCGCGCACCGCCCCCTCCTCGGGGTTGTAGGTGGCGATCAGCAGGCAGCGGCAGGGGTGGGAGAGGCTCAGCCCCTCGCGCTCGATCCGGTTGTCGCCCGACCCCACCGCCGCCAGCAGCAGGTTGGTGATCTGGTCGTCGAGCAGGTTGAGTTCATCGATGTAGAGCACGCCCCGGTGGGCTTCGGCCAGCAGGCCCGGCTGAAACACCGGCGCTCCGGCGGCCAGGGAGGCGGCCACATCCACCGAGCCCACCAGCCGGTCCTCGGTGATGCCCAGCGGCACCTGCACGAACGGGGCCGGCTCCACCCGGGTGGGCAGCAGGGCGGTGCGGTCGGCGCCGCTGGCATCGCCCCCCAGCTCGGTGATGCGCCGGCAGGTGGGGGCATCCCAGTCGTCCGGGCGGCTGGGGTCGATGTGGAGGGCCGTGGCGGCGGGGCCGAGATCCAGGCTGTCGATCGGCGGCAACAGGGCGTGGAGCCCCCGGGCCAGCACCGACTTTCCGGTCCCCCGTCCACCGGCGATCACCACGCCCCCCAGGCCCGGATCCACGGCAGCCAGCAGCAGGGCCAGCTTGAGGGTGCCGTGGCCGGTGATCGCCGCCAAGGGGAAGGCGCGGGCGGCCTGGTCGGAGGCCCCCACAGCTGGGGTGGCGCTGCCGGTGCTGCTGGCGACCATGGGGGAGCGGAGGAGCCTCGGATCGGGCAGTCTCGCCGATCAAGGCCAGCCCACTCTCCACCTTGTCCCGGCCGGCCGCGACTGGGGACCTCGGGAGAGCCGCTGACTGCCCTCGCTGCACCTAAACTGATGCAAATAATGCATAAGACAGAGCAGCGTGTTCTCCAGCCCCTCAATTTGGATCCTGGAGGACGATCAGGCCCTGTGCAGTCTTCTGAGCTCCCGCTTCGACGCCCTCGGCTGGAGCAGCACCAGCTTCCACCGGCCCCGCAGCTTGGAGGATAAACTGGTTACCGGCACCCCGTCCCTGCTTCTCCTCGATGAGATGCTGCCGGATCGACGCGGCGTGGATCTTCTGTCAGGCCTCCGCCTGCAGGGTCACCGTTTTCCCGTGGTGATGCTCTCGGCCCTCCAATCGCCGGAGGATCGCATCGCCGGGCTTGAGGCCGGCGCCGATGACTACCTGGGGAAGCCCTTCTCGTTCCGTGAACTCCAGCTGCGGATCGAGCGGCTGCTGGCGATCGAAACCGGTGCTCTCGATGCCAGGGTGCCGCCCCCGGCCCAGGAATGCTTCCGGCTCGGCGCCGTCCATTTCGACGGGCTGCGAGCCCAGCTCACGGCGGTCGATGGCACGGTGACCCGCCTCAGCCGTGGTGATGCCGCCCTGTTGCAAGCCCTGGTCCGGCGTCCGGGGGAGGTGGTGGGTCGCCAGACCCTGGCCCGCATTTCAGGCAGTCTGGTGGATGTGAGCCAGAGCCGCAGCATCGATGTGCGGCTCAGTCGCCTGCGGCGTCTGCTCGAGGATCTTCTGCAGCAGGGCGATGCGATTGAGGCGATCCGGGGTCAGGGCTACCGGCTTCAGGCGCCGGTCGAAGCCGCCGAGCCCCTTGTCAACACCTGAGGCCCCTGCTGGCGTTTCCGGGTTCGATCGGCGAGACTGGACCGATCTGTTCGGCTCCCTGGCTGCGGGGATCGGCGTCAGCTTCGGGTTGCTGCTGTTTCTGATGCGCTCCGTGCTGGAGCCCCAGCTGGTTGATGAGAGTGTGCGGCGAATCAACCGCAATGTGCGGCTGGTGGAAGAGATGCTCATCCGAACCCCGGTGGAGGAGTTGCCGGAGGGTGTGATGGTGCGAAGCCGGCTGCCGAGTCCCGAGAACAAGGACTTTCCACTCTCGGCTTTTGACCGCGAGGTGAGGGATGAACTGAGCCGTCGCGAGCGGCTGATCCGGGAGATCCGCCGCGACCGCACCCCCCTGGAGGATCCCTGGGGGGGCTATTGGATCCAGCTTCGCCTGCCGGATCGACACTCCCCCCCCCTCTGGCTCTATCAGCCGGAGCGGCTCAGCAGCCTCAGTGTGTGGTATCTGCCGATCCTGCGTTCCCTGGCGTTGCTGCTGGGCACGGGTGCCGGCATCGTGGTGTTCCTACGCCGTCAGGTGGAGGTTCCATTCCGGCGGGTGATGGCGGCGATCCCCGACACCTCCCTGGCCCCTCTCGCCCTGTTGCCGGAACGGGGGGTGGCGCCCTTGCGCATGCTCACCCTGCGGATCAATCGCCTGCTCGAGCGCCTCAACGGCGTGGCCGCCGACCGGCGCGGCCTGCTGCGCGGGCTGGCCCACGATCTGGGGGGCCCCCAGGCCCGACTGATGCTCCAGGCCGAGGCCCTCCAGGAGTCATTGGAGGGTCCACCCCGTCAGGTGGTGGAATCGATGCTGCAGGAACTGCGGCAGCTCGCCGCGATCACGGCCCAGCTCGGTGTGCTGGCCGATCAGGAGATTCCGGAGGACATCCACGAGCCCATCGCTCTCGATGATTTCTGCAGGCGCCTGGTGGACAGTTATCCAGCCAACGACCGGCTCGTTCTGGCCGTCCCCCGGATGTTTCTGTTCATCGATCTGTTGGGTCTGGAGCGGAGCCTCTGCAACCTGATCGATAACGCCCTTGAGTACGGGCGGCCGCCCGTGACCCTCTCGGCCCTGCGGCAGGGTTCCAGCCTGCGGATCCTGGTGGAGGATCGCGGTGACGGTCTGCGCAGCCCGACCCTGCTGACGATGCCCGCCAGCTCGCGGGCCGACGATCGCCAGCGCCAGCGCCACCAGGGCCTTGGCTTGCTCCTGGTGGATCGCTTCTGCCGCAGCCAGGGCGGCCGCCTGCTGCTGAGGCGGGGCGAGGCTGGCGGTCTGCGCGCCGAGATGCTGCTCCAGCCCACCCTGACCAACCCCCTGTTTCAGAATCTGTGATGACCCACCCCGATCGCCTGCGCTGGCTGGGTGTCCTGTTGGGTGTCCGCCACCGCCCGGCGGTTCCTGGCCCACTGGCTCCCCGATCGGCTCTGGTGCTGCTCCTGGCGGCGTTCCCCCTGACCCATCCGGCCCGCTCCGCTGAGGTGCAACTCCAGTGCCAGGGCACCCTGCTGGAGGCCAGGGGCAGTGCCGAGCGCAAGCGTCCGTTGGCTCGCATCGCCTTCTCGCTCAACCTGGAGGCCGAGGCACCTACGGCCGATGGAGCCCTCGCCCGCCTCCAGGGCCGGCTGGCCGCAGTGCGGTCGGCCCTGCGGGGCCTTGGGGTCGAGGGGCTGGAGGTGGGTTCCCCCTCCACCTGGCCCAGGCCTGCGGAACCGGGCCGGCCCGCCCTGGTGCAGGCCAACCTGCCGGTGGCCGGCAAGCTGGCGGCCCCTCAGCTCCAGGGGCTGATCCGCCGGGTCGGCGCCCTTCCCGGCGTGCGGCTGGCGCCCGTGAGCCCGGAGGCCGACCCCGCCGGAGCCGAAGCCTCCCGCCAGGCCCTGCTGGCGGCCGCTTTCCAGGATGCAGAGGCTCAAGTGCGACCTCTCGCCCAGCTGATCGGCAGGACCCGCCTGGTGCCCCTGCAGATTCAGGTGGAGGGAGGTGGAGGCCCCGTGATGATGCGCGCGGCCATGGCCGAGGCCGCGCCGCCGCCCTTCGATCCGGCTGAGTTGCCCAAGCCCACCGATCGCCTGGCCCTGTTGGTGCAGTTCTGCGCGGTTCAGAACCGGTAGTGAAGCCTGGCGGAAACCAGCCTGAGCCTCGCCGCGATCGAGGCGGAGATGGCCCTTCCCCAGCAGCCACTCTGCCCTCGGCAAGCTGCTCGAGGCCTGTGGGGGCAGGATGGCCCCACCGCGGACCTGATGGGCAGCTTCGCCCTCGAAGATCTGGTGCGACACGACTGGCCGGACCGCCTGCCGCTGCCCTGCCCTGAGGGGCCGGCGCCGGCGGAAAGGCTTTCAGCCGAGGAGAACCCAGAGGCCCTTGCAGCCGAGATGCAATGCCTGGTCGGTGCCGAGGTTGTAGAGGCCGCGGCACTTACACCAATCGATCAGGCCATGGGCCAGGAATTCCGCCAGACCCAGCCAGGCGTTGCCGCTGATCAGCGCCACCGCCAGGGCATGGGTGCCGACATGGCCCGCCAGCCAGTAGGGCCAGGCAATTCCTTCCACCTGGTTTCCCGGACATTTACCAAGGGCGATCTTGTCGCTTTGGAGCGGAAAGTCGCAGAGGCAATGGCCAAAGCAGAGCACCAAGAACAGGGGCAGACCACTGAATCCCAACAGGGCCATTGAACAGCTAAAACCAGAACTTTGTATCAGCTCATCCTAATCCTCGTCCGCAGGCTGGGAATTGTCCTGCATCACACCCCCCCACAGCTGGGGCCTAAGGCCCCGCCCGCCGCGCCATCGACCGGTCCCCCGCTTTCGCTAGCGTGGAGTCCTGAGCCACCCTGCCGCGCCAGCATTGCCGCGCCTCCCGATGGCCTGGGAGCCCGTCGGGGCGGAAGCCAGCGAATGACACCGGAGCGCTCCCTGGTGGGCTGGGTTCCCGATCGGGGCGATGTGATCTGGATCGACCACAACCCCCAGGCCGGCAGGGCGACGAAGGATCCGCGACTCCAGCCTGGCGGTCGATCTGGGGCCGATGGCCCAGCGGCATCGTTACATCGGTCATAATGTGTGCGTGATGTAGACTGGCTGTACGGTCAGTCTCTGCCCGAGCCAGATCCATTCCTTCCGTTTCGCTGAACACTCCGATCGTTGCAGTTGTAGCGGCATTTCTGGCTCCTCTGGGTGAGGAGCCGGCCCGGGCCGAGCCTCTGCCGGCGGCCGCGTCGGCGTCGGTCGACTGGATCCAGACCCTGGATCCGAAGGGCTATTACGCCAGCTTCGGCGCCGGTGCGGGCTGGCCCCAGCCGGTTCACTACAGCGACGATCGCCTCGGTCCTCTCCTGCCGATCCGTGGGAAGGTGCTGGCCGATCCAGGCTTCGCCTCCGAGCGGGGCTTCGGCTACGACTTCGGCAGGCTGCGCGGCGAGCTCAGCTGGGTGCGTCGCCAGGCAACGATCGACAACGCCGGCTCCAGCTGGACCGTGGGCCCCTTCAGCCCCATCGTGAGCCGCGACAGCCCGAAACTGAGCAGCAATAGCGGCTTCGCCAGCCTCTACCTGGATCTGCCCATTAAGGGCACCCGTCTGATTCCCTATATGGGCGGAGGGCTCGGCGTCACGGCCCTGCAAACCAGTCCCACCACGCTCCAGCTGCGTCGGTTCAGTTCCACCTTCGGCGGCAGCGGCAAATTGCCGGCCTGCCAGGTCAAGGTAGGCCTGGCCTACCGGAGCTCGCCCCGCACGGATCTGTTCGCGGAGGCGGTGTTTCAGGGCTCACCGTCCCGCAGCCAGGGCAGCCTGGAGCGCAGCCCCCTGATCAACTGGGGGTTGCGCTTCGGCCTGCGCTTGCGCTTCGGGGGGCCCGTCAAGGCACCCGCTCCGGTTGCCACGCCCTGAAAAGGCCGGGGGGCCCCAGAGCCGCGGCGTGAGTCCTGCTCAGCCCTGCAGGTAGGTGGTCTGGCGGAGGCTGCCCTCGAGGTGATCCATCAGGCGGCGGGCATCGCGGATCGCCAGGTCGCCGCGGGTGATCGCCGCCTCACTGGCCACCCGCAGGCGCTCCAGCAAGGCCAGTGGCTCGTGCTCCATCGCCTGCAGCACCTCGGCGTTGGTGTCGCCCCGCACCACGTGATCCACGCTGTAGCGCCCCCCCGCGGTGAGGCGGATGTGCACGGCATTGGTGCTGCCAAAGAGGTTGTGGAGGTTGCCCATCACCTCCTGGTAGGCGCCGCCGAGGAACAGGCCGATCCAGTAGGGCTGATCGGCCTGGAGTTCATGCAGCTCCAGCAGAGCCTTGCTGTGGCCGCGGTCGATGAAGCGAGCCAGCTTGCCATCGGAATCGCAGGTGAGGTCCGCCAAGGTGCCCAGCCGCGTGGGCTTTTCATCGAGGCGGTGGAGCGGCAGCACCGGGAAGAGCTGGTCGATGGCCCAGGTGTCGGGAGCTGAGCGGAACACCGAGAGATTGGCGTAGTAGGTGCCGGCCTGGGAGGCCCGCAGCCGCTCCAGCTCTTCGGGCACCGGTGTGCCGGCGGGCAAGTCCTCGAGCCGCCCGGCGATCGTGGCGCTGCAGGCCGAGGTGAGCTGCTCGGCGATGGCCCGCTCCGGCAGGCTCATGTAGCCGAGCCGGAAGGCGGCCAGGGCGTCGTCGCGGAACTTGAGGGCATCGTTCCAGGCCTCCTGAAGGCGCTCCGGCGGCAGGGGTTCGTTGCCGCTCACCACGGCGAAGGTGTCGCGCAGGTTGCGCAAGATCAGCGGCTCCTGGTCTCCGGGCTCCGGCGCCGTGATCGGCGGCCGGCTGGCGCCCAACACGTTGAACACCAGCACCGAGAAGTGACTGGCGATAGCGCGGCCGCTCTCGCTCACCAGGGTGGGCATGGTCACGCCGTGGGGTTCGCAGCACTCCCGCACGGTGGCCACCACATCGTTGGCGTAGTTCTGCAGGGAGTAGTTGGTGGAGGCGGCGGTGGCGGTGCGGCTGCCGTCGTAGTCGATGCCCAGACCGCCGCCCACATCGAGAAAGCCCATCGGCGCCCCCAGCCGGGTGAGCTCCACGTAGAGCTGGCCTGCCTCCTGGAGGGCGTCCTTGAGCACGGCGATGTCATTGATCTGGCTGCCGATGTGGAAGTGCAGCAGCCGCAGGTCGGCCAGCAGGCCGGCACTGCGCAGGGCCTCCACGGTGGCGAGCAGATCAGGGATCGAGAGGCCGAACTTGGCCCCCTCCCCCACCGAGCTGCCCCAGCGGCCGGTACTGCGGGTGGAGAGCTTGGCGCGGATGCCGATGAGCGGTGCTGCCCCCAGCTCGCTGCTGGCGGCGATGATCCGCTCCACTTCATCGGCCTGCTCGATCACCACCACCGGCTGGCGGCCGAGGCGGCGGGCCAGGATCGCCGTTTCGATGTAGCGGCGGTCCTTGTAGCCGTTGCAGATCAGCAGAGCCTCGGGGTCGTCGAGCAGGGAGAGGGCAATCAGCAGCTCCGCCTTGCTGCCGGCCTCCAAGCCGAAGTGCCAGCGGCGGCCGCTCTCCACCAGCTGCTCCACCACATGGCGCTGCTGGTTGCACTTCACCGGAAACACGCCCTGGTAGCGGCCGCGGTAGGCGTATTGGGCGATGGCGCGCTCGAAGGCAGCGTGAAGCCGCTCCAGCCGGTCTTCGAGGATGTCGTCGAAGCGGATCAGCAGCGGCAGGCTGAGGTTGCGGCCCTGCAGCTCGCCCACCAGGTCCACCAGATCCAGCGCTCCGCCTCGCTCGCCGCGGGGTTGCACGATCACGTGGCCCCGCTCGCTCACGGCGAAGTAAGGATCGCCCCAGCGATCGATGCCGTAGAGAGCGGCCCCGTCGGCGGCGCTCCAGGCCGGGCTCGCGGTGGGGGCGGGGCTGGAGCCGGGCTGGCCGTTGCCGGCGTTGGGGACGGCCGTGGCGCCGGAGGGGTTGGCGAGCACCATGGGGCCAGGGGAGGTGGCATTGCTGTGGAGCAGAATCTAAGGGTTCTGTTTCAGCCGCAGGCTGCGGCTAGGGAGTAGACGCACCGCCAGCTCCCGGGCCTGGGCCACCAGGAGGCGATCGACGATCCGATCGACACCCTGGCTAACCCGGCCGAGCTGGCGATGGCCTGATCAGGCCCCTGGAACCCAGTTTTCCAGTCGCAGCCCCGGCACCCTGGCGAATTGACGGGTGTTGTTGGTCACCAGCGGCGCCTGCTGGCGGATGGCATGGGCGGCGATCATCGTGTCCAGCGAACCGATCGGTGTGCCGCGCCGTTCGAGTTCGGCGCGCAGCTCGCCGTAGGCCCAGATCACGGCTTCGTCAAAGGGAAGGATGATCAGGGGCGCGAGGAACATCTCCAGGGCCAGTCGGTTGCGACTGGAGCCGCTCTTGACCACGCCGTAGGCCAACTCCGCCGCCACCACGCTGCTCACACCGATCTCCCCCATCCGGTACTGCCTGAAGCGCTCCAGAACAGCGGCTGGCCTGGCGTTGATGATGTGGATGCAGATGTTGGTGTCGAGCAGGATCACGGCTGGATCGGCTCGCGTTGCTGCTGGTCTGGTTGGTCGCGCTCCAGCACGAAGCCCGGTTCAAACGCCGCCAGTCCGTCTTCCAGGGTCTGCCAGGGGTCATCGATCGGCAGCAGCAGCACACCATTGCCGAAGTGCTTGACGGCCACTTCGCTGCCGCGGAAGCGGTAGTCCTTAGGCAGTCGCACGGCCTGACTGCGGCCGGATTGGAACAGTCGCGCCGTGTCCATGAACGCCCTCCTCGGTAGATACCAACGATAGTGACCATTCCAGTCGCTGTGCGGCAACCGCTGTGGTGGCGGAGCTCGCTCTGCCGCTTGGCCTGGACAACCCAGCGGCTTTCCGAAACAGCTGGCCGCCACGATCAACACACATCGACCCCAGTGGCCGCCCATTTAGCATTCATGTGGTGAATGAAAATCATCCACTACATGAATGCTCTTCCCCGTTTGGTCAGCGGCGCCCTCGCCGAGCGGTTGGCGGTGATGCCGGCTGTTGTGGTCACGGGCGCGCGGCAGACCGGCAAGAGCACCCTGGCCGAGCAGCTCGTTCAAGGAGAAAGGCTCTACCGCACGCTGGACGACTTCGACGTGCTCGATGCCGCGCGGCGTGATCCGGAGGCGCTGGTGGGAGGTCACGAGCCGATCACACTCGACGAGGTGCAGCGCGAGCCAGGTCTGCTCAGCGCCGTGAAGCGGGCCATCGATCGGAACCGCAGTGCTGGTCGCTTCCTATTGACAGGTTCGGCGAACCTGCTCCTGATGCGCCAAGTTTCCGAATCGCTCGCTGGCCGCGCCAGCTATCTCACCCTTTGGCCGATGACCCGTCGTGAGCAGCTTGGGCTGGGGCATGCCGGCCGCTGGGAGGAGCTGCTCGACACGCCCGATGAAGGTTGGCGTGACCTGCTTGCCGGCGGGGACGCGCATGAGGAGGACTGGCGTGCGCTGGCGCATCGGGGTGGTTTTCCCACACCAGCCATCGAGCTGGCCAGTTCCGCCGAGCGCGCCATCTGGTTCGACGGCTACGTGCGCACCTATCTCGAGCGCGACCTGCAGGACCTCGCCACGATCAGCTCACTGCCGGATTTCCGCCGGCTGATGCAGGCGGCCTGCCTGCGCCTCGGTCAGCTCCTCAACCAGACCGAGCTGGGACGCGACGTGGCGCTGCCGCAACCCACGGTTCACCGCTGGCTCAATCTGCTGGAAACCTCTTACCTGCTGGTGCGCCTGCCGGCCTATGCCGTGAATCGCACCAAGCGGCTGATCAAGGCCCCCAAGCTCTTCTGGGGCGACACCGGCATCGCGCTGCACCTGGCCGGATCGGAACCGCAAGGTTCCCACCTCGAAAACCTCGTGCTGCACGACCTGCTGGCGTGGCGCGACGCGCGTGTCGCTCGGGCGGAACTGGGGTATTGGCGCACGACCATCGGCGAGGAGGTGGATGTTGTGATCGAGGCCGGGGGCAAACTGCTGCCGATCGAAGTCAAGGCGTCGCCATCGCCGCGACTGGCGGACTGCGCCCACCTGCGCAGCTTCCGCGCCGAGTACGGCAACAAGGCCCGAGCGGGCCTCCTGCTCCACACCGGCAGCAGCGTCGAATGGCTCACACCCGATGTGCTGGCGGCTCCGTGGTGGCGAGTGATCTGACGATCCTTGGGCCCGGTAACCCCGGCTATAGCTTGAGCCAATATACCAATCTGAATTATGGAAACGGCGTTGCTGCGTTCACTCCTAATTCGACGTACGTATGGCTAGATGCTAAGAAGGTTTCCCCGGTTCCAGGCCCCCTCCCTGCTCTCGGAGCCGCTGCCGCCTTCGGCTTCAGCCGCAAGCTGAGGAAGCGCATCAAGCTGGCGCCGGGTGCCCTCGGCTCCGCCCTGCCCCGGGCCTGAAGGCGGGCGGTGGAAGGGTTACCTGTCTGAGGGCGAGCGCCAGCGGCTGGCGGCGCTTGCCGCCGCCACAGCCAATGCGCTGCTTGTGATGTTTGTGCTGGCGGTGGCCTTGCCGCTGCTGCCGGCCAAGCTCGCCGATCCCTTATGGCTGCTTGCCTTCACTGGGGCCTTCTGCACCAATGGCTTCCTGGCGTTGTTGGCGGTGCTGCTGCTACCCATGGCGGCGGCCTTGGAGCCCCAGTCGCTGGCCCTGGCACCATTGGCCCGCCTGAACATCTCCGCCAGCTGCTGCCATTGCAGAGGCAGCGGCAGCTCCGGCCTGCCACTCCACGGCAGCACCTGCTGGGCTGCCGCAGCGAGCCCCCCTTCCGTCACCACAGGCTGCGCATCCCCAGCTCGCGGGCCTGGGCCACCAGAAAGCGATCGGTGGGATCGGCTTGGAACGGCTCCGGCAGGCGGGTGGCTGCCACGGCCACGGCAGAATCCAGGGCCAGCAACCGCACCGCCGGATGGGAGGCCAGCAGCGCCAACCAGCGCTCCACATCCAGGCTGAGGGCCAGCGTTCTCGATCGCTGCATCGATGGCGGCCAGGGCAGTCCCCGAAAGCCGCAGGCGATCCCCGTTCGCCCACCAGATCAGCAGGTGGGTGTCGAGCAGGATCACGCCAGGGCTTCCCAGTCGTTCTCGCAGACGGGCGCGAACGGGTCGTCAAAGCGCAGCACCGACCCGCGCAGCTCCGTCAGGGGGGCGGCGGCCGGCCGGGCCGAACGATAAGGGCACAGCTCCAGGGTGGGCCTGCCGTGATCGGTCACTACCAGCGGTTCACCGCTGCTCTCCACCTGGCGGAACAGCTCCAGGGCTTGGGCCTTGAAGCGGGATTTCGAGACCTGCTGCGGCGACCACGGCGGCAGCGGCCCGGACACGAGATCCATGGCAACTCCAAAATGACCACGGTCATCAGTCTGAGTCAGATCAACGGCAGCCATGGCCGGCTCCTGGGTCAACCCCCTGATGCGGCCCGGTGCCGACTCTTGCAGCGCACTGCAATGTCGTGTGTGAAAAGCTGCTCCCTCACGATCCGCCTGGAAGACGACCTGGAGCAGGAGCTGCAGGCCGCCTGCGCCGGCAGTTGCAGCTGATGCGCTTTGAGCGGTTGCGGCGCCAGGCCCTGCCCTTCGGCGAGGCCGCTGGCTGGCTCAGCGATGACGACGTGTTCACGGCCATCTCCTGAACAGATCCCAACGGAGTCCCCAACTATTGAGCGGCGTGCGGGACGGTGCCCGCTGCGCCAGCGATCTGGTGATCCTGGCTGCCGCCTCCATGAAGGGGCTGGCGGTGATGGCGGAATGCTTCTGATCAAGGCTGAATCAGCGGTAGACCTCCCGCCGATGGCCAATTCGGACCACCTGCACCACCAGCAGCCGATCAAACACCTCATAAACGATGCGGTAATCCCCCACACGCACCCTGTAGACCCCGGCTTCTCCCTGAAGAGCAACGCTGTTGGGAGGCCGGGGATTTTCGGCCAGCAGATCAATGGCTGCGCGAATGCGTTGCTGATCGCGCCGTTGCCAGTCCGCCAGGGAGCGCACAGCACGGCGTGCCAGGCGGACCGCATAGCGCCGCGGTGGCTGATCAGAACCCGAGTTCAAACCAGGCCAAGGTCAACCTTGACCTGCTCCCAAGGCACGCTGTCATCGTCTTGGCGCGCCTGGGCCAGGGCTGCGCGGTCACTGGCCTCATCAGCTGCCGCCACCAGACGCTCAAACGCCGCATGCTCCAGCACCACCGCCACCGGCCGGCCGTGTCGGGTGAGCACGATGGGCTCGCCGCTGCGCTGCGTGGATTCGATCACCTCCGCGAGGTTCTCACGGGCCTGGCTGACTGCAATTTCTCCCATGCTTCCCCAGCTTCTGTACAAATCGTACAACCAGGCTCCGGATATGCCGACGCTCGCCTGGCGATTGCCTACAGGCGACATGGGAGCCCGCTTCCACGCCGGCACGGCCCGGTCCAGAGCAGAGAGGTTCCAGGAGTAACGCTCCCGAACACCCTCTCCGGGCGCCGCAGAGCCTGACGGACCTCCAGCTCTCTTCGCTGCCGTCAGCGGATCACGGCATCTCCGCCGGATCGCTTCCCTGCCGGAAGCGCTCCAAAGCATCGATCACCACGTCAATGTCATCCACCACCCCACCACGGGTGCGGACCAAGCGCTCCCCCCCCTCCCCGTAGCACCCAGGCCACCTCGGCCAGCACCACATCCGGGAGATAGACACCTTCCAAAAACACGGCAGCAAGGAAAGCCCGCTCCGCGATCGGCGTCTGCTGGGGGGCATCACCGACCAGGAGACGCACGATCACATTGGTATCAAAGGTCCGCAAGATGGACGGCTTCGGGGACTGCTTCTCCTACGCCCTGGGCTATCGACTACAGGTGCCGCTGTTGTTCGTGGGCAACGGTTTCAGCCGCACCGATCTGCGGGCGGCACTGTGAACCAGCCGGCCTGCATTGATGCCCAGCACCCTCATGCTTGGCGGAGGCTTCGCCGCCCTCGCGATCAAGGTTCAGTCCTGCTGAAAGGGATTGAGCAACGCCACCCCAGTAGCCTCGAAGTCGGCCAGGTTGCGGGTCACCACCACCAGGCTATGCACCAGGGCCGTGGCGGCGATCAGGCCATCGCGAATGGGTCGAGGGTCGGGAACGTGGAGGACGGCACTCCGCTGGGCCACAGCGCTATCCACCGCCAGAATCCGCCCCGCGAAAGCGGGCAGCACCGCCTGATCGAGCCATTGGCGCAATAAAGCGCCCTGGACCGGATCCCGCCGCTCCATCAACAGCACCCCCAGCTCCAGTTCGTGGAGGGTGATCGCGGAGATGAACAGCGCCGTGGCCTCCACCTGGTCGGCCCAGGCCGCCACCCCGGCATCCGCCTTGCCGGAGCGCACCTTGCGCAGCTCCGAAACCAGGTTGGTATCGAGCAGGAACATCAGGAGAGATCGGCCGCCCGGGCCAGCTCCGATGGCTGGATCAGGGGCAGCTCCAGATCCTCCACGCCGCTCAGGGCCAGCAGATCAGCGATCGAGCGCTCCTGACCCAGCAAGCGGCGGTAGTCCTCGATCGAGAGCAACACATGGGCGGGGCGGCCCCGGTCGGTGATGAACACCGGTCCCTGGCTGGCAGCGCGCTTGGCACCGGCGGCGTCCTGGTTGAAGGCACGGCTGGTGATGGTCACGACCATGCGAATCAGAGCCGGATGAATTCAAGATAGCAACATTGCTACTTGGTACGCATTGATCCGAGGCATGTTCAAACAATGATGTGCAGCGCCTTCGAGCTGCTAGAGGCGCTGGGGCGCGACTGGACAGCTTGGGCCCAGCCTGCCGGAGCTGCTCCTAACCTCGCTCCATCGCGGCGAGGCGAGCCCATGGCGAGCGTGCAGGAGATCCGCCAGCGGCTGCGCAGCCAACGGATCGAGGTCTTGCGCAGAGCCATCGAGCCCCTGCTGGCTGGACGGGCTGGAGCGGAGGTGTGGCTGTTCGGCTCCCTGGCCCGGGGCGACTGGGATGCCCGCTCGGATGTGGACCTGCTAGCGGTAGCGCCGGATCAGAGCGCCGCTGATCAACTGGCCGAAGCCCTGCTGGGAACGGGCCTGGCCGACGACGTGATCGGCCTCAGCCAGGGCCGCTGGCTGCAGCGGCAGCGGGGCGACGATCCCTGGTGGCGGGGCATCTGCCGCGATGCGATCCGTCTGCAGCCAACCCTGCAGCCATGACGGGCCGTCTGCACGCCTGGCTGCGTCAGGCCCACAGCGACCTCGCCATGGCGGCCTATGCCAGCCAGGGAGGTTTCCATGCCCAGGCCTGCTACCACTGCTCCCAGGCTGCCGAAAAGGCACTCAAGGCCTTGCTGCTGGCTCTAGATCAGGAGCCGGAGCGAACCCACTCGATCGAGCGATTGCTCTGCGCCCTGGAGCTGCTTGGCATCGAGACCGCCCCGTTGCGCCCATTGCCGCTGAAAGCCCTCCAGCGGATGACCACCGCCAGCCGCTACCCGGATGGCGATGAGGCTCCGGTGGATCTGTTCGATGGGAGGGATGGAGCACTGGCCCTGGAGGTGGCGCGGGCCGTGGTGGACTTCGCGGATCAGCAGCTTGGGGAGCTCGATGGGCCGCCAGGCAGTGGCACGGCCTGACTGCGGCCCGATTGGAACAGTCGCGCAGTCTCCATCTGATAACGGCATCAGAATGCCCACGATCGTGGACCTGCCGGCGGCGGAGCGTGCCCAGCTCGATGTCCTCGACGTGATGCGCGGCGAAGTTCCTGCCCTGGCCTGGCTGGAGCAGCAGCAGCGGCCGCGCATCAGCGTGATCAGCTGGATCAAGGGGCTGGTGGGCTGCCGCGAAGGCGAAAGCGGGCGCGTGCAGACCTGGCTGGATAGCTTTCCCCGCCTGCCCCTCGACGACGCCATCGCCCTGGAATCGGTGCGGCTACGGCAACGCCATGGCCTGCAGATTCCGGACGCGATCATCCTGGCCACCGCCCGCTGCGCCGATCTCAGCCTCGCCACCCGCAACAGCCGCGATTTCCCGCTCACGCTGGGTGGTGTGCTGCATCCTTACGGGACCTGAAGACGGGGCGGCCTCAGCGCGCTCAGCCCTGCCGAGGGGCGGCGGGCAACCCCTCCATCCACCGCAGCAGCTCGGCATTCACCCGCGCGGGCACCTCATCGTGGGGGCAGTGGCCCGCCTCCAGCACCACCTCGCTGGTGGCCGCCGGGGCATGACGCTGGAAGGCGGCGCGGCGGCCAGGGGCATTGATCCAGGGATCGCGGATCCCCCAGAGCAGCAGCAGAGGGCAGCGCAGCTGGCCGAAGAGATCGTCGAGGGGCTCACCGCTGGGGATGTCGAACACGGTGCGGAACACCCCGAAGGCTCCCGGATCCCGCGACGGGGCCAGGATCGCCTGCACCAGTTCCTCATCCACGTTGGTGCGGTCCACATACACCTGATTGAGGGTGCGGCGGATCGTGGCGGGGCGACGCAGGTTCTCGAACAGAAGACGCTGCAGCACCGGACTCCTGAGCAAGGCCCCACCGATCGTGCGGCGGGCGATCGCCCCCCAGCCGCTGGCGGGTTTCTGGTCCTCGCGGAAGGGGCCGGCGGCGTTGAGCAGCGCCACCCCGGCCGCCCGCTCGCCCAGGGCGGCGCCGGCCGCCAGGGCGGCATAACCACCGAGAGAGTTGCCCACCAGCACCGTGGGGCGGCCGATCCGCTCCTCCACGTAAGCCGCCAGCTGGTCGCGCCAGAGGGCGCCGCCATAGGGCAGGTCGGCGGGCTTGGCGCTGCGGCCGAAGCCCAGGAGATCGAGGGCATGCACCTCATGGCGCTGGGCCAGCACCGGAATGTTGTGGCGCCAGTGGTCGGTGGAGGCGCCGAAGCCGTGCACCAGCAGGATCGCCGGCCCTTCGGGGCTCGCCGGCGCCGCCCGCAGCGCATGCACGGCGTGGCCGCGGTAGCTCCAGGGCTCAATCGCGCCGCGACCGAAGGTCGCCGAGGAGGCCTCCGGCAGCTCCGCTTCAGCCGCTCCCGCCCCGGCAACGCCCGCCACCAGGCGGCCCGCATCAGCGAGAGCCGCCGTGGCCGCCGCCTCGGCTGCTGAACCAGACTGGGTTGCTGAACCAGACTGAGCCGCTGAACCAGACTGAGCCAACACCATCCAGGCCATTGCCAACATGAAGGTGATGCTAGGAACGGGATCACGACCACCGCCTGCCTCCGATGCTGCGGCTGGATGCCGCCCCGCCGATGCCCCTCTCCGACGCCCTCGCTGACTGGCGCTCCCTGCTGCCGGGCATCACCATCTGGGCCCTGGCTCTCTACGTGCCCCTGAGCCTGCAGCTGGGCCGGCTGGAGGAAGGATTGGCCTCAGGGCCGCTGGCCGGTGGCGGCAGCGAAGTGGTTCTGGTGCTCAGCAGCCTGATCCTGGCCCTGGTGGCGGGGCTGGCGGTGGACCTGCTGCTCGGCTGGACCCTGGGTCCAGGCTGGGCCTCGAGCCTGGGGGTGCTGGCGGCCCTGTGGGGACCTTTCCTGGCACTGGCCTCCCGCAAGGACAGCTGAATGCCACCCTCCAACCCCTGAATCGCAGCGGCTGACTAGCGCCAGTCGAGCCAGGGCAGGTGGGGCACGATCGCGGGGGTGCTGGCGCGGTAGGCCCCGTAGCCGGGATGCAGAGCCAGCAGGGAGCGCTCCTCCCGCCGCGCCTTGCCCCCCAGCAAGGTCGCCAGGGCCAGCAGCAGCGTCAGATGGAGCAGGCTGCCCAGCAGCAGGACCATGCCAGCGGCCCCAAGCAGGATCTGGCGGTAAAGGGGATGGCGGCAGCGGGCATAGGGCCCCTCGGTGACCAAGGCAGCGCCGGGCATCGGTTCGGGCAGGGGCGTGAGGCTGGCGCCGAGCCGCAGCAACGCACGGGCGGCCCCCAGCAGGGCGAGCAGCACCAGCGCCGCCCCGGCCAGGCGAAGCGCCAGCGGCCAGGTCAGGCCGAGGGCCACCGGAGCCGGCCAGGCGGGCAGCAGCAGGGCCGCGATTAAGAGCAGCTGGGCCACCAGCCACCATTCACCGCGGCGGTTGTCGCGCCAGCCGGCGAGCGAAAAACCCCAGCGTTGCAGCAGAGCGGCCATGCCGCCTTCAGAGGGGTTGCTCGACAACGCCGCTCTCCGGAGTGGAGAGCACCAGTCTGAGCAGGATCGGGGCCAGGAAGGTGGTGCCGATCACCATCAGCAAGATGGCGGCCTCCAGGGCCGGCGTGAGGATGCCGGCCTGGCTGCCGAGGCCTAGGAAGATCAGGCCCACCTCACCACGGGGGAGCATGCCGAGGCCCACCACCAATCGCCGGGTGGGCACGAGGCTGAAGTAACTCCAGCCGGCCGCCAGCTTGCCCACCACCGCCACCGCCAGCAGGAAGGCGGCCACCACCAGTCCCTCCCGGTTGGCCGGATCGAGGGGGTTGAGCACCGAGAGGTCCATGCCGGTGCCGATCAGCACGAAGAACACGGTGGCGAAGAGGGCCACCAGGGGCTTCACCGTTTCCTGGATCGCCTCGGTGTGGCGCGAGCGGCTGAGGATCAGGCCGGCGGCGAAGGCCCCCAGGGCGGCCTCCAGGCCGATCGCCTGAGCAGAAAAGCAGCAGAGGATGAGCACCACGAAGCCGGCCACCACCACCTCCCCGGGTGCCTTGAGCCGATCGAGCACCCAGTCGAAGGCGGGGGCGGCGGTGCGGCTGAGCCAGAGGGCGGCGGCCACGAACACCGCGGCGGCCACCACCAGCCGCAGGATCGGTGCGATGGCGAAGGAATTGCCGCTGGCCAGGCTCACCACCACCGCGAGGATCACGATGCCGAGGATGTCATCGAGCACGGCGGCACCGATCACGATCTGGCCCTCGCGGCTGCGGAGCCAGCCCAGCTCCCCGAAAACGCTGGCGGTGATGCCGATGCTGGTGGCGGTCATGGCGGCCCCGGCGAACACCGCCAGCACCAGGGGCACGTGAAACAGCACGTAGAGGCCGAGGGTACCGAGTGCGAAGGGCAGCACCACGCCGGTCACCGCCACCGTGGTGGCCTGCAGACCCACCGCCATCAGCTCATCGAGCTCGCTCTCGAGGCCCGTGAGGAAGAGCAGGGCATACAGACCCAGCAGCGACACCTGCTGCAGGCCAGGAAAGCTCTCGTTGTAGAGGCTCTGCACCAGATCCGGGGTGGCGCCGGAGAGGCCGGCCACCAGATTGAGTAGCCATTGGCTGAGACGAGCGCCGCTGTCCGGCGGGATCAGCAGATGGAAGCCGGACACCCCGATCAGCACCCCGGCCAGCAGCTCCCCGAGGATGGTGGGCAATTGGAACCGCACCATCACCTCGGCGAGGGTGCGGGCGGCCAGGAAGATCACCAGGAAGCGGCCCACCTGGATCAGGGTCTCGGCCACCTCCAAGCTGTGGTTGTCGATCGAGCCGGGGTCGACCTGGAGCAACCAGGCGGGCCAGGCCATCAGCAGGGAGGAGCCCAGAGCCGGCGGCACCAGGGACGGCAACGCCACTACCGCTGCGAGGGCGGTGAAGCTGAAAACCGGATGCAACAACGCGGGCAGCACGGGCACGACATCAAAAGCCTGCGGCCAAGCTGAGCGAGAGCTGCCAGGCGGAATGCTGCAGACCTTAGGGCGGCCCTGCGGCGTGTTTGCTTCCTGATCTGGCTGAAACGATCTGATGCGGCAACGGCAGCGACCGCTACGGTCTGCGCAGGCGCCTTATGGCATGCGCCGAAACCCAAGCGGCCCCCGCAGGAGAGCGCCATGACCACCGCCGAACCCCGCCGCCGCAACCTGCGCCTGCCCACGCCAGGCTGCTACGCCGACCCCGACCGCAGCGGCCTGATGGCCGATGACGTGTTCGACGGCATGACCGAACACCTTTTTTACACGCTCGGCAAGCTCGCCCCCGCGGCCAGCCGCCACGACCTCTACATGGCGCTCAGCTACGCCGTGCGCGACCGCCTGATGACGCGCTACCTGGCCGGCATCGAGGCGATCAACGCCACCCCAACCCGGGTGGTGGCCTACCTCTCGGCCGAATTCCTGATCGGTCCTCAGCTGGGCAACAACCTGCTGATGCTCGGCATCCGCGATGAGGCCGCCGATGCCCTGCGCCGCTTCGGGGTCGCCGACCTCGACGAGATCCTCGAGGTGGAGGAGGAACCGGGGCTTGGCAATGGCGGCCTGGGCCGGCTGGCGGCCTGCTTCCTGGAATCGCTGGCCTCGCTGGAGATCCCGGCCACCGGCTATGGCATCCGCTATGAGTTCGGCATCTTCGACCAGCTGATCCGCGACGGCTGGCAGGTGGAGATCACCGATAAGTGGCTCAAGGGTGGCTGGCCCTGGGAAATTCCCCACCCCGACCAGTCCTGCTTCGTGGGCTTCGGCGGCCGCACCGAGAGCTACCGGGATGAGAAGGGCGCCTACCGGGTGCGCTGGATCCCGGCCGAGCACGCCATCGGTGTGCCCCACGACGTGCCGGTGCTGGGCTACCGAGTGAACACCTGCGACCGGCTGCGGTTGTGGCGGGCCGATGCCACGGAGAGCTTCGATTTTTACGCCTTCAATATCGGCGATTACTACGGCGCCGTGGAGGAGAAAGTGGGCAGCGAAACCCTCTCCAAGGTGCTCTATCCCAACGACGGCACCGACGAGGGCCGCCGTTTGCGGCTGAAGCAGCAGCACTTCTTTGTGAGCTGCTCCCTGCAGGACATGCTCCGCAGCCTCGACCACCGCGGCATCCCGGTGCAGGAGTTCCCAGACCATTGGGCGGTGCAGCTCAACGACACCCACCCGGCCATCGCCGTGGCGGAGCTGATGCGGCTCCTGATCGACGACAAGCACCTCGACTGGGCGGACGCCTGGGACATCACCAGCCGGGCCCTCTCCTACACGAACCACACCCTGCTGCCGGAGGCCCTGGAGAAATGGGGCGTGGACCTGTTCAGCAACCTGCTGCCCCGCCATTACGAGCTGATCTGCGAGATCAACCGTCGCTTCCTGCAGCAGGTTCGGCTGAAGTACCCGGGCAATGACCAGATCCTTCGCAAGGTGTCGATCATCGATGAGGAGGGCCGCAAGACGGTGCGCATGGCCCACCTGGCCACGATCGCCAGCCACCATGTGAACGGGGTGGCCGCCCTGCACAGCGATCTTGTGAAGAGCGAGCTGTTCCCCGAATTCGCAGCTCTGTGGCCCGAGAAGTTCACCAATGTCACCAATGGCGTCACGCCACGCCGCTGGGTGGCCCTGGCCAACCCACGCCTTTCGGCCCTGCTGGATGAGGCGGTGGGTCCCGGCTGGGTCAGCGACCTCGACCAGCTGCGCCAACTGGAGCGCTTCGCGGGCGATGGCGGCTTCCTGGAGCGCTGGGAGAGCACCAAGCTCAACGTGAAGCAGCACCTGAGCAACTACATCCATCGCCACACTGGCGTGGCGGTGGATCCGCAGTCGCTGTTCGATGTGCAGGTGAAGCGCATCCATGAATACAAGCGCCAACACCTCAATGCCCTGCAGGTGGTGGCCCAGTACCTGCGCATCAAGAGCGGCGACACCGCCGGCATGGCGCCCCGCACGGTGATCTTCGGCGGCAAGGCGGCGCCGGGCTACGCGATGGCCAAGCTGATTATCCGCTTTATCAATGGCGTGGCCGACATGGTGAACGGCGATCCGGACACCGAAGGCCTCCTGAAGGTGGTGTTCCTGGCCGATTACAACGTGAAGCTGGGCGAGCGGGTGTATCCGGCAGCGGATCTCTCCGAGCAGATCTCCACCGCCGGCATGGAGGCCTCCGGCACGGGCAACATGAAATTTGCCATGAATGGCGCCCTCACGATCGGCACCCTCGATGGGGCGAATGTGGAGATCCGTGAGCAGGTGGGCGCCGAAAACTTCTTCCTGTTCGGCAAGACCACGGCCGAGATCGCAATTCTGCAGAAGGAGGGCTACCGACCCTGGGAGCTGATTCCGGGCCTGGAGCCGATGCCGGAGGTGCTGCGGCTGATTGAGCAGGGCCACTTCAGCAATGGCGATGGCGAGATGTACAGGCCGCTGCTGCAGAACCTCACCGGCGACGATCGCTTCTTTGTGCTGGCCGACTTCGCCGACTACCTGCGGGCCCAGACCGAGGTGGGCCTGGCCTGGACCGACCGGGGCCGCTGGAACCGGATGTCGCTGCTGAACACCGCCCGCACCGGCTTCTTCTCCTCCGATCGCTCGATCCGCGACTATGCGAGCCGGATCTGGAAAGCGGAGCCGTTCCCGGTCACGATCACCTGCGAGCTCGACGAGTGATGGAGAGGCCCCTGGGATCTCAACCCTCGGAATCCTTTAATCACTGGCTTCGGCATAACTAATTTCGCCATCGCTAGGTTCGGCCCTGCCCTGCGGAGCCGGGCCCGTCGGTTGAGCCACAGCCTCGGCGCGAGGTTCAGCCCCGGTCGGGCAGATCGGGGGTCTGGTGCAGCAAGCGGTTGAGCCGCAGCCGATCGGCATTGAGCGGATCGGGGGCCAGTTCACCGGCCACCTCGCGGAACTTCTGCTCCACCTCCTCGGGCACCCGCACATCAAAAATGCGCTCCATCAGCACCTCGATGGAAAAGAGGTGGGCATTGATGTTCTCCAGGTCAGCCATCGCCTGCTGCATGGCATCCGCCTCGGCTCCGGCGGCGGAGGCGGCCACACCCCGCCCACTATCAGGAGATGGGGCGCCGGCGGCACGAGCCCCCTCGGGGGCGGGGGGCTCAGCATCGCCATACTGCTTTTGTAGCTCCTCCAGCACCCGTCCCGCCAGGGTGCGGAAAGATTGGAGGGAGGCCCAGTTGAGCTCCTGCTGTTGCCGGAGACTGGAGTTCTCCCGGATCAGCCGGTCGTGTTCTCGATAGAACCGCTGGCAATCAGGGCATTGGCAGGGCTCTTCAGGCACCGCTTCCCTTGTGCATTGGTTCCCATCATGGCACCGAACCCGGAAGGCTGGTGCCGCCTCCCCTCTGGGTGGCGATCAACTGAGCATGCCATCCTCGGCGCCAGGAGCCATCCGTCCCCTCTGCTGTGGTCGCCAGCGACAAGCTCTTCTACTGGCTGTTCCAGGAGCATGCCGAACGCCTGCAGCCCCTGGTGGCTGCCCTCCTGCCGCGGATGGACGGTTATGTGTTCAACGCGCCGGTGCTGAAAGAACGTGAGTACCGGCTCGATGGCTTGTTCCTGCCGCCCGCCGATCAACCGGATCTGCCGGCCTTGATCCTGGAAGCCCAAATGGCAGCTGATCCAGGCTTCCTGCTGCGGCTGTATGCCGAAACCGGGCGGTTGCTGCAGCAACAGGATCGCCAGGGCCGACCGATCAGTCAGTGGCAGGTGGTGGTGATCTGCCCGTCGCGGGAGCTCAATTTCGGCGACCCCACACCGGTGCATGAGTTTGTGGAGCGGCGGGTGGTGTGGATCGAACTGGCGCCCGAGCGGCTGCCGCCATCGGCCCCACCGTTGCAGAAGGCGCTGGCGATGCTGCTGCTGCCAGAGGATCAGCTGCCCGCCTGCTCCAGGGCGATCCGCGCCGAGGCTGTCGGCACAGGACTGGGATCCGAGATCGACGATGTGATCGCCGCTATCCTGGTGTCACGCTTCAGCGGCCGCACCGTTCCCGAGATCTGCGCCATGGGTGGGATCACCGTCGACGACTTCACGAGCAGCGTGGCCTACCGCGAGATCTTTGGTTTGGGCCGCCAAGAGGGCCGCCAAGAGGGCCGCCAGGAAGGCCGCCAGGCAGAAGCCGCCGCCCTCACCCTGCGCCAGCTGCGACGCCGATGCGGCACCCTCAGCTCGGCGCAACAGTCCCGCATCCAGTGCCTGCCCCTGGGCGACCTCGAAGCCTTGGCCGACGCCCTGCTCGACTTCCAGGGACCAGAAGACCTCAACGCCTGGCTGAGCCGCCGCGCCGGCTGAGCCCCTCACGCTTCAGCGGCCGCAGCATTCCCGAGATCGGCGCCATCGCTCTGCCCTGGGCGGCAGGCAACCAGCCATGGCCATCGGTTGCTCCAAAGGGCCTCCCGCCCAACGACTCATGCCGCCAGCGGGCCGCCCCGATGCTCGAGGTCGTCGAGGGGGTCATCCCGATCGCCGGCCTCGGCCTGGGCGGCAAGGGGGATTTCGATCGAGGTCACCACATGCATCACATCGCGCAGACGCATCGCATCAGCGAACCAACCCATCGCCTGCTCCACATCGCCGCGGCGCTCGGCATCGTGGGCCTGCTCCTCATGGGCCTCGGCGAGCAGGGCCAGCCAGCAGAGGGTGCGGGCCTGCACCACCGAGAGATCGAGCTCATCGGGCTGGCTCTCGGCGATCCGCTCGCTCTCCTGCTGCACCAGCAACCGCAGCCGCAGATCGTGGAGGTGGGTCATGCGGCGAGGGTGCGCTGCTCTCACACTACCCACAGCGTGCCATCCTGAAAAGTCACCATGGATGGAGTCAGGCGACAACCCGCTGGCGATCTGAACGGAACGACGCACCCCTAGCTCCAGGCTTGCTGGGATCCAATCCCGCGCTTGCATCAGACGTGACTCTTGTCACAATAATACGATTGTTAGTGTGCTGGGGCTAGGCGGTGGGTTGCCCAACCCAAAGACCCAGCCTGAGGCGCCAAATCCGGACGAGCCACCGACTATCGAAGGCTTGCGGACCATTTGAGGATTCCGTGACATACCTGCGCGCCGTTGCAGCAGGCTGCGCGAATGTGCAATACTTGCTCAGCAAAGATTTTTTGCTCCCTACCGGAACTTTTGCTACCTCATGAAAAAACTGATTTCGGCTGGCCTTTTAGCTGCCACCGCGCTTTCTTTCACAGCCGTTTCCCCAGCTAAAGCAGCCTCAGGTTGCATGGGTGGCACCCTTGGCATGTACACCTGGGGAGAAATCAAAGCCATCTCAAACTTTGCTTGCGTGATCGGAGACAAGACTTACTCCGATTTCAGCTACAGCTCCATGAAGAATGATGCGGGCAGCACGTTCTACAATCCGATCAATGATGGTGATGTTTTCAATTTCTCCCAAACCGGAGCAACTGGACTCACCCACAACTTAAACGTTAACTCAGCCAACAACTGGAGTAATGCGAAAATTATGCTTAACTACAAAGTCACTGTCTCCAGTGGCACCAACAAACTGCTAAATTACAGCGGAAACCTCACTGGCGACAACGGTACTCAATGGGCCATGAGCCTCGCGGCCACAAATCCTGTTTCGTCTTCCACAACAACTGGTTTTCCCACCCTTCTTGGTCAACAAGCCACAACCCCAACCCAGCTTTTCAACGCTGACGTTTCTACCACTGATTTCAGTAACGAAGTCATTGCTAATGCAACCGGCAACGGTGTGACTCAGTTCTCAAACAGGCTCAACCAACAAAATCCCTCCGAAGTGCCCGGTCCTCTGCCTCTCCTCGGCGCTGGTGCAGCCTTCGGCTTCAGCCGCAAATTGCGCAACCGCGTCAAGCTTGCTGCTTGATCAGTTAGGTTTAATAATATAAAGCCTGAACTTTAAACTTTCAGGCTTTTTTTTGGCAAATCAAAGATTCCTAGCACAAGCCTGCATCCAGAAGCTGTGCCTGCTGCCCTCCCTTTGCAAGGGGCTTTTTATTGCCAGAACATTTCGGGAACGCGCCCTTATAGGGCAATCTTTTGAAACATGATAAAATTTTAGCCCATCGCTGCCAACCTCGTCGCCATGCCTATTGCTGACCAGATTGACGATTTCATCGAGTCAGATTCCGATGGACACAATCGGCTCAAGGTTAGAACATCCAGGGCGATTGCACTGATTGGTTGGCTGCTCATTGGCTTTAATCTCAATGGAGTTATCTTCAGTTCTTTCCCGTTGAAACTCGCCCAGCCTGAGTGGCAACTGAACTTGATTACAAAATTCCTGTCAATAAGCACATCTCTTCTGTTGAGCGCTATGCTCATCACCCTTGCACTAATTTTCAACCCTAAAGAAAAAATCCTGAATGACTGGAATCGCCTGGTGACCCGCCTGGCCTCTTTGTTTGCGGTTGCGCTGGTGCTGAGCATCCCCTTGCAGTTTTACCTCGGCTCACGCGCATTAACCAATCAAACCAAAAGTGCATACGTGAGAATCAACAATCTAAAGTCCCTCGCCAAGGGGATTACTTCTACCAATTCTGAAAACGACTTACGCCTCTACGTAGCCACACTGCCGAATCAACCCAAACTTCCCGACAAGCTTGATGCTCCGTTCCCGGTTATCAAGCAACGCGCTATTGCAAATTTGCAGGCTGAAATTAATACTGCAATCGAAAATGCGAAGACCCAAAAATCTGAAGCACTGCAAGTCTTCCTCGCTGAGGCCATCAGAAACACGGCGCAATGCATCTTGATAGCGGCGGCATTTTCAGCCCTGGCCGGCCTTAATCCACGGTCTGCAAACTTTGTTACCAAATTTTTTGACAGCCTGATATAGTATTTGCCCATAGCTCAAAGTCTCTGCAATCCTGTCATTGCTGAACAGCTCCTTGCGGTGGCTGTGCTGTCTTGGAACGGGGCTGGCGGGACTCGAACCCACGACCTACGGTTTAGGAAGCCATCCATCGCCTCAGGGCCTGTCAGCGGTTTTGAGTCCTGGCAAGGGGTCTGGCTGATGCTGGCGAAGGCTGTCCGGACCGCTTAGGCTTGTTTTGGGCACACTTTGGGCACAAGCCATGCCGGTGGTCATCAATCGCCAGGACTGGGAAACCACCTTCCGGAGCCAGGTTCGCAAGCTGGCGAGCGGCTGGAACGTGGCCGAGTTTCGGGACCGCATCCGGCTCAAGGTCCGACCGGCTGGCCAGCCTGAACAGTCGGTGCTCCTGCCCTTCCGCTGGGATTCGGATTCCACCGGGGATGCCTACGTCCGGATCCGCAACCTCTACAAGCTGGTGGCCGAGGGGCACAGTCTCCGCAGCGCCGCTGAGATTGCCGAGGGCAGGGCTCCCAAGGCGGCGATGGACTGGGCCGCGGCGGTTGAGCGGTTCAAGGTGCAGAAGATGGAGCATGGCCGGGCCATCAAGCCGATCACCTGGGACCGCTCCTACGGGCCGGCGCTGGCAGCTGCTGTGCCACTGCTCACCGGGCGAGGGGCTCTCTCAAGTCCGGCGGATCTGCTTGATGCCGTAATCCGCCTATGGCCTCCAGGGTCAAAGGAGCGGCAAGTAAGGGCGCAGGCGCTGGCGCAGTTCCTGCGCTACTGCGTCACCCGTGAGCAGTTCCCGGCCCTGTGGATGCCGCCCACTGATCTGAGCTCCCACGTTGGCGCCAAGGGATCCCACAGAGGCACGATCAAGAAAGGCGATCCACTCACCGATCAGGCGATCATCAACCTGATCACCTCGTTGCCGCTTGATGGGCCGGGCTGTAGGTGGGGTGATGCTCTCCAGCTGATGGCTGAGCTTGGGCTTCGCCCCATCGAACTGCTCCACCTCACGGTGCGGATCGATCCGGGCACGGGTCGGCCGTACTGGTGGTGCACCTACCGGAAGCGGAGCGGCGGTGGAGACACCCAGCCGCGCCGGGTCCATCCGCTGCCGCTGGTGGATGGTGACGGGATCCCTCAGCGTTGGAACCTGATCGAGCGGTGGCAGGCCGGCCTGATTGAGCTCCCCCCACTGTCAAGCGGCAACGGCTCTGGAGACTGCGTGGCCACCTACCTGAATCGCCAGCCTGGGTGGCGCTCCCTGCGGGCTGTGATGGCTGCCAAGGGTGAGCGGGCCGTGCCCTATAGCTTCCGCCACAGCTACAGCCTCAGGGGCCACCTGAGGGGCATTGACGGCGGGTCGGTGGCGCTGAGCATGGGGCACAGCTTCGAGGTGCATTGCCGCTCCTACCCATGGGCCAGTTCCAGCGGCGCCGCAGCGGCCTTCGAGCGGGCCAATGCGGCGCTGATGGTGGCCTGAGCTCCCCACCTGCCCATCCTCCGCTTCGGGTGCGGCCTCCCCACCAGCAGAGGGCGCAGCCGGCCCGATGGCGGGGCCAGGCTGGGGTCGCGGGTGATGGCCATGAGCGGGGTGATCAGCTCCTCTGACGGGTCGGGCATGGCGGTGCTGTGGGGGGCTCCATAGGGTTCCCAGGGGCGGACAGGCGGGGCCGCGGCGTCCAGCTGAAGCCCATCGGCTGGGTTCTAGGTAGTGACAGCCAAGGCGATTATCCGTAAGTTGGGGTAATGAAGCCACCACCACCACCGCCGCCACCTTCGTCCGCATCGAAGGCGGAAGCCTTAGCCTCAGCCTTGCTTAAGGATGAAGCGGAGAAGAAAAAACCTTTCATTAAGTCGCCGCTGGCTTACGTCATGGCGGTTGTAGCCGGGGCAATCGTTGCGCCTACTGGCTTGATTATCTCGCCGGTTGTCCTGCTGCTATCCAATCTAAAAGGCGAATACACAACCAAGAAAGGGCAAAAGATCACACCACTTGCAAGCTGGATAGGCGCGGGAGTTGTGCTGACTCCACTTTGCTGGGTTGCCAATCAGACAATGTTCAACAATCTCAGCCCACCGACTCCTAGCGGGACCGCAACAAGCAAGAAAGCGACTGGCAGCACCACAAGTGAGAACCCTTTCGGAGGGATGAAATACGTTTGTGAGGAGGCCATTAAACGCAATCTGCGCGAACCTCGCAGTTACGAACGCATCGGCTACACCTTTTGGGGATCTCAAACAAGTGGAAGCCCTAAAAAGGGGGTGTCGATTCAATACCGCTCACGGAACGGGTTTGGTGGCATGAGCGTAGAGACCGCAGGATGCCTAACCGAAACAGGCAGGCTTGAAGACTTGAAACTAACGGGAGTCACGCAGTAACAGGGGCCGGTCGGGTTCCCCGGTGGTGGGGCCGATAGGGGTAGGTGTCATGATGGCTTCACAGCTCGGCTGGAATCCTGGGAGGCGGTGAGGGTTGCGGGCCAGCCGCAGCCTCCAGGGAGGTCCGATCCAGCGGTGGGGGGTGGCGTGGCGGGATCTGCCCGAGAATTAGTTGCTCTCAAAACCCTTAAAAAGGGAAGCTGAAATAGTGCCAGCGATTGCAAGAAACCCCGTTTTAACGTTATCAGGAACCCACGGAGTACAAGGCCCAATTAAAGCTATAGCAAGAGCGACTCCAGCTATCCAGACCCTTTCCCTACCATGAACCATCGAGACGGGCGCTTTCGCCCCTTTAGGGCTTATATCTGTTGACTTAAGATCGCCGCTATTTATGACTTCTGTGACATTCCGCTCAGCGTCAGACAGGGAGACAGTCGTGGTGTCAGGGGGGAGATAATGGGTCTTCCTCCCCCCATCCGACTGTTGGCCTTCGCCTCTGTCTGGCATTAGATACCGACCACTTCGCGCAACGTACCGTCCGAATCGCGAAGAATCACATTTCCTCTTGCAGACTGGGTTTCTTTTGCTCGTTTGTAAAGAGCCATAGCACGGCGGAAGATTTCACCGCGAGAAAGGCCAGTTGTTTGCTCAAGGTCTTGCATATCTTGTGCAAGATCAAGCGGCATGCGGACATCAAACCGCACTGGGGGGTCCAATACAGCCATTTTCTTTTGAGGTCGGTGGTAGGTGGTGGTAGGTGGTGCCCCTGGTCAGGGGCTCCCGCGCTCAACTGAGCAGCGTGTGCACATATATAGCCTCAAATTGCCGTAACGGTGTCCGGGGAGAACCGTTCGGGAATCCGGATATTTTCCGGAGATCCATCCTGGCACAAGCCCGTAGCAGCCATCGGCCAGGGCCGCGGCGGGGGGACCTCGGGTCTCATCACCAGGCGGTGGAGGCCTTGCCTCTCACCTTGCCTGTCGAAACCCAGAACCCAGGCGGTGAGACGGTTCTGGCGGTTGGATGAAAGTCGGATGAAAGGCGCGGGCGGTTGCGTTCAGGTTTGCGCGGTGGGTTGCGCCGAAACCACAAAGGCCAGTCGTAGCAAGGCTTTTGACGGCTGGCCATAAGGCGCCCATAAGCTCGGCGCAACCTTGTGTGAACCTGTGGCAGGGGGACCGGCTGCTCCTCTTCAGGCCTCCGAAGAATCGGCCGCCTCCAGCTCCTGGGAGGCCTCTTCTGGAATGTCCTTGGATGACCCGAGCCGTGCCAGCCACGTCTTCCAGAAGGCCTCCACCTCGGCTGGTCTTTCGTAGTCCGGGTGGTTTCCGTGCCAGGGCTTCCCGCACCATTGGCACCTCCAAGGGTCTGGGCAGGGGTCTCCCTCGGTTCGGTCCTCCATGGCCTCCCTCCACCAGGCCTCGCTCTCGGTGTCAAAGGAAGTCCCCTCCATCCAGTCCTCCGCCACCTTCCAGACCAGGAGAACCTCCTCCGCGGTGAGCCTGGGAAACCTCCAGCCACCTTCCACTAGCCAGTGGTTGGCCTCCTTCGCCAGGGGGACCCAGAGGAGATCCATGATCGTGGGACTTCCGTCCGAGAGCGGGTGGGGAGGGTCTCTCGGGATGCCCCCTGGGAGGCCTTCGGGAAACGTCTCCCAGGTGGCCGGTCCCAGCCGATCCGCCAGAAGCTCCGCCTCCTTTGCGGTGAGAGACGGGCCTCCGATCACCTCCAGAGCGGCGGAGAGGGTGACGGCCACCAGCTCCCACCTCCGGTCCCGTTGGGATCTCTGCTCCCTCCGGCTCGCTTGTGGTCCTCGGCTTGGATCCAGGACCGCTGCCAGGTAGGCCTCCAGCGTGGGCCTCTCCGCCGGGGTCATCTCCAGCAGCTGGGAGCCGTGGGGGCCTTCCACCAGGTAGTGGTCCAGCCGGTGCTCCGCCTTCAGCCGATAGAGCGAGGACCTGGAGCGGTGGCCGAGGCGGCGGGCGGCCTCGGCAAAGGTCACAGCGGCCATGTCCTGGGATGTCTCGGGATGTCCACGTAGTCTGGCGACATCGGATAGGGCCTCCCCCAGCTGGACACGGGGTAGGGGATCGTATAGCTGACTAGGCTGGGATTACGGTGTCTTATGTCTGTCCTATTCAAAAAAGTCTGCCACTAGAATCAGAGAGGGCCTGCGAAAGAACCCCAGCCAAAGGGTGATTACAGGACCCTGAATAGGGGGGGGGTAAGGTCAGCCCTTCAACGCCTCGTCAAGTCGGCGGCGGCTGGCGGCTGGCCATGCCCTCGCCACTGCATTGCGGCCGATCCTTTCAACGTCCCAACGTTTCGCCAGGGTGGGCAGCTGGCCGAATGCCAGCACGTTGCGCAGCTTGCCCCGCGCCATGCGCCGATAGACACCGGGCCGGAGCTTGCCCCGTTGCTCAGTCAGCAGGAAGGATCGAGGATCCTTGCCGCTCAACGCATCCACCAGTTGCCGGCGGCGGATGTTCCCGGAAGCATCGCGGCCGGCATCGATGCCGGGACGCCAGGCCGCCCGCGCATTCAACGATGAGTAAGAGGCGGCAAGGCGGCTCTCTGATGGCTTGGCGGGGCGCTGGCCGCCCACGATGTTGGGCTGCAGGTAGCGGGCCTGAAGGGGGCGCAGCGCCACCTCTGCCGATGGGTTGGCGGCGGTGGCGTACCGGCTGACGAATGCGGCTCGCTGGCTGAACTTGCTGGGGCGATCAAAGGCACTACGGGTCGAGGCGTTGAGATCCTCGGCAGCGGCCTTGGCTGTGTCGTTCACTGCTTTGGCGGCTGCCTTTTGGAGCTTGCCCTCCAGACCAGCGACGAAACCACGCATCCGGTCGAAACCCTGCAGCTGCACCCTGATTTCAATTCCAGCCATGGTTCACTTCCTCCAGGTGGTTGAGTTGCTGAGGCATGGCGCGGCGGGCCTGGCCGCTGGCTGGCGGCCGCCAGGGATAGGGCACGTTGGGTAGGTCATCATCCGGGCGCTCGATGTAGCGCGGGTGATGGGTGGTGGTAGGGAAGTTCATACTCATAGGTTATTGGGGGCGATCAGGCGGACTGCTGCCAGGGATCAGGCCACAGGCTCTTGAGGCATTGCCGGCTGGCGCCTCGCGCGCGTGGGGTGAATACCTCACGGGAAGGAATAGGGCCGGATCCATTGCGATCACTGGCGGGAGGGCAGTTCCCGAGGTTTTCCCGAGGGAACTCGCTGGCTTGGGCTGGCTCGTCGGTGAGTTCCCGGTGAGTTCCCTCGGGAACTTCTCGGGAAGTCACTAGATCGCTCTCTCTCACTGGGTTTTTTCCTTGTTCCTTCCCTTGGAGTAGAGACGTAATAAGGGGGGTGTCGGTCTGGGCTGCCGCCGCGGCCAGCACCTCCACCACCCGAGGCGCCAACTTGTAGTGGCCGCGCGGGATGCTGAGCCTGCACACCTCGGGGTGTCTGGCCCTCACCATGCGGCTCAGGTTGTTGTCGGTGGTCTTGCTGCTGTAGCTGTGCTGATCGCGCATGGCGTCGATGAGCTCCCTGCGGCTCAGGGACCGCTGGCCCTCCTGCCATGCCCGCCAGAGCTCATCCACGATCCCGGCGCGGGCGTCCTGCACCACCGTCTTGGCCGCGGCAGGGATCAGGGCCGGGCGGCCGGTGCCTTCATCCAACTCGAACTGGAACTCGCGGCCGGTGCCCATGCGGCACTTCCTGACCTTCCACCAGCGCATCCGCTCGCATTTCCACGACTCATTGCGTGGACCGCCGCCACCCTTGTCGTCACCGCTGCCGCCCATCTCAACGTGTTCGATGGCATGAACCATCGAGGGGATTTCCTTCCAGGCTTTGGCGCCGGCTGCGGAGCCCTTGGCGGTGCCGTCGTGATGAAGCCAGGCGATGGAGCAGTGAGCACACAGCACTTCCTTGGCGAAGGTCAGGAGGGCCGTTACTGGCGGGTTGTCGCAGTAGTTCAGATCGGCCTTGCTGGTGACCGCCTTGGCGCTGTCGATGATCACCAGGGCGGGCCGCTCGCGGCGGATGAAGTCGAGTAGGGCGATGCAACCGCGCAGGCTGGCGTCCCATGCCAGCCGGCCCTGATCGGCGTCGTGGGCCCACACGATCAACCGGTGTTCGGCATCCGGGTTCAGCGCCGGGTGATCCATCAGCCCCATGCTCTGCAGGGCGGCCTTAAGCGGGTCGGCGCCAGAATCTGAGGCGATGAACAGGACGCTGCCCTGGGTGGCGCGGCTGGCGCGATCCAGAAAGCCGGTGCCCTCGATCACCGCTATGGCCAGCCCGACCGCCGCGGTGGTCTTGCCGGCGCCGGCCTCGCCATAGATCAGCACCTGATCACGCTCGGGGATGAAGCCCTCGACCTGCCAATCCATGCCGGCGGTGCGCTCCAGGTCGACGGCGCCGTAGGTGGAGCGGTTGGCTGCGCCTCCCTCCTGGCTGGTGAGCAGGTCGATGAGTGCCTTGGTGATCTGCGCGTCAGACCGCCGGAAACGGGCCATGATCTCGGCCCTGAGCGTCATCTCCTGATCAGCCTGGCCGCTGCGGGTGGCCTCCAGCGCCGCCGCGAGCAGTTCGGTGTAGGTGAGGGGCTCAGGGTCTGGCTGGCGCTGCTGCGGGCGCTCCTGCTTCGGCTGCTCCTGCTGCTGATCGCCGCGGCCCTGGGCGGTAGACCCATCGGCGTCATCACCGGCCGGCCAGCCTCCACGCATCACCTTGTCGTAGCGGCCTCGGCTGGCCTTCGGATCGCTGCCCCATGTGCAGGCGCTGGCGTCGATGGTGGCCATCACCCGGTCGAGCTTGTCCTCGATATCGAGGGCCTGGGCCGCCTCGGCGATCAGCGTGTCGGCGCTGCCGGCATAGGGCAGCCCTTCGGAGTCGAGCCAGTTACTGAGGCCGTAGACCTCCTTCAGGAAGCCGGCCATGTTGCTACTGCGGTCCTCGCCGTAGGGGCGTTCACCCCTGAGCACGCCAGCGGCGAGGCAGCGCAGAAGTTCCCTCAGGTGGGGCGGCTGCTGCTCCCCGTTGCAGGGCTCCACCGGCCTCTCCACCGGCCGCTCGATGGACTGCTGCGGGGTGGCCGGCTTCTCGTGGGGCGTGATGCCGATGACGCCGAGGCTCGGAACCTTGATCAGGGTGTGCGCGTAGTCCTCGGCGCCCTCCATCAGCCGATAGGCGCCGAGACTGCCGGCCGTTGGAGCGGTGACGCTGATGCGAGTGCCGCTCAGCATCTCGCCGCGATGGGGCCCGCCGGGGGTGGTGGTGAAGCGGCAGCGCCGGCCGCCGGAGCTCCTGCTCCAGCTCGCCATCCCATCGGCCACCTCGGCGTAGATGTGGATGCCGCCGGATGGGGTGCGCTCGGTACGGGTGCGGGCGAGCTCTGGATGGGCAGCGATGAGGCGCCGGTAGTCGGCTTCCAGTTCGGTGGCGCCGCCCTGGTAGTCCTTGGCATCGAGATCGGCGATCACCAGCCGGTCGCTGGGAATCACTCCCAGGCCAATGGGGTGGCCATGCTTGGCAGCGGCATCGATTTTCGCCAGCACCTTGTCCAGCGGTTCGGGCCTGGCATGGCTGAGCAGGCGCGGCGAATCCCTGCCGATCCAGTGGGATGGATTCTTCCCGACAAAAGCCGGCCGGGGATTGCCGTCCTTGTCTAGGACAATCTCGCCCTCTCGGTCCTTTTGCGGCCACCGATCAGCGGGCAACGGCTCGGGAATGACCGTGATGATCTGCAGCCCCAGGCGGTCAAGGGCCTCGGCTTCGGCTTTCAGTGCGGCGATGGCGGCCAGGTCCATGGGCCACTGCCATGGGGGCGCGTCGCTGTTGCCTGCTGGCCAGACTGTTGAAGTGGTTTCTATCTGGGCCGGCGGGGTGGTTTCTGCCGGCTTTTTCATGCCACCTCCAGCAGATCAGCGGAGCGTGCGGCGGCCTCGCGCATGACGGCCTCAACCGCTGCGAGGTCGTAGAGCAACGGTGAGTTGCTTGCCGGAAACTTCCGGCGCCAGTGGATGCCGGGCTTCAGTAGGCCGGCGGTGCGCCAGCGGTGCAAGGTGCGTTCTGAGACGGCGAGCGCATCCGCAGCGGAGCGGGAGCTCGCCCAATGGGCAAATGTGGTAGGCATGGCCAAACGTCAGCAAAGCCCGCAAACGGGCTGAGTAGGGGTGCTGTTGTGTGGCGCCGGTGTTTCCTGAAGGCGTGCTCGACGAGCAGGGGCCTTCAGGTCGGCCTGCCTAGGGAGAGAGTCCCGTGCCTTTATGTGGCCTAGCTACCGGACCCGACCTTCACGGTGGGTGCTAGCGAATGGCCAGGCGTCGACGACCTCTTAATGCTCCAGTTGAAGCTTAGCGGCTCTGTCCAGCCGAGGCAAGCCAAGTCTGGGCACCACTCCCGGTTTGGGCACGTTTTGGGCACAGCAGGGAAGGCCGATCCCTGGAAACCCAACGGGGCTGGCGGGACTCGAACCCACGACCTACGGTTTAGGAAACCGTCGCTCTATCCGGCTGAGCTACAGCCCCATGGCTGCCAGCCTATCGCCAGCGGTAGCCCGACCTAGAGCTGCCGGCCCGCCTTTCTGGATTCAAGCTCTCAGCCGCTGGGTAATCTGTTCCTTGGAAAGCAGCCGAGGTGATCGCGATCGGTGGAGGTTGCCGGGCTTCGGTCACGGTGGCGCTCCGGCCGGTTGAGGAAAGTCCGGGCTCCCCGATGTCCAGGCCTGCCGGGTAACGCCCGGTGCGGGCGACCGTGAGGACAGTGCCACAGAAACACACCGCCGATGGCGGCCTATGGACCTCGGTCCGCCGGCCGCACAGGTAAGGGTGCAAGGGTGCGGTAAGAGCGCACCAGCGGCATCGAGAGGTGCCGGCTCGGTAAACCCCGGCCGGGAGCAAGGCCAGGGCTTCGGCCCGCGGAACAAGGGTTGGCCATCGTTCCCGTTCCGTTCCCCCAGTGCCGCTCGAGGCCGCCGGTAACGGCGGTCCCAGACAGATGGTCACCCCCGCCACCAAGCCCCCGGGCCCGGTGGCGGTGAACAGAACCCGGCTTATGTGCTGCTTTCCACCTCTTGATCCTGTTGATTCGATGCGGCCTGGCTCGGGAGGCCGGCCGGGGTTCCTGCAATCCGCTCTGCCTTCGCAGCCACGCCCGGTCGCACCGCGATAGACCGTCTTGGCGCCCGCTTCAGGCGTTCGCTGCTCCTGCCGCAGTCTTCGCTCCAGCTTTGCTCCAGCTTCGCTCCAGGCTTCCTGCATCGAGAGATCGAGGGCACGCGCCATGGTGAGGAGCACCTGGCGCACCACCTCAGGGGCGCTCCGGCCGATCGGCCCCTGTAGCTCTTGGCGCAGCACGGTGGTGGGCAGCCAGCTCATGGCGAACCAGCTCATGGCGAAACTGGTTCTCTCCAGGCCACTCCCCTCCTGAGGGCTGAGCGGCACCGCCAGGGGATGGGCCTCCAGCCGGGGATCACTGCTGATCGGCACCACCACCCAGCGCTCCAACACAGCGGTGGCCGCATCGGGGGCGATCACGATCACCGGCCTGGCCTTGGCATCGCCCAGGCTGCGGTTGCGGGCCCAGCGGTAGATCCGCCCTTGCTCAGCCATCGAGACCCTGGAGCACAGCCGTGCCCATGGCTGCCCCATCGGCCATGGCGTGGTCGAGGTCACCCCCCTGGATCTGAGCCAACTGGCCACAGGCCTCCTGCAGGCGCTTCAGTTCGCGGCGGCGCAGCCAGCACTGAATGGCCTCGGTTACCGACGCCGAGCGATTGCCGCCCTGGGCATCGAGGGCGGAAACGGGCGGGGGGCTCCCGCCGGGTAGAGGATGAAGCACGCACCTCCCTATCGTCCGCCGCCGCCATGGGCCAGGCGTCCCGCTTACCCCCGATCAGCGGCCAGCGCCTGGAGCAGCTGACCGCACTCCTGGCCAGCCTCGGGCTCGATCCCGTCGCCGGCGGCGAGCCGACCGGCGCTGGCCAGCTGCAGGCCGATGCCACGGCCCTCGCCCCGATCGAGGAGGCCCTCACCCACACCTCCGCCGGCCGCGGGCGCAACCACGAACAGCTGGAATTCCTCGGCGATGCGGTGCTGCGGCTGGCCGCCGCCGAGTTCCTCGAGCGCCGCCATCCCTCCCTCAGCGTGGGGCAGCGCTCCGCCCTGCGGGCCCAGCTGGTGAGTGATCGCTGGCTGGCCGAACTGGCCGACCGAATCGAGCTGGCCCCCCTGCTGCGGCTCGGGCCGGTGGCCCTCGGCGATGCCAGCGGCCGGGCCACCGTGCTGGCCGAATGCTGCGAGGCCCTCGTGGGCGCCCTCTACCGGTTGGGCGGCGGCAGCCGGGGCGGACTGGAGCTGGTGCTCCGCTGGCTGGAGCCGGCCTGGGAGCTCACCAGCGCCGAGCTGCTCGCCGATCCTGACCGCCACAACTGGAAAACGGCCCTGCAGGAGTGGAGCCAGGGCCGCGGGCTGGGGCTTCCCCACTACCGCTGCGAGGAGATGAGCCGCCGCCACGGCGATCCACTCCGCTTCCGCGCCTGGGTGCACTGCGGATGTGATACGCCTGCGACTGGCGTCGTCATCTGTTCTGGCGAGGGCTGGGGTGGATCCCGCCGCGAAGCCGAACAGCAGGCGGCCCGCGCCGCCTTAGCCGCAATCAGACGGCCTGAAGGGTGGTCAGGGGAACGGTGATCAGCTTGTCCCAGTTGCCCCCTTCGAACAGCACCGCCGCCCGGCGGCCGCTGATCCGCTGCACAAAGCCCCGGTAGCCGTTGTAGATGGAGCCGGCATCATTCACCACCACCGTGGTGCCCGGCAGGATCAGCGCAGGAGACTCGGATGCCATGGCGGACGGCGGGGGTGGGGGACGGGCTGGCGCCATTATCGGAGCAAGCGCCTCCGACCGGCGCCTGCATCGATCCGAGCCGCTCCGCAGCGAGCGGTTGGGCGCAGTTGCGATCGGGGTGGGCGCAGTTGCGAACGGACCTCCCGCCGCGTCCGCCGCCGGCGCGCTGCGCCCCCATCGTTGCGACCTGGTCGGCCTCCATCGAGGGGATGGCCCAGAATCGCAGCGCAGGCTGGCCGTTTGGGCGCCGAATCCAGGATCCGAAACCCAACGGTTGAATCCATGGGCAAGGGCTTGTCTTGGATCAACCCGCCTGGATCACCCGTCTGAATTAACCCCTCCGAAGCCGCCCCATGGCCGATCCCGCCTCACCCCAACCGGCTGCCGCCCCTGGTGTGGCCACGGCTGCGCCGCCCGAGCTGCTCGTGGTGGGTCGCCTGGTGGGCGCCCAGGGGCTGGGTGGTGAGCTGCGGGTGCTCCCCCTCTCCGACTTCCCCGAACGCTTCACCCGCCGTGGCCCCCGCTGGTTGCAGGCCAAGGGCAGGCCTGCCCAGCCCGTGGAGCTCCGCAGCGGCCGCCAACTGCCCGGCAGGGAGCTGTTTGTGGTGCGCATCGCCGGCATCGACAGCCGCGACGCCGCCGAAGCCCTGGTGGGCCACGAGCTGCTGGTGCCCGCCGCCGATCGCCCCCCCCTGGAGCCGGGCGAATTCCACTTGCTTGATCTGGTGGGGCTGGAGGTGCGGCTGCTGGCGGGGGGCCGGCCGCCGGGGGTCATCGGCGCCCCGGCTGGGGCCAGCGCTGGCAGCGAAGCGCATAAGGGGGAACAAGCGGAGAACAGCGGCACAGCCAACCTGGACCCCGAAGGCGGAGCGGACGCGGTGATCGGCCGGGTGCTCGATCTGATCCACGCCGGCAACGACCTGCTGGAGGTGGAACTCTGCGCCGCGACCCCGGGCGGAGCTGGCCGCCGCCTTTTGATCCCCTTCGTGGAGGCGATCGTGCCGGTGGTGAACCTGGCCGAGGGCTGGATCGGCATCACCCCACCGCCCGGGCTGCTGGAGCTCTGAGGTTCGCCGGGGACCGATCTCCCCGCCTGAGACCCGCCCTAAACCGCCGCTCAGGCGCCGCAGCCAAGCCGATCGAGCCTGATCCGGTGGCCCAAGGTGCCCGCTGGTGCCATCGGCCGTCTCCAGCTCAGGTTGAATGGGATCGCGATTCGTCCCTGAGCAAACGCCACGGCAGCCATGGCCCCCTCCCCCCTGGTTCCGGTGATCCTTTGCGGCGGCACCGGCACCCGCCTCTGGCCCCTCTCCCGCGCCAGTTATCCCAAGCAATACTGGCCCCTGGCCGGCCAGGGCGATGACACCCTGCTGCAACAGACCCAACTGCGGCTGGAGGGCCTGCCGGAGCTGGCGCCCCCCTTGCTGATCTGCAACGAGGATCACCGCTTCATCGTGGCCGAGCAGCTGCGCCAGATCGGCGTGGAGCCGGCCGGCATCCTCCTCGAACCCCTCGGCCGCAACACCGCCCCCGCCGTGGCGATCGCCGCCCTGCAGGCCACCGCCAGCGGCGCCGACCCCTTGCTGCTGATCCTGGCGGCCGACCATGTGATCAACAGCCCCGAGCGCTTCCGCGCCACCGTGGCCGCCGGTATCCCGGCCGCCGAGGCCGGTCGGCTGGTGACCTTCGGCATCGTGCCCACGGCGCCGGAAACGGGCTACGGCTACATCGAGGCCGCCCAGCCCCTCGATCCCGAAGCGCCGGTGCCGATCGCCCGCTTCGTGGAGAAGCCCGATCTGGCCACCGCCGAGGCCTTCCTCGCCACCGGCCGCTTCACCTGGAACAGCGGCATGTTCCTCTTCCGCGCCAGCGCCATCCTCTCGGAGCTGGAGCGCCTGGCGCCGGAGGTGGTGAGCGCCTGCCGCGCCGCCCTCGACCAGGACAGCCCCGACCTCGAGTTCCTGCGGCTGGAGCGGGAGGCCTTCGCCAACTGTCCCAATGTGGCCCTCGATGTGGCCGTGATGGAAAAAACCGACCGCGGCGCCGTGCTCCCTCTCGATGCCGACTGGAGCGATGTGGGCAGCTGGGGCGCTCTCTGGGAAACCGGGGAACAGGATGCGGCGGGCAACGTACTGCGGGGCCGGGTGATCAGCGAAAACTCCCGCAACTGCTACCTCCGCAGTGAACACCGCCTCGTGGTGGGCCTCGGCGTGGAGGATCTGGTGGTGGTCGAAACAGACGACGTGGTGTTGGTGGCCCACCGCGACCGGGCCCAGGAGGTGAAGGCGATCGTGGGGCGCCTCGAACGGGAGGGGGCCCCGGAAAGCAAGGCCCACCGCCGCATCTACCGCCCCTGGGGCCATTACGACGGCGTAGTGGAAGGGGATCGCTGGCAGGTGAAGAAGATCGAGGTGAAGCCCGGAGCCAGCCTCTCGCTCCAGATGCACCACCATCGCGCCGAACACTGGGTGGTGGTGAAGGGCACCGCCCTGGTGGAGAAGAACGGCGTCGAGGAACTGGTGGGCGAGAACCAGAGCACCTACATCCCCCTGGGATCCCGCCACCGCCTGCGCAACCCCGGCAAGATTCCCGTGGAACTGATCGAGGTGCAAAGCGGCACTTACCTCGGCGAGGACGACATCGTGCGCTTCGAAGACCGCTACGGCCGCACCGATGTGGCGGCGGTGAAGTAAGCCAGAGCCGCGCAACCTCGGGGACCGTGGCAAGCATCGACCCTCACCCCCAAGAGCGAGCGGCACCGCCCCCCCCCCACCGATGGGCGCCGCTCACCCCAGCATGAATGAATCTCATCCATGCATGACGGCATCGGAGAAGCGGGTGAGGGCCAGCGGCCAGATCTCCCTGGGCAAGGAATTCGCCGGACGCACCGTGCTGATCGAGAGCCCCGAGCCCGGGGTGTGGCTGATCAAGACGGCCCGCACCATTCCGGATGCGGAGTTGTGGCTGCACCAGCCTGAAGCGACCAACCGGCTGGATCGGGCCCTGGCCGCCATCGACCAACCGCCTTCCCTGACCACCTCGACGCCTTGGAGCAGCACCTCAGCCAGCAGCCGTGATCGCCCTGGATCTCAACAATCCGGAGATTCAGGCCAACCTGCTGGCCCTCCAGAAGGACGAAGCCTGGGCGGTGCTCAAAACCCTGCGCCTCCTGCAGGCGATGGACTGGCAGCAGCTTGTGCTCAGCAAGGGACTGCGCTGAGAACTGATCCAGAGCCGTCAGGGCCCCTAGGGCCAGGGGCTCTACTCCCTGCGGGTGAGCCGCAGCTGGCGGAGCGTGGCCTGGCGCGTTGGCGACTGGCTCCGCCTCCTGTCGCTGCACCCCGACCACGACTCTGCCTACTGCTGAGAGATCCGCCGCACCGGCCACCGCGGGGAGCTCGGCCCTGTTGCGGTGGGCGGTGTAAGCGAGCGAAGCGAGCATCACCCAAGAGCCTGCGCTTCCATCCCCCCTTACCCCCTCAGTAGCTGGCCTGTTGCGGTGGGCGGTGTGAGCGAGCGAAGCGAGCGTTGCCGCCCACCGCAACAGGCCAGTTACTCAACCGTGACGCTCTTGGCCAGATTGCGGGGCTGATCCACATCCAGGCCCCGGTGGGCGGCGATGTGATAGCTGAGCAGCTGCATCGGGATCACCGTGAGCAGGGGGCTGAGCAGTTCATCCACCTCCGGCAGCGGCAACAGCAGATCGAACAGCTCGGAATCGGGGCAGTCGGGGGCCACACCGATCAACTGGGCATCGCGAGCCTTGGCCTCCTGGGCGTTGGAGAGCACTTTGTCGAACACCGTGCCAGGTACCGCGATCGACACCACGGGCACCCGGGCATCCAGCAGGGCGATCGGGCCGTGCTTCATCTCGCCGGCCGGATAGCCCTCGGCGTGGATGTAGCTGATCTCCTTGAGCTTGAGGGCCCCCTCCATGGCGATCGGATAGTTGATGCCCCGGCCCAGGAAGATCACATCCTGGGTTTCCGCGAACAGGTGGGCCAGCTCGGCACAGCGCTGGTCGTGGTCCTCCACCAGGCGCTGCAACAGGGCCGGTATGGCCCGCAGGCCATCGGCGAGGGAATGCAGTTGGGCGGCACTGCGCAGCGGTGCTTCGGAGCGACCGGGGGATCCGGCGGGGGCGGCCTCTCCAGCGGCATGCGCGGCGACGGCCAGGCTGCGACGTTCCGCAAAGGCAAGCGCCAGGCCATAGAAGGCCAGGAGCTGGCCCAGGAAGGTCTTGGTGGCCGCCACCCCCACCTCGATGCCGGCGCCGATATCGAGCAGGTGGGGCACCAGGCGACCCAAGGAGCTCTCGGGACGATTGGTGATCCCCAGCAGTCGGGGTGCGAAAGCAAGATCGCCGTGGGCCTGCCGGCGCTCCTGCTCCATCGCCAAGGCCGCCAGGGTGTCGGCCGTCTCCCCCGACTGGGTCACGCCGATCGTGAGGGTGTGGGCGCCCAGCGGCGGCGGCGCGTAGCGGAATTCACTGGCGTAGTACACGCTGGTGGGGATGCCGGCGAGCTGCTCGAGCAGGTAGGCCCCCACCTGGGCGGCATGGCGGCTGGTGCCGCAGGCCAGGATCTGGATCCGCTCCACGCCCTCGTACACCGCGTCGTCGAGGGGGAGCGCCACCAGGGCCTCGGGGGGCAGATGGCGGGCCACCCAGAGGGCGGCCGTTTCCGGTTGCTCATGGATCTCCTTGAGCATGAAGTGGCGGAAGCTGCGCTTATCCGCCACGTGCTCGGTGCCGCTCAACAGGCTCGGGGTGCGCTGCACCCGCTCGCCCGCCGCGTTGTAGAGCTCGATCCCGAGGGGGGTGAGCAGGGCCACCTCGCCGTCCTCCATGGGCAGGATCGTGCGGGTGAAGCCCGCCAGAGCGGGCGTGTCGCTGGCGCAGAGGAACTCGCCTTCCCCCAGTCCGATCAGCAGCGGGGCCTGGCGCCGCGCCACCACCAGGGCCCCCGGCACCGCCGCCCACACCACCGCCAGGGCATAGGCCCCGTGCAGCCGTGGCAGCACCTCCTGCACCGCCAGCAGCAACAGGGCGGCCGAGGGCGCACCCCCGGCGGCCTCCAGGTCGGCCAGGCGCCGGGCCACCAGGTGGGGGATCACCTCGGTGTCGGTGTCGGAGAGGAACACCACACCGCTGGCCTGCAGCTCCTCCCGCAGGCTGCGGTAGTTCTCGATGATGCCGTTCTGCACCACCGCCAGCCGACCGCTGCCATCGAGGTGGGGGTGGGCGTTGCGCTCCTCGGGCTTGCCGTGGGTGGCCCAGCGGGTGTGGCCGATGCCGCACAGCCCCGGAGCCCCACTTTGCTCATAGCGGGCGGTGAGGTTCACCAGCTTGCCCTCGGCCTTGAGGCAGTGGAGGCTGCCGCCGGAGGCATCCGGTGCCACGGTGGCGATGCCGGCGGAGTCATAGCCGCGATATTCGAGCTGCCGCAGGCCATCAAGCAGCTGGGGTGCCGCCTCGCGCGAACCGATCAGGGCAACGATGCCGCACATAGCTGGGGGGCTCGGGACGGGGGGCGGCGGAGAGCACGCCAGCTGAGCTTATGGGCAGATGGGCCGGGCCCCGCGCCCGGGTCCGGCGGGCAGCAAACGGCCGCTGCCAGCAAAAAAGCCAGGCGCGGGGCCTGGCGTGGAGGAAGGTGGGAAGCAGGGGCGAGGGCGGGCTGGACGGGGAGCATCCATGGCAAGCCAAGATGAAGGAGCAGCCAACATCAATGGCCAGCCAAAGGGCCTAAAATGGTCGACAACGACCGGTTCCGAGACCTGCTTGGCATCGGCCTCAATAGGCCAGACCCATGGAGCGGGAGGTCTCGTCGCCTAGGTAGACCCGGATCGAGAGGAAGTCGGTGGGGCAGGCGGTTTCACAGCGCTTGCAGCCCACGCAATCTTCGGTGCGGGGGGAGGAAGCGATCTGGCCGGCCTTGCAGCCGTCCCAGGGGACCATCTCGAGCACATCGAGGGGACAGGCCCGCACGCACTGGGTGCAACCGATGCAGGTGTCGTAGATCTTGACGGCGTGGGACATGAGCGCTCGAAAGGCCGGCGTGCAGCCAACGTACCGAGCGCCGCCCAGCAGCGGCTCCATGGGGTGCCAGGCCGTCACCCTTGTTCATACGCTGCGGGAACCCGCAAGGGGGTCGACCCGTAGGATGCGGCCTCCCACACAGCGGCCATGTCCCAGGAAGCGATCTTCGAGAAAGTCCGCTCGATCGTTGCCGAGCAGCTCAGCGTCGATGCGGCGGAGGTGAAGCCCGAGTCGAACTTCCAGAACGACCTCGGCGCCGACTCCCTCGACACCGTCGAGCTCGTGATGGCCCTAGAGGAAGCCTTCGACATCGAGATTCCCGACGAATCGGCCGAGGGCATCACCACCGTGGGTGATGCCGTGAAGTTCATCCAAGAGAAACAGGCCTGAGGCGCCCATGGTGGAGGGACTCCGCCGCGTCGTCGTCACGGGACTGGGCGCGGTCACACCGATCGGCAACGACGTTGCCGCCTACTGGGAGGGACTGCGCACGGCCCGCAACGGAGTCGCGCCGATCACCCTGTTTGATGCCTCGCGGCACGCCTGCCGCTTTGCCGCTGAGGTGAAGGACTTTGATCCAGCTGGCTGGCTCGAACCGAAGGAGGCCAAGCGCTGGGACCGCTTCTGCAAGTTCGGGGTGGTTGCGGCCAAGCAGGCCGTGGCCGATGCCCACCTGACCATTGATGACGGCAACCGGCACCGCATTGGGGTGTCGATTGGCTCCGGCGTGGGCGGTCTGCTGATGATGGAAACCCAGGCCCATGTGCTGGCCGACCGGGGACCGGACCGGGTGAGTCCGTTCTGCGTGCCGATGATGATCCCCAACATGGCCACCGGCCTGGCGGCCATCGCCCTCGGCGCCCGCGGCCCCAGCAGCGCTGTGGCCACCGCCTGCGCGGCCGGATCGAATGCCATCGGCGATGCCTTCCGCCAGATCCAGCTCGGCCTCGCCGACGCCATGGTGTGCGGTGGGGCCGAATCGGCCATCACCCCCCTCGGTGTGGCGGGCTTCGCCAGCGCCAAGGCCCTCTCCTTCCGCAACGACGATCCGGCCACCGCCAGCCGTCCCTTCGATCTGGAGCGCAACGGCTTCGTGATCGGGGAAGGGGCCGGCGTGGTGGTGCTGGAGAGCCTGGACCACGCCAACGCCCGAGGGGCCACCGTCCTGGCGGAGCTGGTGGGGTATGGGGTCACCTGTGATGCGTACCACTACACCCTCCCTTCCCCCGGGGGCGTCGGAGCCAGTGAAGCGATCCGACTGGCCCTGGCGGACGGACGCCTTGCCGCCGAAGAGGTGAGCTACGTGAATGCCCACGGCACCAGCACCCAGGCCAATGACAGCAACGAGACCGCAGCCATCAAGGCGGCCCTTGGCGAACACGCCCATCGGATCCCGGTGAGTTCCACCAAGTCGATGACCGGCCACCTCCTCGGGGGCAGCGGCGGCATCGAGGCCGTGGCAGCGGTGCTGGCGATTGGCCACAACCTCGTACCGCCTACGATCAATTACCGCACTCCCGATCCCGCCTGTGATCTGGATGTCGTGCCCAACCAGGCCAGGGAACACCCCGTTGATGTCGTGCTCTCCAACTCGTTCGGGTTCGGCGGCCACAACGTCTGTCTGGCGTTCCGCCGGATGACCTGAGCGCCGCGCCGCGGCGCGGCCCCTCCCATCCCCGGGAACCAAGCCCCCCACTTACCGCTTAGCCCCACACCCCCGAGCCCCCATGGTCGCCGCTCCCACCACCTCGGTCGAGACGCTCTGCATCAACAGCATCCGCTTCCTGGCGGTGGATGCGATCAACAAGTCGAATTCGGGCCACCCGGGCCTGCCGATGGGCACCGCCCCCATGGCCTACGCCCTCTGGGACAAGGTGCTGCGGCACAACCCAAAGAACCCCAAATGGTTCAACCGCGACCGCTTCGTGCTCTCGGCCGGCCACGGCTGCATGCTGCTCTACGCGCTGCTGCACCTCAGCGGCTACGACTCGGTGACCATCGAGGACATCAAGCAGTTCCGCCAGTGGGGCTCCAAAACCCCCGGCCACCCGGAAACCTTCGAGACCCCCGGGGTTGAGGTGACCACCGGCCCCCTGGGGCAGGGCATCTCCAACGCCGTGGGTCTGGCGATCGCCGAAGCGCACCTGGCGGCCGGCTTCAACAAGCCCGGCCACACCCTGGTGGATCACTACACCTACGTGATCATGGGCGACGGCTGCAACCAGGAGGGCGTGTCCGGTGAGGCGGCTTCCCTGGCCGGCCACCTGGGCCTGGGCAAGCTGATCGCCCTTTACGACGACAACCACATCACCATTGACGGTGACACGGCGGTGTCGTTCACCGAGGACGTGCTCAAGCGCTACGAGGCCTACGGCTGGCACGTGCAACACGTGGCCGATGGCAACCACGACGTGGAAGGGATCCGCAAGGCGATCGAGGCGGCCAAGGCGGTCACCGACAAGCCCAGCATGATCAAGATCACTACCACAATCGGCTACGGCTCCCCCAACAAGGCCAATACCGCCGGCGTGCACGGCGCCGCCCTCGGAGCCGAGGAGGCCGCCCTCACCCGCAAGGCCCTCGACTGGACCTACGGCGACTTCGAAGTGCCCGCCGAGGCCTACGACCAGTGGCGCCAGGCGATCGAGCGCGGAGCCACCGCCGAGGCCGAGTGGAATGGCGTCCTGGAGTCCTACCGCGTCGCCTATCCAACAGAAGCCGCTGAGTTTGAGCGCCGCCTGCGGGGCGAGCTGCCCCAGGGCTGGGATGCCAAGCTCCCCAGCTTCAGCCCCGAAGACAAAGGTCTGGCGACGCGCCAGCACTCCTACAACGCCCTCAACGCCTTCGGCCCGAGCCTGCCCGAGCTGATCGGCGGTTCCGCCGATCTCACCCACTCCAACCTCACCGACATCAAGGGGGAGAAGAGCTTCCAGAAGGGCGCCGAGGCCAACCGCTACCTCCACTTCGGCGTGCGGGAGCACGCCATGGCGGCGATTCTCAATGGCATCGCTTACCACGGCAGCGGCCTAATCCCCTACGGCGGCACCTTCCTGGTGTTCGCGGGGTACATGATCGGGGCCATGCGCCTCTCGGCCCTGAGTGAACTCGGGGTGATCTACGTGCTCACCCACGATTCGATCGGCCTCGGTGAAGACGGCCCCACCCACCAGCCAGTCGAAACCCTGGCCAACCTGCGTGCCATCCCCAACCTGCTGGTGATGCGTCCCGGTGACGGCAATGAAACTGTCGGCGCATACCAGGTGGCCGTGGCGAATCGCAAGCGCCCCACCGTTCTGGCCCTCAGCCGCCAGGCGATGGCCAACCAGGCCAATTCCTCCGCCGCGGCCGTGGCCAAGGGTGGCTACATCCTCGAAGACAGCAACGGCACCCCTGAGCTGATCCTGATCGGCACCGGCACCGAGCTGGAACTGGCCACCAAGGCCGCTGCCGTGCTCCGCGCCGAAGGCCGCAACGTGCGGGTGGTGTCGATGCCCTGCGTGGAGCTGTTCGAGGAACAGAACGCCGCCTACCGCGAATCGGTGCTACCGGCCGCCGTGCGCAAACGCCTGGTGGTGGAGGCCTCCAGCTCCTTCGGCTGGCACAAGTACACCGGCTTCGATGGCGACACCGTGTCGATCGACCGCTTCGGCGCCTCGGCCCCCGGCCCCGTCTGCCTCGAGAAGTTCGGCTTCACCGTCGACAACGTGGTGGCGAAGGCGAAGGCGCTTGGGTAAAGCCGCTCAGGCCCTGAGTGTCGAATCAAGTCAGCACCAGCATTTTTCACAGTTCTTACTTCTCGCCTACGCGACATTTTCCGGGTTAGCGGAACAACCCCTGAGGTCACCATCACACTCTTTGTGTTGGCGGTGATCTCCATGGGGGGATTCCTGCTAGCCAGTAGCTACGTGGCCAGCTTCACATGGTGAAGTGGCTCAAAACTATGGACATCAGCGGCCTAGAGGCCGTTCACCTGCCATTGGTGGCCGGCCAACAAACTGTGCTGATCCTCAGCGGGTCTGCTCAAGCAGCCGGCGATGGGAGCTTCTGCTGATTCAGCACCTCTTCGAGCCCTTCAAGATCCTCATCGGTGATCTTGGTCTGCATTGGGCAGTGCTTGGGACCGCACATCGAGCAGAACTCAGCCTGTTTGTAGATGTCGGCCGGCAGGGTTTCGTCGTGGTACTCGCGAGCCCGCTCGGGGTCGAGGGACAGGTCGAACTGCTTGTTCCAATCGAAGGCGTAGCGGGCGCGGCTGAGCTCATCGTCGCGGTCGCGGGCACCCGGGCGGTGGCGGGCGATGTCGGCGGCGTGGGCAGCGATCTTGTAGGCGATCAGGCCATTGCGCACGTCCTCCGGGTTCGGCAGGCCTAGGTGTTCCTTGGGGGTGACATAACAGAGCATGGCCGTGCCATACCAGCCGGCCATCGCCGCGCCGATGGCGCTGGTGATGTGGTCGTAGCCGGGGGCGATGTCGGTCACCAGGGGGCCGAGCACATAGAAGGGCGCCTCGCTGCACTCCTCCATCTGCTTGCGCACATTGAACTCGATCTGATCCATCGGCACATGGCCGGGGCCCTCCACCATCACCTGCACGTCGTGCTTCCAGGCGCGGCGGGTGAGTTCGCCGAGGGTCTTGAGTTCGGCCAGCTGGGCCTCGTCAGAGGCATCGTGCAGACAGCCGGGCCGCAACGAGTCACCCAGGGAGAAGGTGCAGTCGTAGCGCTTGAACATCTCGCAGATGTCGTCGAAACGGGTGTAAAGCGGGTTCTGCCGGTGGTGATAAAGCATCCACTGAGCCAGGATGCCGCCGCCACGGCTCACAATTCCCGTAAGGCGGCCCTTCACCTTGGGCAGGTGCTCGATCAGCAGACCGGCGTGAATGGTCTGGTAATCAACGCCCTGCTGGCAGTGCTTCTCGATGATGTGGAGGAAGTCGTCTTCCGAAAGCCGCTCGATCGAGCCGTGCACGCTCTCGAGGGCCTGATACACCGGCACGGTGCCGATCGGCACAGGCGAGGCCTGAATAATCGCCGTGCGCACCTCATCAAGATTGACGCCGCCGGTGGAAAGATCCATCACCGTATCGGCGCCATACTTGACGGCCAAATGCAACTTCTCCAGTTCTTCGTTGATGTCGCTGGCATTGGGGGAGGCGCCGATATTGGCGTTCACCTTGCAGCTGCTGGCGATGCCGATCGCCATCGGCTCGAGGTTGGCATGATTGATGTTGGCCGGGATGATCATTCGGCCGCGGGCCACCTCCTCCATCACCAGGGACTCGGGCAACTTCTCCCGCCTCGCCACATGGGCCATCTCCTCGGTCAGCACCCCTGCTCGCGCGTAATGCAGCTGGGAGACATTGCCGCCGCTGGAGATTGTCTCGCGACGCTTCTCGATCCAGGCAGTGCGCATGACGATGACGGCGAAGGACAGACTGCTGTGAAGGGGACCGAACCGACCAATGGGATCGATCACCGAATGATGGGCCGCTTCCCGGAAGGAGCGACGGATCGGGGTGGGGCGCAGCGCTGAGTTCGACCGCACTTCCCTGCGCCGGCATGACCCGGATCAGGTTCGGAGGGTGTGATCTCAGCCCTAGAGCCCTCATTCGGTGGCTGCCGACAGAGGCAACCTGAGGGCTGGGCACCCCTAGTGACTTAGGCAACCTAGCAAGGCCGTAATCGGGGCGAGGCAGCCGTGTGGGATGGGTTTAGACCTGCAGACCATCGAGGGCCGCCGCCACGACCCGATGATCCGGATCAGCCTGGTGTGCCATTAGCAGCGACCTGGCCCGCTGCCAGGGCTGGGAAGCCCCGTCATCGGAGCTCGGGGTTAGGCCGCTGCCAGCCTCCCGCACCAGACGGCCGAGGATCTCGGCGCCCCCCACCCGCACGCTGCCATCGCCATCCCGGAGCGCCAGTTCAGCCAGATCCAGCAGTCGCTCGGGATCCATCTGGGGGTGTTCCGCCAGGGCGGAGAGGATGCTGCAGCGAACCAGCCAGTGGTCGTCGGCCTCAAAGGCGGAACGCAGAAGCGGCCACGCGCGCTCGACCCCATGGCTGGCGAGAGCATTGGCCGCCTCGGCGCGCACATTGGCATCAGCGTCGCTCCGCAGGAAACGCTCCAAGGCCTGCCGGCCGAGTTCGTTGCGTTTGACGCCGAGACCCGCGCAGGCTAAGGACCGCACCATGAAGGTGGTCTGCTCCAGCCCGAGCAGTAACAAAGGGATGGCCTGGTCCTCCGACACCTCCCTCAGACGCGCCAGAGCCGGCATGGCCCTGGCGGGGTCACCGGAGACGATGGCAGCGCGCAAAGCGGCGATGTCCGGGCCCGGTTCTGAAGCGGCCTCAGGGTCGAAGGAATCCATGGCCAGAGCTGATTCGCAAGGGCGGCACATCCACTGTGGAGCATCGCCAATGCGGCCAATGCGAAGGCGGAAAGGCACATTGGCAGCCGATCGAGAGCTGCTGCAGAGGGAGCCGGAGGAGACCACCCGTGGATAGCCCATGCGATACTTCGAACAGGAATCAGACCTTTATCAGTGAAGCCGTGAAGAGAATTGACTTACTCATACCTTGCCACAACGAAGAAGAATCAGCCGCAGCACTCATCCACACTCTAGATAACACGATTCAAGGATTTGATCTCTATCAGAAAGGCGAACTTCAATTTCATATCGTGATCGTTGATGATGGCAGTAGCGACAAGACCTGTCAGGTCATGGAGCAGCTCATTCGCGGATCCAGCTGCTTATCGGGCGGATCAATCATCAGCCTCAGCCGCAACTTCGGCAAAGAGGCGGCCATGCTTGCCGGCCTCAGGAACTGCCAGGCCGATGCCTGCATCATCCTCGACGCCGACCTCCAAGACCCTCCCAGCCTGATTCCCACCATGGTGGAGGCCTGGCTGGAGGGCTATCAAGTGGTGAATGCCGTGCGCCATGACCGATCCAGTGACGGCCTGATGAAGCGGCTGAGCTCCGAATGGTTTTATTCGCTCTTTCTGAAGCTCAGCAAACTTCAGATTCAGTTCAATGCCTCCGACTTCAGATTGCTGGATCGCGATGCAATTGAAGCCATACTGAGCTGCGAAGAGAGGGTGAGATTTTCCAAGGGATTCTTTGCCTGGATCGGCTACCAACAGAAGAACATCCACTTCAAGCGACCTGCCCGCAGCTCGGGGACCACCAAGTGGGGAAGCTGGAAGCTGTGGAACTACGCCCTTGATGGAATCTTCAACTTTTCCACGGCACCGCTGCGCATCTGGAGCTACCTCGGCGTGATTGTGACGTCTGCCGCCTTCATCGTTGGCCTCTCGGCCGTGGTGCGGGTGCTCTTCTATGGCATTGACGTGCCGGGCTATGCCTCGCTCTTCTTCGCCGTTACATTCCTGGGGGGACTGCAACTGATCGGCATCGGCGTGCTGGGAGAATATGTGGGCAGATCCTATCTTGAGGCCAAACGAAGACCGCACTACGTGATCAAGACTGTAACGCGTACATGAAGCCATTCAAACACCGCTTCGCCCGCTTCAGCGCCGTGGGCATTGCTTCCACCGCCGTGCATGCAGCGATTCTGACCACGCTGAAAATCGGCCTTCAGATCGGCACAGGTCCGGCCAATCTGCTTGGCTTTCTGGCTGCTTTTGGAGTTTCTATGTATGGCCAACAGCGCTTCACCTTCAACGACCGGCTTCAGGGTCAACGCATCAACACCGTTGGCCTCGCGATTCTTTTCCTGATCAATGCCCTTGCCGCCCTGCTGCTGGGCCAGATCGCCAAAGCGGGATGGGTAATAATGCTACCGATCTTACCAGCCGTGATCAATTACCTATTGCTGTACCTGTTCTCTGGGAGCGCCCCCTTTCGGAGCTAGTACAATGGGTTGTTTACAACAACTATCCCTGTGGATTCTGCCGCAGCGAACGCAGCAATTCCTTCCTGCGCCGGCGGCGGCGGTGCAGGCTGGTGAGCAGCAGGCCCGACCCGATCAACAGGGCTGGTAGGACCTCCCAGCGGGACGCTCCAGAGCGGTGCAACAGGCCCACCAGGGCCAGAAGGATCAGCAGGGGGGAGGCGAGTGCCAACAGGGCAGCGCGGCGCTGGGAAGGTGGTGAAACCGCCGGGGGGAAGGGCGCCTTCAGCACGGTGTCGCCATCCAGCGCAGCAGGCTGAGGGTGAGGACCCGGATGCCGACGGCCAGACAGTCCTCATCGGGCGCGAAGGTGTTGCTGTGGAGCGGGGTGCAGCCGGCGGGCCCCGCCACCCCAAGCCGAAACATCGTGCCGCGGTGGCCCTCCAGAAGCGCGGCGAAATCCTCGGCCCCCAGCGATGGCTGCTCCAGCCATTCCACCCGGGAGTCGCCCAGCAGGTCGACCGCCGCCGCCGCCACGAGGCGGGTGAGGTCGGGATCGTTGTGCACCGGCGGGGAAATGCGACGGTAATGAACACGGGCCTCGCCGCCATGGCCCCGGCAGAGGGCATGGACCGTGTCCTCGATCCAGCCGGGCAGACGATCATGGACGGCTGCATCGAGGCATCGCACCGTGCCCAGCAGCCGCACGTGATCCGCGATCACATTGAAAGCCTTCCCCCCCTCGATCCGGCCGAAGCTCACCACCACCGGATGGAGTGGATCCAGGCGGCGGCTGATCGCCTCCTGCAGGCCACTCACCACCCGCGCCGCGATCCAGATCGCATCGGTGCTCTGGTGCGGCCGGGCGCCATGGCCGCTCTCGCCGAGCACCTCAATCTCCAGTTCCCCGGCGGCGGCGGTGAGGCTGCCGCAGCGCACACCCACGGTTCCCACCGCGATGCTCGGAAACACATGCACCCCAAACAGGGCCTCCACCCCCTCCATAGCCCCATCGGCACGCATCCAAGCAGCCCCCTGGGCCGTTTCCTCGGCGGGTTGAAACAGCAGCCTCACGCGGGCACTGAGGCTCTCGCAACGGGCGGCCAGAAGGGCCGCGACCCCCAGGCCCACCGTCGTATGGATGTCATGGCCGCAGGCGTGCATCAGGCCCTGGTGCACGGAGGCCCAGGGCAGGGAGGTGCGCTCCTCGATCGGCAGGGCATCCATATCCACCCGCAGAGCCACAACGGGAGCCCCCTCCGGACCCAGCTCCGCCACGACACCAGTACGGCCGACCGCTTCACGCACGTCCCAGCCCAGGCGGCGCAGCTCGCCGGACACCAGGGCCGCCGTCTGGTGTTCGTGGCCACTGAGCTCGGGATGGCGGTGGATATGGCGACGCAGCTGGATCAGGTCCGGAAGCAGGCCCTGCAAGGTGGCTTCCAGCCCAGAAATCGGCCATTGAGGGCAGCTGAGCAGGGCAGGCGAACGGGACAAGCCAATCAGGTGAGGTGAATTGAGTTTAGGGAGTCACACTGAAAAACGATGCCCAAATCGCAGGGGCAGCATGTCAATCGCATTGACCTGGCCATCCTGATTGCATCAATCCTTAAATCAGCCAGTTTCAGCCTCAAGGCCAGTGGAGTGGCGTTCTTCCCGCTTGGCTGGTCATCCAGCTTCGAATTCGCGACGCAGTGTCAATCGTTACTCGCCCCTCAAATCGGCGACCAATCACGACAGCGTGAGCCACCTCCCAAGGGCAGCGCTGCAGAGGTCCACAGCGAGGCCATGCCGCGCAGCGGCGGCGGCAGTGGCGCTCCCTTGCTGCACCCCGATGAACAACGCCCCCAGTTCGCTCCCAGGCAGCCCCTCACGCCCACGGCTCACGATCGGGGCATCGGCATCCAGGGAGCCCGTGATACGTTCGACTTCGATTGGCGCAGCACGATGACCCTGATTCAAATCGGCTGCGGGCAGAGCCCTATCGCCGGTTGGGTGAATTACGACAATTCTCCGAGCGTCCGACTGGCCAAGCTTCCCCCAGCCCTGATTCAGTTGGCGGGGAGATTAAAGCTGCTGGATAGGCAGTCGATCGCCTACGTAAGTTTCTGCCGCGCCAACAGCATCGGCCATTGCAACGCCACCCGACACATCCCATGGCCGGATGGTTCGGTAGAGGTGATCTACTCCAGCCACATGATCGAACACCTGGATCGCCAGGATGCCGACCTGTTCCTTCGCGAAGCCCGGCGGGTGCTTCGACCTGGAGGCGTCATCCGGCTCTCCACCCCGGGGCTGAAGCAGCTGGTTTCAACCTATGCAGACCAGGGCGATGGTGACCGCTTCATCGCATCGCTGTTCACCTGCGTGGATCGCCCCCGCTCCATGCTGGCGCGGCTCCGAGACGCGTTCAACGGCCCGCGCCACCACCTATGGCTCTACGACGAAACCTCCCTCTGCGCGCTGCTCACACGCCACGGATTCCATAACGCCACCGCCCTCCCGGCCGGGAGCACCACCCTGAAGCAACCCGGGGCCCTGAATTTGTGGGAAAGGATGGCGGAATCGATCTATGTGGAGGCCAGCCGATAGGGGGCAGGCTCAGCTGGTTAACTTCAGAAAGCGCTCCAACGCCGCCACAGGCCCCGGTGGCCAGCGCCGTACTCCCAGGAGCCAGTCGGTTTCGCGGTAGCGGGGATCCAGGCCCGAGGCCGCGGCCCAGTGACTTTCCGCCTCCCCTGAAGCGCCCCGCTGCCAGAGCAGGGCGGTGAGGCCGGCCCGGGCATCGGCGAAGAGCGGATAGCGGCGGATCAGGGAGCGCAGCTCCCGCTCGGCCGTCGCCAGGTCATCCAGTTGAAAGGCCGCCAGGGCAGCACTGGAGCGGGCCATGGCAAAGCCTGGCCGGGCGTCGGCGGCGGCCACGAAGCGGTCGCGGGCCGCCTGCCAATCGCCGCGGGAGCCCTGCACGTTGCCGAGGTTGTAGAGGGCCGAGGCATCAAGGGGATTGCGCTCCAGGATCCAGGCGTAGTCGGCGGCGGCCGCATCCCAGCGGCCCAGGGCCTCCTCGGCGGTGCCGCGGTTGAGGTGGGGATCGGCGTTGTCCGGCTCCAGCAGCAGGGAGTGGTCCTGGTCGGCGATGGCGGCGAGGGGATCCCCCAGGGCCAGCTGGACGTTGCCCCGGTTGCTCCAGGCGGCCGCATCCCCCGGCGCCCGTTCGAGCACCAGGTTCCACAGGGGGAGGGCCCGATCGAAACGGCCGCCCCGACTGGCCTCGAGGGCCTGCTGGAACAGCTCGGGAACGGACGCGGCGGAATCCGACGGGGGGGCGAGACGATCGCTCGAAAGAACAGTGGGGCCCATCTCGCCAACCAATCTGGGTGTGACCGAAGCGATGGCTGGGGAGAGGCTCGGACCCATCAGCCGCGCTGCAACCGAGCCAGCCGCGACCCGATCCAGGGCGACAGCGGGCTCGAGACCCAGCAGCAGCGGCAGCAGCCAGACCAGCGCTCCCAGCAACACAACGGCGAGGCGCTGGCGACTGGCTGCCGCCAAACGAGGGACCGTCGATCGGAATCGGGAGCATGCCCTTGCCTGGTCCTGGCCGACGGGCTGGCTCATGCCGCCGCGGCATCCGGCCCGGCGGCCAGATGGGCCTTGCCGGCCTCGGTGACGATGCGGCCCCGGGGGGTGCGCTGCAGGAAACCGAGCTGGAGCAGATAGGGCTCCACCACCCCTTCGAGGGTGGCCGGATCCTCCCCCAGGCCCGCCGCCAGGGTGTCCAATCCCACCGGACCGCCCCCGTAGCCCTCGAGGAGGAGACGGAGCAACCGCCGGTCACTGGCATCGAGGCCGCGGGCGTCAACCCGGTGAAGGCGCAGGGCCCCATCCACCAGATCCGCGCTGATGCGGCCATGCCCTCCCACCACGGCTACATCCCGCACCCGGCGCAGCAGCCGATTGGCGATGCGGGGGGTGCCGCGGCAGCGGCGGGCAACCTCCAGGGAGGCGCCAGTATCCAGTTCCATGGCCAGCAGGCTGGCGGTGCGCTGCACGATGGCCTGGAGATCGTTCAGCTCATAGAACTCGAGCCGCTGGATCAGGCCGAAGCGGTCCCGCAGGGGCGAACTCAGGGCCCCGGCCCTGGTGGTGGCGCCCACCAGGGTGAAGGGGGCCAAGGGCAAGCTGCGGGTGCGGGCCGTGGTGCCCTTGCCCACGGTGAGATCGAGGCGGAAATCTTCCATGGCGGGGTACAGGAGTTCCTCGGCCACGCGGTTGAGCCGGTGGATCTCATCGATGAACAGCACCTCCTGGGGCTGCAGGTTCACCAGCAAACCCACGATGTCGCGGGGGCGCTCCAGGGCCGGGGCACTGGTGATGCGGCAGCGCACCCCGAGCTCCTCGGCCAGCACCAGGGCCATGGTGGTCTTGCCCAGGCCGGGCGGACCGTGCAGCAACACATGATCGAGGGCCTCACCGCGACCCCGGGTGGCCTCCACGGCAATCCCCAGCACCTGCTTGAGTTCGCTTTGGCCGATGTAGTCGGCGAGACGGCGGGGGCGGAGGGAATCGTCGCGGGGGCGATCCTCGCCGGGATTCGGTGCGTCCTCCGGCCGAATCTGGGGATCGGTCAGCCCCGAGCGCGAGGAAGAGCTCTCGCCGAAGGAGAGGGGGCGGTCGCGGGCGCCAGGCGAAACAGAGCCCGGCTGGGAGGAAACGATCGCCATGGACTGCAGGGTACCTGCCCCGCACGGGAGCGGTGGCTCAGGCCACAACAGTCACAGCGAAACCACGGCGCGATCCGATCGTCCGCTCACGGTCCCGGAGTGCCGGCCGCTGTCTAGGCTCGGGTGGCGATGGCAGATCCCGGGGAAGGGCGATGGCAAAGGGGCCCGGCAGGCAGGGAGGCAAAGCCAAGGGGGATCCCGCCAACAGGCTCCTGGCCGACAACCGCTTCGCCCGTCACCAGTACGAGATCCTTGAAACCCTCGAGACCGGCATCGAGCTGCTCGGCACCGAGGTGAAATCGATCCGGGCGGGCCAGTGCAACCTGCGCGATGGCTTCTGCCTGATCCGGAGCGGTGAGCTGCAGCTGCACAACGTGCATATCTCACCCCACAGCCATGCTGGCCGCTTCTTCAATCACGAACCGCTGCGAGTGCGCAAACTGCTGGCCCACCGCCGCGAGATCGACAAGTTCCGCACCGCCCTCGAACAGAAGGGCCTCACCCTGATCCCCCTGAATCTCCACCTCAAGGGGTCCTGGCTCAAGGTGACCCTCGGCTTGGGCAAGGGACGCAAGCTGCATGACAAACGCCACGAAGAAAAACGCAAGCAGGAGGCCAAGGAGGCCCGGGCCGCGATCGCCAGGATCTGACTCATCGAGATCGAGTCGCGAACTCCTTTCGGGCGCGGTTCAAGCGAGGAGGGTGTTCCGGATGTGCCGGATCAGGAGATAGGCCAGGGAAGCGGCGCCCAGAGGAATGGGAGCGAATTCGCTGAACTGTGCCTGGTCGACGTGGGCGATCGATTCAGGGACTGGTCGGCTGGGTCGGAGCGGTCGCAGCGCCGCTGGGGGTGGCATTGGTGCCGGCTGGTGATGATCCAGGCTCGGTCGTGGGTTCAGGCGGGGGGGGAGGTGCCGAAGAAGCACCGGGGGGCTCGGAGGGCACCACCGGGGTGAGCCGATCGGGCGGGGCAGGCACGGCCGGGGTTTCTGCTGGTGACGCAGGGGTCGGGGATGGCGCCGGCGGCGCTGGCGGGTCTGCCCGCAGCGACAGGCTGATCCGCGCCGGTGACACCCCCTCATTGGTGACCAGGAGTTGCACCGGGGAGGCCTTCTGTAGGCCCAGACTCACCACCCGCAGCGCCCCCCTCGGCGACAGAACGGATCCATCGGCGGCGTACACCGCCATCTGCAGCAGGGGGGTGCCGTTCACCCCGAGGGCGAGGCTGTGGTCCACCGGCAGACGCACCGCGAAGAGGCGGGCGCCATTGGCCGGCACATCGGCGGCCATCACCTCGGTGACCTGGGTGCGCAGCTCAATGGGATCGATCCGCATCGCATCGAGGGTGAGCTCGGCCGCGGCATACCAGAGCTGGCGGAAGGGCTCCGGCGGCATTCGGTCACCGGACTGGCCGGGGAGCAGAGAGGTGGCACTGCCGGACACCAGCTGGGTCAGAACCGAGGAACTCAACCCCTGCGCCACCAGGGACTGCTGACGCTGCTCCCAGTCGGAGGCTCGGAAACTGCCGAGGCGGCGCCTGAGGGGGAGGGGCAACTGTTCCACCCGGGCCAGCCATTCCTGGGCCTGGTCATTCCAGACCTTCCGCAGCGGCGCATCCTCGAGCGCATCACCCGGGAGTCGCCCCTTCCGCTCCGGATACTGGGCCAGCAGGCTGGCGTCCGCCAGGCTGAGGAACCAGCCGCGGTCGATCTGCAGGGCGCGCAGACGGTTGAGCAGCTGCTGCCGCTGATCCACCTCCGCCGGTGGCAGGCTCAGGGGCACCTCGCCCACCGTCTCCGCGGGAGCGGTGGGCCGGCCTCGTCCCAGCCACAGCCAGCCCAGGGCCGTTCCAACCACGGCCGAGAGCACCAGGGCAATCAGCACGGGCCAGAGGCCCCCCTCAGCGGCCTCCTCCTTCTCCTCAGGCCGGGGACGGGGCACCGGAGCCCGAAAGGCGGGTTCCGGTGCCGGCGCAGCGGTGGCCAGGCCCGGCAATTCCGGCCGCGGGACGGAGGCAGGGCGGACGTCCTGGAGCGCCGCTGCAGCGGCAGCCGCCGCCTCGGCGGGAACAGCGGATCGGGCCTGCGGATTCCCGACAGCCCGATCCGACGCGGCTACTGGCGCCACGGGGAGCGGCTCCGGGGCCTGGGGCACCAGCACCACGGTGCGGTCGGCCCGGGGTACAGGTCCGGTGCTTTCCGGCATCGGAACAGCCTGCAGGGCTGCGAGAGCCTCCGCGGCAGTGGTGAAGCGGCGGGAGGGATCGCGGCTGAGAAGCCGCTCGATCAGCTGACGCAGGGCCGGCTCGGCCTCCAAGGCAACGGGCATCCGCCACTCCAGGGTGACCGGATCGAGCAGGGCGGCAGGCTCCTCACCACTGACCAGCACCAGGGAGAGCACCCCCAAGGCATGGAGATCCATCCAAGGGGCGGGCGGTTCGCCGCGGATCAACTCCGGCGGGGCATAGCCTGGGGTGGCACCCGGGGGCGCGGCTCTTGGGGCGGCAGCGGCGCCACGGGCCAGGCCGAAATCGAGCAGCACCGGCAGTCCATCGCTGTCGCGGCGCAGGAGGTTGGCGGCACTGATGTCGCCATGGAGCAGGTCCTGGCCATGGAGGGCCACCAGCACCGGCAGCAGCTGCCGCAGCAACAGCAGCACCTCGCCGGCACCGAACACCAGCTGGCGCTCGCGGCGGGCCTCCAGCAGCTGGTCATAGGTGCGGCCAGCCTGCCAATCGCGCACCAGCCATTGCCTGCCGCCCTCCTCGATCACGGCGCCGAAACGGGGCACCTGGGGATGGAGCACCCCCTGCAGGCGGGAGGCCAGGCTGCGGACCATCGCCGGATCCCGCACCGCAGGCAACTGGCGCAGAGCCACGGATGCATCGGCCGCCAGCCCGTCGCTGGCGAGCCAGAGAACCCCCTGGTCAGGGGATTCGGAGAGGGCCCGCACGAGGCGGTAACGGCCGCCGATCGACTGGCCGGGAGCGGCCGAGGAGGAGGTCATCAGCCCTTCTGTTCGGCCGGGGCAGCGGCGATGGAGGAAGCATCCTGATCGGGCTGCCGCAGCCCCCGGCCCTCCAGCCAGTCCCGGTCGTAGAGGCGGGAGCGGTAGCGGTCGCCGCTATCGCAAAGCACGGTCACGATGCGGTGGCCCGGACCGAGGCGGCGGGCCGTCTCCACCGCCGCGGCCACATTGATCCCCACCGAGCCCCCCAGGAACAGTCCCTCCTGCCAAAGCAGCCGGTAGATGGTGTCGAGGGCATCCTGGTCGCCGACGCGAACGGCATCATCGATCGGGGCTCCTTCCAGGTTGGCGGTCACGCGGCTGTTGCCGATCCCCTCGGTGATCGAGCTGCCCTCGGCGTGGAGTTCGCCGCTGCTGGCCCAGCTGTGCAGGGCGCTGCCGTGGGGATCGGCCAGCACGCAGCGCACCCGCGCGTCCCGCTCCTTGAGGTACAGGGCCACTCCGGCATAGGTGCCGCCGGTGCCGGTGGCCGCCACCCAGGCATCCACCTTCCCGCCGCACTGCTGCCAGATCTCCGGACCGGTGCTCGCGTAATGGGCGCGGCGGTTGGCGAGGTTGTCGAACTGGTTGGCCCAAACGGCACCGGGAATCTCGGCGGCGATGCGGCCGGAGAGCCTCACGTAGTTGTCCGGGTTGGCGTAAGGCACGGCCGGCACGGTGCGCACCTCCGCCCCGAGGCTGCGCAGCAGGCCGATCTTCTCGGCCGACTGGGTGTCGGGGATCACGATCAGGCAGCGGTAACCGCGGGCATTGCAGAGATGGGCCAGGCCGATGCCGGTGTTGCCGGCGGTGCCCTCCACCACAGTGCCGCCGGGCCGCAGCTCCCCGCTTCGCTCCGCCTCCTGCAGAATGCCGAGGGCGGCGCGGTCTTTCACCGAACCGCCGGGATTCATGAATTCGGCCTTGCCGAGGATGTCGCAGCCGGTGAGCTCACTGAGGGCCCGCAGGCGGATCAGGGGGGTGTGGCCCACGGCGGCGCTGAAGCCCTCACAGATGCCGGACGGGATGCTGCTGTCTGACGTGATGCCGCCCATGCCTGCTGGCCCGCCAGTTCGAAGTTGCGTGGCCGGATCGTAGGGAACCTTCCTAGGGTCGCAGCGCCTGAGGGACGGTTGGATGGGTTCCCCCGAGCCTCAGAGTGGGATGGTCCGCCCTGTCCAATCACCCGCATCCACGACCAGCCTCGCAGAGCTGGAGAGCCGATACCGGCGGGTGCGACGCCGCAGTGAGGCCCTGATCGCGCCGCTGGAACCGGAGGATCTGGCTCTGCAGGGCATGGCCGATGCCAGCCCGCCGAAGTGGCATCTCGGACACACCGCCTGGTTCTTCGAGGAGTTCCTGCTGCGGCCGGCCCTGGTGGGGAATGGCGGAGGCAGCCACGCTGCCCACCCAGCCGGCGCCGCTCTGGAGTGCCCCTCGCTGACCTACGAACCAGCCGACCCCCGCTGGCGATACCTGTTCAACAGCTACTACGACGCCGTCGGCGCCCGCCATCCCCGCCCAGAGCGGGGCCTGCTGAGCCGTCCGCCGATCGATGCGGTGCTCGTCTGGCGCCATCGCATCGATGCCGCCCTCGAGCAGCTGCTGGCCGACCTTGGCGATCCGCCTCCTGCCGCCGCGGCCGGGCTCCTGGAGTTGGTGGAGCTGGGCCTGCAGCACGAACAACAACACCAGGAGCTGCTGCTGATGGACCTGCTCGATGGCTTCTCCCGCAACCCCCTCGAACCCATCTACGACGCGGGATCCGAAGGGCCGGAGGCGGCCTTCGAGCGGGCCTGGCGCCCCGTGCATGGAAGCGGCAGTGAAGAGCGGCTTGGGGAGCGGCAGGCCCAGGGAAGTGCGGATGGCGTGGAGCCCGGGGCTAGCTGGGACTCCGGCGCAGCCGGCGGCGGCTGGCACCACCATCACGGCGGCCTGGTGGCGATCGGCCATGCCGGCGGCGGCTTCCACTTCGACAATGAAGCCCCACGCCACCAGGTGTGGCTGGAACCCTTCGCCCTGGCCGAGCGACTGGTGACCAACACCGCCTACGCCGACTTCATCGCCGACGGGGGCTACCGCCGCCCCGAACTCTGGATGAGCGAGGGCTGGGCCGTGCTGCAGCAGCGCGGCTGGCAGGCGCCCCGCTACTGGCGCGGCGATGACCTCTTCACCCTGGCCGGCCGCCGCCGCCGCGATCCCCAGGCGCCGGTGCGGCACCTGAGCTGGTTCGAGGCGGATGCCTATGCCCGCTGGGCTGGAGCACGGCTACCAAACGAGGCGGAATGGGAAACCCTGGCCGCCGCCGGAGGCCTGGAGCAGGCCCATGGGGTGCTCTGGCAATGGACCGGCAGCCCCTACAGGCCCTATCCCGGCTTCCGGCCGGCTGCGGGGGCCGTGGGGGAATACAACGGCAAATTCATGACCTCCCAATTCGTGCTGCGGGGCGGCTGCTTCCTCACACCGGAGGGCCACGCCGGCGCCGAGCGTCTCACCTATCGCAACTTCTTCCCTCCGGCGAGCCGCTGGATGGCCAGTGGTTTGCGGCTGGCCCGGGAACTCCCCTGAGGGCTGGGCCCGACCTCGATACGATCGACACCGATCCTTGCTGCCGGCGGCCCGATGCTTCCCAGGCCCCCCGCCGACCGCACGGTTGCTGAGCCCGGCCGCCCCCCGAAACCGGCTCTGGAACCCACCAAACTGCCGGGATCCGGAACGGCGGCTTTGAAGGCGAACGCCGGGGCCTACCCCCCGGCGGGCGGCGTTGCTGCCTTGCCGGCTCCCCAACCTGCGGAACTGCTCGATCTCCATCCCGCCCCCGCCGATCTGGAGCGGCTGGTGCTCGAAGGAATGGCACGGCAACCGCGGCAGCTGCCCGCCTGGCTGCTCTACGACGCGGAGGGCTCCCGCCTCTTTGAGGCGATCGGCCAGCAACCCGAATACGGCCTCACGCGCCAGGAAACCGCCCTGCTGCGGGAGCGGGCCCCGGAGCTGGCCCGGTCGCTGGCGGAAGGCATCACCCCCACCCCCGTGCTGGTGGAATTCGGGGCCGGCAACCTGAGCAAAGTGGGTCCCCTACTGGAGGCCCTGCAACCGGCGGCCTACGTGGCCCTCGACATCAGCCTCGACCAGCTGGGCCCCTCCTGCCGCGCGCTGCAGGATCGCCATCCCGCCGTGCCTGTGCTGGGCATCTGCTGCGACTACGCCGACCTGGACCAGCTACCGCCCCATCCCCTGCTGGAGGGCCGGCCGCGGCTGGGCTTCTACCCCGGCAGCTCCCTGGGCAACTTCGACCCCCCCCAGGCCCAGGCGCTGCTCAGCCGTTTCGCCCGCCTGCTGGGGCCGGGCAGCCGGCTGCTGATCGGCATCGACCAGCCGAAGGCGCCAGAGCGGCTCGAAGCGGCCTACAACGATGCCGCCGGGGTGTCGGCCGCCTTCGCCTTCAACCTGCTGCGGCGCCTCAACCGGGAGCTGGCTGGCGACTTCGATCCCGCCGCCTTCACCTACCGCGCCCGCTGGGAAGCCGCCGCCAGCCGCATCGCCATGGCCCTGGTGAGCTGCCATTCCCAGACCGTGACCCTCGCCGGTCGGCGCTGGAGCTTCACCGCCGGCGAACCCCTGATCACCGAGTACAGCGCGAAGTACACCCCGGAGTCCTTTCAGACCCTGGTGGCCGCATCAGGCTGGCGGGCAATCCGCCGCTGGTGTGATGGCGCCGACGATCTCTCCCTGCATCTGCTGACCCAGGCAGACTCGGAGACGTCACGAGCCGGTGGCGAAACACCGACGCAGCACCATGCCGATCCAACCCCGATGCGGAATGCACCATGAGCCGTGAGGAGCAGCGTCAGGCGATGCGCGCCACGCGGGAAGGCCTGATCGAGGATCTCGAGGATCTCTACCGCCGGGCCTTCGACCGCATCTCCGAGCAGGACCTGGGCGAGGGGGCGATCGCCCGTCTCACCCAGTTGCTGCTGCGCTCCCGCGAGGCGGCGATCACCCCGCTGCAGCAGGAGATCGAGGCTCCTCTGATCACCCGCGCACCGGAAGCATGAGCCCAAGCAGCTGGCTGGAAGAACTCGAGGCCCGGCTGAATCAGCAGCTGGAATCGTTCCTGAGGGCTAATCCCCAGCAGGATGCCCTGCTGGCGGAACAGGCCCAGCGGGACCGGCAGCAGCGCCTGCTGCACGAGCGGCTGAAGCTGCGCCAGGAGGCGGAACTACAGCGCCAGGGGCTGCTGCGCCTGGCCGGCGAGATCCGCCAGTGGCAGGAGCGCAGCGAACGAGCCCGCGGCGCCGGCGCCGAGGAGCTGGCCGCCAGGGCCGAAGCCCACATCGCCACGTTGATGGAGCAGGGCCGCAACCGCTGGCAGACCCTCGCCGAACTGGGGGAGCGATTCGCCGCGGTGGAACGGGAGCTCGCCGAACTCACCGCAGCCCCAACACCGCCTGCGCCCGGCCGCTCAGGTGAGCGCGTGGCCGATGGGATGGCCGAGCTGGAGCAGGACTGGCGCCGCTTCGAAGCCCAACAAGAGCTCGAAGCCCTGCGCCGCCGCAACCAGTCCTGAGCCACCGCCATGGGCTTTCTGCTCTCCAAGCTGCTGCCCCTGTTCGTCTACCCCCTGGGGGCGGGTCTGCTGCTGATGGGGCTGGGTCTGTTAGGCCGGCGGCGGCGCTGGGGCCCCGGCCTCTCCGCCGCAGGGATCGGCCTGGTCTGGTTGGCCTCGATGCCCTGGCTGAACCGCCAGTTGGTACGGAGTCTGGAGGATCAGGCGGTGCGGCTCACTCCGGCCACCCTTCCCTCCGCCGATGCGGTGCTGGTGCTGGGAGGTGGCCTGCTGCCACCCCTGTCCCCACGCCGGGGCGTGGAGGTGGCCGATGCCGGCGACCGCCTGCTCACCGGCGTGGATCTGATTCGGGAGGGCAAGGCGCCCTGGCTGGTGGTGTCGGGTGGGCGGGTGAGCTTCAACGCCGGCGACCCGACGCCACCGGAGGCCAACTACGCCGCCTCCCTGGCCCAGAAACTGGGGGTGCCCGCTGAGCGAATCGTGCGCAGCGAGGGTCCCCGCAACACCGCCGAGGAGGCGATCGCCCTGCGGAGCATCGCGCGGGAACGGGGTTGGCATTCGCTGCTGCTGGTGACCAGCGCCACCCACCTGCCCCGGGCCACGGCCACCTTCCGCCGCCTCAGCGGCCTGAAGATCGTGCCGGTGGCCTGCGACTTCCAGCTGGCGGCGCGCAACCAATCGGGACAGACCACGGCAGAGAGCCTGTTGCTGGATCTGATGCCCCAGGCCGGAGCACTGACCTCAACAACCAGCTCCCTCAAGGAACTGCTGGGACTCTTCGTGTACCGGCTGAAGGGATGGCTGTAGACCGGAAGCGGCTCGGCGCCGCCCCGCTCACTTCTTGGGGGCAGCGGGCACCAAGCTCACACCCTCGGGCGGCGGGGTGGGATCAGGATCAGCGATCAGCATGTGCTGCAGCACGATCTCGGGACGTTCACTGTCGCGCCAACGGATGCGATAAGCCGGCATCTTGGTGCCGCGGCTGGTGGTCTGCTCCACCGGCTCCATCACCCAGCCCCGGCGGGACCGCCCCTGGGGGTTGCGCTTCACCACCGCATCGGCGTGCTTGAAACGAAATCCGACGCGCTCGCCGCTCATGGAAAAGAGTGCCCCGCTGGGGGAGAATGCCTACACAAGTTGATTATCCCATTGCGCCTGCCCGGAGGTCCCGGCTCACGGCGAGGGATACCCGCCCGAGCGTCTGAGCAGCCCTCAGCAACCAGCCTCATGGCCGGCCTCGCTGGCCCCGGAACGCCCCTCCGGCCGCAACAGCGGGAAGGCGATCACATCGCGGATCGAGGGGCTGTCGGTGAGCAGCATCACCAACCGGTCGATGCCGATGCCCAGGCCGCCGGTGGGGGGCATGCCCACCTCCAGGGCGTGGATGAAGTCCTCGTCCACGGTCTGGGCCTCGGGGTCGCCGGCGCGACGGCGCTCCTGCTGCATCTCGAGTCGGCTGCGTTGATCCACAGGATCAATCAGCTCGCTGAAGGCATTGGCGGTTTCACGGCCCACGATGAACAGCTCGAAGCGCTCCACCAGGCCGGGCTTGCTGCGGTGGGCCCGGGCCAGGGGCGAGTTCTCCACCGGGTAATCGAGCACAAACGTGGGCTGGATCAGGCTGGTTTCCACCGTCTGCTCGAAGGCCTCCACCAACAGCCGGCCAAGGCAATCGGCCGCATCGGGCACCTCCAGGCCCGCCGCCGCCATGGCGGCGGCGGCTCGGGCCCGACTCTCAAGCGGATCCGAAGCTTCGAAAGCGGTGAAATCGAGGCCCGTGGCCTCCTGCACCAGATCGTGCATCGTGGCCCGCCGCCAGGGGGGCGTGAGATCCACCTCGCTGCCCTGATAGGTGATCTGCGTGCCGCCGCACACCTCGCGGGCCGCCGCCACGATCAGCTCTTCGGTGAGATCCATCATGGTGTGGTAATCGGCGTAGGCCTGGTAGATCTCCACCGAGGTGAATTCAGGGTTGTGGCGTGTGCTCACCCCCTCATTGCGGAAGATGCGGCCCAGCTCATAGACCCGTTCGAAGCCGCCCACCACCAGCCGCTTGAGATGGAGCTCGGTGGCGATCCGCAGGGTGAGAGGCAGGTCGAGGGCGTTGTGATGGGTCTCGAAGGGGCGGGCGTCGGCGCCACCAGCTTCGGTCTGCAACACGGGGGTTTCGATCTCCAGGAAGCCGCGCTCATCGAGCCAGCGGCGCATCGTGCTCACGATCCGGGCACGGCGACGGAAGGTTTCGCGGGTGTGGGGCGAAACGATCAGATCGAGGTAGCGCTGGCGGTAGCGCTTCTCAACATCCGCCAGGCCATGCCATTTGTCGGGCAGGGGTTGAAGCGCCTTGCTGAGCATCGTCCAATCCACGACCTTCACCGAGAGCTCGCCCCGGTCGGTGCGCTTGAGGCTGCCCCGCACGCCGATCCAGTCACCCGCATCCACCAGAGAGGTGAGCTGGGCGAACACCTCGGGGTTATCGGGGTGGGCCGCCTGAAGGGTGGCCTTCTCGAGGTAGAGCTGGATCGGGCCGCTCTCATCGACGAGGGTGAAGAAGGCCAGCTTGCCCATCACCCGCCGCGTCATCACCCGGCCGGCCACGACCACATCGGCCTCGCGCTCCTCGCCATTGGCCAGGTCGGCGTGGGCCTGCTGCAGCGCGGCGGTGCGGTGGCTGGGGCTGAAGCCAAGGGCGTAGGGGGCCCGGCCGAGGGAGTCGAGCGTGCGGGCTTTCTCCATGCGGGTCTCGCGCAGATCCGACAAGGCAGCTCAAGGAACAAAATCAGGTCCATCCTGCAGGAGCGCTGAACCCGTGCGGTGGCCCTATGATCAGGGTGTCGCCAGGGTGTCGCCAGGGTGTCGATCCCGGGTCCGTCGGGCGATGAGCTCCGGGAGCGAACCTCAGCCCGCCGCGGCCATCGGCGTTTCCGCCATCCGCTGGGAGGCGTAGCCGGTGCCACGCACCGTGAGGATCAGCTCGGGGTTGCGAGGATCGGGCTCAAGTTTGCCGCGCAGGCGGGCCACGTAGACATCCACCACCCGCAGGTCGGCGGCGCGGCGGGGGGGATAGCCCCACAGCTGCTCGAGAATCTCGGCCCGGGGCACCACTCGGCCAGGTTCACGGAACAGGAGCTCGAGCAGGCTGAATTCGGTGTAGGTGAGGGCGATGCGTTGGCCATCGCGAGTCACCTGGCGGCGGTTGGTGTCCACCACCAGGTCCCCCACCCGCAGCACGCCACTGCCGCTCGGAACATCCCGGGGCTCGGCAGTGGCCGAGCCGCGGCCGACCCGCCGCAGGATGGTGGCGATGCGGGCTTCCAGCTCCTTGGGACTGAACGGCTTGGGCAGATAGTCGTCGGCGCCGAGATCCAGGCCGGCCACCCGCTCGCTGATGGCATCGAGAGCCGAAAGAAAGATGATCGGAACGCAGGATTCGGCCCGCAGGCGGCGACACACCGCGAAGCCATCCAGCTTGGGCAGCATCACGTCGAGCACCACCAGATCGGGCTGCTCCCGGTGATACAGGCTCAGGGCCTCCTCACCATCCTCCGCGCAGATCACCCGGTAGCCGGCCAGCTGCAGGCGCATCGCCAGCACGCGGCGCACGGCGGATTCATCGTCGACCACCAGCAGGGTGGCGCGCTGGTCGCCACCGCCATCAGCGGGACTGGCGGAATCTCCGCCATCGGAAGCCAGACCATTGCTGTCCTCGGAGGCGTCCACCCCAAGCCCGTGATCGGGAGCCAGGCCCGTGGGCAGCGGCTGCGCGGGCTTGTCCTCCAGGGAAAGGGACATGGGTGGCGTGTCGAAGGACACAGCAATGAAGAATCGCAACCATACCCTCAGGCGGCGGTCCGGGTCACCCCCCCGGATCGGCGCCAGGGCAAGAGATCTGAGAGATTTAAGCTTTTCTACGGATTGCCTGCCGGGGTTTCCTCAGCCGCACTCAGGGCCAGCGGGCTTCGGCGTAACGGTTCCACTGCCGTTCCGCCTCGGCCAGGGCCGCATCGCTGCCGATCTGGCCCAGCATGGCGCGCTGCAGCTGGGTGTAGAGAATCGCCTGCAGCCGCTTGATGCCCGGGGTGGCCGGCACCAGAACGCGAGCCTGATCCAGGTTGCGCACGGATAGGGCGCGGGCCTGCCTGACCAGCGCCTCCTGCCGTTCGGCGGCCGGATCATCCACCGCAACGGCGAGATCCTGCTCCAGCCCCTTCAGGGCCGCCCGCGAGGAGGGGAGCACCCGTGCTTCGCGGGCAAAGTCCAGTTGATTGGCGGCATTGGTGAGGAACAGGGCGAAGCTGGTGGCCTCGGGGGCCATGGTGCTCTGGCGCGGCACCACCAGGTTCATCACCGCCACGTTGGTCTGGCCGCCTGGGCCCACCAGGGGGGGAAAGGGGGCGGTCAGCGCCGCGATGCCGGGGGCGTTGGTCTGCAGGTTGCGCAGAAAATCGGGACCACTGGCCACCTGGGCCAGATCGCCCGCCTGGTAGAGCTCAATGGCGCGGCGATAGCCCTGGCTCACCACCTCGGGGGGCAATAGGCCACGGCGGTAGAGATCGGTCCAGAAGGCGAAGGCCCGCCGACCAGCGGCACTGTTGAAGGCCGCGCGATGGTTGGCGTCGAGCAGGCGCACCTCCATCTGCACGAGGGTCTCCAACAACTCGGCGGAGTCATCCGGCACCACGGTCACGAAGAGGGCATAGCGACCGGTGCGGCGCTTGATGGCCTCGGCGTAGGCGGGAATCTGGTCCCAGCGGCGGGGCGGTGCTGTGTAGCCGGCCTGCTGGAGCAGCTTCCGGTTGGCCAGGGTCACACGGGTGGTGAGGTACCAGGGAATGGCGAACTGCAGATCCCCCTGCCGGCCGGCCTGCCACACCTCGGGTAGGTAGAGCCCGGCGGCCTCGGGGGGCAGCACCGTGGCCAGATTGAGCAGGCCCCCCTTGTTGGCCAAGTTGGCCGCGAAGGGAGGGTTGAGATTCACCAGGTCGGGGGCGGTGCGGGCGAAGACCGCAGCCAGCAGCTTGCGCTCCACCGAACTCCAGGGAACATCGATCCAACGCACCGACACCCCCGGGTGGGCCCGCTCCCAGGCCGCGATGACGCGGCCCATGTAGGGCGAGAACCGGGGAGCCAGATCGAGGGTCCAGACCGTGAGCTGACGGGGCCGGGGAGCGCCTGCGGGTGCCGTGCCCCGGCCACATCCCCCGCAGGCGAGCAGGAGCACCAGGGACACCCCCCCCAGGACCCGCACAACACCGGCGGCTGGACCAGGCCGCAGACCCTGCGGGCCCCGCCGAACGCCCAGGTGTGTCCGGCGGAGCTGGATCGGAAAGCGCCGCTGCATGGGGTCCTCCCTCAGCGCCGCCCGACGCCGCCACCCTGCTGCCGCCACAGCAGGAGCTGGAGGGAGCAGAGCACCGGGGCCAGGAGGGCGGTGAGCAGGGTGCGGGCCAGCAGGACATGCAGACCGGCACCGGCCAGGTCATCAAGATGCCAGCCGGGCTGGGCCAGCGTGGCCGGATCGATCGCTCCGCCGGGGAGGTGACTGCCGGCCCCCAGGCCGCTACGCAGGGCCCACTGCAGCATCAGCGACAGATCGAGCCCCAGGGTGCCCAGCAGGGCCAGCAGCCCCAGGCTGAAGCTGCGTTCCACCGGCGCCCCCAGTCGGCCGATCCGCCCCCACCACCAGCCCAGCAACATCAGGGCCGGCATCTCACTCACGCCGCCGTGATGAAGGGAATCCAGCAGCAACCCCAGGATGGCACCGGCAATAATCGCCGAGAGGGGTCCCTCGGCTAGGGCCCAGGGCAGCAGCCAGAGGATGGCCCAGCAGGGCCCCACCCCGGCCAGCCGGGGCCAGCCAGGAGCAGCCAGGGTCAGCACGGGAACCAGCAGGAGCGAAGCGGCGAACCAGGGGTGGCGGGAGAACAGGGCCATCAGCGCGCCAGCAGCTGCACCCAGTCGACCGAACCGACCGGTGCCGCCAGCTGTACCACCGCCTCCGGCGCGGGATCGGCACCCGCATCGACCGACTGGATCACCCCCACCGGCAGATCCGGCGGCACCAGGGTGCTGGCGGGGGAGGTGGTGACCACATCACCGGGCACGACACCCGGTTCCTTCTCGAGGAAACGCACCACGGGCCGAGGCGTGCCCAGGCCCGTGAGCAGGCCATGGTGGCGGGTGCGGCCCACCCACACCCCCACCCGACTGGCCGGATCGGTGAGCAGGGTGACTCGGGCGGTGCTCGGGGTCACGGAGCTCACCAGGCCGATCAGCCCGCCAGGAGCCAGCACCGCCTGGCCCTCGGCCACCCCCTGCAGCGATCCGCGGCCCAGCAGCAGGGTCTGCCACCAGCCGGCCGGCTCGCGGGCGATCACCGGTGCCGTGAGCCGCTTCGGGCTGGCCTGCTGCAGACCGATCAAGCCCCGCAGGCGAGCGTTCTCGGCCTCCAGGGCACCGATGCGGGCCGTGTCCTCGAAGCGGCGGGCCGAGCGAAGCCACTCGGCCTGGGCCGTGCCAGGCCAGAAGGGACGGCTGAGCAGGGCATAGGCATCGGCCAGGCCTGCCCCCTTGCTCAGGCGCACGCCAAGGAGGGCCAGCGCCACCAGCAGCCAGGGCCAGGCCTGGAGCAGGGAAGGCAGGGCCAGGGAACGGAGCCAGCGGGGCGCCGGCATCGGCTTCAGGTGTACTGACGGGCGAAGTCGGGAGTGTCGAGCACGCGCTCCAGACGCTTGTAGTCCTCGAGCACCATGCCGCAGCCATTCACCACGCAGAGCAGGGGATCCTCGGCCACGTGGGTGAGGATGCCGGTCTCGTGGCTGATGAGATCGCAGATGCCGCGCACCATGGCACCGCCGCCGGCGAGCATGATGCCGCGATCCACGATGTCCGCCGCCAGCTCGGGCGGGGTGCGCTCAAGGGTGCGCTTCACGGCCTCCACGATCACGTTGAGGGGTTCGGCCATGGCTTCGCGGATGTCACCGGCGCGCACATTGATCGTGCGGGGCAGACCGGAGAGGAGATGCAGACCCCTCACATCCAGGGAGGTCTCGTCGTGCTCGTTGTCGGGGAAGGCAGAGCCGATGCGGATCTTGATGTCCTCGGCGGTGCGCTCCCCCACCACGAGGTTGTGCACCTTCTTGAGGTAGACGCCGATCGCATCGCTGAGCTCATCGCCCGCCACCCGCACCGACTCGCTCAGCACGGTGCCACCAAGGCTGAGCACCGCCACCTCGGTGGTGCCGCCACCGATGTCCACCATCATGGTGCCCACGGGCTCGGTGACCGGCAGACCAGCGCCGATCGCCGCCGCCACCGGCTCATCGATCAGATGCACCTGCTTGGCGCCGGCCAGGCCGGCATCCCGCACGGCGCGGCGCTCGACGCCGGTGACACCGCTGGGGATACCGATCACCAGCCTGGGGGCGATCACGCCGCGGCCCTCGTTGCCCTTCTGGATAAAGGTCTTGATCATCTGCTCGGCGGCGTCGAAGTCGGCGATCACGCCATCGCGCAGGGGCCGCACGGCCCGAATGTTGCCGGGGGTGCGGCCGAGCATCAATTTGGCTTCATTACCCACGGCCATGGGAACGTTGCGCTCCAGGTCGATGGCCACCACCGAGGGCTCCTGGAGCACGATCCCCTTGCCCGACACGTACATCAGGGTGTTCGCTGTGCCCAGATCGATGCCGATATCACGGGAGAACTGGAAGCGACGGAAGAACACGGGAACGGCTGGGGGCAGAAGGCGGATCATAGGGGGCACCTCGGCATGCTCCCCAGTGTCGGCCGACAGCGGAGAAGGGTTGAGACAGCCGGTGGAACGAATGAAGCGTGGCTCCTCCAGCCAGGGGGTGCCGCATCATTGATCCAACCGTTTCCATCCACTCCTATGGGCGTCAACTCCATCACCCTGGTCGGCCGGGCCGGCCGCGATCCCGAAGTCCGCTACTTCGAATCCGGCAGCATGGTGGCCAACCTCACCCTGGCGGTCAACCGCCGCAGCTCGGGCGACGAGCCCGACTGGTTCAACCTCGAGATCTGGGGCAAGCAGGCCCAGGTGGCGGCCGACTACGTCCGCAAGGGCTCCCTGCTGGGCATCATCGGCTCCTTCAAGCTCGACCGCTGGACCGACAAGAGCTCCGGCGAGGAGCGCAGCAAACCGGTGATCCGAGTCGACCGGCTCGAGCTGCTGGGCAGCAAGCGTGATGCCGAGGCCGGCGGCAGCTTTGGCGGTGGCGGCTTTGGCGGCGGCGAGCCCAGCGACGAGGAGGTGCCGTTCTGAGCGGCGCCAGGCCCTAACAGCCCCAGGAAAGAGGCCCGCTGAACAGCCAAGAGAGCCGCCGGACTTGTGCCAGTGGCGCAGCCGGGCTATCAAGTGGCACGAAGCCACCAGGGGCGTCCTTCGCGGGGCGCCCCTTTTGCTTTGGGAGTGGCGAGACGCCCTACCAGCCGGGCCGGGCAGGAAGACCTCCCCGAAACCCAAGCCTCAGTGGCTGTCCTGCCGCTTCTTCCAGGTGCGCAGCCCAAGCCACACCCCGAAGCCGAGCACGGCGAGCACCAGCAGCACCTTGATCACCTTGGTCACCGGATCAAGCCACACCTCCACGTTGGTGTAGGCCTCACCAAGCCCGAAGCCCGCCAAGGTCAACAGCAGGGTCCAGATCAGACTGCCGGCCGTCGTCCAGATCAGGAAAGGCACGAACGGCATCATCTCGATGCCGGCCGGCACCGAGATCAGGGTGCGGATGCCAGGGATCAGCCGCCCCCAGAAGACCAGGGCGGTGCCATGGCGGTTGAACCAGGTGCGGCTGCGCTTCAGCTCCTGGGGGCTGATACCGATCCAGCGGCCATGGCGCTCCAGCCAGCGCTCCAGCCGCTGTTCGTTCACCAGCCGCCCGATCCCATACCAGGGCAGGGCCCCCAGCACCGTGCCCAGCAGCCCGGCCAACACCACCGGCACCAGGGCGAGCTGGCCGCCGCGCACATAGAAGCCTCCCAGGGGCATGATCAGCTCGGAGGGAATCGGCGGGAACAGGTTCTCCAGGAACATCGCCGCGAAGATGGCGGCATAGCCAGACGCTGGATTCGCCTCCACCGCGGAGCCGATCAGCTCAGGAAGCTTCTGGACCAGTTCGAGGGCCAAGGCTGAGGGGCGAATGATCGGCGCCAGTCTTCCATGGTCGGCGCTTAATCAGAACGATGCCGGGAGCATGCATCGGCTGCTCGCCAAAAAAAACCGACCCCCTCTCGGAGGTCGGCGTGGGCAAGGAAGGAGCGGAGGAACAAGAAAGAGACGGATGGGGGGTCCGAATCAACGCTGCTGGTCCGGACCGAATCGGCAGAGACTCAGTAGCGGTAATGCTCCAGCTTGTACGGCCCCTGCACCGGCACGTTGATGTAGGCGGCCTGCTCGGGGCTGAGCTCGGTGAGCTTGGCGCCGATCTTGTCGAGGTGGAGACGGGCCACCAATTCGTCGAGGTGCTTGGGCAGCACGTAGACCTCCTTGCCGTAGTTGGAGCCCTTGGTGAAGAGCTCGATCTGGGCCAGCACCTGGTTGGTGAAGGAGTTGCTCATCACGAAGCTGGGGTGGCCGGTGGCGCAGCCCAGGTTCACCAGGCGGCCTTCGGCCAGCAGCAGGATGCGGTTGCCGCTGGGCAGCACGATGTGGTCCACCTGGGGCTTGATGTTGTCCCAGGTGTACTGCTTCAGGGAAGCCACGTCGATCTCATTGTCGAAGTGACCGATGTTGCAGACGATCGCCTGATCCTTCATCTGGATCAGATGCTCGTGGCGGATCACCTGGAAGTTGCCGGTGGCGGTCACGAAGATGTCCACATCCTTCACCACGTCGTCGAGACGCACGACGCGGTAGCCCTCCATCGCCGCCTGCAGGGCGCAGATCGGATCGATCTCGGCGATCATCACGGTGGCGCCGAGGCCACGCAGGGACTGGGCCGAACCCTTGCCCACATCGCCGTAGCCCATCACCAGGGCCACCTTGCCGGCCACCATCACATCGGTGGCGCGCTTGATGCTGTCCACGAGCGATTCGCGGCAACCGTAGAGGTTGTCGAACTTGCTCTTGGTCACCGAGTCGTTGACGTTGATCGCCGGGAAGGGCAGCTCACCGCTCTTCTGCAGCTGATACAGACGGGCCACACCGGTGGTGGTCTCCTCGGTGACGCCCTGGATGTTGGCGTGGATGCGTGAGTAGAACGTGGAATCGCCGGCGAGCTTGGCCCGGATCGATTTGAACAGGGCGATCTCCTCTTCGCTGCCGGGGTTGTCGAGCACCGAGAGATCCTTCTCGGCCTTGGTGCCGAGGATCACCAGGCCGGTGGCGTCGCCGCCATCGTCGAGGATCATGTTTGGGGTGCCGCCATCGCCCCACTCGAGGATGCGATGGGTGAAGGCCCAGTACTCATCCAGGGTTTCGCCCTTGTAGGCGAAGACCGGAATGCCGGCTGCTGCGATCGCCGCGGCGGCATGATCCTGGGTGGAGAAGATGTTGCAGCTGGCCCAGCGCACCTCGGCGCCGAGGGCAGCGAGGGTCTCGATCAGAACGGCGGTCTGGATCGTCATGTGAAGCGAACCCGCGATGCGGGCGCCCTTGAGGGGCTTCTCGGCGCCGTACTTGGAGCGCAGGGCCATCAGGCCGGGCATCTCGGTTTCGGCGATGTTCAGTTCCTTGCGCCCGAAGTCGGCCAGGCCGATGTCGGCGATCACATAAGAGTTTGTGGCCTGCAGGTGAGGGAAGGCCTCGACAGCCGCAGGGCTCGTGGGTGTTGCCACCATGGTTACGGACACTCCCGACTGGGAGGACGAATGGGTTGTCTGGGAAGTTCTGCGGAGACGCCGAGGCTTCGGGCTCGCTTGGCAGCAAATCTACAGGGATCATGAAGGTCGCTGTGCCGCCTCCAGTGCCAGTCTCAGAGGCGCGTCCCAGGCCGAGACCAGCGCCGGCCTGATCAGCCGCACGCCAAGAGCGCAGACCACAAGCGCGGATCCCACCCCTACACAGCTAGGGAAGCCGTGGATCCACGTCAGGCTGGGGCAGCAGCAATCCCGGAGGAGGGCCCATGGTTGGGGTTGAGCACACCTGCGATCTGGCCGATGCCGCCGCCACCCAGGACCTGGGCCGGCGCCTGGCGGCCGACCTGCTGCGTCATCCGGCGGCGGGCCCCGCCCTGCTGCTGCTGCAGGGCGACCTGGGCGCCGGCAAGACCTGCCTGGTGCAGGGCCTGGCCGAGGGGCTCGGCATCGCCGAACCGATCACCAGCCCCACCTTCGCCCTGGCCCAGCACTACGAAGGCCGCCTGCCCGAGGGCACAACCACCCGACTGGTGCATCTGGATCTGTACCGGTTGGAAGCGGGCCCTGCCGCTGATGAGCTGTTCGCCCAGGAGGAGGAGGAAGCGGCGGCGGTGGCAAGGGGGGGCGAAGGTGCTGCGCAGGCGTGGGAATCCACCGGCGTGGAAGGAATGGCCGGCGTGGGGGTGGTGCTGGCGGTGGAATGGCCCGAGCGGCTCAGCTTCCTTCCCCTGGAGGCCTGGCGGATGCGGCTGGAGCACAGGGGCAGCGGAAGAAGGGTGCACTGGCTGCCGCCTGCACCTCCCCTTGAGACAGGCGAACCCACCGAAGATGTTCAACCTGCTCCAGAGGAGCAGGCCTCCCACCCAACGGCAGGGTGATCCTCCGCTGAGATCGACACCCCTCCCCGAGTTGCCAGAAACCGCTCCACTTCGGCGGCCCTGGGCTGGGGATCGATGGCCCCGGCTCCACAGCACACCAAGGATCCGCAGGCGGCGGCAAAGCGCAGCAGGGCTTCCGGCTCGGCCACGGTGTGGGGATCGGCCTCTGCCTGGCAGAGGCCATGCAGCAATCCCGCCATGAATGCGTCCCCGGCCCCGGTGGTGTCGACGGCATCGATGGCGAAGGGCGCCAGCTGGCCGGAGCACCCACCCAGAAACCAGCGCAAGGGTGCAGGGCCATCGGTCACACACACGGCGGGCCGGCCCGGCAGCGCTGAGCTGATGGCCGAGGGATCGTCGCTGGCAAAGAACCAAAGGGCTTCCTCGGTGGCGCACTTCAGCAGGGCGGCCCGCTCAAGCAAGGGGCGGATCCGCTCCTGAACGGCTGCCGGGGGGGCAGTGCCGGCGGGGAGCCCCCAGAAGGTGGGTCGCCAGTTCACATCCACCGCCAGGAAAGGAGGTCGTCGCGAGCTCGATTCCTGGGCACGCGATTGCCTGGCATCGGTTGCCCCGGCATCCGCCCTGCGGCCGGCTGCCTCCACCATGGCCAGTACCCCTTCAAGGGCCGATGCCGCCGGGAGGGACGCCCATGGCAGGCTGCCGCAGAGCAGCCAGCGCGCTCGTACCAGCAGCGGAGCGGCGGCCTGCTGCAGCACCTCGGCATCGAGGGCTTGGTCGGCGAAACCGGCGCCGCGATCTCCCAGAAAACCACCGAAACTCCTTTCGCCATGCGCATCACGGCGGACGAGCACCACACGGCTGGGACGCTCCGCATCCCACTGCAGGCCGGAGGTCTCCACGCCCCGTTCGGCGAAAAGGATCTCAAAGGCTTCCCCGATCGCATCGCTGCCGAGGCGACCCAGGAAGGCCGCAGGGGTTCCCAACCGGGTCAGAGCACAGGCCACGTTGGCAGGCGCACCACCAAGCCTGTCCCCGCCATCGCCGGGCACCTGCAGGCTGGCCTCACCAGCGATGTCCGCCAAGCCCTCCGCGGCCTGGGTTCGCCCCCCCGGCTCCGGTCCACCGCCACAACCTGGTGCCGGCAGAGGCTCGCCCACCGGCAGTAACCGATCCACAAGGGCCTCGCCGAAGCAGAGCACCTGGGGTGGCGCGGGGTTGCCCATCAAGCGGCCGAACGACTCCCTCCAGGCTGGGCCCGCCCGGTGTCTTCAGGGGCGGCAAGCTCAGCAAGCCGCAGCCGCAAGGCCGCAATGATGCGGGCATTGGCGGCCGGGAAGGGATAGGCATCCAGCTCAGCCGGCTCCACCCAGCGCACCTGCTGGGACGCCAGCGGCTGCGGCTCGCCTGCCTGCCAGCGGCAGAGATGCACCACAAACCGGAGGCGCTTGTGGCTGTAGGCATGCTCCAGGCTGATCAGCTCCTCGCCCACCTCCACCGTGATCGCCAACTCCTCGGCCAGCTCCCGCTCGATCGTGGCGGTGATCGCCTCCCCCTCCTCCTGCTTGCCGCCGGGGAACTCCCAGAGGCCGCCGAGCAGGCCCTCCTCGAGCCGCTGATCGATCAACACCCGGCCGGCGTTATCGAACACCACCCCCACCCCGATCACCTGAAAGGGCACGCTGCGGGGAGCTTCCTTCACGGGGTAGCGGGCGGGATCGCCGGCAGCGTAGGCAGCGCACCAGCCCCGCCAGGGGCAATCGCCACAGCGGGGATTGCGGGGCGTGCAGACCGTGGCGCCCAGGTCCATCACGGCCTGATTGAAGGAGCGGGGCCGCCCCTGATCCAGAATTGCCTCGCTGAGCCACCAAAAGCCGGCGAGCTGCCGCGCCGGCGGCGCAGGGGCGGCGATCAACCGCGCCAGCACCCGCTTCACATTGCCATCGAGGATCGCCTGCGGCTGATCGAAGGCTGAGGAAAGGATGCTCGCCGCCGTACTGCGACCCAGGCCCGGCAGGGCCTGCCAGCCCGCCAGGGTTGGGGGCCACAGACCAAATCCACCAAAATCCGGTGCCGCCGGCAAGCCGGAATTCGGGCCCAGGCGCTCGCTCGGATTGGGGGCCGGCTTCCGGTCTTCGCTTGGGCCTGAGAGCAGCTGCCGGGCCGCTTGATGCAAGCGCCGGGCGCGGGAGTAGTAGCCGAGGCCCTGCCAGAGCAGCAGCCGCCGCTGCTCATCGGCGGCGGCCAGGGCTCCGAGATCCGGGAAGGCCTCCATCCAGCGCCGCCAATAGGGGAGCACCACCGCCAGCTGGGTCTGCTGCAGCATCACCTCGGCCACGAACACGCCATAGGGATCGAGCGCCTCGCCGCCCTTAGGCCAGCGGCCGGCTGCAGTGACCATCCAGGGTTTCTGTTCGAGGCCGCGTCGGCCGTGCAGCTCCCACCAGACCAGAAGGGACGCCTGCAGGGCCGGGGCCATTGCCGCGGCATCAACAAGGACCTGATCCCAAGAAAAGCCGTTCAGGGCAGTGGCTGAATTCACCGGTGGAAGACGACCTCCAGCTCAGTTGCCCTGCGGAACAGTCACGGATCGTCCCGGCCCTTCAGGTTCGAGCACGATCACCACACTCCGTCCCTCGCGGAACACCGCCCCGGAGCCGGGCCAAGGCTGAACCAACGAGGCCGCTCTGCGGGCCTGCTCTGACTCGGCAGGAAAGGGAGGACGCAGAACCCTTCGTCCGAGCACAACATTAAGGATGTCTACCTGGCGGAATTCGGCAAACGCATCGGTACTGAGCAACTGGGGTAGATTGACTTCGATAGGCCAACTGACATAGTTATTGAGCGTAAACTTCGGGTAACCGCCGAAAACCACTACAGGCTGAGGCGCGTTAGGGTCGCCAACCAAGAGAGGCTCTATCCGCGTCACAAGGCGATTGATGAACCCGAGCTCATAGACGGTCTTGATCTGGATAGCCTGGGTCATCTGTGAAGCCAAAACGAAATAGCACCAGAACAGAAGACCAGCCAGCACAACAGCAACCCTGCGAATGCGGCGCACTAGCACCAGCAGAGAGAGACAGAAAACCAAGAGATAGGCGTAGGCCGTGACAAATCGCCCCCCGTATGGCGGGGTTAATCGGTTGAGTATCCAGGTGAGGTGAAGCGCCAGAGGGATCAGCAACAGCACAACGGCTGTAAGCAGGCCGAGCTGCCAGTCCTGTTTCAGAGCTCTCCAGAGCATCAGGGCAAAGCCGATCAGAACGACCAGCAGAGGAAGCACGGCGAACACCCGGGATCCGGAAGCCACACCATCCAGCATCACCACGAGCCAATGGCGATAGGAGGAGACAATCTCAGCAAACGCCTCAGGAGCCGTGTTGAGATAGTTGCTCACGGGGATGGGGCTGGTGACCAGGAGCTTGGTACTGAGCCAGAACATCACCAAGGCCAGACCCATGGCCCCAATGCCCACCAGCAAGTCCTCCCCTGCCCGCTCCCTTCGGGAACGGGATTCCGGCCAGCAGATCTCGGGCGTGAGCGCTTGCTTTGCACCCTGCAGGGCCGGGTCCACAAAAAGCCTCATCAGAGGAAGCATCAGCACGAAAAGGCCGATCAGGGCTACCTTGGGTGCGTAGACCGAGAGCGCAAGAAACCAGCACAGGGCAGCGCAAAGGCAGCGGTCTGGCAAGTCACGGAGACGGGCAATCAACACAAAGCCAAGCAGGGCCAGGCTATCGCCAGCCACAAAGGCTAGATGATCTGAGGTGAAAGAATAATAATCAAGAAAACCTGGATACAAGCAAAAGATGGCGCCAAGAACAATCACATCCATCGCCTTTTCGATGCCAAGCAGACGCAGAAATATCAGGGCATTGCAAGCCTGAAGCAGGGTGGCCAGAATCATCTGAACACTTTGCACACCGCTGCCCCCCTGAAGCAGAAAGATCACATTCATAAGCCAACGCCCCTCGCCCCAAGTTTTAAAACTTGGAAAGGAGTTCAGCCAGGCATTGGGAAAGAGATGATTGCCGAAGGCAATGGTTGTATACAGGTAGCTGTACGCCACCAATTGGATCAGGAAGAGACCAATAAGAAGCCAGCGATCTCGCAACAGCAGATCGGCAATCGCCTGGGCCTCAGCTTGAAGCCTGGCCGATAAAGATCGCATTATCGCCACAGATCACCATACTTGATGCACCCGGGCGATTCAAGCATCGCGCCCATTTCTAGGAACGGAACTGCCGAATCACCCGAACCCTCCGGGTCGCGGCCGAGCATTGGAAAGGGAGACATTGGAGCCAGGCTGGGGAGTCGGGGGAGTCCGCGGTGGGGCTGCCCCGCGACCCTCGCTCACCTGCAGCGGGGCAGGGCCCGCCACCCTTCCCGCCGCTGGCACCGCCACCACATTGAAAGCGATCGACCAACGCTCGCCTTCGCCGCGGAAGGGCGCCACCGAATGGGGCTGCCAGGCCGGGAACACGTAGTAATCGCCGGCCCTGGGCAGCACATAGTGGGCCATGCCGGTGCGGAAGCTCTGGATGTGCCACTCCTCTGGACCGTGGAGACAGAGCTGGCCATCAAAACTGTCAGAGCGGATCTGGGGTGGCACCTTCAGGTACAACACACCGGAGAAGCTGCCGCCGTGGGTGTGGGCGGGGTTGTAGTCGCCTCCACGCTGCACGTTGAGCCAGAGATCGATCATCTGCAGGCCGTAGCGGCCCGGGGTCCAGGGGCCGCGGCCCTGGGAGGGCTGGCGATCGATCACGTGGCGGATCCAGCGCTCGCAGGCCGGAAGGATCACCGTGCTGCAGAGCTCGGCGGCGGCGGGCTGCTGGGGACCAAGCTCCCGTTGCAGCGACAGCTGGCCTGCCAGTTTCGGCGCGGCATCGGGATGGGAGTCGGGATCGGCGAGCACCGCTGCCGCCATGACCTGAAGGTTGCTGAGAAGAGCAGCGGGGAGGCATCCCTTAAGCAGATAGCGGGGAAACAGTTCCAGTACCTCCATCGACCCTTCAAGGGCAGCCTCCCCAGGGTCCCGGAGCCCACCGTCGGAAGCCATGCCGTCCTCGCCTGAACCGTAAACGGGTCGCCCAACAGCCATTGCCGGGACTCCACGTTCATCAACACTAGGACCTCTCCCCAAAGGAGACGGGCCTCAGCAACCCGGCTCGAACGAGGAAACCAGAGCTCTCAGCAGGCCACGTAGGCCTCTACCGCAGGACTGAGACGCCGCAGGCCGGCAAGACCGTCGCGCTCAAGATTGCGCACCCGATCCCGGCTGATCCCGAGGATCCGGCCAATACCGGTGAGGCTCATGGGCTCATCCCCCTCCATCCCATAACGCAGCCTCAGCACCCGTGCCTGCAACTCCGGCAGCTGCTCCAGCAGCGCCCGCAAGTCGCCCTTGAGGCATTCGCCCGTCACCATCTCCTCGGGGCCCGCCCCTTCCCCCGCCAGCAGATCCAGCAGTTCCGTATCCTCGCCATCCCCCACTTTCGTCTCCAGGCTCACCGGCTGACGGGCCCGGCACAGCAGATCCTTCACCTCCTCCTCCGGAAGCTCCGCCGCCACCGCCAGCTCGCCCACCGTGGGGGTCCGGCCCAGCTCCTGGCTTAACTCCCGCTGCGCCTTCTTCAGCTTGTTCAGCGTTTCGGTGATGTGGATCGGCAAACGGATCGTGCGGCTCTTCTCCGCGATCGCCCGCGTGATCCCCTGGCGGATCCACCAGTACGCATAAGTCGAAAACTTATAGCCCCGCGTCGGGTCGAACTTTTCCACGCCCCGCACCAGGCCGATCGTGCCCTCCTGGATCAAGTCCAGCAGTTCCATGTTCCGCTTGGTGTACTTCTTCGCCACGCTCACCACCAGCCGCAGGTTCGCCGCCACCATGCGCTCCTTGGCGCGGCGACCACCCTGCAGGCGGCGCTTCAGCTGCGCGGGCGCCAGGCCGGCCGCCTCGGCCAGTTGCGCTTCGCTGGGCTCCTCTCCGCCGGAGCGCATCGTGAGCTCCTCCCGCAGCTCCTCCAGCGCCATCAGCTCCTGCACCTGACGACCCAGGGTGATCTCCTGCTCATGGCTCAGGAGAGGCACCCGGCCGATGTCCCGCAGGTAGGAGCGCACTAGGTCGCCGTCGATCGAGGGCATGACCCGAGCAGGCGAGGCCATCATGGGCTCGGGATCGGGCCGGGGGTCAGAGCCATCGTTCCGATCGGGCACGCCTGAAGGAAACCCCAGGGAACGCAGGGAGGTGGTGGTGGCGAGGTCGGAGGTGAGGCGCTCAAGGGAAGAGGCGACAATCACGGGCCCAGGGGCTTAACGGTGTGTAAAGCGTAACCTAAAGAAGTGTGAACCTCTCTCAGATTCCAGAAAATCCGGCGATTTGCCGCGGACCGAACACGCCGGACTGCTGATCCGAAGCGGCTTTTGGCCCAAGGGGAGCACGATCGATGGAACCATGCCCCCGCCGGCCGCCCATGGAGCAGGCCATTAAGGTCGAATGTCGTCGACTCTGCCGGATCAATCCATGGCCCTGAACGTGAGCGATGTGGTGGTGCGGTCCGCCGCCGGTGAGGAACGGACGCTGGGGGACTGGGCCGGAAAGGTGCTGCTGATCGTGAACGTGGCCAGCCGTTGCGGCTTCACCCGTCAATACGCCGGCCTGCAGAAGCTCCAGGACAGCTACGGCCCCCGCGGGCTGGCGGTGCTGGGCTTCCCCTGCAACGACTTCGGCGGTCAGGAGCCGGGCACGCTGGAGGAGATCCAGAGCTTCTGTTCCACCACCTACGGCGCCAACTTTGAGCTGTTCGACAAGGTGCATGCCACGGGCAGCAAGACCGAGCCGTACCTCACCCTCACCAAGGCCGAGCCTGCCGGCGATGTGGCCTGGAACTTTGAGAAGTTCCTGGTGGGCCGCGATGGGATCGTCTTCGGGCGCTTCAAGAGCGGTGTCGACCCGGAAGCACCCGAACTGATCGCAGCGATCGAAGCGGCTCTTTCTGCTTGACCACACCAAGTGGATCATGCCAACTTGCTCACCCCTGCAAGTGGCACCTAGCAGAATCCTCGCGACGGCGCTCAGAACAGCCCCGATCGCGGGCCAGCCTTTGGACCCAGGCAGTTCCGGCCTTACAAGACGGCGATCCAGCCGCGCCGACCGGCCTCGCCGACTCCTGGATTGGTCTGCACCTGGAACCACTGCCGCCCCCGGGGCGACCGCCAGCGCCGCACCACCTGCAAAGGCTCGCCGGAGGGCAGCTGGGTGAGCACCGGGGCTTGCTGTTCAGGGGCACAGCGCAAGGCCACTGAACCGGTAGCCAGGAGGGGTTCACGACCCTGCCTGCGGCGCACCTCCACTGGACGGCACTCGGCACCGCCCGCGGGCAAGGCGGCAGGCGCGACCAGGGCAAAGCCGAGCACAGCGACCGTCTGCAGCGGGCCGAGGACTGGCATCAGATGTCGAGCTGAGCAAAATCGAGCTCAGCGCTGTGGGTTTCGATGAATTCACGCCGGGGTGCCACCTTATCGCCCATCAGAATGGTGAAGATCCGATCGGCTTCAGCGGCATCTTCAATCTCCACCCGCTTCATGGTGCGGGTGCCGGGATCCATGGTGGTTTCCCAGAGCTGCTTGGGCATCATCTCGCCCAGTCCCTTGAAGCGCTGGATGGTGAAATTGGCCTTCTCGCCGAAAGCCTCTGTCGTGCGCTTGAGTTCGGCTTCGTTGTAGCAGTAGGTGTGATTCTTGCCTCGCTCCACCTTGTAGAGAGGAGGGCAGGCGATGTAGATATAGCCGCCTTCCACCATGGCCTTCTTGTAGCGATAAAAGAAGGTGAGCAAGAGGGTGCGAATGTGGGCGCCGTCCACATCGGCATCGGTCATGATCACAATGCGGTGATACCGAAGGTTTTTTGGATCAAAATCCTCACCCTTGATCCCGAGGCCGAGCGCGGTGATCAGGGCCTGGATCTCAGTGTTCTTGTAGATCTTGGCGTCGTCGGTTTTCTCGATGTTGAGGATCTTGCCCCGCAACGGCAGGATGGCCTGGAAGCGCCGGTCGCGGCCCTGTTTAGCGGAGCCCCCGGCCGAATCACCTTCTACAATATAGATCTCCGATTCGCTCGGATCGCGGGAGCTGCAATCGGCCAACTTGCCGGGCAAGGTGGAGCTCTCCAGCACCGACTTGCGCCGCACCAGTTCGCGGGCCCGCCGAGCCGCCTCGGCCGCGTTGAAGGCCTGGATAGCCTTCTCCAGGATCAGATCGATCACGGAGGGGTTGAATTCCAAGTACTCGCTGAGCGATTCGCCCACCAGCGAGTCAACAATGCCGCGTACCTCGGGATTGCCGAGCTTGGTCTTGGTTTGCCCCTCAAACTCCGGATCGGGAACCTTCACCGAAAGCACCGCCGTCAGGCCCTCGCGGATGTTCTCGCCGGCCAGGTTGGTATCGGCATCCTTACGCTTGCCCCGCTTCTTGGCAAAGGTGTTGAGGGTGCGGGTGAGCACCGCCTTCAAGCCCTCAATGTGGGTGCCGCCATCGACGGTGCGAATGTTATTAGCGAAGCCAAAGATGTTGTCGGAATAGGCATCCACGCACCATTGCAGGGCAGCCTCAACTTGCACCCCATCACGCTCGGAGTCGACATAGATAATCTCCGGGTGCAGAGGATCCTTCTCCGCATTCATGTAGGCCACGTATTCCTTGATGCCACCCTCGTAGTGGTAGACCTCCTCGTGGGCCTCGCCAGCCGCATTGCGGGAGCTGGCCCGCTCATCACTGAAGACGATCCGCACGCCACCATTGAGGTAGGCCAGCTCGCGCAGCCGCGCCGAGAGGGTGTGATAGTCGAACTCGATGCCGGTGCTGAAGATCTCGATATCGGGCTTGAATCGCACCTTGGTGCCCGTGCGACCCACTTCGGTGGCGGGTTGGGAGATCAGGCTGCCGATTGGCGCACCCCGCTCAAAGCGCTGGTTATGCACCTGGTCCTGGCGATGCACCGTGACCTCCACCCACTCGGAGAGGGCGTTGACCACGGACACCCCAACACCGTGAAGCCCGCCCGAAACCTTATAGCCACCGGCGCCGAACTTACCGCCGGCGTGGAGAACGGTGAGCACCGTTTCCAGGGCGCTACGGCCGGTGCGGGGGTGGATATCGGTGGGGATGCCGCGGCCGTTGTCGGTCACGCTGGCGGAGCCGTCGTCATGCAGGACCACCAGAATGCTGTCGCAGTGGCCGGCCAGTGCCTCGTCCACGGCGTTGTCCACCACTTCGTAAACGAGGTGGTGGAGGCCCCGGGGTCCGGTGGTGCCGATGTACATGCCGGGCCTCTTGCGAACCGGCTCCAGTCCCTCTAGGACCTGGATCTGCTCGGCGCCGTAGGCGGTCTGAACCTTGTTGGCGTCGCTCATGCGAAGAAAACTCCCCCGGTGAAGGGCACAGCAGGGCAGAGCCCCGGCATCACGGAATGGGGGGCTGCCGGAACCTGGGGCATGGAGGCGGCCTGGAGACCTCTCGCATGGCTGACTTTACCACCGCGGCCTCCAGGCGCCAGCCAAGGGCCCCTGGGGGCCGTTTTCACAGGGGGGTTGAATCGGGTTCGGAACAGGCCCCAGGCCGCGCCCGCCGCCGTTGCTGGCGCGGCCCCTGCAAGCAAACCGGGATCCGTGCCCTGAGCGCCCCTCCCAACGCCCCATGAACAAACCCAGCATTCCGGACACCACTGGCCACGCTCCGGCGGAGGCGGGCGAAGCCTCAAGGGCATTCCAGCCCGTGACCATCGCCCTGATGGGGCCCACCGCTAGCGGCAAGACCGACCTAGCCCTGGAGCTGGCCGAGGCCCTTGATCTGGCGGTGATCTCGGTGGATTCCCGCCAGCTCTACCGGGGGATGGATGTGGGCACCGCCAAGCCCACCGCCGCCCAGCGGCGCCGCGTGCGGCACGAACTCCTTGATCTGCGCGATCCCGACCAGCCGATCAATCTTCAGGAATTCTCCCAACTGGCCCAGGCCGCCATCGCCGCGGAACACCGCCGCCGCGGCGTGGCCCTGCTGGTGGGCGGCAGCGGCCTCTATCTCCAAGCGCTGCTGGCGGGCCTGACGCCCCCGGCGGTCCCCCCTCAGCCAGCCCTGCGGGCCCAGCTGGCGGCGCTCGGCCAGCCCCTCTGCCATGGCCTGCTGGCTCGGGCGGACCCGACGGCGGCGGCGCGAATCATGCCGGCCGATGCCGTGCGTACCCAGCGGGCCCTGGAGGTGCTCTACGCCACCGGCCGGCCCCTCTCCAGTCAGCAGGGTCAGCGGCCGCCGGCCTGGCGGATCCTGGAACTGGGCCTCAATCCGCCGGATCTGAGTCAGCGCATCCACCGGCGCACCCGCCGCATGTACCAGGACGGGCTGGTGGAGGAAACGGCAGCGTTGCTGGAGCGCTTCGGGCCGACCTGCCCCCTGCTCGACACCATGGGCTACGCCGAAGCTCGCCAGCTGCTTGCGGGCGAGCTGGAACACGCCCAAGCGATCGCCCTCACCGAACGGCGCACCCGCCAGTACGCCAAGCGCCAACTCACCTGGTTCAGGAGGCGCCACCAGCCTCTCTGGCTGGGAACGGTGCCAGGAAACAAGGCGCTGGAGGACCTCGGAGGGCACCCAGCGGGCCTCAACGAAAAATCCGGCTCAGAGGCTGACTCGGAGCCAGGGGGAGAAGTCTTCTCTGGGACTGAAGCAAGACCGCTGGGTGGCGATCTGCTGCAAGAAGTTCTGATGCTGGCCCAGAACGTTCTAGGGTAAGCGTTCATCAGCCCTTCTTGATGCCCCCCCGTCCGCGTTTTGACCGCCGTGCTCCCGTGCGGGAGCTGCCCAACATCAACGAACGCATCAGCTACCCCAACCTCCGGGTTGTGGATGCCGACGGCAGTCAGCTGGGGGTGATAACCCGGGAAGCGGCTCTGGAGGTGGCCAAGGACCGAGAGCTCGACCTGGTGCTGGTGAGCGAGAAGGCCGACCCGCCCGTCTGTCGGGTGATGGATTACGGCAAATACAAGTTTGAGCAGGAGAAGAAGGCCAAGGAGGCCAAGAAGAAATCGCACCAGACCGAGGTCAAGGAGGTGAAGATGCGTTACAAGATCGACTCGCACGACTACCAGGTGCGCATCGGTCAGGCGGTGCGCTTCCTCAAGGCGGGGGACAAGGTGAAGTGCACCGTGATCTTCCGGGGCCGTGAGATCCAGCACACCGCCCTGGCCGAAGTGCTGCTGCTGCGCATGGCCAAGGACCTTGAGGAGAATGCCGAGATCCAGCAGCATCCCAAGCGGGAAGGCCGCAACATGATCATGTTCCTCAGCCCCCGGAAGCAGGCGGTGGGCAAACCCGCTGCCAAACCAGCCGCTGCAGCCCCAGTTCCCACCTCCACCCAGGGCTGAAGCCAGCCCAACCGCCTCATCCCCAATGCCGCACTGGGGGCCATGAGAGCTGCCTGGCGTTGGATCCACCTTCCGAACCATCGGAGCGGCCTGCCGTGTCGGCCTGGGACCGTCAGCTGTTGACCTGCATCTCGGCGAAGAGGTCGAGCATGGCGCTCCAGCCCTGGCGAGCTCCCTCGGGGTCGAAGTCGGCTCGGGCCTCGCAGAGGTAGCCATGGCCAGCCCCGGGCGCCACGATCAGCCGGTGGCGCCCCCCGGGCTCCCGGGCCGGGCGGCCCCCGTTGGCGGCCGTGAGGGCCGCCTCAATAGCGGCGACCTCCTCGGGTGGCATGAGCGGATCGGCTCCGCCACAGAAGCACCACAAACGGCCGAGAATGGCCTCCACGAGCTCCAGGCTGGGGGTGCCGCCTCCGGGACGGAAACTCGCCACCCGCGCCCCGTAGAAGTCGCAGGTGGCGGCAAAACAGGGCAGGGTCGCGGCGATCAGAGCCAGGTGGCCCCCGAAGCAGAACCCCACACAACCAAGCCGATCGGTGCCATGGCGCTGCCGCAGCCAGGCCGCCGCCGCCGCCGCATCAGCGAGCAGCTGGTCCGCGGTCACCTGATCACGATGCTCACGGCCAAGGGCCAGACCCTCGGCGTCGTAGCCCAGATCCAGGGCCGGAGCGGTGCGCGAGAAGGTGCTGATCGCCAGGGCGCCATAGCCCTCCCCCGCCAGCCGATCCGCCACGCTGCGCACCCAAGCATTCACCCCGAACACCTCCGGCAGCACCAGCACCGCGCCGCGCGGCTCGCCCTCGGCGGGACGCGCCCACCAAGCCGGCATGGCCAGCTCGGGAACGCCGGCGCCGGCGCCCACCGGAACCGTGACCCATTCGGCCCGGATGGGACCGGGGAGGGCAGGTATGGGAGCCATCGCACGGCATCGAAAGGAGGATTCCCATCCTGCGCCGACGGGAGGCAACGCCACTTGCGACGACCGCCAGCACAAGCGTCCGGAAGGGGGATGGGGGCCGGCGGGGGATCGCAGCACCCCAGGGCCAGCCGGCGGAGAGTCCACCCCAAGGGCCAACCGCCGCATCATGGCTGGGCCGCCTGGCACACCCCGGCACATGGCGTTATGCCAACGGAACAATTGTCACCGGGGCCAAAGCTCCTTAGGGTGGCCGGCAGTTGATCTGGCCCACCCCGGCGTGCGATTCCACATCCAGCAGGAAAGCGACATTCCGGCTTCAACCCAGCTGTACAACCAGATCTGCTTCGCGATCGCGGCCCGCCACTACCCCCCGGGCCATCGCCTGCCGAGCACGCGCCAGCTGGCCATGCAGACCGGCCTGCACCGCAACACGATCAGCAAGGTCTACCGCCAACTCGAAACCGATGGCGTGGTGGAGGCCATGGCCGGCTCGGGGATCTATGTGCGAGACCAGCAGAAGCCCCGCGAACTCAAGCCACCCCCGGGCCTGCGTAGCAAGGCCATGCCCGACATCGACCGGGAGGTGCGCCAGAGCGTGGACGGATTGCTTAACGCCGGTTGCACCCTGCAACAAGCCCGTGAGCTGCTCACCCGAGAGATCGACTGGCGCCTCCGCTGCGGCGCCCGGGTGCTGGTGAGCACCCCCCGGGAAGACATCGGCGCCTCGATGCTGATCGCCGAGGAGCTCACCCCCAGCCTGGAGGTGCCGGTGGAGGTGGTGCCGATGGAGGAGCTCGAATCGGTGCTGGAGAGCTCCAGCAAAGGCACGGTGGTCACCAGCCGCTACTTTCTGCAACCCGTGGAGGCGATTGCCCAACGCCACGGCGTGCGGGCCGTGCCGGTGGACCTCAACGACTTTCGCCACGAACTCGACCTGCTCAAGGAACTGCGTCAGGGAAGCTGTGTGGGACTGGTGAGCATCAGCCCCGGCATCCTGCGGGCCGCTGAGGTGATCCTGCACTCGATGCGCGGCAACGAACTGCTGGTGATGACCGCCAATCCAGACATCGGCAGCCGCCTACTGGCCCTGCTCCGCGCCTCCAGCCACGTGCTCTGCGACCGCCCCAGCCTGCCCCTGGTGGAGCAGACCCTGCGCCAGAATCGCGCCCAGCTGATGCGGCTGCCGGTGGTGCACTGTGCCCAGAGCTATCTGGGCACCGCCACAATCGATCAGCTGCGTAAGGAAATCGGGCTGTTGGCCGCCTGAGCCTGATCGCATGCTCAACACGATCCGGGCCCAGCTGGCCACCATCAGGGAACGTGACCCGGCGGCCCGCAGCTCGCTGGAGATCCTGCTCTGCTATCCAGGCCTGCACGCCCTGGCCCTGCACCGGCTGAGCAACCGCCTCTGGCGTCTAGAGGTGCCGTTGCTGCCGCGGCTGATCAGCCAATTCGGCCGCTGGATCACTGGTATCGAAATTCATCCCGGTGCGCGGATCGGCAAGGGGGTGTTCATCGACCACGGCATGGGGTTAGTGATCGGTGAAACGGCTGTGGTTGGCAACAACTGCCTGCTGTACCAGGGAGTGACCCTTGGGGGCACGGGCAAGATGCATGGCAAGCGCCACCCAACCCTGGAGGACAACGTGGTGGTGGGAGCCGGCGCCAAGGTGCTGGGGGCGATCACGGTGGGAGCCAATACACGGATCGGAGCGGGCTCGGTGCTGCTGCGCAATGTGGCTGCCGACAGCACGGTGGTGGGAATCCCAGGGCGGGTGATCCACCAATCGGGGGTGAAGATTGATCCGTTGGCGCACTCAGCCCTGCCCGATGCCGAAGCCCGGGTGATCCGCAACTTGATGGAGCGGATCGACACCCTCGAGAGCGAGCTGGCCCGCACCCAGGCCTGCCTGCGGGAGGTGGCGGCCGGGAGGCCGCTACTGGAGGGATGCGGGGGCAAGGCGCAGAACCTCAAGGACCGGGAGATCCTGGAGTTCCTGGGTGATGACGGTCAGCGGGGAGGGCCCACTTAAGGGTCTTGAGCTGAGACAGCAAAACGGGTCAGCCGCACCGCACAGCATGCGGCCTCAGACCGTGACCTCCTGGGGAACCTGGGGCTGGAACATGAACATTGAGTAGATCACGTTGCGACGCATCTGAATCATCATGTCGAGGAACATGTCATAACCCTCGTTCTTGTATTCAATCAGCGGATCCTTCTGGCCATAGCCCCGCAGACCCACAGATTCCCGCAAGGCATCCATTGCCTGCAGGTGCTCACGCCAGAGGGTGTCGATCTGCTGCAGGATGAAGAAGCGCTCGGCTTCGCGCATCAATCCAGGGCGGGCGTGCTCGACCTGGCCTTCCTTGATGTCGTAGGCATTACGCATCTGCTCCTGAAGGAAAGCTTTTAGCTCATCGAGGGTGAGGCCCTGTAGCTGCTCGGGCGCTAAATCCTCGAGCAAATAAACGAACTCTTTGGCCTTGCTCACCACCTGCTCTAGATCCCACTCCTCAGGCGGCAAGTCGGGATTAACGTAGGCATCAACAATATCGTTAATGGTGCGCTCACCATAACCGATCACCTGCTGCTTGAGGCCACGGCCCTCGAGAACACGACGGCGCTCAGCATAGATATTCTTGCGCTGTTTATTCATCACTTCATCGTATTCAAACACCTGCTTGCGAATGTCGTAGTAGTAGGTTTCAACCTTCTTCTGCGCCCCCTCCAGCGAGCGGTTCAACATCCCCGATTCGATCGGCATGTCGTCCTCCACCCGGAAGGCATTCATGAGGCTGGCCACTCGTTCGCCACCAAAGATGCGCAGCAGGTTGTCCTCCAATGAGAGGAAGAAACGGGTGCTGCCCGGGTCGCCCTGTCGCCCAGCCCGCCCCCGGAGCTGATTGTCGACTCGGCGCGACTCATGCCGCTCGGTGCCGATCACGTGCAGTCCACCCGCCTGGCGCACCTGTTCCTCATCCTGCTTCACCACCAGATCGTATTCAGCCTTAACCGTCGCGATCACCTCGCGAATGCGTTGAATATTTGGATCGGAGGTGGGAGCCTTCTCGGCCGCCTGGGCGATGCGATCTTCAAGTTCCAGCACGGTGAGCGCCCGGTCACCCCAGGCATCCACAAGCTCCCGGCCCAGCTGGCTGAGGGAATCCTCAGTGGCAGGCAGGAGGGCACAGGGATAGAGAGTGCCAAGGGCCTTCGCCTCACTGAGAGCCTTGAAGGGATCCGAGGCCGGCCCAGCGAAACCGGCTCCACCAGCCGATGCGCACAGGGGAACGGGCGGAAGGTGACCTCCCTCCTCGGGCCGAACTAGGCGTGGCAACAGTACCTCGCGCAACTTCAGTCGCGCCATGTAATCGCTGTTGCCCCCAAGGATGATGTCGGTGCCGCGGCCGGCCATGTTGGTGGCGATGGTCACCGCGCCGGCCCGGCCGGCCTGAGCTACGATCTCGGCTTCCCGCTCCACGTTTTCGGGTTTTGCATTGAGAAGGTTGTGGGGAACCTGCTGTTCAGCAAGCAAGGCCGAAAGCAGTTCCGATTTCTCCACACTGGTGGTTCCTACAAGAACGGGCCTGCCACTGGCATGAATCTGGGCAGTTTCAGCAGCAACTGCTTGCCACTTGGCCGCTTCATTCTTGTACACCTGATCGGTCCAGTCGCAACGGGAGCGAGGCCGGTTAGTGGGTACAACCGTGACTTCCAGCTTGTAGGTTTTCTCGAATTCCACCTCCTCGGTTTTAGCCGTGCCAGTCATGCCGGCCAGCCGGGGATAGAGGAGAAAGAAGTTCTGATAAGTGATGCTGGCCAGAGTCTGGGTTTCGGGCTGAATCTCGAGTCCCTCCTTGGCTTCAATCGCCTGATGCAGCCCATCACTCCAGCGACGACCCGGCATGACGCGTCCTGTGAACTCATCAACAATCACGGCATCACCGGATCGAACAATGTAATTCACATCCTTCACAAACAGCTCCTTGGCCTTGAGGGCGTTGAGGATGAAGTGAGCCCAGGGATCAGCGGGGTTGTACAGATCATCCACTCCCAGCAGGCGCTCAGCGGAAGCGTAGCCCTCATCGGTAAGGGTCACGTTGCGCTGCTTCTCATCAACCTCGTAATCACCCTCGGGATCAATGCCATCCTTTCCCATTTCCGCGGCCCGGGCAAGCTGCTCAGCGATCTCATTGGAGCGGCTATACTTCTCCTGGGGTCGTTCAATTTGACCAGAGATGATCAAAGGGGTGCGCGCCTCGTCAACAAGGATGGAATCCACCTCGTCGATCACACAGTAGTGGAAATCGCGCTGGACAACCTCGGCAATATCAGTTGCCATGTTGTCGCGGAGATAGTCGAATCCCAGCTCTGAATTGGTGGCATAGGTGATATCACACGCATAGTTGCTCTGCCGTTCGCCTGGAGCCATATCCTGCTGGATCAGGCCAACAGATAGACCCAGGAAGCGGTGGATCTGGCCCATCCACTCGGCGTCGCGGCGAGCCAGGTAATCATTAACGGTCACCACGTGCACGCCACGGCCGGTGAGGGCATTGAGGTAGGCGGGGAGGGTGGCCACCAGAGTTTTGCCTTCGCCGGTCTTCATCTCAGCGATCTGGCCTTCGTGCAGCACCATGCCGCCGATCAGCTGAACATCGAAGTGGCGCATACCGAGAACCCGCTTGCCGGCCTCGCGTACCACGGCGAAGGCCTGGGGTAGCAGTTCATCGAGCAGCTTGCGTTCGCGGGCGGCGATCGTCTCGCTGCTGCCACCACCGCCGCGAGCGTTCTCGAGCTTTTGGCGGAATTCGGCCGTAAGACCCCGCAGCTGATCGTCAGTAAGCGGGGCGATGTCCTCCTCAAGGACATTGATATCCGAAACGATCGGCTGGAAACGCTTCAGCTTGCGGGCATTGGGATCACCCAGCAGCAGCTTGAGCATGGGAAAGGACAACCGGAGCTGCGGCCAGCCTACCGAGGCATGCGGCTAGGCTACGTACGGCTTCCAACCCCGGCCCAATCCACCGTTAATCCATGGCGCTGCCTGGCCAGAACACCCAGGATGAAAGCGATCCGGGGCAAGGGCAGCGGGAAACAGACGGCAGAACGGCAGCCTCCAGCCCTGTCCGCCCCCGGACGGACCGCGTACGGCTCATCCAGCACTCGACCCTGAAGCTGAGGCTTCAGTTGCGCATCGAGGATCTACGTAGCCTGCTCGACCGGGACAGCTTCTGGGCGCGAGGACGCCGTCTCGGGGACCTGCGAAAGATGCTGAACGGCAGCCAGGCTGTGGTGAGTGCTTGGCATGGCTCCCGTTTAGTCGGTTTTGGCCGTGCTACATGTGATGGGGTCTACCGTGCAGTGCTCTGGGATGTGGTGGTGGCCGCAGAACACCAAGGCCAGGGCCTTGGATCGGAGTTGGTAACCATGCTGCTGAGTCACCAACTTGTGGCCAAGGTTGAACGCGTTTATCTGATGACAACCAACAGCGCTGGGTTTTACACAAAACTCAAATTCCACGAGAATCACGGCCAAAAGCTCATGATCCGAGAACCAGAGAACAGCTACAATGGCAAACGTGAGCCCGAACCATATCAGCAATAAAACATTGATGAAACTACGATTTCCTAAGGTGCTGTGGTCACACAGGGATTTGTGGTGGAGGCTCACGGAGCGCGACGTCCTAGGACGGTATAGGGGGTCCCTGCTCGGGGTGGCTTGGAGCTTTCTCAATCCGCTGGCGATGCTTGCTGTTTATACATTTGTCTTTTCACAGATTTTCAAGGCTCGCTGGGGGAATCTTGACAATGAAGGTCCCCTTGGTTTCGCCATCAACCTCTTTGCTGGGCTGATCGTATTCAACATGATCGCCGAATGCCTTACCAAGGCGCCTGGGTTGATTGTGGCCAATCCGAATTACGTGAAAAAAGTTATCTTCCCCCTTGAGGTCTTGCCTTGCGTAGCTGTGAGTAGCGCTTTGTTCCATGCCCTCACCAGCTTGGTTGTGCTGGCCGTGTTCCAGTTGATCGCCCGACATGGACTGCCTTTGAGCAGCCTCTGGCTTCCCTTCATCTGGTTGCCTCTGATCCTAGGCTGCCTTGCTGCAACCTGGATCCTGGCCAGCCTAGGAGTATTTTTGCGGGATATCGGCCAATTCATCGCTGTTTTGACCAGCATCATGATGTTCATGAGCCCAATCTTCTATCCAGCATCTGCACTGCCTCTGAAATTACAGCCACTCATTGCGATCAGCCCTATCTCGCAGGTGATCGAACAGACTAGAAAAGTCTTGATCATTGGCGAGAAGCCTTCATTTCTATACCTTACAGTTGGTTTTGCATTGTCAGCCCTTGCAGCCGAACTTGGTTTGCGCTTCTTCGAGAAAAGCAAACGGGCTTTCGCGGACGTTATCTAAATGGACAACAGCACTTCATACTCAGCAGAAAGCCACCTCAGCGGAAGCGCTAGTGTCATTGTTCGGGCGCATAATCTGGGAAAATGCTATCGAATCTTTAACAATCCAAAAGACAGACTCAAGCAGGCAATCGTAAAACATCGTCGTCAATACTTCCGAGAGTTCTGGGCATTGCGTCATGTTGACTTTGAACTGAAACGGGGTGAAACCCTAGGAATTATTGGACGCAATGGTAGCGGCAAAAGTACATTGCTTCAGTTGCTTTGTGGAACACTCACACCTAGTGAAGGAGAAAGCAGCACAACGGGAAGGCTAGCCGCGCTATTGGAATTGGGGAGCGGTTTCAATCCGGACTTCACCGGAATCGAAAATATATACCTCTACGCTTCGCTATTAGGCCTAAAAAAACATGAGATTGATGCCAGGCTGGATGGAATCCTTGGCTTCGCTGATATAGGTGAATTCACGCAGCAACCAGTCAAGACATACTCCAGCGGCATGGCCGTGAGGCTCGCTTTTGCTGTGGTGGCCAATGTTGATGCTGACATCCTAATCGTGGACGAAGCACTGAGCGTAGGCGATGTATTTTTTGTTCAAAAGTGCATGCGTTTTATCAATAAGTTCAAAGAGAGCAACACGCTCATCCTGGTAACGCATGACACCCAGTCTGTACTGAGCGTATGCACGCACGGTCTGGTTTTATCGGAAGGGATAATGATAGCAGGGAAGACAACATCAAAACAAGCCATTGATGCCTACACAAACGATTACTATGGGGGTAGCATTGGAGCGAGCGGCAATATCAGCACCAAAAGAACTGCAACAGGGCGGGTAAATGAAGTCCAAGACACACAGAAAAGCTCAAGGCAACCGAGTGTGATCCATGGAGCAACTGAATCAGATGGATCCGTTTACGCGACAGCGCTAGAACGAGTTCTTGATCAAATGATCCTAACAGGCCACTCAATCCACACGAAGATTACCGCAAGCCAGGATACAGGCGAGTTCGGCAACAATGAATGCAGAATCATCCGAATTTCTGTTTGTAATCTTGATGCCAACAAGTCAGCACTCATAGCCGAAGGCGAAAGAATAGTCATCGAAATTACCATTGAGTGCCTTGAAGATGTTTCATTTCCTATCGTTGGATTCGCCATTCGCAACAACAACGGCCTCGCTGTGATCGGAGAAAATACCTTTCAGACAGGCTATGGTGAGCGCTCCAACTATGAGAAAGGAGAGTTTATCCGGGCACGATTCACGTTTACGCTTCCCAGACTGGCACCCGGTAAATATAGTGTTCATGCAGCGGTTGCTAGGGGAACCCAGCAAGACCACGTTCAAATGCACTATTTTCACGATGTCTGTGCTTTTGAGGTCGTGAGCCTCAAGGCCAGCAGTGCGCTAATTTGTCCGAGCGACATGAATTCAGAAATCCTGGTAACAAGCGATGGCCCATCCTGAACAGCAAAAGTTTTTTGAACAACTGGCCATTCTTTTCCCGGATCATTTTATTGACAACGTGAACGTCCTTGAAATTGGAAGCCAAGACATCAATGGAACTGTAAGAGATTATTTTCAGCCTGAAACAAACTATCTGGGTCTGGATCTTGGCATTGCAAAAGGTGTTGACTGGACCATACCTGGTGAGCTTGTTGAACTACCGGATCAATGGGCCAGGGTTTGTATCTCAACGGAATGCTTTGAACATGCAGCTACCTGGGAGCAAATTCTTTTGAATATGATTCGGATTACACAAGAGGATGGTCTCCTGATTCTCAGCATTGCCGGCCATGGTCGGGCCAGCCATGGCACAGTGGATTCAGACGTGGAATCTTCTCCAATGACAACATCGTATTATAAAAATCTTGGGCCCGACGACATTACACAAAAAATCAGATTAGGACACTACTTCAAACGCCATGGCTTCCAAGTTAACTCGGAAGCAGGAGACACATATTTCTGGGGGATTCGCTCAGCCGGTTGTGTGAACACGTGCGATGACGGCTGGCAATCGCCGCTAGACCGCCTAGCAAGGGCTCAGGGGCAGCTGAGTCAGGCTGTGAACCGCCACAACGAGATGAAAGCCCAACTCAAGCGAGCAGAAGAGGCACTGGAGACCTGTCAGCAAAAATTTGCGGCGATCCAGGTGGAGATCCAGGTGGAAATCCAAAAATCGCAACAACAAACATCTGTGATGAAAGAATCAATATGTGCCCTTGAGCAGGAGGTGTACAGTCTGAAAAATAGTCGAATCTGGAGGCTAACGGCACCGCTCAGAAAACTGAAAGATGGGTTAACTTAGACTTAAATGCAAATTAGCGTCAAGACATAATGGTTGGCTGATTTTTTGTGCGCTTAGCCAATGAAGCAATGACATCCTCCCTGAAGAGTTTTATATACTTCTCGATGACAACATCAATTCGGTATTGGTTGGCAATTATCTGAGCCAAGCGAGCTGCCTCCTGATAGCGTTCAGCTTTGTCGACATAAGCCACCAAAGCCTTGGTGACCGCCTCAATCGGGACATTCCAATCATCCAAGGGCAGAACCTCACCAGCCACCTCTCCTGATGAAGTTAAAATGTTTCTTATTTCGCCAACATCAGTAGCGATATAAGGCTTGCCCGCGAACAGACAGTCAACGATTGTAAGTGGAAAACTTTCCGACTTAAAACGTGTCAACATAATTCCCATATCAGCAGCCGCGTAATGGCCAACAGAATTTTCACTAAAACCCGCAAGATAAACAAAGTCTGGAATACCTGAACGGCAGTATTCGTCGTAAACAGCTCCATTGCCGACTAGAATAAGCCTTATATCTCGACCAGTGATGGCTCGAGCATTCTCGATAACAGAAACCGTCTCAGCCCATCCCTTTTCGGGTATGGCTCGGCTGACGCAGCAAAGCACAAACGCATCCTCAGGGATGCCAATCTCGTGGCGATGAATCGGTATGATCTCAGGAGGTTCCATGCCATTGGGAAGCTTGATAAAGCGTGCTCGCGAATGCTCCAGCACATCAAGTTGCACAAAAGGTCCGAGGTTCTTGTCGGCTGTATAGACCCAACTGGTCACACCCCGATCAGCTGCTAACAACTCTTCCCTGGAAACACCAAAGTCATTGCCATACTCAATCATGCCATGTAGTGATGCGGCATGGCAGAGAAGTTTGCTGAAAACATCAGTTAGCAAGAATGGATAGCGCTGAACGTACCACTGATGCGAATTCAGCACCTCAATACCAAAGTCTTCAATCAAAGCCTTGGTGGCATGCGGATCAGCCGTTTCAATAACAGGCACATCATTTCTCAATAGTCGTCTAACACCGTTCTCCCGGACATGCAAACCAGCACTGAGGAAAAGCACTGATAGCCCAAGTCTTTTGAGTTCATTGGCAAATCGAATCGGCAAGATTTCTGCTCCACCGGGATAAAAGCCCATGGAAGAAACCATGACTGCAGGGATCCGCTGATTGCGTTCCTTCAAAATGGAATCATAGCCGTACCACTCTTCAAACCTTTCCTCGCTCTGCTGAACATGGTGATGGAAAAGCCGAAGGAACCCCTCTCGAGACTTCTCATGAATCGAAATCGGAACATCATAAAGACGGGCTATAGTTGAACTGGCTTTGCCAACCTCGCGATAAAAGTATTCTTGTGAATAAGCGATCTCGGCCGTGCTGCCTTGATAACGTCGGAAGTAATTATTGGTTGACTCGCAGAAGGCGATTTTCCCGCCACAAATAAGATTGAGATAAAATACCCAATCTCCCGCTACTCGCATGCTCAGCCAGTCCGGATCTTCAAGAAGCGCCATACCTGCAGGCCGGCGAAATACAACACCACTCGCATTGGGAATTGTATTTTTGATTCCCAGGGCCAGATTTACTTCTTGATGGGCTGTTGCCACATAGGAATCAAGCCAACGGTCATTGCAGGGCAAGTCGAGAAGTTGATATCGAAATCCATCAGGCAAAGGATTCTGATCTCGATCCACAAAAACTGTCTTGGCATAGGCCAAAAGCACTGACTCATCGGCAAATGCTTTAACGAGGACTGCCAGGAAATTGTCATCACAGTAATCATCACTTTCAGCAATCCACACCAAGTCGCCAGATGCAGCTTTAATTCCCTTCGACCACTGACGAAAAACGCCTCCTGAATTAGTCTCGTTATAGATAGTGGTGGTGATATTGGAATGCTTAAGGGCAAACTCATCAAGGACTTCACGACTGGAATCGGAGGAGCAGTCATCCAGCAGCAAGACCTCGATATTTAAATGTGTCTGTGAATAAACAGAGTCAAGACGTTGACGCAAAAAATGGGAATGATTGTAATTCGGGACAATCACAGAGACCTTAGGCATCACCAAGCCAAGACCAATCTGCATGATTGCACGGGAAATCTCATTAAGTCGTCCATAGCCAAACAGGCGATCTGGCTCTAGTACATGGCCTTCATTCCAATTGTTCCAGCTATTGATAAATATAAGGCGTCGATCCGGAGGCTGCACTCTGCGCACATTCTCGATCGCAGCATCAAGCCACTGTCGAAAAGCACTCAAGGTGAAGCGACTATAAACTAATGGCTGTCCCAACGCGTGATCGCCACTATGGCGAGCCAATGTGATGCAATGAAACGTGGAAGGGCGTGCTTTGCCAGCACGGGAGATTCCCTGAGCAGCAACAATGGAGTAAGGAACAAGTCCGACTCCGTTTTTGTCTATGGGTCTGAATTGACCAGTCTCACCGGGAACGGGCTCTGAGGGTTGATCTAACACTGCATCAAAAAGAGCGTGGCTCGAATCAGGCAGCTCACCGGCGGAGAGTGAACGTGCAACAAGATAAGGTTTAACGATTCCAGCGTTCTGGAACTGGCGCTTCAGTTTCTGAACCCAAGAACGCCCCTCCACACGGATCAGCTGCGGGGAAACGCCAATCAGAACGACAGGGTGGTTCTGGATTGTCACATAACGAGGATCCGCGAGAACAACGTGAAGAGCGTCAAAAGAGCAGTCACTCAAAGGAAGCCGAGAGCAATCAACATGCACACAGAAACGAAAGTCAATCTCCGGATTGTAGAGGAACAGATTTAGCGGTGATGCAGCACCCTCTCCTGAATTAGCCAGTTCAAAGTCAAAACAAAACCCAGTAACGCCATGAACTCTCGCAAGCTTGGTTTGTCGTCGCAGGATATCTGCATCATGAATCTCATAAAAACCCAGCTCTGCAATGGGCAGGGGGGGTTCTGCATAACTGACTGAAGTGGCACGGCCCAATCGAAATGCAGCCCAATCAGGCGCAGAATAAAAAGCCAGAAACTGGAGATCGGACTCCACAAGTCCAAACCAAATATCATCCTCATAGCGGACCTTAAAATCAGGGCGTGCCTGTCTCAACTCAACGGCACCGGCCTGAACAAAGTGAACAAATGGGTTGATTCCACTTTCACGGATGTCCGGATAGGTATCAAGATAAAAGTCGCTATCGAATTCATCCGACGGATTTTTTCCCTCGAGCCATCCTTGCTTGCAATAATGATAAATTAAGCCATGGGGACCTGGTTCAACTTCAGGATACATTGATGCATAAAACTCCTCATCAAAACAGCCCGACTCCCGAATGATATCGGCCTCTGAACAAATATGTTTATGTTGGACTTGCGCATTAGGGTGACGCCGCTCGGCCCTGCCAGTAGTGATATAATGAACAAAAGGATTTTGGTCGGCACTTAGGATATCAGGATTAGTCGATAAATAGAATTGAGTATCGAATTCGGGAGATGGATTTTTTCCTTCCCGCCAACCATATTCACAGAAATGATAGATAAAGCCATGGGGGCCTGGTTCCACATCGGGATACAATAACGCATAGAATGCTTCGTCAAAACAGAGCGCATCGCGAATAACATTAACCTCGGAACAAATTCTGTTGTGGTGGGCATAAGCATTAGGATATCGCCCCTCCGCCTTGCCAGTACTAATATAATGCAGGAACGGATTTTGTCCGGAGTCAAGAATATCGGGATTACTCGCAAGATAAAAGTGAGTATCAAAATCGGTAGATGGATTTTTCCCTTCCCGCCAACCATGGATACAATAATGCCAAATGGCATCACCACTGCGACTGCTGAATCCTGAATAGTGTTGATGATAATAATCAAAGTCAAACAATCCTGAGTCTCGAATAGCCGAAACTTCCGAAGCAAAGTAATTCTTGAAAACACTCCTTCTTATCGATGCAATGGCAGCACGACTGTTTTGCTTCAATCGTTTGAAAAGGGAAAAGGACCCACTCAATCCTCTTGGCATGTTTGAAGTTGGGAATTCAGAAGAGGGATGATTGGCCATGTTAAAAGCTCCTAGCCCAGTCGATGCAATGTCCCTTGACCAGGAACATGCTTACTGTAAACCTTGTCAAGTCTAAACGATTGACACGATCCAACATCTGGCGTAAATCCGCGAGTTCATCAGGCCCACTGCTAAAGTCATTTTGATTGAGCGACGCCTGGGGGCACATTGAAATCGTTTCTGAAAGCTGCCATCAGCTCAGTGAAGAAATTATATGCTTACTCCGGACATTCGCCGAAAGTTCTGATCAAAAGAATCTACGGTATCGCTAGGCGTGAAGGCGCACAGGGTATAATTAATAGGAGCATGCTATGGCTATATCTCAGTGGTGTCAAACCCCGCAATCATACTCAGTGGACAAAACTTTATCCCTATCCGGAGGTCAGCGAGGACAGCAAGGAAACATTGAAGGTATCGATCATTGTTCCCAATTACAATCACGCTCCCTACCTTCGCAAGCGCCTTGAATCAATTTACAATCAAACCTACTCCAACATAGAGGTCATCTTACTGGATGACTGCTCATCGGACGAGAGCAGGAGTATTCTGAACGATTTCCGCAATCGCCATCCATCGATAACACGCTGTCACTTCAATGACGTGAATTCAGGTGGTGTTTTTCATCAGTGGGCAAAGGGTTTTGAAATCGCCAAGGGCGATCTGATTTGGATTGCTGAATCAGACGATTATTGCTCAGACAACTTTCTCAAAGAGCTCGTTGTTCCATTTTCAAATCAAGCCGTTCGGATTGCATTTTGTCGCACTGTTTTTATTGAAGGATCAACCAATCAAGAAGTATGGAATAGTGAATCATTCCTGGCCGATCTTAAGGTAAATATTTGGAGCCAACCCTTTTTAGCTTCAGCCAATGCGCTCACCCAAAATGCATGGGTTGTAAAAAACATCATTCCAAACGTTAGCGGAGCTGTGTTTAGGCACCCTCGTGAACTTGATCTGCTAAACGACCAAACTTGGAAATCACTAAGACTCTGTGGTGATTGGATTTTCTATCTTGCCCTAGCTAGAGGAGGCCTGGTTGGCTACAGTCCTACGCCAACAAATTTTTATCGCCAGCATGCTCGCAATACATCTGTGATGGCTCAACGTGAGGCCATCTACTACCGTGAACATGCGATCGTGAGGCAATATCTAGAGCGCTATTATGCTCTTGATCAGGCTCATTTTGAGCGGCAGCGCGATCACCTCTACCGCCATTGGTGCATTCATCATGGACTCAACAACAAATCTGAATTCGAACAGTATTACAACGCCCATCCCGAAGTGCAGCCCCAGAATAGGCAAGGACTAAACATTGCCATTGTAACCTATGCATTAATTGGCGGTGGTGGTGAAACGTTGCCGTTGATGCTTGCCAACCTCTTGCATCAACGCGGCCACAGCGTGATCGTGATTAACTTCAAACAATTTCCTTCGGAGCCGGCGGTTAGGAAGATGCTGCATGCTGAGATTCCATTGTTGGACCTTGACAATCTTCCGCTACTAGATGCCGTTGTTCAGGATATGAATCTGGAGATTATCCATTCGCATCATGCCTGGGTGGACATGACCATAGCCGCCTTGTTGGTCCATAACGCAGACACCAAGCATGTGGTCACAATGCATGGAATGTACGAGATGATGACACCAGAGCTCTATGCAAGCCTACATACAAATTTGAATAATGTTGATCAGTTTATCTTTACAGCAGAAAAAAACCTCTCTGTTTTTTCCGAGGAGTTTATCGCCAGCAGATGTTTTATTCGCATCAACAATGCCGTTACAGCTGGATCCTACTCGCCTGTTGATCGCCATGATCTTGGCATTGGTAGTGAGGATTTTGTCTTGTGCATGGTGGCAAGAGGCATCGCGGACAAGGGATGGCAGGAAGCCATTGAGGCCACTCTGCTTGCCAATACTGTCAGCCCACGAAAGATCCATCTGCTACTGATTGGCGACGGCGAAGAACCAGAGCGACTGGCACCTAAGTATGCGGGCAACGAAATGATTCATTTCCTTGGATTTCAACCGCAGGTGCGAGCCTATTTTTCCTGTGCTGATATAGGTTTCATTCCCAGTCGTTTTCAGGGAGAGAGTTTCCCCTTGGTGTTGATTGATTGCCTGATGACTGGCAAACCGGTGCTGGCCAGCAATATCGGTGAAATCAATCAGATGCTGGCAACCAATGCTGGACTAGCAGGCTTGGTTTTTGATCTAAACAACTGGCAGATTCCGATTGAGAGCCTAGCTAAGCTGATTCGTGAGATCGCCAATGATTCAGCCCACTATGAAGCCCTTGCAAACAAGGTGAAGACAGCTGCTCTAAAGTTTGATCCAAACCGTATGGCAGAAGACTATGAACGCGTCTACATCAACCTGATTAAAGAAACGGCCAACGTCACCACACCTTCCATCCCCACTTAGAAAAGTAAAGCCAAACACTGTGAAAATTCACCAGCGTCAGCTTCCAATTTCGGTGGTTGCCTCGTCCCCAATGATGGATGATGGACGCTACGGGCAAATGCAAGGCTCGGCCATAGGCCCCAAGCGAACGGGTGATGTCAGCATCTTCCAGATAGAGAAAGAAACGATCGTCAAATCCCCCGGCGGCCAGGAAATCCTTTGTGCGCATCAACATACAGCAACCACTGAGGTAGGGAACCTCAGAAATTGAGTTGTAATCACGATTGGCCATCACATACCATTGGTCATAACGTTTCAGCCAGTCTGGCTTCAATTGTTCCGGGATGAAACGCCGACTGAACAACCCCAGTACAGTGGGATTTTGCTTGCAGAGCAATTGCACTACACCCTGAGGATCGACCAACTGAGGAACGGCCACCGAGACATCAGGGTGCTGCAATAACCAATCCAGAAGCTTTTCAAAGGTACCTTGTTGCCAGGCAAGATCGGTATTGAGGGCCCCAATCAGCTCCGGAAGCGGCCCTTCACGAGGCAAAGAAGCAGCAACCTGGTTAATCGCTCTTCCATAGCCCGGATTATTCCGATTCACCAAAAAAAAGTCGGCACCAAATCTCAACGCCTCAACCGGTTCGCCGGATCGATGATCATTAGAAACAACTGCGTAGCCAACTCGTGGAGAGAGTTGGGCCAGACAATTGGAGAGCCGGGTGACCTCCTCCTCGCTCGGGTGATACGCCACAATCACAAGCAAGACCTGCCGTTGCATCAGCCTTTCGCGGCTCAAGAGGGTGAGGAGGCAGCCGTCTCAGCCGTGGTGCTACCCATCCGTTCACCTCCATAGCCGGCCCGCTGACGCACCGCCTCGCACCAGTCGATGTTGGCCAAATACCAATCCACCGTGGCCCGCAGACCTTCCTCAAAGTTATGGCGTGGCTGCCAACCGAGCTCCTCGCTGATCCGGGCCGGGTCGATGGCATAGCGACGGTCATGGCCAGGGCGGTCCTTGACCGGGGTGATCAAGGCGCTGTGGGGAGCACCACCGGGGCGGGGTTCATCGAGCAGAGCACAGATCGCCTCCACCACCTGTTTGTTGGTGCGCTCGCCATGGCCGCCCACGCAGTAGCTGCGGCCGAGCTGCCCCTGGGTGGCCGCCAGCAGCAACGCATCCACGTGATCCTCCACATACAGCCAGTCGCGCACGTTGGCGCCATCGCCGTATAGCGGAATCGGCTCGCCGGCGGCCGCCTTGAGGATCACCACCGGGATCAGCTTCTCAGGGAACTGCCAAGGGCCGTAGTTATTGGAGCAATTGGTGAGCACCACTGGCAGGCCGTAGGTGTGGTGCCAGGCGTTCACCAGGTGATCGCTAGCTGCCTTGCTGGCCGAATAGGGGCTGCGGGGGTCGTAGGGGGTGCTCTCCGAGAAGCGGCCCGTGGCCCCAAGGGAGCCGAACACCTCATCAGTGCTGATGTGATGAAGCCGGAAGCCGGCCTGCCGTTCGGCCGGCAAGCTCTCCCAGTGACTTCGCACAGCCTGTAGCAGGTGGAAGGTGCCGGTCACATTGCTCTCGATGAAGGCGCCGGGCCCATCGATCGAGCGGTCCACATGGCTCTCTGCCGCTAGATGCAGCACCAGATCTGGATCGGCCTTCTGGATCGCCGCCGCCGTGGCCTCCCCATCCGCCAGATCCACTTGCAGCAGGTGGTGCCGCTCCGCCGCCCCAGCCCCCAGCCGCTCGATGCCCGTGAGGTCGCTGGCGTACCCCATCTTGTCGAGATTGAACACAGTGGCTTGGCTCTCGCTCAGCAGACGCCGCACCATCGCTCCACCGATGAAGCCGGCGCCGCCGGTCACCAGAACGTGCTGGAAAGCTTGCGGAAGCGGTGTGCCGATCATGGCGCCTTTCGTTTTCAGGAGGCTAACCGCAGGCGATTCCATCGCGGAAGGGTGCGCCGGCTCAGGGTCTTGCTGCAGTCAGGGCAATGGAATCCGCAAAGGGGTTGCCGAAGGGCACCCCCGATGGTGCATGATGGGAAGGTCCGGCGAAGAGGCCGGTCTGACCGCACGACCCAGAATGCCGACCCTTAGGCATTGTTCGGGATCGATTCTGTTCCAGATGGAACCGACGTAAGCAAGGTCAGCATGGTTGCGGATGTAGCTCAGTGGTAGAGCATCTCCTTGCCAAGGAGAGGGTCGAGAGTTCGAATCTCTTCATCCGCTTGAAATCATCAAAGAATATCCGCCACAAACCAGGGACTCTTGATTTTTAGTCTTATCCCGATGGAATTAAGGGATTTGTGCCTTACTCCAACGACTTCATCAGGCTGCCCATCTCCAGCGCCTGCATCCCATAGCTCCAGCCCAGGTTGCTCTTGATACCGGCCCGCTCCAGGGCCTGCTGCAGGGTGTCGGTGGTGAGCACGCCGAAGATCACCGGAATGCCGGTATCGCGGGCCACCGCGGAGACGCCCTTGCCCACCTCGGCTACCACCACATCGAAATGGGGGGTGTCGCCGCGGATCACGGCCCCCAGGGTGATCACCACCTGGTAACGGCCACTGGCGGCCAGGCGCTGAGCCACCAGGGGGATCTCAAAACTGCCGGGCACCCAGGCCACATCCAGCTGGCTGCTGGTGGGGGACGTATCGATGCCGTGGCGCAACAGGCAATCGAGGCAGCCGCTCAGCAGCTTGCCGGTGACCAAATCGTTGAAACGGGCCACCACCACGGCTATCCGCAGATTGGCCGTATCGGTGAAGCGCCCTTCGAAAACCGCCAAGACCTTCAGACCACGAAGAAACTCACACCCCAGTTGAGCAGAACGAGGGCCACCCAGGCTCCACCGCCGATCAGGATCAGGCGATTGGAGCGGCCGCTGTCGTCGCTGCTGGCGTAGAGCACGGGAATCGCCACGATCAACGCGAACGAGAGCACCACCAGGGCCAGGACGGTGAGGGTGTTGATGATCTGCATGAGAAGGTGCTGGAAGGGGTGGGCGGGCCGGCCGGACCAGGCAATTCGTGGATTCTCACACGGGACCCCGGCAGCACTGGAGGGGCATGGGGGCATCCGTCACAAGTTGTGGGGGGGGGCCGGTGGCGGGGCAGGCTCCCGGTATTGGACCCCACAGGTGGGGTCTCCTAGGATGGTCCTCCCCCACCACCAGTGCCATGGCGGCGCCAGCCGAACAGCAGCTGTCCCTAGTTGCCGAGCTGGTGGAGTCTGGGCTGCAGGGGAGTCTGTTTGCCGAAGCGGCGCCTGCGGCGGGGGAAGCCGCTTCTGGGGTCCCTGGGCATCGATCCAACTTTGCGGCGACCGGTTCCCTGCAGGCGGCCGAAGCCAGTGGTGACCCGGCCGAAGCCCTCGACGCCGACGACCTCCTGGAGGCCGATGCGGCATCCCGGCCCCGGCAGCGGCGGGACACGGCCGCCAGGGCGCGGGGCCTGGAGGGAGAGGCAGGAGGCGGTGGAGCGGCGGCCGCAGCAACAACAAAGGCAACGGCCGAGGCTGCAGCTCTCGCCGCCGCAACGCGCAAGCCAGCGGTCGGGGCAGCGGTTGCCGAATCCCAGCCCGAGGGAAGCCCCACCTCTGCCGCCAGCTCCGGTGAATGCGAGCACCCCTCCGACGAACTCCACCCCCAGCCCGACGCCGACCTGCCCCGCTGGCACCACCACAGCCTGGTGGACCCCGCTGCCCTGCCGCCGGTGCTGCGCCACTACGTGGAGCTCAAGGCGGCTCATCCCGAGCGGGTGCTGCTCTACCGCCTCGGCGACTTCTACGAGTTCTTCTTTGAAGACGCCCTGCTGCTCTCGCGCCTGCTGGAGCTCACCCTCACCGGCAAGGAGGCCGGCAAGGCGATCGGGCGGGTGCCGATGGCGGGCATCCCCCACCACGCCGCCGAGCGCTACTGCGCTGAACTGGTGCGCCGCGGCCTCAGCGTGGCCCTCTGCGACCAGCTGGAAACCACGCCCGCCAAGGGGGCCCTGCTGCGCCGCGACATCACCCGGGTGCTCACCCCCGGCACGGTGCTCGAGGAGGGCATGCTCACCGCCCGACGCAACAACTGGCTCTGCGCCGTGGTGCTGGGCGGCGCCGGCCGTTGGGGGCTGGCGGTGGCCGATGTGAGCACCGGCGAGTTCCGGGTCACCGAGCGGGAGGGGAGTGGGGCCCTGCACCAAGAGCTATTGCAACTGGAGGCGGCCGAGGTGGTGTGGCCCGGGCTCGAAACGGACGTCGTGGGGTCTGGTGCGTCAAGCCCCGCCTGGTGCCCCGACCCCCAAAGACTCACGGCCCTGCCCCGCACCCCCTTCGAGGCCCCCCAGGCCCGGGCCCGGCTGCTGGGTCACTTCCGCCTGGGCAGCCTCGATGGCCTGGGCCTAGGCGAGCTCCCCCTGGCGCTGCGGGCGGCGGGTGGTCTGCTGGCCTACCTCGACACCACTCAACCCGGGCCTTCGGCGGCTGGGGCGGGTTCAGCGGAACTAGGCCTTGAGATCCCTCCGCTGGGGCCGGCCATTCCTCCTCAACCCAAGAGCACCGCCGACGGCGACAGCAGACAGGGCCCCATCCCCCTGGAGATGCCAACGGTGTGGCACGCCGGCGACCAGCTAGTGCTCGATGCCCAGACCCGCCGCAACCTGGAGCTCACCCGCACCCAGCTGGGCGGCGGCCATCACGGCTCGCTGCTCTGGGCCCTCGATCGCACCGCCACCGCCATGGGGGGCCGCTGCCTGCGGCGTTGGATCGAGGCCCCCTTGGTGGAGAGGGCCGCGATCCTCGTGCGCCAGGAGGCCGTGGGGGAGCTGGTGGAGCATCGCCCCCTGCGGCTGGCCCTGCGGAGGCTGCTGCGGCCGATGGGGGATCTGGAGCGCCTGGCGGGCCGCGCCGGCGCCGGCAGCGCCTCCGCCCGCGACCTGGTGGCCCTGGCCGATGGCCTGGAGCGGCTGCCGCGGCTGGCGGGGCTGCTCAAGGAGAGCGTCAGCGCGCCCCTGCAAGCCCTGGGCCAACCCTGGCCCGAGCTGGCCACCCTGGCGGCCGAACTGCGCCACCACCTGCTCGACACCCCGCCCATGACCCTCAGCGAAGGAGGCCTGATCCACGACGGTGTGGACCCCCTCCTCGATGGCCTGCGCAACCAGCTCGACGACCAGGACGCCTGGCTGGCCGAGCAGGAGGCGAGCGAGCGCCGCGCTAGCGGCAACGCCAACCTGCGGCTCCAGTACCACCGCAGCTTTGGCTACTTCTTGGCAGTGAGCCGGGCCCGGGCCGCCACCGTGCCCGACCACTGGATCCGCCGCCAGACCCTGGCCAACGAGGAGCGCTTCGTGACGCCTGCCCTCAAGGGCCGCGAAGGGCGCATCCTGCAGCTGCGGGCCCGCGCCGCCCAGCGGGAAGTCGAACTGTTCACGGCCCTGCGCGCCCGGGTGGGGGAGCGGGCCGCCCCGATCCGGGCCGCCGCCCGCCTGGTGGCCAACCTCGATGCCCTCGCCTCCCTGGCGGAGGTGGCCGCCACCGGCGGCTGGTGCCGGCCGGAGCTGGTGGAGGGCCGGGAGCTGCGGATCGAGGCCGGCCGCCATCCGGTGGTGGAGCAGTTGCTGGTGGAGGAGACCTTCACCGCCAACGACCTGGCCCTAGGCGGCGCTGACTTAGCGCCCGGCACCGATCTCGCCTCCAGCTCCACCCCACCGGCCCCCGACCTGCTGGTGCTCACCGGGCCGAACGCCAGCGGCAAGAGCTGCTACCTGCGCCAGACGGGGCTGCTGCAGCTGCTGGCCCAGATCGGCTCCTGGATCCCGGCCCGCTCCGCCCGCCTCGGCATCGCCGATCGGATCTTCACCCGCGTTGGCGCCGTCGACGACCTGGCCAGCGGCCAATCCACCTTCATGGTGGAGATGACCGAAACCGCCAACATCCTTCACCACGCCAGCGATCGCTCCCTGGTGCTGCTCGATGAGATCGGCCGCGGCACCGCCACCTTTGATGGCCTCTCGATCGCCTGGGCGGTGGCGGAACACCTGGCCGGCGACCTCCGCGCCCGCACGATCTTCGCCACCCACTACCACGAGCTCAACGAGCTGGCCGAGCTCCTGCCCAACGTGGCCAATGCCCAGGTGCTGGTGGAGGAAACCGGCGAGGAACTGGTGTTCCTGCATCGGGTGGTGTGGGGCGGGGCCAGCCGCAGCTACGGCATTGAGGCGGCCCGGCTGGCCGGCGTGCCCCCTTCGGTGGTGTTGCGGGCCCGCCAGGTGCTGGGCCGGATCGAGACCAACAGCCATGTGGCGGTGGGCTTGCAGGCCGAGAACCTGGGCAGGGCGTGAATGAACTACGCGCTCGGCCGATCGCCCTGCCGGTCCAGCCAGGCGTGACGCAACAGGGCATTGGCCGCCGCGGCCACCAGGCCGGCCCCGCCCCGGCTGCCCTCCAGCCGGATCTGGGGGAGATCACTCGCAGCCAGATGCCGCTTGCTTTCGGCCACACCCACGAACCCCACGGGCATGCCGATCACCAGGGCGGGCGCAGCCAGGGCCCCCGCCGCCACCCGCTCCAGCAACAGCTCCAGGGCGGTGGGGGCACTGCCGATCAGCACCACCGCTCCAGGATGGGCCGCCAGCGCCCTCTCCATCCCTGCGGCGGCCCGGGTTCCCCCCACCGGTGGCGCGGCGGGGGCCCAGGCGAGCACGCTGTGCACAGGGTTGGCGAAGGTGCGCCGCGCCATCGGCGCCACAGCACTGGCGGCCATAGCGGTGTCCGTGAGGATCACCGCGCCGGAGGCCAGGGCCTGGAGCCCCATCGCACAGGCCCCGGGGCTGAAGCGCAGCAAGGGGGCAATGGCGGGATCGCCACTGCTGTGCACCAGGCGCTCCAGCAGCTCCCGCTCTACCCCCACCAGAGCGCTCTCCCCGAGCAGCAACCGGATGCGGCGGATGCTCTCAACAAAGATCGGGTGATCAAAGTCGGTGGTGGCCAGGCTCATAGCCTGGGCTCCCGCTGGAGCTCGCGCTCCAGACCATGGCGCCACATGGCCGCCAGCCCCTCGGCGAGGGAGATCCGCGGCGCCCATCCGGTCGCCTCAGACAGCTTGCGGGAATCGAGCACGTTGGCGGCCACATCAAAACGCCGCTCCGGTAGGTGACTCACCTGCACTGAAAAACCATCGGCATCGGCCAGGCCCCGCAGCAGGCGGATCAGATCGAGATTGGAAGCCCCGATGCTGGTGCCTACGTTATAAATGTTTCCTTCCTTTCCCTGCTGAAGAACCGCCACAATTCCAGTGGCCACATCATGCACATGAATGTAGTCGCGAATCGTGCCTTCAGGACCATAAATCTCCACCTCGCGGCCCCGCTGAATCGCATCGATGGCCGCAGCCATGAAACCCTGGCCCACCCCGGTTCGCTGGGCCTCGCCATAGGCATTGGCAGGCCGGGCGATCAGCACCGGTAGATCGGCGGTGGTGTGGAACATGCGGGCATAGGAATCAATGGTGAGCTTTGTGATGCCGTAAGGACTGATCGGATTGGTGGGGTGATCCTCCGGGATCGGCAGCACAGAGGCGGCCCCATAGACCGTGCCACCGGACGACACAATCACCAGGCGACGCACCTCGGCCCGCTGCACCTCTTGAAGCAGGGCCACATTGGGGGGCAGGTTCGAAAGCAGATCGAAGGTGGGATCGCCAAAACTCGTCTTGGGCACCGTGGAATAGGCCAGGTTCACCACATCGCACCCCGGCATTAGAAGGGTGCGCAGCAGGCCGAGATTGGCATAGTCGCCCTGCACATAGCGACAGCCGACCGGCAGGGCCAAGGGCTCCTTGCCGCGGCCGAGAATCACCACATCGCCACCGGCCTCAAGCAGCAAGCGCGAGACCTCGATGCCGATGAAACCAGCACCACCGATGACGAGCGTAGGAGGCATGGCGCGATCGGGCCGTGGACATTCCATGATCGCCCTGCGCCAGTCTGGCTCGATGCCGATCCACCTCTGATGCCAATCCACCTCTACTGGGGCGAAGACGAGGCCGCCCGCTCCCGGGCCGTGGATGGCCTGGTGGGCCAGCTGGTGGATCCGGCCTGGGCCTCGATCAACCTCAGCCGGCTCGACGGCAACGACTCAAGCCAGGCCCTCCAGGCCCTGGAGGACGCCCGCACGCCGCCCTTCGGCGCTGGGGCACGGCTGGTGCTGCTGCAGCGCAGTCCTTTCTGCAGCCCCGGACCCGCCGAACTGGCGGAACGGCTGGAGGCGAGCCTCACCCTGATCCCCGAAACCTGCCACCTGGTGCTGGTGAGTCCGGGCAAACCCGATGCCCGGCTGCGCAGCACCAAGGCCCTGCGCAAGGTGGCCGAGGAGAAGAGCTTTCTCCTACCGGCCATCTGGGATGGCGAGGGTCAGGTGGATCTGGTGCAGCGCACCGCCGCCGAACTGGGCCTGCGGCTGGAGCCGGCCGCCGCCGAAGCCCTGGCCGAAGCGATCGGCAGCGACAGCGCCCGGCTGGCCAGCGAGTTGGAGAAGTTGGCCCTGCATGCCACCGCTCCGGAGTCCGGCCCGCCGGCGCCGATCACGGCGGCGGCCGTGGAGGCGCTAGTGGGAGGGCGGAGCACCAGCGCCCTGGCCGTGGGCGAAGCCCTGCTGGCCGGCCAGGGCGCCGAGGCCATCGCCCGCGCCGATGCCCTATTGGCTGCCAACGAGCCCGCCCTGAGGATCGTGGCCGCCCTCACCAGCCAAATCCGTGGCTGGCTCTGGGTGAGCCTGCTGGAGCAGCAGGGCGAGCAGGACACGGCCGTGGTCGCCAAGGCGGCCGGCATCGCCAACCCCAAGCGGATCTATGTGATGCGCAAACAGCTGCGGGGCCGCCGCCCCGATCAGCTGCTCACCCTGCTGACCCAAGTGCTGGAGGTGGAAGCGGCCCTCAAACGCGGTGCCGAGCCCGGCGAGGCCTTCCGGGATGGCTTCCTGATGCCAGGAACCGCCGCTTGAATTTCGGCCGATCGAAGCCGGGCGGCACCCCAGCCGGCATGGTTCGGCAGCCAGCAGGCTTGGATCGTCGCCCGGCGACGCCGATCCGACCCAGCCGCCAAGAAGCGTTGAAGCCCGGGCCGAAGCCGGGAGCATGGACAACGGACCCGGCACCAACCACCTCCGATAATCGCGGCAACTCATCGCTCGATCGCGATCCACCGCCGATGGCCCTGCTCGTACAGAAATTCGGAGGGACCTCCGTGGCCGATGTGGAACGCATCCAGGCGGTGGCCCGGCGGATCGCCGCCAGCCGGGAACACGGCCATGACCTGGTGATTGTGGTGTCGGCGATGGGCCACACCACCGATGAACTCACGGGGCTGGCCCGGGCGATCAGCGCCGATCCGCCCCGGCGGGAGATGGACATGCTGTTGGCCACCGGGGAGCAGGTGTCGATCGCCCTGCTGGCGATGGCCCTCCATGCCCAGGGGATCCCGGCGGTGTCGATGACCGGACCCCAGGTGGGAATCGTGACGGAATCGGCCCATGGCCGCGCCCGCATCCTGGAGGTGCGAACCGATCGGCTGCAGCGCCTCCTGGAGGAGGGCCAGGTGGTGGTGGTGGCGGGGTTCCAAGGCACCAGCAGCGGCGCCGCGGGCACCCCGGAGATCACCACCCTCGGACGAGGCGGCTCCGACACCTCGGCGGTGGCCCTGGCAGCGGCCCTCGGCGCCGACGCCTGCGAGATCTACACCGATGTGCCCGGAGTGCTCACCACCGATCCCCGCAAGGTGGCCGACGCCCAGCTGATGCAGTCGGTGAGCTGCGACGAGATGCTGGAACTGGCCAGCCTGGGCGCCGCCGTGCTCCACCCCCGGGCCGTGGAGATCGCCCGCAACTACGGCGTGCCCCTGGTGGTGCGCTCCAGCTGGAGCGAGGCGCCAGGCACCCGGCTCACCAGCGGCGCTCCCCGACCGATCGGCAGCGAGGGGCTGGAGCTAGGTCGCCCGGTGGACGGGGTCGAACTGGACGAAGGGCAAGCTGTGTTGGCCCTGGCTCACGTACCGGATCGGCCGGGAGTGGCGGCCCGCCTGTTCGAGGCCCTGGGGGAGGCGGGGCTGAATGTGGATCTGATCGTGCAGGCCACCCACCAGGGGAACAGCAACGACATCGCTTTCACCCTGGCCGAAAGAGAGCTGGAGCTGGCCACCACAATCTGCCGCCGGCTGCTACAGGAATTCGGGGCGGATGGGGCCCAGCTCAGCGCCCAGGCGGGTATGGCGAAGCTGAGCATCTCAGGCGCCGGAATCATGGGCCGACCCGGGGTGGCGGCCCGGCTGTTCGACACCCTGGCCCGGCTGGGCATCAACCTGCGACTGATCGCCACCAGCGAGGTGAAGGTGAGCTGCCTGGTGGAGGGGAGTCAGGGGGGCAAGGCCCTGCGGGCCGCCGCCACGGCCTTCGAGCTGGCCGACCATCAGATCAGGCATGGCGCCGGGCCCTGCAACCCCGACAGTCCCGCCGTGCGGGGCGTGGCCCTTGACCGCGACCAGGTGCAGGTGGTGGTGCGGGGCGTGCCGGACCGGCCGGGCGCCGCAGCGGCGATCTGCCGGGCGCTGGCGGACGCCGGCATCAGCCTCGACGCGATCGTTCAGTCGGAGCGCACCCATGGGGTGGCTCCTGAACTCAGCCGTGACATGAGCTTCACCCTCAAGCGTGACGACCGCCCCGGCGCCGAAAGGGCCCTGGGGCCGGTGCTGGCCGGCTGGAGCGGCGCCGGCTTCGAGGAAGGACCCGCCATCGCCAGGGTGAGTGCCGTGGGAGCAGGCATGGCCTGCACAGCGGGAACGGCGGCCCGCATGTTTCGCAGCCTGGCGGAGGCCGGCATCAACATCGAACTGATCGCCACCAGCGAGATCCGCACCAGCTGCGTGGTGGCTGAAGCCGACGGAATCCGGGCGCTCCAGGCGGTGCATGGGGCCTTCGCTCTGGGGGGTGAGGTGCGCAACCGCGCCGAGGGCAGCGAGGCGCCCGCGCCGGCCTGAGGGCCAACGGCAGCAAGGCTTGATAACGGTGCTTCAGGACCAAGGCGCTGGTCTTACGCCTTCCCCACCAGCTTCTGGCGCAGCCCCTTGATCCGGTCGCGCAGGTTGGCGGCCTCCTCGAACTCCAGATTTTTCGCCGCCACCTTCATCTTCTCCTCGAGCTGCTGAATCAGCTCCGGCAGGGCATCGAGGGGCACCGCGTTGTGTTCGGCCTGATCGATTGCCTCTTCGAGTTGCTCGTCGTTGAGCCGGCGCGACACCTCCAGAAAGGCCAGGATCGCGTTACCGGCGCGCTTGCCGGCGGGGGTGGGCGTGATGCCGTGCTTCTCGTTGTAGGCGTGCTGAATGGCGCGGCGGCGCTCGGTTTCCGATATAGCCTTGGCCATCGAATCGGTGAGGTTGTCGGCGTAAAGCAGGGCCTTGCCCTCGATGTGGCGGGCGGCGCGGCCGATCGTCTGGATAAGGGAGCGCTCGGCCCGCAGGAAACCCTCCTTGTCGGCATCGAGGATCGCCACCAGCGACACCTCCGGTAGGTCGAGGCCCTCCCGCAGCAGGTTCACCCCCACCAGCACGTCGTAGGCGCCATTGCGGAGGTCCTGGATGATCTCGATCCGCTCGATAGAGTGGATCTCCGAGTGCAGATAGCGCACCCGCACGCCGTTTTCGGCCAGGTAATCGGTGAGGTCCTCCGCCATCCTCTTGGTGAGAGTGGTGATCAGCACCCGCTCCTTCTTATCGGCCCGCTGGCGGATCTCGCCCAGCAGGTCCTCCACCTGACCGTCGGTGGGGCGCACCTCCACGATCGGATCGAGCACCCCGGTCGGTCGGATCACCTGCTCGGCCACCTTGCCCACGCTCTGGGCCATCTCCCAGTTGCCCGGGGTGGCGCTCACGAAGATCGTTTGCCTCGCCTTCTCCCAGAACTCATCGCCCTTGAGGGGCCGGTTGTCGGCGGCGCTGGGCAGGCGGAAGCCGTGCTCGATCAGCACCTGCTTGCGACTCTGGTCGCCGTTGTACATAGCCTGTAGCTGCGAGCAGGTGACATGGCTCTCGTCCACCACCAGCAACCAGTCGTCAGGGAAGTAATCGATCAGGCATTCCGGCGGCGTGCCGGCGGGGCGGCCGGCCAGGTGGCGGGCGTAGTTCTCCACACCGTTGCAGTAGCCCACCTGCTCCAGCATCTCCAGGTCGTAGGTGGTGCGCTGCTCCAGCCGCTGGGCCTCCAGCAGCCGCCCCTGAAGATTGAGTAGATCAAGCCGCTCGCGAAGCTCGGCGCGGATCTCCTTGATCGCCCCCTCCAACCGCTCCTTCGGGGTCACAAAGTGCTTGGCCGGATAAATATTGATGCTTTCCAAGCTCTGCAGAATCTCACCGCTGGTGGGATCCACATAGCGGATCGCCTCCACCTCATCACCAAACAATTCAATCCTCACCAACCGGTCTTCATAGGCGGGCCCGATCTCGAGCACATCGCCCCGCACCCGGAAGCGACCGCGGGAAATCTCGATGTCATTGCGAGAATACTGGTTGTTCACCAGCTCCCGCAGCGAACCGCGCAGGTCGAGGGTTTCGCCCACCTGGAACTTCACAGCGGCCTTGAGATATTCCGAGGGAATACCGAGGCCATAAATGCAACTGATCGAGGCGACCACGATCACATCCTTGCGCTCAAACAACGAGCGAGTGGCGGAGTGGCGCAGCATATCGATCTCCTCATTGATCGAAGCCGTCTTAGCGATGTAGGTATCCGAAACCGGTACGTAGGCCTCGGGTTGGTAGTAGTCGTAATAGGAGATGAAATACTCCACGGCATTGTTCGGGAAGAACTCCCGCAGCTCATTGCAGAGCTGAGCCGCCAGGGTCTTGTTGTGGGCCAAAACCAGTGTCGGCCTGCCGGTGCGAGCGATCACATTGGCGATTGAAAAAGTCTTGCCGGTGCCGGTGGCGCCCAGCAGGGTCTGATAACGCTCGCCGGCCTCAACACCAGCGGTGAGGGCGGCAATCGCCGTGGGTTGGTCCCCCTTCGGCTCGTAGGGGGCGTGGAGCTGGAACGAAACCATCAGTCCATTGTCCTTGACTGGGCCGTCCGCCGTGGTTTCGGGGCCAGCGAAAATCCTCCCTGAGGCTCTGGCTGCATAGCCCCAGGGCCATCACCCAACGATCGACCAGGTGGCCCAGGAAGAGGGGATCAGCCGAGTGAGGATCCGGAGTTGAGCAGGGTCATGACCCGCGCAGCAGGGGCACCTCCAGGCCGAGGGAGCGCAGGGCGATGAAGCAGAGCACGCTGTAGGCGAGGGCTCCGAGGGCAGCACTGAACAGGCCGTTGCGCAGGCGGAAGCCCTGAATCAGCCAGGCCGTGAAGCCAAACAACAGGATCGAGATCAGCCACTCAAACAGGAAACCCACCGGGATCAGGCCGCCGACGGTGGTGACCATTTTGAGCGGAATCAGGATGATGCGGAGGGGCCAAACCAGCAAAGTTCCGGCCAAGCTGATCACCAGGGCCGACACCAAGGCGATCGGAAAATTCACCATCTCCACCCCGATCGGCAGGCGGGTGATCAGCAGCAAGATGGCTGCCCGTACGGGCCACTGCAGCAACCACACGAGGCTAGTGCCCATGGAAGCCTTTCGCAATCGGAAACGATTTCCACGGTAGCGGCTCCGACCCGGGGTACAACCCGCAGGAGCCTGGCCCCACCAGGCCTGCCGCGACGCTCAGGCAGCGGTAGGCCTGGTGGAACTCGCTCTGATCAACTCTGATCAAACCGAGCGCAGGGCGGCGGCCGGAGCCACGGCATCGATGGCCTCCCGCAGCCCACGCACCACGGCCACCATGGCCAGCTCATCGCTGAGGCGGTTCACGGCGGAACCCACCCCCACACCGGCGGCACCGGAGGCGAGGGCCATCGGCACGGTCACCGCGGAGAGGCCCGAGGCGCAGAGCACCGGAGCGGGGTTGGGGCCAGCCGCCGCCAGGGCCCGGCTGATGGCATGGGCGGCGGCCAGGGTGGGGGCGGCCTTCTCGATCAGGCCGAGGCTGCCGGCGCTGAAGGGTCGGGCGCTGGTGCCCCCTTCGGTCTGGATCAGGTCGGCCCCGGCGGCCACCAGATCCACGGCCAGCTGCTCCTGCTGGTCGAGGGGCAGCACGTGGGGCACGGTCACCGAAAGCACAACCTTCGGCAGCAGGGCCCGGGTGCGGCGGGTGAGTTCCAGCACCTCATCGGCCCCGAAGATGCGGCCCTGGGGATAAAAGGCGTCGAAGTTGCCGATCTCCACCATGGCGGCGCCGGCGGCCACGGCGGCCGGGAAGAGCTCAGGGTCCACGGCCGACACACAGATCGGCAGCTGGGGACAGGCCTCTGCCACGGCGCGTACCAAGGCGGGCTCGCAGGCGATATCAACCAGATCAGCCCCGCCGGCGGCGGCGGCCCGGGCGATCTTCAGCACCGCAACCGATTCCACGTTGGTGAGACCAGCGATCACCTTGAGCAGCCGGCGGCTGGTGATGGCAACCCGGAGGGTCGGGAGCAGGCTGGTGGAACGCATCATCGGACCGGATCGGCAGTTCTGGCGTGATTCTCCCATCCGAGGCCTCTCCAACCCCCTGGAGCCCCCACCACCAGCGCCTGCACCTTCACTTGCTGCGCCATCCAGAGCTGCTGCCCGCTGGGGCGTCGCTGTTGCTGGCCGTGTCGGGCGGGCAGGATTCAATGGCCCTCACCGTGCTGCTGGCCGACCTGCGTCGGCTGCACCATTGGCAGCTGGTGCTGTGGCATGGCGATCACGGCTGGCGCGCCGAGGCGGCCCAGCAGGCCGGGGAGCTGCAGGCCTGGGCCCACACCCAGAAGCTGCCGTTTCTGCTCGAGCAGGCCGGGGAGCCGCCCGCCGGTGAGGCGGCCGCCCGCCGCTGGCGCTACGACTGCCTGCGGCGCCAGGCGGCCGCCCTTGGCATCCCCCACGTGGTGACGGGCCACACCGCCAGCGACCGAGCCGAAACCCTGTTGCTCAACCTGGCCCGGGGCAGCCACCGGCGCGGCCTCGTCAGCCTGAAACCCGTGCGCTCCCTAAACGCAGAAACCGGGCCAGACCGAAACCAGGCGGGCCTCGGGGATGGCGACCGAAGGGAGCCAATCCGGCTGGTGCGGCCCCTGCTGCCCTTCAGCCGGGAGGACACCGGGCGGATCTGCCGCGAGTTGGAGGTGCCGATCTGGGAGGACAGCAGCAACCTCGACACCCGGTTCGGGCGCAATCGGCTCAGGGCCGAGGTGATGCCCGTGCTGGAGGCCCTCCATCCCGGCGCCGTCCGGCGGATCGGTGCCCTCACCGGGCGCCTTGAGGAGGAACTCGCCGCTCAGGATGAGCTTGTGGCGCTCGCCCTGCAGGGCCTGATCGCGGCCCCAGGGGACAGCAGCCGGGTTCTCTGGCGTAACGGTCTGGGCAGGCTCGCCCGCGGCAACCGGCGCCTGCTGCTGGAGCGCTGGCTGACGCTGCATGGTGTTCCCGCCCAGCCGGCGCGGGCGCTGGAGGATCTCGCCAGCCGGCTCGCCGGGCAACGGGGTTCCGGTGCGTGGAATCTGGCCGACGGATGGCAGTTGCGCTGGGATCAGAGCACACTGGTCCTCCAGTTCTCCGCAATCCCCGATCCCGGCCATGGCCCCATCCCCCCTGGCGAATGACCCCAGCAAGCGCTATTCGGAACTCGAACGGGCCTACACCGAAGACCGGTGGCCGGATGTGCTGGAGCAGGGAAACCAGCTGATCGCCGATCTGAGCAATGGTCCCGATCCAGTGACCGCTGATCTGGCGAGCCGGGCGCACCTTCTGCTGGGCCACGCCCACCTTTACGGCCTCCGCAACCCGGCCGCCGCCTTGCCTCACTACCAGGCGCTGCTCGCCGGGTCGGCGGATCCGGACCTGCGGCGGATCGCCGAGGAAGCCCTGCCCTACTGCCAGTCGACGGTCGAGCCAGCGGCCCCCGAGGCCGCCGCTGGGGTGTTCGCCACGGCCCCAGCTACTGCGACTGACGCCACCGCTGCTGCCACCGCTTCGCCCTCGGTGGCCCAGGAGCTTTTCCCCCGGGCAGCGTTCGAACCCACGACAGAACCGCTGGGGGATCAAATCCTCGATACCCAGGGACAATGGATTCACCAGGCCGGCACCGCATCGGAGCCGATCACGGAGGCCGCCACCCCTTGGCTTGATGGACCGATCCGCCTGGAGCAAGCCATCCAAACCGGGGTAGGCGGCATGGTCGCCGCGCCAGGCAAGACCATCAAGGAGTTGGTGCCCAGCCTTGAGGTGGAGGTGGTGGAGGAACCGGAACTGATGGAAGTGGCGCAGGCTGATCCGAGCCTGGCCGAGGAGCTGGAAATCGAACTCACGGGGATCGGCGAGCGCCGTGCCTCCCAGCGAGGGGATGGAACAGCGACCAAGGAGCAGAAGACCCCGGCCCCAGCCGATTCCCTGGAGGAGCCGGACGATCTGATGGAGGACCCGGAGCTACTCGCTGGCCTGCTCCGGGTGGTGGTGACGCCTTGAGGCCGATCTAGCCGGCCACGGCGGCGGAGCGACGGCGGCGGATCCGGCCAGAGGGCTCGGCCTCTTCGGCGCTTGGGACGGGGTCATTCGCCTCAGAGGCAGCGGCTGCAGGGGTTGGTGCCGCCGTTGCCACCCGGGCGGGATCCCGAACCAGTTCCCGAGAGAGCTCACGGCCTGCCTCCCGACCGCCATCACGGCCAACCTCCCGACGACCGCGGGGGGCGGGGCGGTTGTCCGGCTCGGCATCGGCACGGCCCTTGTAGGCCGGCGTGCCGGCTGGGGCAGGCTGCACCAGGCAGATGATTAGGGGCTCCACCTGGAGCTCCCGGCGCAGGCGGCGCTGCAGGCCCAGCTCCACCTCCCGCTGCACACCCACCCAGTCCACATCGGGGGCCTTGCCACCGGTGTTGCGGGAGAGCTGGCTCCAGCGGTTCTCGAGCACCCAGGTGATCTCGCGCTCGGCCCAGATCGAGAGCTTGCGGGCATCAGCGGTGGTGACCACGCCGCGGATGTTGACCCGGGGCGGCGCCGCCATCACCCCATCGGTGGTGATCACGGCCAGCAGGGTGATCACACCGTCCTCGGCCAGCTGCTGGCGCTCCTTGAGCACGCGGGCATCAACGATGCCGTTGCGGGAAGCATCGAGCAATTCAATGCCGGCCTTCACCGGATCCCCCTTGCGAATCGAATCGGGGGTGAGTTCCACCACATCGCCGTTGTCGATGATCAGAGTGTGGTCGGCCGGTATCCCCATCGACTGGGCGGTCTTGGCGTGGGCTACGAGCATGCGGTGCTCGCCATGCACGGGCACAAAGAACTTGGGCCGCGCCAGGGCCAGCATCAACTTGTGGTCCTCCTGGAAGCTGTGACCAGACACGTGGATGCCTTCCCCCTTGCCGTAAACCACCTTGGCGCCGAGCATCATCAGCCTGTCGATGGTGTTCACCACGGAAATTGTGTTGCCCGGAATCGGGCTGGCGGAGAAGATGATTGTGTCGCTGTTCTTGACCTGCACTTGGGGATGTTCGCCACGGGAGATGCGGCTCAGGGCCGCCAGCGGCTCCCCTTGGCTACCGGTCATCAGCAGCAGGGTTTCGCGATCGGGCAGATCGCGGATCTGCTTAATCGGCACAAACAAGTCATCCGGGGCACGCATATAGCCCAATTCGCGCGCCTTGGCGATCACATTGAGCATGGAGCGACCCAGCAGGCCCACCTTACGGCCGTTCTTGAGTGCCAACTCGAGAATCATCGAGACCCGATGGATCGAACTGGCGAAGGTGGTGATAATCACCCGACCCTCAGCCTGGGAGATATGGCGATCCAGATGGGGGAACACCGAACGCTCCGGCGGGCAGAAGCCCGGCAGCTCAGCGTTGGTGGAGTCGGAAAACAGACACAGCACACCCTGCTCGCCGTAATGGGCAAGACGAGCGATGTCGAAGTGCTCGCCGTCCACAGGAGTGTGGTCGAACTTGAAGTCACCGGTGAAAACGATCACGCCAGCCGGTGTTGTGATCGCCAGCGTGTAGCTGTCGGCCATCGAGTGGGTGTTGCGGATGAACTCCACCGAAAAATGCTGACCCACCTTCACCACCTCGCGGGGGGAGACGGTCTGCAGGATGGTGCGATCCATCACCCCCGCTTCCTCCATCTTCCCGGTGAGAATCGAGAGGGCGAGGCGGGGCCCGTAGATGATCGGAATATTGAAGTTCTTGAGGTGGTGGGGAATGCCACCGATGTGATCTTCGTGCCCGTGGGTCACGATCATGCCGCGGATCCGCTTCTGGTTCTCGCGCAGGTAGCTGGTGTCGGGCAGCACCACATTCACGCCGTGCATGCCATCGCTGGGGAAAGCCAGGCCGGCATCCACCAGCATCAGGTCATCGCCGTACTCGAAGACGCAGGTGTTCTTGCCGATTTCATGCAGGCCGCCGAGGGGGATCACCCGAAGGGCGGGCTGGCCTTTGGCTTGGCCGTTGTTACCGGGATGGGATCCGTTCAAATTGCTCATTTAGGAACCGGAGAGTGAAAAACTTGATCTGGACTGATGCTGGATTGGGATCGGACCCGTTCGGGCTGACTGAGGGGGACCGATGGTGAGGGACTGGCGAAGATCGCCGGGCCCGTTGGGAGCCGTGGCGTCAGGTGGGACGCAGGGCAGCCAGGATTGAAGAGAGGCGTTCACGCACGGTGCTGTCAGCGGCGACGAGGGGAAGACGGGGGGCACCCACCGGCCAGCCGCCGAGTTCCAGGGCGGCCTTCACGGGGATGGGATTGGAGGTGCAGAAAAGGGCCTGGAGCAGGGGCAACAGGGCTTCGTGCCGGGCCAGAGCCAGGGTGTGATCGCCGGCCAGGAAGGCCTGGATCAGCTCGCGGATCTGCGGTCCAGCCACATGGCTGGCCACACTCACCACGCCCACGGCGCCCACGGCCAGCATCGGCAAAGTCAGGGCGTCATCGCCGCTGTAGATCGCCAGCCGCTCACCACCGCAGAGCAGTCGCAGGCGGCTCACTTCCTCGGTGGCGCCGCTGGCGGCCTTGTAGGCCACCACATTGGGCAGATCCAGCAGCCGGGCCGTGGTCTCCGGCGCCAGGCTGCAACCGGTACGGGCGGGGATGTTGTACAGCATCAAAGGCAGACCAGGGGCCGCCGCGGCGACGGCCCGGAAATGGGCCTCCAGGCCTTCCTGGGGGGGGCGGTTGTAATACGGCACCACCACCAAGGCGCCATCGGCGCCGAGGGCGGCCGCCTCGGCCGTGGCCTCCACGGCTTCGGCGGTGCAGTTGCTGCCGCTACCAGCCAGCAGGGCAGCCCGATCGCCCACCGCCTCTTTCACGGCGGCGAAGAGGGCGTGCTGCTCGGCCCAGCTGAGGGTGGGAGATTCGCCGGTGGTGCCACAGAGCACGAGGCCATCGGAGCCCTCCCGCACCAAGTGGTCGGCCAGGCGGGCGGCCAGATCGAGATTCACCGAGCCGTCCGGAGCGAAGGGGGTGACCATCGCGGTGACGATGCGGCCGAAAGGCGCCTCGGCACTGGGCGCCGTGCTGATCGCGGTAGGGGAGATGGCGGTCAACCCTCGTCCTCCCCGCAGAGCAGTTCGGCGATCTGAATCGCGTTGAGAGCAGCCCCCTTGCGGATCTGATCGCCGCAGAGCCAGAGCTCCAAGGCGTTGGGTTCACTGAGATCCTGACGAATGCGGCCCACCGCCACCGGATCGCGGCCGGTCACATCGGTGGGCATCGGGAAGCGGTTGGCGTCGAAGTCCTCGATCAGTTCCACGCCGGGTGCCACCGCCAGCAGAGCCCGGGCCTCCTCCACCGGGAAGGGTTCGCTGAATTCGATGTTGACCGCTTCGGAATGGGCCCGCAGCACCGGCACCCGCACGCAGGTGGCCGAGAGGAGCAGATCCGGTAGTTCCATGATCTTGCGGGTCTCGTTGAGCATCTTCAACTCCTCCTCGCAGTAGCCACTCGGCTCGAGCGGCGAATTGTGAAGAAAGAGATTGAAGGCCAGGGAATGGGGCAGCACACTGCTCACCGGCTCCCCGCCATCCAGCACGGTGCGGCTCAGCTGGCGCAGCTCCTCCATCGCCCGGGCGCCGGCGCCGCTGGCCGATTGGTAGGTGCTGATCACCACCCGCCGGATCGGCCGCCGGGCCGCCAGGGGCGCCAGGGCCACGGTGAGCAGGATCGTGGTGCAGTTTGGGTTGGCGATCACGCCGCGGTGGCGGAAAGCCGCTTCGGGGTTCACCTCAGGCACCACCAGAGGGACGTCCGGATCCAGCCGAAAAGCACTGGAGTTGTCGATCACCACGGCCCCGGCGGCCACCGCTTCGGGGGCCCAGGCCCGCGACACCGATCCCCCGGCCGAGGCGAGCACCAGATCCACCCCGGTGAAACAGCCGGCCTGCACCGGTTGCACCGTGAGACTTGCGCCCTGCCAGGACAGCTCCTGACCGGCCGAACGGGGAGACGCCAGGGGCAGCAGTTCAGCCACAGGGAATCGGCGCTCCTCCAGCAGGGCGAGGAGCTCCTGGCCCACGGCCCCGGTGGCGCCGAGCACGGCGACCCGCAGGGGACGGCGGGGAAGCTTGGTTCCGGGGCGCTGGAGGGCGGAAGGAGATGGGGCTGTCAACGGACCTGAGATGGATAAAGAAAAAGCTGTGAGGTTGGAGGGCTCGGGAGGTGGGGCCGGCGATGGTGCGGGGTTGGACTGGCTGGCTCAGCTGCCGTTCCTGTGCTGAATTCAATGAGGGGAGGGCGGGAGCTCTGCGAACTGCCGAGATGGGGATGGGTCGGGTTTGGCGAGCTCTGAGGGAGGGATCGGGTGGTGTTTGTGGAGGAATCCGGACTCGGCAGGAGCCTGGAGAAAACTCAGAGCAGATGCCCTGATGGAACCCTGGAGACCTCGGAGGACTTGCACCGAGCAGGGATGGGGCTGAAACCGCACCCTTTGAAAGAGCTCCGCCCCGAAACAGATCGGCAGCGAATGGAGATATCGACACGCCTGTGCGTCGAAGCCACAATACGCGGCCTGGTGCCGAAACGGCCACTTTCTAGGATTGTGGATTGCTCCGCCGATAGGTCCCCGTTCATGAGTCCTGCCGCCAGCCCCGCTCCCGCCGCCTCGGCCGCCAGCCCGACCGGCGCAGGTCTGAAGGTGAGCACCCAGCCGCGCCCGAACAGCCGCCTGGCGGTTGAGGTGGCTGTGCCGGGCGGCCGCTGCCGCAGCAGCTACGACCAGGCCCTGGAACAACTGAGCCGCAGCGTGAAGCTGCCCGGATTCCGCAAAGGGAAGGTGCCCCGAGCGGTTCTTCTGCAGCAGATCGGCCCCCTGCGGGTTCGGGCCACCGCCTTGGAGGAACTGGTGGACAGCGTGTTGCGCGAAGCCTTGGAGCAGGAGAAGATCGCTGCCCTGAGCCGCCCGGTTCTGGAAGGGGGTTTCGAGGCGGTGCTTGAACGGTTCGAGCCCGGCAGCGACCTCAGCTTCACCCTCGAGCTCGATGTGGAACCCATCCCCACCTTAAGGGCCACCAAGGGGCTCAAGGTCGAGGCCGAGGCGGTGACCTACGACCCGGCCCGGGTGGATGAGCTGCTGGAACAGTCCCGCCGCCAGCTCGCCACCCTGGTGCCCGTGGAGGGGCGCCCCGCCGCCAGCGGGGACGTGGCCCGCATCGCCTTCAGCGGCAGCTTCACCGACACCGGTGCCGCGATCGAGGGCGGCAGCAGCGACGGCATGGAAGTGGAGTTGGAGGAGGGCCGCATGATCCCCGGCTTCGTGGAGGGAATCCTGGGCCTGGCCACGGGCGAGACCCGCACCGTGAGCTGCACCTTCCCCGAGTCCTACCCCCAGGAGGAGGCCGCCGGGCGCGCAGCCTCCTTTGAGATCACCCTGCTGGACCTCAAGAGCCGCGAACTGCCCGCCCTCGACGACGCCTTCGCCCAACAGGCCAGCGACCAGCCCACCTTGGCCGAGCTGCGAGCCGACCTGGAAGCCCGCCTGAAGGAGGACGCCGAGCGGCGCCATCGCGGCAACCGCCATGAGGCCCTGCTTGAGGCGCTGGTTGAGCAGCTGGAGGTGGAGCTGCCCGAAACCCTGGTGCAGGAAGAAGTGCGCGCCCTGATCGAGCAGACCGCCGGCCAGATCGCCCAGCAGGGCATGGATGTGAAGAAGCTCTTCACCCCGGATCTGGTGCGCAGCCTGGTGGACACATCAAGGCCGGAAGCGGAGCAGCGCCTGCGCCGCAACCTGGCCCTGCGGGCGCTGGCAACCGCCGAAAAGATCGAGTTGGCCGAAATGGATCTGGAAGCCAAGCTGCGGGAGGTGAGCCGCGGCCTGAGCGACGGCAACCGCATCGATCCGGCCCGCCTGCGGGCCGCCGTGGCCGACGACCTGCTGCGTGAGACTCTGCTGGAGTGGCTGGAGGCCAACAGCACGGTCATGGAAAAGGCGCCGGCTGCGCCTGAGGATGCGGATGCTGAGGCCTCCGACGACAGCCCGGCGAAGGCGGCCAAGGGCGATCAGGCAGGCAAGGAGATGGCCACCAAGAAGGAGGCCAGCGCGAAGCTCGCCAAGGCCGATACGCAAGGCGCCGACTAAACCGGCGGCTCCGACCGCCGGAAAGGGGAAGCCGCCTCAGCGGCGTAGCCCATAGATTGATTTGAGGTTCTGCCCTGCGAGTCTCCGCCGCGTGATCCATCCCCGCACTGACGACCGAACCCCCATCGCGAGCCCGCTGGATGCCAGTGGGATTGTGTCGACCGAGGAAATCGGTGGACTCTGCCACCACCCGGTCCACAGCCGCTGGCCCGGATTGCGGCCCTGGAACAGCCTCACCACAGCGCCCGTGGCAAACCCGGGTGTACTGCCCACGGTGGTGGAGCAATCTGGCCGGGGCGACCGCGCCTTCGATATCTATTCCCGCCTGCTCAGGGAGCGGATCATCTTTATGGGCACTGGCATCGACGACCAGGTGGCCGATTCCCTGGTCGCCCAGCTCCTTTTCCTAGAAGCCGAGGATCCCGAGAAGGACATCCAGATCTACATCAACTCCCCCGGCGGTTCGGTGACAGCGGGCCTGGCCATCTACGACACGATGCAGCAGGTGGCACCCGATGTGGTGACCATCTGCTACGGGCTGGCCGCCAGCATGGGGGCGTTCCTCCTGTCGGGCGGCACCAAGGGCAAGCGCCTGGCCCTGCCCAACGCCCGAATCATGATCCACCAACCCCTCGGAGGCGCCCAGGGCCAGGCCGTGGACATCGAGATCCAGGCCCGCGAAATCCTCTTTCTCAAGGACACCCTCAACGGGTTGATGGCCGAACACACCGGCCAGCCGCTGGAAAAGATCGCCGAGGACACCGACCGCGACTACTTCCTTTCCCCCGCTGAGGCGGTTGAATACGGCCTGATCGATCGCGTGGTCGACGATTCGGCCTCCTGATCGGACCAGCGATCCTGGGCGCTGCATTCGGAGCCCGCGACCCGCCTGGGTGACTTTCTTAAGGAACCGCTGACGAACCCTCGCTTCCAGGTGATCCTGAAAGCAGGAGTGGCTCCCCCTCCCGAAGCCCACGCCCACCAAGGCTGACCCCCCTCTTCTCTTAGCCATCCCGGTCAGCCGCCGCGTCGCCACCGCCCGTCACCGCTCCCGTCGCCTGATGCCGAAGTTCGATGCCCACCTGAAGTGCTCCTTCTGCGGCAAGTCGCAGGACCAGGTGCGCAAGCTGATCGCCGGCCCAGGGGTGTACATCTGCGACGAGTGCATCGACCTCTGCAACGAGATCCTCGATGAGGAGCTGGTGGAAGGCCATGGCCATCCGGCCGGCCGGCCCGCCCCGGAAACGAACCGCAAAGGTGCCAGCAAGAAACAGAGCAAACCGGCCCCCACCCTGGCCCAGGTGCCCAAACCCCAGGAGATCCGCGGCTTTCTCGATGCCCAAGTGGTGGGCCAGGAGGACGCCAAGAAAGTGCTGGCGGTGGCCGTTTACAACCACTACAAGCGCCTGGCCTGGCAGGGCGATGGCAAGGGCGAGACCGACCGCAGCGCCACCCGCCTGCATAAATCCAACATCCTGCTGATCGGCCCCACCGGCTGCGGCAAGACCCTGTTGGCCCAGTCGCTGGCGGAGATGCTGGATGTGCCCTTCGCCGTGGCGGATGCCACCACCCTCACCGAGGCGGGTTACGTGGGCGAGGACGTGGAGAACATCCTGCTGCGGCTGCTTCAGAAATCAGACATGGATGTGGAGCAAGCCCAGCGGGGGATCATCTACATCGATGAGATCGACAAGATCGCCCGCAAGAGCGAGAACCCCTCGATCACCCGCGATGTGTCGGGCGAGGGGGTGCAGCAGGCGCTGCTGAAACTGCTGGAGGGCACCGTGGCCAACGTGCCTCCCCAGGGGGGCCGTAAGCACCCTTACCAGGACTGCATCCAGATCGACACCAGCCAGATCCTGTTCATCTGCGGCGGCGCCTTCGTGGGCCTCGAGGATTTGATCCAGCGGCGCATGGGCCGCAATGCGATCGGCTTCCTGCCCGAGGGCGGCCAGAGCCGTCCCCGCCACGGCAAGGAGCGTCAGGCCGCCGAAGCCCTGCGCCACCTCGAACCCGACGACCTAGTGCGCTACGGCCTGATCCCGGAATTCATCGGCCGACTGCCCGTCACCGCCGTGCTCGAGCCCCTCGATGAGCGGGCCCTTGAGGCGATCCTCACCGAACCGCGCGATGCCCTTGTGAAGCAGTTCCAGACCCTCCTGAGCATGGACAATGTGCGCCTGGAGTTCGAGCCCGGCGCCGTCGAAGCGATCGCCACCGAGGCCCACCGCCGCAAGACCGGCGCCCGCGCCCTGCGGGGCATCGTGGAGGAGCTGATGCTTGATGTGATGTACGACCTCCCCTCCCGCCGCGACGTGAAGAGCTTCACGATCACGCGGGAACTGGTGGAGCAGCGCAGCAGGGCCCAGGTGGTTCCCCTGGGCGGCGGCGAGCGGGAGGAGCAGGCGAGCGCCTGAGTTCTGGGCCCAATCCGGGAACCTCAGAAGAGACCCGTGCCGTGGCGAAACACAGGAGGGCCCGTTCTCGACCTGGCCCCATGGGCCTTCGTTGAGACGCAGCACCTCTGCCGGGACTGGGGCGCTGGGGTGGTGCAATCCCCACCAGCACTGGGGGGGCACAGGAGCCGGGGTCGGGGCGATGCTGGAAAGCGCCCGACTCCCGGAGCCCGCCCCAGCCTTGGCCCTCGCCGACCACCTGCAGGCCCCCCGCCAGCACGGCCTTTTCAAACACCACGGCATCGACCTGGGCGACGGCACCGTGGCCCACTACCTAGAGGGCCGCGCCATCCTGCGCAGTCCGCTTGAGGAGTTCAGCCGCAGCCAGCCCATCACCGTGGTGGACTACCCGGAGGGCACCGTCTCGGCGCCGGGGGTCACCGTGCGGCGGGCGATGGGACGGCTGGGGGAGCAGAACTACAACCTGCTGTTCAACAACTGCGAGCACTTCGCCCACTGGTGCAAGACCGGCCGCCACCGCAGCTCCCAGGTGGAGGACTGGCTCCACACCGGCAGCCTCGGCGCCCTGGCCTTCGGCCAGTTCGTGCCGGCCGCCCTGCTCACCGGCGTGCGGATGCTGCTGCGCCAGGGCATCACCGTGGAGCCGGAACAGCTGGAAAAAGGCCGCGACCTGGCCCTCAAAAGCCTTGAACAGCTCGATGGCCTGCGGGCCAAGCTGCAGGGGAAGCTGGAGGAGGAGCTCGCCAAGGCCGAGCTGCGCTGGGGCAGCAACGAGCAACCCAGTGATCAGTTCATGCAGCTCAGGCTCGCCGCCCAGAAGCTGGCGGACCAGCTCAGCCAGGTGGAGGAGCTGGAGGCGAAGCTGGAGAGGATGCTGAGACCCCAGGAGGAAACAACAGCGGACACTATTGTCGACCTCCACCCCCTAGAATGAAGCCATGGGGAATACGTGCAACATCAATCAAAAAACAATCGAAAAAACAAGAAAACAACGAGGAAACATCACGCCACCCGTAATACAAAGCCGCTTTGTCGTTAACCGTTTGTCGTTCACTGATTGAGCGGGCGGGCAGAAGGGCTGCTTGACTGCCAAAGCCCAGCCAAAGCCATGAGGACGATGCTTAATCCAGCGTGGCCAAGATCCACCGAGCGAAAGCGAAAGCGCAAGCCGGACCCGAAAGCAGAAATCAATTGCCACGGCCATCGGACGGTTGGCAAAGCGCTCTTTGCTACTAAGGTATCAACACTTTTAAGAAATGATGATCGACCCAGTAGGCACTGTATCCTTCCTGAAGCATTTTCCAGGCTTGGGTGATAATTCTCCAACCCGATCAAGACATTTAATGCCAAGCGGAGCTCAGCATCTTCGCTTCACGAGTTTGTCGGCATGACCCCGGCCTACCAACCCCTTCACCATAAATACCGCCCCCAGCGGCTCTCGGAGCTGGTGGGGCAGGAGGCCATTGCCGCCACCCTGGGCAACGCCCTACGCACCGGGCGGATCGCACCTGCCTATCTTTTCAGCGGCCCCCGCGGCACCGGCAAGACCTCCAGCGCCCGCATCCTGGCCCGCTCGCTCAACTGCGTGGCCAGCGAGGGGCCCACGCCCGAGCCCTGCGGCACCTGTGAGCTCTGCACCTCGATCGCCGCTGGCAACGCCCTCGACGTGATCGAGATCGATGCCGCCTCCAACACCGGTGTCGACAACATCCGCGAGCTGATCGAGCGCTCCCGCTTCGCGCCGGTGCAGGCCCGCTGGAAGGTGTACGTGGTGGACGAGTGCCACATGCTCTCCACCGCGGCGTTTAACGCCCTGCTCAAGACCCTGGAGGAGCCGCCACCGCGGGTGGTGTTCGTGCTGGCCACCACCGACCCGCAGCGGGTTCTGCCCACCATCCTTTCGCGCTGCCAGCGCTTTGATTTTCGCCGCATCCCCCTGGAGGCCCTCGAACGGCACCTCACCTGGATCGCGGAGCAGGAAGCGATCGGCATCACCCCCGAAGCCCTGCAGGTGGTGGCCCAGCGGGCCCAGGGCGGCCTGCGCGACGCCGAGAGCCTGCTGGATCAGCTCAGCCTGCTGCCACCACCGATCGAGCCCCTAGCCGTGTGGGAGCTCCTGGGTGCGGTACCCGAGCAGGAATTGCTGCTGCTGGCCCGGGCCATGGCCGATGCCGAGCCGCTGGGGGTGATTGAGGCCTGCCGCCACCTGCTGGAACGGGGCCGCGAGCCCTCCGCCGTGCTGCAGGGCCTGGCCGGATTGCTCCGCGATCTGCTGCTGGCCGGAGTGGCGCCGGATCGCCTGGAGCTCACCAGCGTGTCTCCGGCCCTGCGGCCGGAACTGCCCGCCGTGGCTCGATCGATCGGCAAGGCGCGCTTGCTCCATTGGCAGGCCCAGCTCAAGGGCAGCGAGCAGCAGCTGCGCCACAGCGTGCAGCCGCGTCTCTGGCTGGAGGTACTGCTGCTGGGGTTGCTGGCCGAACCCGCGGCAGGGACCGAACCCAGCCGAGGCGCCGGAGTTGCGGCAGCCCAGGGACGGGAAGCCGCTGGAACCCATTCCCCAGGGATGGCACCCCAACCGACGCCGACCCCGGTGGCTCCCCCGGCGACGGAAACCAGAGCGGCAGCAACGGTCACCGCAGGCGTGCGAGCCGCTCCGGCCTTAACCAGCGATCCCGGCGGCGGGACCGGGCCGGAACCACCCCCCACCCCCCAGGGTTCCCCGGGCAGCCCGATTCCCGAACCTGCCGCGGCCCCGGCCCCTCAGAACCTGGGCGAACTCTGGCAGCAGATCCTGGCGGGCCTGGAGCTGCCCTCCACCCGGATGCTGCTCTCCCAGCAGGCCCATCTGCATCACCTCGACGATCGCCGTGCCGTGGTGCGGGTCTCCGGTAACTGGATCGCGATGGTGCAGAGCCGGCTTCCACTGCTGGAAGGTGCCCTGGCCAGGGCCCTCGGCAGCCCCAGGCAGGTGACGCTGGAAGCCGGCGATGCAGCCTCTCCGGCTGGCCCAACCCCGGCTCAGGCGCCTGAACGGCCACCGGTCGTCGAGGCGGCAACGGCGCCGGAAGCTCCGGCTGGATCAGGCGCGTCCCCGGCCGCCATCGACGCAGGTGCGGCTGGCGAGCCGCAGGTCGGCCACCAATCGGCCAGACCCGTCCCCTCCCCAGTCCCGGCGGCACCGGAGTCGGGAGCCGCCCCGGCGGAGCCGGTGGGAAGTCCTGGGGAGCCAGAAGCTCCAGCCCCAGCACCTCCAGGTAAGCCAGCCTTCCATGAACCTTCGAAACTGGATCAGAAAGCCCGCCAACTGGCTGACTTCTTCAATGGCGACGTGGTCGACGCTTCACCCGATCCCTGAACCGACCGTGGGCAGCCTCTGCCTGGAGGATCGCCACAACGGCGAACCGATTCAGGGACCCTCCGCCGCCAGGGGAGCGATCCCATCGGAGTCGAGGTTCTCCTCAAGAGAGCCGACCAGAAGGTCCTCCTCCTGCTCCACCCCAGCAGCCCCGTGCGACGTCTTCGCCCACACAAGGTTCTTGGGCAGCAGGGCCATCTTCAACGCCACCCACGGGATCACCACGAACCAGTGCATCAGGTAGCCCATCGCCAGGGCGATGTTGAGCGGGGTGGGTTTGGGCAGCGGTGGACCCTCGGCTGAGCGGCCGCAGCCCACAGCGATCGAAAAGCCTGAAAGGCCCAGCGCCACCACGGAGAAGGGCCACATCCCCGGCGGTGTGCCGGTGAGCAGGGCACCGGCAAGATCCGCCACGGCCATCACCGGCAGCACGTACTGGAGCACGAAGAAGGCCGCCAGATCGCGCTTCTGAGCGCCATTGAGGCGGTCGGAAACCAGCTGGACGCCGTAATCCAGGAAGCGCTGCAGGCCCCCTTCGGCCCAGCGCTGACGCTGGCGCCAGAGGGCCGGAAGGCTCAGAACGGCCTCCTCGCTCACAGGCGGATTCCAGAGCACCCCCACCGGCTGGCCAGCCAGCAGGAGGCGGAAGCTGAGGTCGAGGTCGTCGGTGATGGTGGCCTCGTTGAAGCCGCCGGCGGCGTGCACCGCATCCCGGCGTAGCAACTGGCCATTGCCCCGCAGCTCGGCCACGCCGCCGCGGGCCAGGCGGCCCTCCTGGATGAAGGCATCGAAGGCCATCTCCATCGCCTGGGCGCGAGTGAGCCAGTTGGCCTCGGCATTCACCTCGGCCTTGCGCAGCTGCACCGCCGCCCAGCCGCCCGATTCGGCATAGGGGATCAGGCGCTCGAGGAGATCGGGTTGGAGGTCGGCATCGGCGTCGAGCACCAGCAGCCAGCGGCCCTGGAGTTGCTGCAACACCAGATTCAGCGCCCCGGATTTGCCGCCACCGGCATCGCGACTGCGGCGCAGCACCCGCAGCTGGGGATGGAGGGGATGGAGATCGGCCAGGCGCTGGGGGGTGCGGTCCTCGCTGCCATCGTCGATCACCCACAGGCGCAGCTGCTCCGTGGGCCAACGCAGGCGAAGCACCCGCTCCACCAGCCGACCGATCACCGCCTCCTCATCGCGGGCGGCCACCACCACATCCACGGCCGGAGGCGACCCCTCCAATGCGGCAGTGGTGAACGCAGGGGCCCCCTGAGGCCTCAAGAACACCGTGCGCACCGCGTAAACACCCAGCAATCCCGCCAGGCCAAGGGCCGGCAGCAACCTGCCGACGGGGCCCAGCCCATGGGGGAGAACTCCCGCCACCCCACAGGCCAAAAGGAAAAGGGCGGCCTTGGGGCGGCGGCGATTGTCGGAGCTGCCGCCTCCCATGCCATCGACAAAACTAGTGCAACTTTAAAGCTCTGCTGCCGGGCGATGGGAAGGCTCCTCTCCTTACAGGCAGCGGGACAGGCATCTGGGCCATCCATCCAGGCAGGCGCTGAACCTGCCAAAAGGGAGCCAAAAAGGACTCTGGCAGCAGGTGATGGGGCCTGGAATGGGGTTCGACAAAGGTCTTTCCCCCCTCGATCAGCCCCCGCCCTGCAGGGCTGATCCGATCGCCTCCAGGGGCTGCAGCGCTGTGCCTGGGTAGTAGTGCTGCAAGATCCGGTCGCTGCTCCAGCCGCGGCGGGCCAGGTCGATCGCGCCGGCCTGGGAAAGTCCGGCCCCATGGCCGAAGCCTCCGCCCTCCAGGCGCCAGACTCCCTTTCCAGCCGGCGTGAGGGTGAACAAGGTGCTGGGCAACTCCCGCAAGGTGCGGCGGATCGCATCGCGCCGCAACACCACCCGGCCCGCGCTGCCACCGATCTCGAGGTCCACCACCCGGCCGCTGGCCCCGCGCTCGAGCACCTTGATGCTGCCCACTGCCCCCACGGCGGTTCCCCGGGCCGCCATGGCCTCGGCGAGGCGGCCGGCCGTGAGCTGCCGCTGCCAGCGGAAGCGGGGATGGTCGGCTCCATAGGCCCCGCCATCGCCCTGCAACAGCGACGGCAGGGCCGTTGCTGCCAGGGGGAGGGGCCAGCGAAGGGCCGCGGCGGGCGGCGCGTCCACAAAGGGACGCAGATAGGACACTGGCTCCACGTCCCAGGCCTCCTCCAGACCCGCCGCCACGCCACCGTTACTGGCGTGATAAACCGCCTGGATGGGCCCTCCGGCCGCGGTGAGCACCTGGCCTCGGGTCGCCACGATCGCCGCCCGCACCGAGGCGCTGGCCTGGCCGGGGTCGCTATACACCTGGCATTGGGTGTCGGCGCAGAGGTGGTAGCCATCCACGCCGTAGCGGATGAGGTTCTTCACGGCCCAGGTACGAGCCAGCACCGCCTGGGCGGCCAGGGCGGCCGGCGGGGAGCCGGCCCCGATCTCATGGGGCACCACCCCCTCGAGGTAGCGCTCCAGGGGCACCTCCTCCAGCAGGGTCCAACCGCCGTGGGCATCGGACTGGAGGCGGAAGGGTCCGCCGTAGCGGCCGTCCTGCCAGAGCAGTCCGGCAGGGGCCTCGATCCGAATCGGCCCCTGCAGCACCACCGCACCCTCAGCACGACGCAGTTCCAGCATCAGGCGCCGGCTCTCGCGACGCTCCACCAGGCGGGTGGAGAGATCGGACGGAACCGGGCTGTCGGGCGCGGCCCACACCTCCCACTCCGCCGGCCGGGCGATCCGGGGTTGGGCACCGGCGACCGCCCAGCGGCGGGCCGCCGCCTCGGCGCTCTCGTAACTGGCGAAGGGCCCTAACACCCGACGCCGCAGCGTGAAGGGCTGGGGCAGGGGCACCCAGCGCCAGTGCAGCGTGAAGGCCGGCGCCACGAAGCGCTGGCCGGCCCCATCCACCAGGCTGAGCTCCCCGGTGGCGGCACGGAGCCGCAGCGGTGCAGCAGGGGGCTCGGGAGAAGAAGTGCCATCGCGGGGCCCCAAACGGGATGCCAGCGCCACCCAAAGCACGGGGTTGCCGGCCTGAACGGCTGGCGGTGGCGGCACGGACCAGTTGAGAGGAACCGGCTCCACCGCACCACTGCCGGAAGGCAGAGGTGGTGGCATCACCGTTGGAAGGGGAGCGCGATCCGAAGCCTGGCAGCCACCGTTCAGCAACAGCACCAGCCCCAGCAGCCAGCGGAGCGACCTTTGCCCTGGCACGGTGGCAGACGGGCTGGGACGGGATGGGTGGCAGCGGTCCATCGGATCGGACTTGGAGAAAGGTTCTATCGCGTCGTACTCTGCTTGTTTGTGCCTGCGCCGATCGCAATGCCGAAGCTCAAGACCCGCAAAGCGGCCGCCAAGCGGTTCAAGGTGACCGGCAGCGGCAAGTTCGTGCGCCGGCACGCCTTCCGCAACCACCTGCTCGACCACAAGAGCCCCAAGCGCAAGCGCTGGCTCGGCACCATGGCGGTCGTCGACGAGCGCGACGCCGACAATGTGGCCCTGATGATGCCCTACGCCTGAAGCGATCCCTGATCGTCTCCCCGCCGGGATCCTGAGGCGCTGAAGCCGCGCCAGAAAACATCCCCATCCCAGCTTTTCCCCAACCCTCCGTTCTGATCCATGGCCCGCGTCAAGAGGGGCAACGTCGCCCGTAAACGCCGCAACAAGATTCTTCGTCTCGCCCGGGGTTTCCAGGGCAGCAACGGCAGCCTCTTTCGCACCGCCAACCAGCGGGTGATGAAGGCGCTGTGCAACGCCTACCGCGACCGTCGCCGCCGCAAGCGCGACTTCCGCCGCCTCTGGATCGCCCGCATCAACGCAGCGGCACGCCTCAACGGCACCAGCTACAGCCGCCTGATCGGCGGTCTGAAGAAGGCCGATGTCCGCATCAACCGCAAGATGCTTGCCCAGCTGGCCGTGGCCGACCCCGCCAGCTTCAGCACGGTGGTGAGCGCCGCCGGACGCTGAGCGCCGGCACCCCATGCAGGAACTGCTTCCCCAGGCCTATCTGATCGGCCTGATCGTGCTGCTAGGCGCCGCTGCCGTGCTCGTGGGTCGGCAGATCCTGCGGGTCCGTAAGGACGAACAGGCCCTCGCCCGTCTCAGCTCCGCTGGTCCCGGTGGTGCTCCACCGAACGATTCGGTTGGCCTCTACGAGCTGGCCTCCGTGCAGCTGCGCAAACGGCTCTACGGCCAGGCGGTGGACAATCTCAAGCTGGCCCTGCGCAAGGCCCAAGCCGAAAAGGCGCCTGATGAAGCTAGGGCCTTGATCGAAAATGCCTACGGCTTCGCCCTGGCAGCCGAGAGCAAGTTCCCCGAAGCGATTCGCCACTACCGGATCGCCCTGCAGATCAAGCCCGACTACCCAGTAGCCCTCAACAACCTGGCCTACGCCCTGGGGAAACTGGGGGAACCGCAGGAGGCCCGGGACGCCTACGCCAGGGTGCTTGATCTTGAACCGGCCAACAGCACGGCCCGCAAGGGCATCAAAACCATGGAACGGCGTGTGGGTGACCCAACCAAAGCCGCCCCCAAAATCAAAGAAGTGCCATCCGCCGCCAGCGGCAAGCGAGGGGGCAAGGGCATCAACAAGGGCGGTTAACAGGCCTGCTGCAGCATCGGTTCAACAGCAACCGAGGCCCTGAGCATTTGCTTGCCGCGAGCCATTATGCGGTCCGTCGATGAGGCGCCCCAAGCCAGGGCTCCTCTCACCACAGGCCGCGAATCGGTTCTACCTGCGGGCCCGGGTCTGAGGCCAGCTTCTGGGAACCGGGAACCGGCAGCAACTGCAGGCGTCCCCCCATCATGGTCAGCCGATCGGCATTCCACCCCGAAAGGCTCAAACCCTGCAGCCCCTGAAAGGTTCCGCCGGTACCCAGAGCCGACCCTGGAGCCGCCCCAAGAACCAGCAGATCCAGCTGATCAGACTTGGCGTTGAGATTGCCCTGCACCGGGGAGGCGACACCGCCGATGGTGATCGTGCCCCGCATCACCACCATCTGACCCGCGGAACTGGTGGAAGCGAGCGACAAACTCACGGGCACCGGCACACCACCGTCGAACGGCGTGTAGCTGCCATTCCAGAGGCGGGGAATCTCGATGGCGATCAGGCCGGCGCGGGCGATCGGATCGAAGGTTTCCACCGGCGAAGATTCGATCAGCTGCGCTCCTGAATCCGAAGCAGGGGAACGAAGGCGGCTGGAGGGGGGCACCACGGGCGCATAGGCATCGCTCGGCAGGGGCGAGAGGGCCAGCAGCAGGGGCAGAGCCGTGGGTACGAGCGGCAGCGGCATGGCTTCGGATCACGGGGCCAGACCCCAGACTAAGGGCGCTGAGCGCCCTGCGTCCCCCGGTCTTGAACTCTTCCGCTCCCCTTCCCAGCGCAGCGCCCATTCCTGCGGCTCCGACACCCCTCGGCGCGAGCTCACCCGCCACCACTGTGGCCAGCGAGCCACCGCTCCAGATCGGCGGCCGGAGCTTCCGCAGCCGCCTGATGACGGGCACCGGCAAATACCCCTCTCTGGAGGTGATGCAAGCCAGCCTGGCCGCGAGCAGCTGCGAGATCGTGACCGTGGCAGTTCGGCGGGTGCAGAGCCAGGCCGCGGGCCACGGCGGCCTGATGGAGGCGATTGACTGGAGCCGGATCTGGATGCTGCCCAACACTGCCGGCTGCGCCACCGCCGAGGAGGCGATCCGGGTGGCCAGGCTCGGCCGCGAGCTGGCGAAACTCGCCGGCCAGGAGGACAACACATTTGTGAAGCTGGAGGTGATCCCGGACAGCCGCCACCTGCTGCCGGATCCGATCGGAACCCTGCAGGCGGCCGAGCAGCTGGTTAAGGAGGGCTTCACGGTGCTGCCCTACATCAATGCCGACCCCCTGCTAGCCCGCCACCTGGAGGAGGCCGGCTGCGCCACAGTGATGCCGCTGGGTTCTCCGATCGGCTCGGGCCAGGGGATCCGCAACGCCGCCAACATCGCCTTGATCATCGAGAACTCGCGGGTGCCGGTGGTGGTGGACGCCGGCATCGGCGTGCCCAGCGAGGCCGCCCAGGCCATGGAGATGGGGGCCGATGCCCTGCTGATCAATAGCGCCATCGCCCTGGCGGATGATCCGGCTGCAATGGCGCGTGCCATGGCCCTGGCCTGCGAGGCCGGGCGAATCGCCTTCCGGGCCGGGCGGCTGCCGGTCCGGGCGGAGGCCAGCGCCAGCTCCCCCCACGAGGGGCGGCTGGGGGCGGCTGTCTCGGGCGCAGGAGTGTGAAGCGTCTGTGACAGATCCGAGGCTGATGGTAAGGGGCCCGGAAACCCTCCATAAGGTTTCCCGAACTCCATCCATTCCGCCATGCAGGTCACCGAAGAAGACGGCGGCAAGCTGAATGCTTTTGCCCGCGAACCCCGCATGGTGGTGATGGAGAAGGGAGAAGCCAACGGGCCGAGCCGCCTGCTGCTGATCGGCGGCGTGGTCCTGGTGGTGGTGCTGGTAGCCGTGGCCGCAGGGATCAGCTGAACCAGCAAACCCTGCCGAATCCCGCAACACCGGTGCAAAACCGGGTGGAGCCAGGGAAACACCCTGTGCCTGCGTCGACCTGCGAAGCGTGCCTGGCTGAAACGGCGACCCCTCCGAAGGGGCCGAGCCGAAGGCCTGTAGTAGCTTGCCTGCGGGCAATGGCTCGACCAGGAGACAGGGGTGAAGGTTCTCGTTCTCGGCGGCGATGGCTTCTGCGGGTGGCCCTGTGCGGTGAACCTGGCGGAGGCCGGTCACGATGTGGTGATCGTTGACAACCTCAGCCGCCGCAAGATCGACATCGATCTGGAGGTTGAATCCCTCACGCCGATCACCACGATCAACGAGCGGCTGCGGGCCTGGGATCAGGTGGGCGGCAAGGCGATGCGCTTTGAGCACCTGGACATCGCCCGCGAGTACGACAGGCTGCTGAGCCTGCTGCGCAGCGAGCGACCGGAGGCGGTCGTGCATTTCGCCGAACAGCGGGCTGCCCCTTATTCGATGAAATCCAGCGCCACCAAGCGCTATACGGTTGACAACAACGTCAACGGCACCCACAACCTGCTGGCCGCCATTGTGGAGAGCGGCCTTGATGTGCACATCGTGCACCTCGGCACCATGGGGGTGTACGGCTACGGCTCCCATCGCGGCGCCACCATTCCCGAGGGCTACCTCACGGTGGAGGTGCCCCAGGCCGATGGCAGTCGTTTCACCGAAAAGATCCTCCACCCCACGGATCCCGGCAGCGTTTATCACATGACCAAAACGCTCGATCAGCTGCTGTTTTATTACTATAACAAGAACGATTCGATCCGGGTCACCGATCTGCACCAGGGGATTGTCTGGGGCACCAACACGGCCCTCACCGACAAGGATCCCCGTCTCACCAACCGCTTCGATTACGACGGTGACTACGGCACCGTGCTCAATCGCTTTCTGATGCAGGCGGCGATTGGTTATCCCCTCACCGTGCACGGCACCGGCGGCCAGACCCGCGCCTTCATCCACATCCGCGATTCGGTGCGCTGTGTGCAGTTGGCCCTCGAAAATCCACCGACCAGCGGCGAGAAGGTGAAGATCTTCAATCAAATGACTGAGAGTCATCAAGTCGGTCAACTGGCCCAGAAAGTGGCGGACCTCACCGGTGCCGAGATCCGCTTCCAGGCCAACCCTCGCAAGGAGGCGATCGAAAACGACCTGATCGTGGACAACCGCTGCTTCATTGAGCTCGGGCTCCAGCCCACCACCCTCGACGACGGACTGCTAGCCGAAGTGGTGGACGTGGCCCGCCGCTGGGACGACCGCTGCGACCGCTCCCGCATCCCCTGCCTTTCCGCCTGGACCAGCCGCCAGGCGGAAGCCCTGAGCACCCACGCCTGACCACACGAACCCTGTGAGGATCGCCTTCTTCACCGAAACCTTCCTGCCAAAGGTTGACGGCATCGTCACACGGCTCACCAAGACCCTGCCCCACTTGGTGGAGGCCGGCGACGAGGTGCTGATCTTCTGCCCGGAAGGAGCCCCCGACAGCCATGCCGGTGCCCAAGTGGTGGGGGTGCCGGCCATGCCCCTTCCCCTCTACCCCGAACTCAAACTGGCCCTCCCCCGGCCGGCAGTCTCGGAAGCCCTCGAACGGTTCCGGCCCGATCTGGTGCATGTGGTGAACCCGGCGGTGCTGGGTTTAGGGGGCATCTGGCTCGCCAAGACCCGCAACCTGCCCCTGGTGGCCAGCTACCACACCCACCTGCCCAAATACCTGGAGCACTACGGCATGGGCATGCTGGAACCTCTGCTCTGGGAGCTGCTCAAGGCCGCCCATAACCAGGCCGAGCTGAACCTCTGCACCTCTACCGCCATGGTGGACGAACTGGCCGCGAAGGGGATCGAACACACCGCCCTATGGCAGCGGGGAGTCGACACCGAATTGTTCCGGCCCGAGCTGGCCAGCCCGACCATGCGGGAGCGGCTCCATGGCGGTCACAGCGACACGGGCAACCTGCTCCTCTACATCGGCCGCCTCTCGGCCGAAAAGCAGATCGAGAGGATCCGCCCCGTGCTGGAGGCCCTGCCGGAAGCCCGCCTGGCCCTGGTAGGCGATGGCCCCCACCGCCAGCAACTGGAGCGGGTGTTCGAGGGAACGGCCACCACCTTCGTGGGCTATCTGAGCGGCGATGCCCTGGCTTCGGCCTACGCCAGTGGCGACGCCTTCGTGTTTCCCTCCAGCACCGAAACCCTGGGCCTGGTGCTGCTGGAGGCCATGGCGGCCGGCTGCCCCGTGGTGGGTGCCAACCGCGGCGGCATCCCCGACATCGTGACCGATGGCGTCAACGGGCGCCTCTACGAACCCGACCAGCCCTCCAGCCTAATCACCGCTGTGAAACGGCTGCTGGGCGACCAGGCCAGCCGCGGCCAGCTGCGCCAGTCGGCCCGCTTCGAGGCTGAACGCTGGGGCTGGGCCGGAGCCACGGCCCAGCTGCGGGGTTACTACCGACAGGTTCTGAAGCAGAGGCCCCTGGCGCTGGCTGCCTGACATCGGTGTCCCCAAAAGCCCCGCTGCAGGCTTGGGAGCCCTCCGCAGCAGGGAGGCAACGTTACAGTCCACAGCCTCAGGGAGTCCGGGGTGCCGCCTCCCCCAAGTTGCTGCCGGCAGGCGGACGGAACCAGGCCTCCATCATGATCTTCACCATCGGCGCCGCCACGGTGCCGCCGTAACCCCCGGAGTTCTCACCGAAGGCCACGATCACCAGGTTGGGCTTACCGGCCGGGGCATAGCCACCGAACCAGGCGTGGTCGGGTCGGGGCGGATCCTCGCCGGTGCCGGTTTTGCCGGCCACCGGCGGCAGGGTGGAGTCGTTGAGGATCTTGGCCGTTCCCTCGGTGACCACCATCCGTAGGCCCTCCCGCAGCACCCTGAGGGTCTCGGGCCTGAGCCCAAGCCAGCGGCGGGGCATTGGACGCTCCACCAGGTGGGGTGTCACCAGCCAGCCGCCATTGGCTACCGCGGCGTAGAGCCGGGCCATCTGGATCGGTGTCACGGTCACGGCGCCCTGGCCGATCGCGGAGGTGATCGTATCCACCGAGTTCCAGGGTTCACCGATCACCTTCTTCTTCCAGGCGGGATCCCCCAGCAGGCCGGCACTCTCCTCATCAATGATCTCCACGCCGGTGCGGCTGCCGTAGCCCATGCGGCGGGCTGCCTTGAAGAGCTCATCGGGCCCCACCTTGAGACCCATCAGGTAATAAAAACTGTTGCTGCTCACCGCCAGGGCCTTCTCGAAACCGATGGAGCCATAGGCGTCATGGTCGCTGTAGCACTGACCGTCATAACAAAAGCTGCTCATCGTGGGCAGGGTGGAACCGGGGCTGAACTTGCCCGATTCCAAACCGGCAATGGTGGACACGATCTTGAAGGTGCTGGCCGGAGGAAACGCCTGGAAGGCCCGGTTGAGCATGGGAGCCTGCGGGCGGTTGAGGTCATTCCACTGGGCCGTGGTGGGGCCATTGGCGAACACATTGGGATCGAAGGTGGGGCGGCTGGCGATGGCCAGAATCGCTCCGGTCTGGGGATCGAGGGCCACGATCGCCCCCTTCGCCACGGTGTCGAGGGCCCGCTCGGCGGCGCGCTGAAGATTGAGATCGATCGTGAGCCGCAGATCACGGCCGGGGCGGGCCGGCTTGTCGCCCAGAACCCGCTGCACCCGGCCGGCGGCATTCACCTCCAGCTGCTGGCCGCCCCATTCGCCCCGAAGGTGGGATTCATAGGTGCGCTCCAGGCCCGTCCGACCGATGCGGTCGCTGAGGCGATAGCCCTTCTCCTTGAGCCTGCTGTACTCCTCCTCGGTGAGATTGCTGGTGTAGCCGATCACATGGGCAGCGAGCTTGCCGTTGGGGTAACTGCGCAGCACGTCGATCGACACCTCCGCCCCAGGCATCGAGGCCGCCTGTTCGCGGAATCGGAGCACCTGCAGGGGTGTGAGGGGCCCCGTCAGGGGCACATGGAAACCATCGTCATCACCCTGATGCAAGCGGCGCTGCTGCTCCAACTGCTCGGCCGGAATGCCCAACAACCCCGACAATCGATCCCGCAGCGAAGGCCAGAGCCGCTCCTGGGTGAGCCGGGGCTGGTAATAGAGGCGATAGGTGAGGCGGTTGGTGGCCAGCACCTGGCCGGTGTGATCGAGCAGCCGGCCGCGCACCGGGTCCCGGGGGATCAGCCGGATCCGGTTCTCATCAGCCATGGCCCTGTGTTCCTGGCCATGGAGGAGCTGCAGCCAGGCCAGACGCAGCACAATGGCCGAGCAGAGCAACAACACCAGGGCCATCAGCAGCCCGGGCTGCCGACCCACACCGGTCTGGCGGACATGGCCGTAGCTGATCAGGGGCATCAGACCAGTCGCCGCTCCAGCTCAGCCAGCCGGGCGGAGATTCTCGCCAGGGTGCTGTGGAGTTCCGTGGCGTCATCCGCCCCTGGCTGCGGTGGCTCCGGCATCGGGGCAGCGGCCCACGAACCCTCTCGATCATCCGCTGGAGCGTGAAACTCAGCTTCCCGCACCTCCACCTCCACTTTCACCACGGGATTGCCGAGGCCGGGCTGAAAGCGGTCCAGGGTCTGGCGCACCTGGCTGGCCACCGGTTCACCCTCCTGACGGAGGCGGTCCAGGGAGGTGGAGGGATCATCCCCGAAGGCCGCCAGCACCTCCCTGGGGCCACCCTTGCGTGCCCTCTCCACCACGGCGAGCCCTACCGGCAGCACGTCCTGCATGAGGGTGAGGCGCAGGGTGTCGAGGGGGTCGGCAGCCATGGGGCCCGAAACGGGTTCTCCAGTCTGCCGTGAAGAACCCCGGGGCGGTCAACGGCCCGGTCGCTGAATCCCCGGATCCACCAGAACCGCCTGGCACGGACGCTGGCTACCAACCCACCAGCCACCGGCAGCTGCCAGCACCAGCAGGAGAGAGAGGGGCAGCAGGGCCCGGCGGGTGGCCGGCAGACCGAACCACTCCATCCAGTCGCGCAGCACCCGGTCGCGGTCAAAACGGCGCCGTTCCCGGAGCCCCTGCTGTTCCCGCCGCCTCAGGGCCCGCTCCACCCAACGCTCGAAGGCCTTTTTCTTGGTGACGGCCATCTTGCGCTCCACCTCCAGCAGCTGGCCGGGGTTGAGCTCGGGGTTGAAGGTGCAGATCAGCTCCAGGGTCTTGAGGAACATCTCCACGGCCCCATCCTTGATCGGCCGTTCCTGGTCATCGAGCAGGGACCAGTCGAGCTCGGGGTAGAAGCGCAGACGATTGGCCTGAATCTGCTCCTCGGGGAGCTGGCCGGGTTCCCGCAGCCAGCGGTCCGTGTTGGCATCGAAGCGGCGCCAGTAGAGGAAGGGGTTGAGGTACACCGTCTTGCCACCCACCAGGATGCTGTCCTGCTGCAGACGGCGCTGCAGCTGGGGATCCGGATCGGTGCTGACGGTGGGAGGTGCGACGGCTGTCACGGGGCCGAGCTCAGGTGTCCGATGGTATCGGGAGCGGGCGGGGCGGGCCAGCCCGGTGGATCAGTAGCCCGATCCGTGAGCGAAGACCGGCCCCGCGGCCCTACTCCCACTCGATCGTGCCGGGGGGCTTGCTGGTGATGTCGAGCACCACCCGGTTCACCCCCTTCACCTCGTTCACGATCCGATTCGAGATGTGCTCCAGCAGGTCGTAAGGCAGGCGCGACCAGTCGGCGGTCATGCCATCTTCGGAGGACACGCAGCGCAGCACCACCGGGAAGGCGTAGGTGCGCTTGTCGCCCATCACCCCCACGCTGCGCACCGGCAGCAGCACGGCGAAGGCCTGCCAAATCTCGTTGTAGAGGCCGGCATCGCGCACCGCCTCGCGCACGATCAGGTCGGCATCGCGCAGGATGTTGAGCTTCTCGCTGGTCACCTCCCCCAGGATGCGGATCGCCAGGCCAGGCCCCGGGAAGGGGTGGCGGCCCACAATCTCCTGGGGCAGGCCGAGGTTGCGACCCACCTTGCGCACCTCGTCCTTGAACAGGCGGCGCAGCGGTTCCACCAGCTTGAACTGCAGGTCCTTAGGGAGGCCGCCCACGTTGTGGTGGCTCTTGATCTTCACCGCCACCCGCTCGCCGGTCTTGGGGTCGATGTTGGTGCCGGCGCTCTCGATCACATCGGGGTAAAGCGTGCCCTGGGCCAGGTAATCGAAGGGGCCGAGTCGCTTGCTTTCCTCCTCGAACACGCGGATGAATTCGGCGCCGATCAGCTTGCGCTTCTCCTCCGGATCGGTGACGCCAGCCAGCTTATTGATGAAGCGCTCGCGGGCATTGATGTATTCCACATTGATGTGGAAGCGCTTGTCGAAGAACTCCACCAGAAACTCGGGCTCCCCTTTGCGCATGAAGCCCTGGTCAATGAACATGCAGGTGAGCTGATCGCCGATCGCCCTGTGCAGCAGGAAGGCCAGGGTGGAGGAATCCACGCCCCCGGAGAGGGCCAGCAGCACCCGCTTCTCGCCCACCTGGGCCCGCACATCGGCGATCGCCTCGTCGATGAAGGCGGCAGTAGTCCAATCGGGGGTGCAATCGCAAACGTGATACACGAAATTGCGGATCAGGGCCATGCCGCAGCTGGAGTGCACCACCTCCGGATGGAACTGCACGCCATACAAACGTCGGCCGAGGTGGGCCACCGCCGCCTCGGGGGTGTTGTCGGTGTGGGCCAGGCGCACGAAGCCCTCCGGCAGGCGCTCCACTGAATCGCCGTGGCTCATCCACATCGTGGAGCCGTCGTCCACGTTAGTGAGCAGGTCGGTGGGGTCATCCACGTGCAGCGGCGCCTTGCCGTATTCGGCCCGGCCGGCGGTCACCACCGACCCGCCCAGCTGCTGCACCATCAGCTGCATGCCGTAGCAGACCCCCAACACCGGGATGCCCAGGTCCCACAGGGCCGGGTCGCAGCGGGGTGCGCCTTCTTCGTAGACCGAGCTGGGGCCGCCGCTGAGGATGATCCCCTTCGGGGCCAGAGCCCGCAGCTCCTCGGCGGTGATGGTGTAGGGCAGCACGAGGGAGAACACCTCCGTTTCGCGCACCCGGCGGGCGATCAGCTCGGAATACTGGGAACCAAAATCAAGGATCACCAGCCCGGGGGCCCTGGTTGATCCGCTGGTGAGGTCCCGGCCTGCGGCCTGCGGGGAAGCACCGCTCACGTGGACCATTGCAACTCAGAACCGTTGCCTAACCCTAAAGGCCCCCCCTGCAGAGGCTCCTGTCGCCGGCAGCACTGCCGGGGGGCCTGCGGCTGGCCCGTGGACCGTAGGCACTCAGACTCTCGATTCCGGAGGCGGCGGGGAGGCGGCGACAACCTCACTCAGCGCCTCCAGCAGGGGTCCACCGATCGGACCGACGGCGCAAATGCGGCGGCTGCGCTCGAACAGCACCGCCCCCACCGCCATGGAGCCACCCCCGTGGCGGGCCAGGTAGGCGGCGCTGCGGCTCTCCACTGCGGTCGCGAGCCGGTCGCGCAGCCGCTGGGCCAGGGCCGAATCGGCGGCCTCCAGCTCAGCCAGGGCCGCCTCCACCGTGGGGGCGGCATGGAGCGCCTGCAGGGGCGGGCCGACCAGGCCCTCCAGGGCCGCAAAGGCGGTGAGCACCTCGGCGCGGCCATCGGCCAGGTGGTGGTGGGTGTGGAAGATGCCCGCCGCCAGCTTGATCAACTTCCCCTGGTAGCCGAAGAGCAGCAGGCGCCGCACCCCCGCCTCGGCCGCCGCCACCAGCACCGGGCCGATCCAGTTGCCGGCTTTCAGCAGGAGCTGGTGGGGTAGTCCAAGCCGGGGCGCCAGATCGAGGCCGTTCTCGCCGATCACGAGCACCAGATCGCCCTTGAAATCGGACGCGCCGGCCTGCCCGCGCAGGGCCGCCAGGGTGGCCTCCAACTGATCCGGCGAGGCGCCGGCCTGCACGGCGGCGCGGGTGCCGATCAGGGCCAGGCCCTCCACCACCCCGAAGGCGGCATTGCTGGTGCGCTCCGCCAGGGCGCGGCCGGCCGGCAGCACCACCCGCAGCTGCAAGCCCTGGCCAGGGGGCACCAGGGGCCGCAGGTTGGCCGCCAGCAGGCGGCGGGCGTAATCCGAAAGGCAGGCCTCGCCGCTGGCGGCATGGATGCCCACGCCCTCGCCCGCCTCGATCAGCAGCCAGTCCTGCGGGCTGGGTTCGAACGCCGCTGGGGCTGGGACCGCCTCCAGCCAGCGCAGCAGCACCCACACCACCAAGCCTCGGGTGAGATCCAGGCCCTCGCCCGGATCACAGCGGGCCTGGCCCAGGGCCCAGCCATCCCCCAGCAGCGCCGCAGCCTCGACGGGCACGGCTCCCACGCCCGGGGGCTCCAGCAACACGAGAGCCACCGCGGGGGCCACGGGCTCCCCCAGGAGCGAGCCGAGGGCCGCCCGGGCTGCGGCCGCCACCCACACCGGCAGGGTGTAGCCCCGTGGCGCAGGGGTGATCTCAGCCATGGGATCCACCCCCGAGGGAGCCAGCGGCGACATCACCGGGCCTGGGTTGCAGGCCACGGGGCCGGCCGGACCGAACACAGCCAGCGAACGGAACTCCGGGCACGGAGGAGGGTGGGAACGGGGAATCCATGGCCCAGGAGTCCATGGCCCAGGGAACGTCGTTTTTTATGGTGGTCGATTGCGTGCCCAGCCGGCGCCGCATCCCTTCCCGCCACGCCCCTTCGGCGCCACCCCCTACGCGTCCGCGACGCCCCGCCTTTCCATGCAGGACAAACTCACCCTGATGATCCCCGGCCCCACCCCGGTGCCGGAAACCGTGCTGCAGGCGTTGGGTCGCCATCCGATCGGCCACCGCAGCGCCGATTTCCAGAAGATCGTGAAGCGCACCACCGAGCAGCTGCAGTGGCTGCATCAAACCCAACACGAGGTGCTGGTGATCACCGGCAGCGGCACCGCCGCCATGGAGGCCGGCATCGTGAACACCCTCAGCCGCGGCGATCGGGTGCTCTGCGGCGACAACGGCAAATTTGGCGAACGCTGGGTGAAGGTGGCCAAGGCCTACGGCTTGGACGTGCAGGTGATCAAGGCCCCCTGGGGCCAGCCCCTCGATCCGGAGGCCTTCAAGGCCGCCCTGGAGGCCGACACCGCCAAGGCGATCAAGGCCGTGATTCTCACCCACTCGGAAACCTCCACCGGGGTGATCAACGACCTGCAGACCATCGCCACCCACGTGCGGGCCCACGGCACCGCCCTCACCATCGCCGACTGCGTGACCAGCCTCGGCGCCACCGATGTGCCGATGGACGACTGGGGCGTGGATGTGATCGGCTCCGGCTCCCAGAAGGGATACATGATGCCGCCGGGCCTCAGCTTCGTGGCCATGGGCCCCAGGGCCTGGCAGGGCTATGAGCGCTCGGATCTGCCGAAGTTCTACCTCGATCTCGGCAAGTACCGCAAAGCCGCCGCCGACAACAGCAACCCCTTCACGCCCGCCATCAACCTCTACTTCGCCCTGGAGGCGGCCCTGGAGATGATGGAGAAGGAGGGTCTGGAAGCGATCTTCGCCCGTCACGCCCGCCACCAGCGGGCCACCAGCGCCGCCATGAAGGCGATCGGCCTGCCCCTCTATGCCGCCGAAGGCCATGGCAGCCCGGCGATCACGGCGGTGGCACCGGAGGGCATCGACGCCGAATCGCTGCGCAAGGAGGTGAAGAACCGCTTCGACATCCTGCTGGCCGGCGGCCAGGACCACCTCAAGGGCCACGTGTTCCGCATCGGCCACCTCGGTTTCGTGGCCGACCGCGACATCCTCACGGCCGTGGCGGCGATCGAGGCCACCCTGCAGGACCTGGGCCTGGGCAAGGTGGCCACCGGCGCCGGCGTGGCGGCGGCGGCGACCGAGCTGGCGAAGGGCTGACTAGGAAGCCGGGGCCGGGGATCCACACCCCGGCCGATCGGAGCAGGGAGAGCTTGCTAAGGTTCGGGGGTGCCTTAAGGCACTAGATCCTGCCATGGTTAATTTCATCGCATACGAGCGCAAAGATGGCTGAGCGAACCCCTGAGGCCGCCAACATCGGGCTCGCAACAATGAAAATCCCTGCAAGATTTAACAACGCGGGTGTAATTCAGTGGTAGAATGTCAGCTTCCCAAGCTGAACGTCGCCGGTTCGAATCCGGTCACCCGCTTCTAGTCCAGGGATGAATTTTGTTGGCCCTCAATCGGTCAGCTCGCTTGGCATGGGCTGGCAGCAAGCCAGAGGTTGATTGTGGATGAAAAAAGATGCCAGCGATTGGTTCAACCTTCTCACAGGGGGTCTCACTGCTGGGTCGTTGCATGGGCTGATATGACCGTCCTTGATCGGTCCAGAGCGCCGCCTTGGATCGACCGAACCCGAGACCCGAAACGCGATCTATGGTGCAGTCCTGAGCTGGCCTGACCCGCCGATGGCGCACCGCGTGCTGGCCGAAACCGCCGTAAGCATCTCGGAAAACAAAAAGAACCCCATGGCCACCGTGGCGACCGGTGAAGGGATAGCGGTCGCGGTGCTCAACCGGAATGAGCCGGCCTTCTACTGCGTTCCGGCCCGGGCCCATGCCCCATGGCCGACTCCAAGCCCTCTGAACCGGATCGACCGAGCCCAGGGAACGTCCGATGCGTACGTTGCCGCAGTTACGACCCTAGGAGATTGGACGCATCACCTCGTGCATGACAAAATGAACTACAGATCCTCAGCACATCACGCATGGCAGCGTTCAGCCTGCGGTTGCCCCACGAGCTGGAGCGCCGACTGGGCGAGGAGGCCCGCCACTGCGGTCAGCCGCGCTCGGAACTGATCCGCGAGGCCCTGGAACAGCTGCTGCGCCGCCGCGAACAGGAGCGCTTCATGGCTGGGCTCGTCGCCGCCGCTGAAGTGCTGGCGAGCGATGCCTCGGCCCAAACGGAAAGCCTGGATCTGAGCGCAGATTTCCTGACTGCCGACAGCGAAGCCCTGGCGCTGGCGGAGGAGGCCGCCTCCCAGGACCAGCCCGGGCAGCCGAGGCCCCAGCAGTGGTGGCGCTGATGCATCGGGGTGAGATCTGGGTGGCGCGTCTGAATCCCAATCAGGGCGCGGAGGTGGGCAAGCTGCGTCCAGTGGTGATCGTTCAGGCCGATCCGATCACCCAGGCCGGCCTGGCCACGGTGATCGTGGTGCCCCTCACCACCCAGGACCGCCCGGGCGCCCGAGCGCTGCGGGTCCCGATCCGCAGGCGCGACCGCCTGCTCTGCGACTCCTTCGCGATGGCAGACCAGCCTCGATCCCTGGATCGCTCCCGCCTGGGCGATGGCCCCCTCACGACCCTCAGCCCCGAGGAACTGGCGGAGCTGGAACGGGCGTTGCTGGGGGTGCTGGGGATCGGCCTCGCCTGAGAGATCCCTCCCATGGCTGACTCCATGCCCTCTGAGCTGGATCAGCTGCGCCGGGAAAACGCCCGACTGATTGCCCTGCTGGAGGCCCACGGCGTCGCCTGGCGCTCCAGCGGACCTGCCCCAACGGAACCCGCGCCGATTTCGGTTCATCCCTCCGCCCATGCACCTCTTTCGCCTGAGGAGAAGGTGGCCCTGTTCCGACGTCTATTCCGCGGGCGTGACAACGTCTATGCCCTGCGCTGGCAGAGCAACAGCAGCGGGCGATCGGGCTATGCGCCGGCCTGCGGCAATGAGTGGCGGCCAGGGATCTGTGAAAAGCCGCGGGTGGTTTGCCGTGATTGCCAGCACCGCGTGCTCCTTCCCCTCACCGATGCGGCGATCTACGGTCATCTGGCCGCTGACCACACCATTGGCCTCTACGCCTTGGTGGGGGACGACCGCTGCCACCTGCTAGCTGTCGACTTTGACGACCAGGACTGGCGTGACGACGCCCGGGCTTTTCTGCACTCGTGTCGGGAGCTGACGGTGCCCGCAGCGCTGGAAGCGTTGCCCCCTGATGCACTCCGGATCGTGCGCGCCACCGGGCGTTTGGTCGGTGAAGGCTTCGACCACCCGCCGCTCGACACCCTGCTGTTGGCCATGCCCGTGTCGTGGAAGGGCACGCTGCAGCAATACGCCGGCCGCCTGCACCGGCAACAAGCTGGCAAAATCCAGCGTACGGATCATCGACTGGCTCGATCGCGGCCATCCTGTGCCGCAACGCATGTGGGAGCGGCGACTGCGGGGCTATCGGGCGATGGGGTATTCGCTGATTTTTGATCCGTAACCCAGGCCGAGCTTCTATTCCTGAAGGAGATCACACAGCAAGGGCCAGGACCCAAGGCCTCTCACAGACCTTCTCACATCCAGCCCTGCAAGCTCTTGAGACTCATTGCTGTGCAAAGGCTCTTGTTGATTGCTTGAGAAGCTTCCCAAGCTGAACGTCGCCGGTTCGAATCCGGTCACCCGCTTTTCATTCAGACGCGGAAGGTTTCCCGAACAACCAGACCATTCTGCTATCCCCGAAGGCCGGGGAAACAGGTTTTGCAGCCAGCAAAAGGCCAGCATTTTGAAGCAATAAGTTTTAAGAAGTGCCATAAACATCCGGACTAGCATTACCAGATGCTTCGCCATTAAAGGTGCTTATGGATACCCAATCGTTAGCGACCCTCTTTGGCGGCCCCCTCCTTCCAGGCCAGCCGTTCAGCAGCAGCGCGATGAGTTCCGCCCCAGGAGGGCTCGGAGCCGAGGAGATCCTGCCTGGAACTGGAACCGTGCCGAAGCAGGGGGGCCTGCAGCCGATGGATCCCTCAAGGGGGGATTTTTAGTTGATGGCGACCCTGGAGCAACCATCCATCTGGATGCGATCTGGAGCTTCCGAGAGGCGCTCTACAACAACGAAGTCGATGTCTTCGCTGTCGACAACTTGGGCAGGGTGAACGGCATCGCCCCTGGTGAACCGGGCTATGACGAGGCCGCCCTGCGGAGCGAGAGCCGACGCACCCTGTTGCAATCTGGCGAGCAGACCGGTGCCTGGGAGTCGTTCGATGCCTTGGCCGGCAGCCAACTGGCCTTCTATCTGATCCAGAACGACTCGATCACGAACTGGCTGGGGCGCAACGACAAGGGCGCGGCGAACGTGCCGGTGCTGTTTTCGATCGAAACAGCCAACCCCAGCGGTCTGGAGCGGATGCGCAGCGCCGATCTGGGCAAGGGTCTCTGGAGCTTTGCCTGGGAGGACCTGATCACCAGCAGCGACGATGATTTCAACGACGTCGTACTCCAGGTCGGCCCGCCGGGATTCGTGGTGCCGCGAGAGTCGGGAGGGTCGGCGCTCCTCACGGTGAACCGGGTGGAGAAGGAGAGCGCCTATCTCAGTGAAATGGGCATCTATTTCACCGATACCGCGGCAGGCCGGGTCGGTGGGCTGGATCCCGGCGACCCTGGCTACCGGGAGGCGGTGCTCGCGCAAGTCCGCCTGCGCAAGCTCTTCGCTGCGGACCCGCTGTCAACCGACATCGAAAACTGCACCACTTCCGACACCGAAAAGTGAGCCACCCCCGACCCGGTCTGGGGCGTCGTTTCCGGACTGGTTCCGCCTTGGCTGCGCCGGCGGTGCCTCTGCTTGCT
>JBIJAG010000011.1:0-105603 GCA_044345855.1 Cyanobium sp. | reverse complement strand
CCTACATGAAAGACTAAGCCGGCCTTAAAAGAGGCTCGATCTTTCTCCTGTCTTGAAAGGCCCCAGCGGTGCGGGGCTTGTCCAACATCGGATAGATCGTGGCTTCGCACGATCTATCCATGCCGTTCGAAGGATCCCTCCCCGCGACTAAGGCTGTCTCATGAAATCAGTGACTGGAGTTTTCCAGAACAGTTCGACCCAGGTCTGACTCCTCAGGCCAGTCAATACATGGCCCAGGAGCCGGAGCCAGGGCTGCAACCTCGCTGGAGCCGGCCAGAAAGCATCGGTGTGATGCGGGGCCACGGATCAAGACGCACGCACACAGGGAGGCGGAAGCCCCAAGCACTGGTCATGATAGGCCAAGAAGATCGATCGAGCCATGGCCTTCACCCGCCCCGCCGGTCGTTTGCACTGGCTGCTGATTGGGCATCTGGTCCTGCAGTCGGCGCTGCCGGCAGCGGCGTTGGAAGCGGCCGGCAAGGGGCTTGACCGTTCAGCTGAAACCTTGCTGGCCCAGGCTCCAGCTGGCGCAGGACCGGCGATTCCGGCGGAGGTACAGGGGTGGTTTGACGCGGCCAAGGCAGCCGCTGCCAAGGGTGATTCGGCAGAAGCCTTGCGGCTGCAGAAGCAGGTGGTGGCGTGGGTGCAAGCGAATCGGCCGGCCCTTGATGTGTTTCGGGCGCGTGCATTCATCAACCTGGGGACCTTCCTCAGCGCAGTGGGGCAGAGGCAGGAGGCACTGGCGCCAACCGAGGAGGCAGTTCGGATCCTGCGGCAAGTGGAGGGCAGTCAGCCAGAAGCAAGGCGGTCTTTGGCCATAGCCTTGACCAACCTGGGCAACCGCTACAGAGACCTGGGCCGCCGGCAGGAGGCGCTGGCCTCCACAGAAGAAGCGGTAAAGATCTATCGCGAGCTGGCGAAGGCCAACCAGGCCTACCTGAACGACCTGGCCGCTTCCCTGAACAACCTGGGCGTCCACTACAGCAATCTGGGCCGCCGCCAGGAGGCGCTGGCCCCCACGGAAGAAGCGGTGAAGATCCGCCGCGAGCTGGCGAAGACCAACCCGGCCTACCTGAACGATCTGGCCAGTTCCCTGACCAACCTCGGCGGGCGCTACAGCGAACTGGGCCGCCGCCAGGAGGCCCTGGCCCCCACGGAAGAAGCGGTGAAAATCTATCGGGAGCTGGCGAAGACCATCCCGGCCTTCCTTGGAGATCTGGCCAGGTCCCTGGGCAGCCTGGGCCTCCGCTACAGCAATCTGGGCCGCCGCCAGGAGGCGCTGGCCCCCACAGAAGAAGCGGTGAAGATCCGCCGCGAGCTAGCGAAGACCGACCCGGCCGTCCTGGAAGATCTGGCCCGTTCCCTGAACAACCTGGGCAACCGCTACAGCGACCTGGACCGCCGCCAGGAGGCGCTGGCGCCCACGGAAGAAGCGGTGAAGATCCGCCGCGGGCTGGCGAAGACCGACCCGTCCGTCCTGGAAGATCTGGCCACTTCCCTGAACAACCTGGGCAACCGCTATAGCGATCTGGGCCGCCGCCCGGAGGCGCTGGCCCCCACAGAAGAAGCGGTAAAGATCTACCGCGGGCTGGCGAAGACTGACCCGGCTGTCCTGGAAGATCTGGCCGAATCCCTGAACAACCTGGGCAAGCGCTACAGCGACCTGGGCCGCCGCCAGGAGGCGCTGGCACAGGATCAAGAAGGGGTGAAGATCCGCCGCGGGCTGGCGAAGACCGACCCGGCCCTCGAGGGCAATCTGGCCGTAGCCCTTATAAATCTGGGCTCTAGCTACGGCCGACTGGGTCGTTGCCCGGAGGCTCTGGCCCCTATGGAAGAAGCCGTGAAGATTCACCGCGAGCTGGCGAAGACTGACCTGGCCGATCTGAACATTATGGCCGCTAATTTAAACAACCTCGGCAACTGCTACAATGCAATGGGCCGTCGTCAAAAGGCTCTGGCCTCCTCAGAGGAAGCGGTGAAGATTCGCCGCGAGTTGGCCGAGACCAATCCGCTCTTCCAGGACGAGTTGGCCGCTTCCGTGGGCAACCTGGGCAACCGCTACAGCGACCTCGGCCGCCGCCAGGAGGCGCTGGCCCCCACAGAAGAAGCTGTGAAGATCTTTCGCGAGCTGGCGAAGACCAACCCGGCCTACCAAGAGAGTCTGACAATTAACTCCTTCAACCTAGCCCTCCTGCAGCTGCGACTGGCCAACCCCAGCGCAGCCCTGCCACTGCTGAAGGAAACGGTGAGCACGGAAGTCACCTATCTGCAGACTCAGCTGCCGCTACTGCCCGAGGCGCGGCGGCTGGCGCTGGTGGAAGTGTTCGGTGATCGCTGGCAGTTCCCCTTCTCGCAGGCGCAGCAGGGTGAGGCAGGCGCTGCCCTGGCGCTGTTCACGCGGCTGAATCGCCAGGGCCTGCTGCAGGACATTCAGCGCAGCCAGGCGCTGCTGGCCCGCAGCGGCCCGCAACGACTCCTGTTCGAGCAGCTCACGCTGGTGACTGCCCAGCTGGCCAGCACCACCCTCACGCTGCAGCAGCAGGCACCGTTGCTGGCCCGCATGGAGCAGCTGGAGCAGGAGCTCTACCGCCAGCTGCCGCAGATCCAGCCGCGGCTGGTGGAACCCCGTCAGGTGGCGGCGCTGTTGCCATCTGGTGGGGCACTGGTGGAGTTCCAGCGCTACCAATCCCTCGACAACAACACAGATTTTTTTGGCCCACTTCGCTTCTTGGCCCTGCTGCTGCGGCCTGACGGCACGATCCGCGCCATCGGGCTGGGGGAGGCGGCGCCGATCGATGCGGCGGTGGCTGAGGCGGTGGCCGCCAGCGCCGATCCCAAGCGCCAGGCGCAAGCGCCCCAGACGTTGGCGGAGGTGAGCCGGCTGGTGCTGGCGCCGTTGCAACGGGAGCTGACGGGGGTGCGGGAGCTGTTCATCTCGCCGGATGGGGAACTCAACCGCCTGCCGTTTGCGGCTTTGCCGGTGGCGGGGCCCAAGGGCGGCGGGATTGCCGATGGACCCATCACGGCCGATGGCCGCACCCTGGGTGCTGCGGTGGCGTTGCGGCTGCTCACCACCGGCCGGGATCTGCTGCGGCTCCAGCAACCCGCCAAGGCCGGCGCTGCACCGGTGCTGATCGCCAACCCGGATTTCAACGCCGCCTCCCGCTCGGCCAAAGGCGGCGCGAGCGCCTCAGCCGCCGCCGCCTCAACAGCTGCGGGCCCAAGTGTGCTCCGCGCCGGCCAGCAACGGTCCCCCGGCGTGCGGGGCCTCACCGCCTGGCAACCGCTGGCAGGCACGGAGCAGGAGGCCCGCCAACTAGCACCCCTGCTGGGCGGCGGCGCGGTGATCAGCGGCCCGGCCGCCACCGCCGCTGTGGTGCTGGCCCAGCGGGCGCCGCGGATTCTGCACATCGCAACCCATGGCTTCTTCCTGGCGGATCAACCCTTTGCGGGAGCCAACGCGGGCGGCGGCCCGGCAGCCACGGGCACCCGGGGCCTGCCAGCTGCCGGTGGCGGCGCCGGAGATGGTTCCGCTGCCACCACCCCCGCCCGGGAAGACCCGCTGCAGCGCAGCGGCCTGGTGTTCGCCGGCGCCAACCGGCCCGATGCCGATCCCAACGACGACGGCTATCTCACGGCCGCGGAAGCCACCGCCATGGATCTGGAGGGCACCGAACTGGTGACCCTGTCGGCCTGTGAGACGGGCCTGGGCGGTGTGCGCAGCGGCGAGGGGGTGTATGGGCTGCAGCGATCGCTGGCGGTGGCGGGGGCCCGCTCCACGCTGCTGAGCCTCTGGAAGGTGGATGACGACCTGACAATCACCTTCATGGAGCGCTACTACAACCGCCTCAAGACCGGCCAAGGCCGCGCCGATGCTCTGCGTGACACCCAGAAAGACTTTCGCGATGACCCTGACTCGACCTACCACGACATCCGGGTGTGGGGGGCCTTCCAGCTGAGCGGCGACTGGCGGGCCCTGCCCAAGTGGTGAGCTGCCCCAAGGCCCGCTGACGTGGCCGCATTGACAGCCCAGACTGGCTGCGTTCCGTCCTGCCCGCCATGGCCGGCCCGTCCTTCCGATTCCGTCCTGCCGCGTTGCCCTTGCGGGGGGCGTTGCTGGCCCTGCTGCTGGCACCGGCCAGCGGTGCCGCCCCAGCCACCACCACGGCTGACGATCTGAGCGCCGCCGTCACCGCCGCCACCGCCGAGCTGCGCCAGGGCTGGTCCGCGGACCCCACCACCGCCGCTCTGCCCTTCCCCACCGTTCGCCTGCTGCCACGAGCCGCTTCAGTGCAGGGCACCTGCAAACCCAAGGCGCCGGCCCGCGTGCCAGCTCCGAGGGCAGCTTATTGCGCCAGCAGCGGCGAGGTGCTGCTGGATCGGGAGCTGCTGGAGAAGCCCTACGGCCGAGCACAGCCGCCCATGGGGCGCGCCCTGGTCACCTACTGGATCGCCACCGCGCTGGCGGAGCGGCTGCTGCCCGCCGCACCGGAAGGCGCAGGGTCAGATCCGCTGCGAATCCTGCAGGCCACCTGTCGGGGAGGGGTGCTGCTGGGTGCCAGCCCTGCCCGCAAGTCCTTCCCGGATGCGACCCCCCTGCTGATTGCGGCCCGTTCGGCCTACGGCGACCGCTATGCGGCGGCGGTGGGTTCGGCCAGCCAGCGCGGCTATGCCCTCCTCACCGGACTGGGAGCCACAGCCACATCCTCCTGCGATGCCGCCGAGATGGCCGCCCTGGTGAAGGGAGCGGTGCCGGATCGAGCCCTGCTGGCCACGATCGAGCAGCTGCCGCCACCGGAACGGGCCTACGGCAGCCTGCTCGGCGCGATCAACAGTCAGTGCAGGCCCCTGCTACCCAAGCGGCCCTGCCCCCGCAAGCAGTAGCAGATCGATGCCGAGAGATCGGGAACGCGGCGCACAAGCTGACGCAAGGGAGCGTAAGCAGGGGATGCCAGGAAGCGGCTCCGATCGGGCCTGGTGGCGCCCACCCGCTTGGAGCGGCTCCCCGCTGCTGCATGAATGGATCCGCTCCGGCGGCATCCTGATTGCCGCGGCGTGGGGGGTATATACCTTTATCTATAAAGACATCTACGTGCCCTCCCAGCAGCCGGCCCATCTCAGTCTGGAGGCCTCCCTCAAGCCAGTGCCGGATCGCCCTACGCCAGCGGTAGGCCAGGAGATGCTGCTGGAGATCAAGGCCACCAACGCCAGCAGCCGCCGCGTTTATCTTTTGGCAAACATCTGGACCTTACGGGGCATTAACCTTGCCACCAGAACAGGCGTCAACGCAAACAGAGAATTCATCCAAGAATCGAATCTAGTTCTTAAGGATGATCCCGTGCTGCATAAGGAGCGCGGTGTTGATCGTTCCACGGGGAAACCGATCGCGATTGGGCGTCTGTTCGGCGATGACTTCATCGATCCTGACAATACGAAGTATCGCTCGATCCTTGTGAACATCCCCACAGGAACCAACGCGGTTGAACTCAGCGTGATCATGCCCCTCCTGTCAAAACAGCCGCAAGCATCGTTGTTTTCGGGGCAGCGCCTGGCCTGGGAGGCAGATGCGTTGGGTTACATCAAGCTTATGCTTTGCCCAAGAAAAAACGGAAGTTCTTCTTCTCCGAATTCTCGATGCCGACAATACGAAGAGAAAGATGAAAAAGCTAAAAAGCAGTTCGATCAGCAAAACTCTACGGAATCTCTCGACCTGCAGTTCGGCTTGCCGATGGGCATGGGCAATTGAGGTGGAACCGCAATCCAAGAGGGGAATCCTTATCTTTTGTCTCGTTGACCGGGCATTGTCAGCAGCCATCAATGAAGAATCCATAGCTGATTGCCATGGGCTGCCATAGTTTGGGATGGGCAGGGAGCGGCGCAACTAGCCCTTCGAACAAACCCCTCGAGTGGACAGGCCGCCATTGAGTCTGCTTCGATAGCGATAGCTTCTTGCCTGCCACTCAGGGACAGCGTTCGAAGGAAAGAGGAGTGAATTGGTACCTGTCGCTCGCTGAGGTACAGTGAGTTCATGCGACATTGGAAGTTTGTCTGATGGCATGTCTGGCTTGAAGCCAGCCAGCTCACAACAGTGATTGCATAGCATTAAGAATTGTTGAGCTTTTCTGAATAGTCCGATTGTTGGAATGATTGAGACATCTGCTAAAATGGCTAGATTATATTGATCAAGATGGCCTGGTATTACGCGCGTGACAACGCCCAGCATGGCCCCCTCAGCCTGGAAGAGATCAAAGCACTGATCGCGGAGGGCACCGTCCGTCCGTCCACCCTCGTTTGGGAAAAGGGCATGGAATCCTGGTCGTTGGCCAGGGAAACGGAACTGGAATCCTTCCTTCCAGAAGAGCCGCCGCCGCCGTTTCCCTTGGATGCCCCCCGCCTCTTCCCGTGGTGGCTGGGGACAAACAAAGTGGTCAGCAAAGGATTGAAACCATCCGCCTGATCAAGGATTCATTTGGTTATTCAGCCTCAGTCTATGGACAAATTCTAGTTTTCTTTATTCCGAGCCTTGTCATTTCTATCTTGACTGGCTTGTCCGCCGCCGAAGGATCGGCAGGGACAACACTTCTGCTAATCCTGGTGACGTATGCCTGTGTCATTCCATATAGTGGTGGCGCTTCGATCTTTTATGTCCACCAGAACCTAACCCAGCAAGGGGCTACTGTTGCCGACTCGATGCAAAAAGCAACCGAACGATTTAGCCAGTTGGTGTTAGCAACTGTGTTGGTATATACATCGCTTCTTGTGGGTTTCTTGTGCTTGATTGTGCCTGGCATTTATCTGAGCATTCGCTTGTCCTTTGTTATCTATGCCGTTGTCATTGAGAATCGCTCCGCGACCGACGCCTTGTCTCGCAGCTGGATTCTCACAAAGGGGTATTGGTGGCAAATTTTCTTGGCTCTTATTGCGTTGTTCTTTCCCCTTGGCGTGGTAAGTGGCCTGCTAGGGTCTATAGCTGGCGACAATATCTTCTTTTCCTCGATCATCGGTGGCTTGGCTGCGATGTTTATGGGTCCCATCAGTGCAATCTATTATGTTTTTGTGTTTATGAGTCTGGTGAATCTTGCTGCTCGCAGCAGCCCGCTGGCCAAGTCTTCGCTGCCCGTCTGATCCGCCTCGAGTTAGACTCACTATTCCGTTACCAGGTCATAGGTCAAGCCAATGACAACTCGAAAAGGTATGGTGCCGATTTCGTTGTTGTTTCGATCTAGACATCTGATCAAACCGTTCTGCCAGATGCGCTTCCAGTTCAGGCAATAGGTGTTCTTCTCGCGCGGGCCCACAGCAACGCTAGTTTCATCTGTGTAGGCATGCTTCGTGCCTTCTGTCACAGAATACTGGTTTTTAAGGCTGGCATCAATCTTTGCCTTGAGATCAAAAATAAAGGCTTTGAATCCTGCCTCTCCAGTGGTGCTGATTGCTTTTTCCAGATCCACCGTTACGGACTTGGTCCACTCCTTGCTCACCGCCATAGTACGGGTGATTGTGCCTGAGCCTTTTGAATTATCAACGATGCGACGATCGCTGCCGATGTGCTCCTCCATTCGGTCGGTTTCAAGAAACTCGTAACTGGCAATCTCAGTCTTGACATTTGGAAGCGCCGTGGCATGAAGAGTGGTAACCGTTGGGCTGAGCGATGGGGCCTCAGTAGTGTATTTGGCAAACACAGGCCACTTTTGATTGCATCTAGGGCATTGCGCCAGGGCAGATCGGTCCATCGCCTGTAACTTAACATCGCGAGGAATGATCACGCCGTTAGCTTGCACATAAGTCGCCACAATCGGATAGGCGCCACACAGTGGGCATCGCATCAACTGGCAAAACGTCTTTTGTTCAGTTGAAAACTCCAGGGATTTAGCCATCTGTGATCGCTTTCAATACGTTGTGCGGTGTGGTTCATCTGGATTATGGGCGATGCCCGCCGATCATGGTTTGCAAGGCGTTACAGTTTCTCCGTTGCATCCACCATCGTCAACTCCGTATTGCCCCACTGGCCGCCAATCAGCAGGTGTGGAGCTTCGGGTCACGGCCGGGCCGCTTGCGCGGTGGCGAAGCCGGAGCCGGCCCAAGCCAGCAACTTAGCACATTACCTTACACTATAACACTCATTCCGCAGCTTGAAATGGTCTCTGCCGCTGGCGGAAATCAGCTTGTGGTGGCGGGTCTGACGCAAGTATCTTGGCAAAATCGCCTTAGGATTCGGCGGCACCACCCAATCACAACAGCCGCTGACCACTAGGCTCCAAGAGGTTGATACAGATTGCCTGTGATTCATGTCTTTCTAGAGGGAGTGTCTATAAGATGTTTGTTGATGAGCGCATCCCGAGCTTCGACACTATCCTGAAGACCGGCTCGGCTTTTGCACTGATGTTAGCCGGCAGCGTGAGAAGTGATGCGGTGGTTTGTTGTACTCACTTGGAAAGGTGAAAGTCTGCAATTGCTAGTTGCCAAGATGTAAGACCTTCGAACAAGCACCTGGAGTGTACAGGCCACCACCAACACTGTGCTTCACCTCCCAAAGCTCCCTGCCCGCCACTCAAGGCCAGCGTTGGCGAAATAGGTGCCAGTGCATGCACAGTTTTTTTTGTTGGCGGATCTGACCAAAAGTTAGTGGTTTGAAGTCGGTTATTCTCGCATGGGCGCGAACGGCTTCCTCCCTGGGATGGCTGCTCTCTTTGCCGCGTTGCCCAGAGGTGATCCTCGATCAGCTGGTCCCACCTGGTTCGCTTGTGTGCTCCGGTTCACCCCGCAGATCCGCCCGGCTTGCTTGGGTTGGACCGGTCAAGTGGATTCTTGGGCTTCTCCGCCGTTTCGGCGACGTCCGCGTTGGTGGCGCTCGTGAAAGCCCCGTTGCCGTGCTCATCTGCTGCCTTCGGTGAGGCGGCGAGGGCTTGTTTCGCGATCTCGCTCAGGGGTTGCTGTTCTTCTGGCTCCTCAGGCAGCATTCCCCACATACCCAGCACGCTTTTGATGCGCTTCTCATCGAGATTATCGGTGTAAGTTTCCATCAGCATGCCATTGAGATCGGAGGGAATCTCTAGCTCTCCCACCTTCACAAAACAGACCCGCCTGGTTTTGCGGAACAGGGCGGTGAGAAAGCCCGCCTCGAAGATCACGTTCTGGCGAGGTCGCTGCTTGAGTTGGTGGCCGTATTGGTACAGCCGGCCCTCATCGTCTGGTGTCAACAGGATGAAGCCCGCCATGCAGCTGTTGATCTGGTCCTCGATGGTGCCGAGCAAATCACCGCCGGTGCGGGCCTTGGCCTGAATCACTACAGAGCGGATTCCATTCTCATTGAGGAAAGTCACAAGTTCCTCCCGAATCTCTTCATCGTGACCATGCACAATGAAAACTTGCTTGTAATCCAACAGCTTGCGCGGTGAACAAAGGAGCATCGCTTCGAGGGTCTTCACGGCTAATTGCATCTTCAGGCGATCCTCATAGGTGAATTCCGAAGCATAGGCTTGTTTTGTGTTTTCCTCGGTGCATTTATCGGCACTCTCGATGGATTTTTTTTTGGTATTCTGAAAGGTAACCACTCCAAAGGGTTCACCGCCGCTATCGGAAAGTATGATCGGTACACAGTAGATAGGTCCGATATCTGTGGTGGTTTTTTCTTTGCCACTGGCATCAGTGGAAAATTTGAAACTGTGATGTTTTTCGGCGAGGGGGGCGTATTCTGGTGCCCGCTTGCGGAAGGCCATCGCGGCGATGCCATCATTGACCGGCAGCTGCCGGTTATCCTTCCGCTTCCGCAGTTCCTCCAGACTGTTTACATCATCATCATCCCTCCAGACCAGCATGGTGTTCATCTCCTTGCTGGAGCCGTTCTGGTCCGCTGTGAGAACCAAGATCGCGCCGGTTTCGCAGAGGGGGCTGCGCTTGATGATGATCTCAAGGAAATAGCGGATTACCAGCGCCGCCTTGCGATTGCGGGCCATGCACACGAAATCGTGTAAAAATTCGTAGAACGACTCCTGCTCGTCTGCCTGGATCGTGTTACTGCTGTTCGTGTCGGCCATGGGAGCCATCAATAAAAACTATACCATCCTCACTTTAACCCTGCTCAGCCGTCGCATGTGCTCTACCGCTATTTTACAGCCAATCTGGCGTTCTTTTCCCCCTCCAGAGCTTCACAAGTTCTCACGTACCAGCACGCCGTCCACGATCTCGCCCCCCAGCACCTGACTCTTTACTCGCACAATCATACTCAGTTTAGCTGTGCTGCCCATCTCCCCCAGCTGGCCCAACACCTATCTCCACGAGCAGCTCCCTGCTCTGCCTCCAAAGGCTCCCACTCACTCCACCAGCCGCCTGAAGGTCTTGTTGCCGAGCCTCAATACTTTGCCGACCAATTCCTCGGGGCTGGCAAACACCTGATTGGGATCAAGGAGTTTCTCGCCATCCAGCTTCACATTGCCGTCGTTGATCCTGCGCTTGGCCTCACTGCTGGTCACGCCGATTCCAACAGCACCGATCAGATAGAACGCTTTGGCCGGGAAGTTCACCCCCGCCAGCGAGGCTTCCGGGACTTCCACATCCGCGGCGCCACTACCGCTCGCGCCCCCCACCAGCCGGACCGCATCGGCCTGCGCCTGCCGGGCGGCCACCTCACCGTGACGCTGGCCGGTGATCTCAAACGCCATCGCCTTCTGGCGCTCGCGAGGATTCTCCGGCAGGTTCGCCAGATCGAGATCGGTGAGCAGGGTGAGGTAGTCGTTCACCACCGCATCCGGCACTTTCTCAAGCTTCGAGTACATGTCAATCGGGGCCTCCGCCAGACCCACGGTGTTGCTAAGGCTCTTGCTCATCTTTTGCATCCCATCGAGCCCAGGCAGAATCGGCAGCAGCAGGCCAAATTGGGGCCGCAGGCCGTGGTGACGTTGCAGATCCCGGCCCATGGCCACATTGAACTTCTGATCGGTACCGCCCAGCTCCAGATCGGCCTCGATCGCCACCGAGTCGTAGCCCTGGAGCAGCGGATAGAGGAATTCGTGCAGGGAGATCGGCGTGCCGGAGCCATAGCGATTGGCGAAATCCTCCTTGGCCAACATCTGGCCCACCGTGCTGGTGCCGAGCAGGTCGATCACCGCCGGCAGGTCCATTCCCGCCAGCCATTCGCTGTTGCGCCGCACCTCCAGCCGGCCGGGGGTTTCGAAATCCAGCAGCGCCCGCGCCGGATCCTGCCCCAGCCCCAGCTGCACCAGATAGGTTTCGGCGTTGGCCTCCACCTCAGCGGCCCCCAGTTGCACCCGGGTGGCGCTCTTGCCGGTGGGATCGCCGATGCGGGCGGTGAAGTCGCCGATGATCAGCACCGCCGTGTGCCCCGCATCCTGGAAGGCCCGCAGCTTGCGGAACAGGATCGAGTGGCCCAGGTGGATGTCGGAGCCGGTGGGGTCGATGCCGAGCTTCACCCGCAGCGGCCTTCCCTGGGATTCGGCCTCGGCCAGGCGGGCGGCGAGGGTCTGATCCGGATCGCCGGCGGCGGCTGGATCAACAGCAGCCGGGAACAGATCGGCCAGCCCGCGGCTCAACCAGGTGGGCAGGGTGGCGTCCCCCTCCGAGGCGGCGGCGGCAGGGGATCGCTGCTGATCAACCATGGAGGACCGGGGCCGAGGAGCGCTGTGCCGCCGGATCGTAAACACGTGCCCCTGAGCAAAGCGGACCCCTACCTCCTAGGGAGAGGCGAGCGCCATCGGGAGGGGGTGAAGGCTGAATGAAACGCTCAACGGATGGAGTGCCTTTCGGTGCCATGGCCCGGGCAGAACGTTGGCCCTGCTCCGAACCTGAGCCCCGTCGCTGCCATGGTGAGCCTCGACGAGCACGCAGGGGTGCGGCCGCTAGGGGGATGGCCAGCCTCCGGCATCTGGCAAGTCTGGGCTGGGGCTGCGACGCGGGGCTGTGGGCTCAAGGCATCCGGTGGACACAGGCGTGGCGGATGGACTCGCGCCCTGCAGAGGGTGGCTCGCCTGCCCCCCAACCCTCAACCCTCGTTCTCCAGCTGGCCCCTCATCCGCTCCAGGGTCTGGTGCATCTGCTGGAACATCGTTTCGGGCGTCATGCCGAACTGGCCCAGCTGGGTGCGCAGCTGCTCCACCGTGAGCTTGGCCTGGAAATCCTCCGAGAGCTCGAAGCGCTTCATGAACACCCGGTAGCGATCCATCATTTCCTCCATCCGCCCGATGTAGAGCTTCTTGCCCTCTCGGTCGAACTTGCCGTACTCACTGCCGAGCTGCATCAGCTGCTGATAGTCGCTGAACAGCCGCCTGGCTTCGTCCTGAACGATCTCGGAGTCGAAGAAGGCCATGGGCAGGCAGTGGCGGGATGCGGGGTGAGGCGTGGAGCTGATTCTGCTGAGCGGCATCGGGCTGGGCGAGTGCGGATCCACGCACGTGGAGAGGGGGTCAGGGCTCCGTTTGGTAGCGATCGCTGCGTCAGCCCCTGCGCCCCATGGCCAACTTGTGACACCCACCCACGGCAGACCGCGTGGATTTCACACCATTCTTCTCCCAGCTTCGGACCGACCAGGCCTTGGCCGCCAACCAGCTGGCCCAGGTGAGTCAGGTGTACTGCCTCGGCAGCCGCCTGTTGCTGAGCGCGGTGGTGCGAGCCGCGCCCCAGCCGGAGAGAATCTTGGCGGCCGTGACCACGGAGGAGGAAGGGTTCGCCAAGGTGGTACGCCATCAGCCGGATCTGCTGGTGGTGAGCGAGGGCTTGGAACGGGGCTGTGGCGTGGAGCTGACCCTGCGGGTGAAGCGCGACCATCCCCGCACCCGCGTGCTGCTGCTGGTGTCCCGGAACGCCAGCCGCAGCCGGGCACGGGAGGCGATTGCGGCCGGCTGTGACGGCGTGCTGCGGGATGCGGGGCTGGGGGCCGGCGGCGAACTGGCCGCGATCCGCACCATCTGCCATGGCGGCCAGGTGATCGACCGCAGCCTCGAAGACCTCTGGCGGCAGCCGGTGGAGACGGTCCCCCGCCTCAGCCAGCGGGAGAAGCAGGTGATGGCGGCCGTGGCCCGGGGCTACAACAACCAAGAGATTGCCCGGCTCCTGATCCTCAGCACAGACACGGTGAAAACCCACGTGAGCCGGGTGCTGGTGAAGCTCTCGGCCCGGGACCGCACCCATGCCACCGTGCGCGCCCTGGAGCTGGGCCTGCTGGAGTGGCCCGCCAACGGCAATCACCGCTAGCTTCAGGCGCGATGTGTCGGGAAGCCAAGCGGTGATGGCCAGGCGCCACTGGTTGGATCCCCTGGCCCGACGGCTGTTGATCGCCAGCGGCCAGATCAAGCCGCCCGCCTCCGGTGTCGGTGGCGAAGGGGCCGGTATGGCCGGCTCCGGTGGCGCGATGGCCGGCGCCGGGGGAGCGGGCGCGGCGGGCTCCGGCGGGGCCTCCGCGGCCGAAGCCCTCCACAACGAAGCCCTCCACAACGACAGCGTGGAGCGCGACCTCCTGGCCCTGCGGCTGGCCCAGAACCCGGCCCTCGCTCTGCGCAATGCCACGGAGGTGCGCCATGCCGCCGCCCTCGGCTGGAGCCTGGATGTGAACCGGGCCACCGCTGCCGACTGGGGGCGGCTACCAGGCTGCGGCCGCGAGCAGGTGGACCTGCTGCTGCGGCTCCAGAAGGGAGGGGTGCAACTCAGCGGTCCGGAAGATCTGCGGGCGGTGCTGGAGCTTGATGCCGCCCTTCTGGCGAGCTGGCTGCCCCTGCTCAGCTTTCGCTGGTATGGCGAGCCACCGGCACCGGCCGGACCGGTGCCGGTGGCGGTGAACCTCGCAAGCGCCCGAGACCTGGCCGCCCTGCCGGAGCTCACGGCGGAGCGCTGCGCCCGGCTGCTGCGGGAGCGGGCCCGCGGATCGTTCCGGGATCTGGCCGATCTACGGGACCGGCTGGGCCTCCCTCCCGCCGTGGTGGAGCGATGGATCGCCCGGGTGTCATTTGAACCGGGGCGGCCCGGCCCCGACCTGCCGCTCAGCCCCCCGCCGGCAGCCGCTCCCGGACAAACGGCTTCGGGTCCAGCGCCTTCAGGTCCATCTTTTGCGAAGGGAGGGGCGGGCCCAAGCCTTCCACCCGGACGCCGCGATACCAGCCGGCGCCTCCGATGAGGGACACCATCGGCGGAGCTCGCCAGGGGGAACTCTTCCGCACCGATGCCGGCGGGGCCGGGGCCGCGCCCCTTCCCCCTCCCCTGCTGCGGGAGCAGTTGCTGGCCTGGCAGGGCCGGGTGGCGGCCCACCAGAGTCCGCTGTTCCGCCGCGAGGCCGGCGGAACAGCTCCGGCCCAGGGGGTGCTCTTCGAGCCGCCGGCCGCCGGGGTCGAAGCCGCCGCCCGCTCCTTGGATCCGCTGCAGCTCGAGGCCCTGGGCCTCGCCTTCTGGCGCTGGCCCAGCCCGCCCCAGCGGGGGGCCGCCATCTATCTGGTGCTGGATCGCCCCGCCCAGCTTGAGGAGCCCCTGCTCCTCTACGTGGGGGAAACGGGCCGGGCCGACCAACGCTGGAAGGGCGACCACGACTGCAAGAGCTATCTGGCCGCCTATGGCGAACTCCTCGCCAAGGCCGATCTGGCACCCCGGCTCGGTATCCGCTTCTGGGGCGATGTGCCCGCCGACCTGCGGCCACGCCGCGCCCTGGAGCAGGCCCTGATCCGCCACTGGCTGCCGCCCTTCAACAAAGAAACCCGGAATCGCTGGGCTACCCCCTTCACCGCCGATCCCGGCTGAGGAACCGCGCTGGCTACGATCGCGGGTCAGCACGCCCGACGCCTCGCGCATGGAGTTCCGCTGCCTCACCGCCTCCCTGGCCGATCCAGGAGCCCTGTTGGAGGTCTGGCAGGGTGACACCCTGGCGGTGGGCCTCTTCAGCGATCCGGACGACCATCCGGCCCGCGCCCAGGTGGAGAGCCTGGTGGGTGCCGGCCTGAGCGAGCTGCTCGAGCGGCGCCGCTTCAAGGGCAAGCCCGGCGAATCGGTGAGCCTGCAGCGTCTTGAGGCCCGGCCCGGAACGGTGATCTTGGTGGGTCTGGGAGAACCGGCCGGCTTCGATGGCAACGCCCTACGAACGGCCACTGCCAACATCGCCCGCGCCGCCGCGGCCGCCGGCAGCCGCTCCCTGGCGCTGGCCCTGCCCGTGGAGGGTCTCGAACCCGGCGCGGCCACCGCCGCCATGGCCGAGGCGGTGCGGTTGTCGCTGTATGCCGATCACCGCTTCCGCAGCGAACCGGATCCCCAGTCGGTGCCTGAGCTGGTGACCCTGCTGGGGCTACCGGAGGGCAGCGAGGCCGCCCTCCGCTGCATCGATGGGCTCTGCGCCGGCGTGGAGTTGGCCCGCCAACTGGTGGCCGCTCCCCCCAACGTGGCCACCCCCGCCGCCCTGGCGAATGCCGCCGCCAGCATCGCCGCCGATTACGGCATCGAGCTGAAGGTGCTCGAGCGCAGCGACTGCGAGGCCCTGGGCATGGGCGCCTACCTGGCGGTGGCCCAGGGCTCCGACCTGCCACCCAAGTTCATCCACCTCACCTACCGCCCGGCCGGAGAGACGCGCCGCCGGGTGGCCTTGGTGGGCAAGGGGCTCACCTTCGACTCGGGCGGGTACAACCTCAAGGTGGCCGGCTCCCAGATCGAGATGATGAAGTACGACATGGGGGGGAGCGCCGCCGTGCTGGGGGCCATGCGCGCCATCGCCCAGATCCGGCCGGAGGGTGTGGAGGTGCACGCGATCGTGGCCAGCTGCGAGAACATGATCAGCGGCGGCGCCATGCACCCCGGCGCCATCCTCACCGCCTCGAACGGCAAGACGATCGAGATCAACAACACCGACGCCGAGGGCCGCCTCACCCTCGCCGATGCCCTGGTGTACGCCAGCAAGCTGGAACCGGACGCGATCGTGGACCTGGCCACCCTCACCGGCGCCTGCGTGATCGCCCTGGGTGAGGAGATCGCCGGGCTGTGGTCGTGCAGTGACGGCCTGGCGGAAGCCCTGCTGGCCGCTGGCCGGGCCGGAGGGGAGAGCTACTGGCGCATGCCCCTGCGGAGCTCCTACAAAGAGGGCCTCAAGAGTGCCTTCGCCGATCTCAAGAACACCGGCCCCCGCCCCGGCGGCTCGATCACCGCAGCCCTGTTTCTGCAGGACTTCGTGCCCAAGGACCTCCCCTGGGCTCACCTGGACATCGCCGGCACCGTGTGGAGCGACAAAGGCCGGGGCCTCGATCCGGCTGGCGCCACCGGCTTCGGGGTGCGCACCCTGGTGAACTGGATCAGGGCTGGCTCAGTCGCTTGAACCTTAGGTTGGAAAGATCAGCCGATTGCTGCCGATGCCCGCCCGCAAGATCCGCTGGTATGTGAAGGCACAACTTGGGGTGCTGCTCCTACCGGCGGGGCTGTGCTTTTTCGCGGAGGCGGCAATCCGCAAGGGCATCCTCACCTGGCGATCCCTGGCTACCGCATCAACAGAACAGCTTCCCACGGTGCCTGATGCGGGGCCCTGGTTCTGGTACGGCATCCTCGGCCTGATTCTGATCAACGCCGGGGTGGGGCTGATGGTGGAGAGCGGTCTGCGCAGGGGCTACCCCGACAGCGGCTGATCGAGCCAGCCAGCCTCGCGCCCTCAGGCCGCGAGGCTGGCGGATGCCTTCTGGGCGCCGGAGCCGCTCAAGGCGCAACCGGGAGATTCCAGCTCATGGATCTGCCAGTGGACCCGCTCACCGCAGTGGGGAAGCAGGAGGTCGAGGTGATCGGCGGCCTGCTGGGTTGTGGCGTAGGGACCGATATGGCGGGTGTGCAGACCGTCACGAATGGTCAGCAGATACATCCACGCACAACGCATTGAATTTGCTCATGTTAATCCGCCCAGACCGAGCTGGTTCGGCGCAAAATCAATGGGTGAGCTGAGATTCTGCTGCAATTCAGCAACTCATTTCTTCAGGATTGCCTCGGTTTGTGGCCCGCTCCGCCGGCGATTCCCTGAGCTGCGTGATCGAAACCGCGCAGCTGAGCTACGCGGGATTCCCCGGGAGCGACCTCAGGGAGCCGCCGCAATCGCTGGGGCAGCAGGGAGGGATGCCAAGGCTGCCCGCGTCTCGGAGGGTCCGGGGGAGGGTCTGGCGGCTGGGGTGGGCCCGGGCCGGCGGGTGTTGGCGGCAGCCGAGCCCTCCGGCGAAAGGGACGTCGATCCGGCAGGTGCTCCGCTGCCGCTGCCGGAGGTGGTCGCTGGGGCGGAAGCCGCGGCGGGAATCGTGGCCTGGCTGGCATTGCGCCAGCGCTCACCCCGCCGGGCCTGGACTCCCCACACCGCATCGAGGCGCTGGTCGCGGCGGCAGGCCCAGCGGTAATAGCGGTAGCGGAGGCCGTTGCGGCGGGCGTAGTTCTGGTGATAGACCTCAGCGGGCCAGAAGCGGGTGAGGGCCCGCACGCTCACCTTCAGGGAGGAGGCAGGCTTGCCCAGTTCGCGGGCGGCCGCCACCAGGCTGTTGCGCGCCTCCACCGCCTGGGTGGCGCTGGTGGTGAAGATCATCGGGCGGTAGGAATCGCCGCGGTCACAGAACTGGCCGCCGCCGTCGAAGGGATCGATGTTGCGCCAGTAGGCCCGCAGCAGGGCCTCGTAGCGGAGTTTGGTGTTGTCGAAGCGCACCCGCACGCTCTCCTGGTAGCCCGTGCCGCCAGCGGACACCTCCTGATAGGTGGGATTGGGCTTCTTGCCGCCGCTGTAGCCGCTCTCTACATCCAGCACCCCGGGGAGCTCCTCGAGATCGTGCTCCAAGCACCAGAAGCAGCCGCCGGCCAGCACGGCCTCCTCGGTAGCCGCCAGGGCCGGTGCCCACGGGGTGAGCAGCAGGGCCACCGCGATCAGCAGGCCCAGCAGCGCAGCCGGCGACCAAGGCCGGTAAGTGGACCTGGGCGCCGCGGGGCGCCGCGCACCGGGCCCGGCTGGGCTTGGCACCTCTGGAAGCCCAAGGGCGTGCTGCAACGACTCTGGCGGCCCCGCCGGATGGCGATCCACGGAGCCCCCACCCCCACTAGACCGGGACGGGGGCCCGGACACGGCCTCGATGGCGGGGATCCTGCTCATGGGGATGGGGCGGCCTGCTGAATTTGGTCCAGGATGGCGGAGGCGGCGCGCCGGGTGACGCCGGGCTCGCCCAGGACATCCCGCAGCCGCCCATAACCCTCCAACATCGCCCGGCGTTCCGGGCTGGTGACCTCCAGCAGGGGCTCCAACGCCGCAACGATCCCGGCAGGATTGAAAGCCTCCTGGAGCAACTCGGGCACTAAGCGTTCGGCCAGCACCAGGTTCACCGGGGAGATGTGGGGCACGTTGAAGCGCAGCAGATGGCGGGCCACCAGAGCGGTGGGTCGGCTGACCCGGTATCCCGTGACCTGGGGCACCCCCCTCAGGGCCAGCTCAAGATTGGCCGTGCCGGACTTGGTGACGGCCACATCGGCGGCGGCACAGAGATCGGGCTTGAGGGCATCGGCCTGGCGGGCCGGAATCACCCGGGCCCGCAGGCCGGCGGCGGCGACCGCCCGGTCCAGGATCGGTTCGAAGCCCTCCAGGCCCGCCGGCACAAGCACCTCGAGGCTGGGCCGGCGGCGCTGGAGCTCAGCCGCCGCCGCCACCATCGCCGGCAGCAGGTAGCGCAGTTCCTGGGGGCGGGAGGCGGGCAGGAGCAGGAGCACCGGGGCCGTGGCGGCCAGCTCCAGGCGCCGTCTGGCCTCCTGCCGCTCAGGACGATGGTCGATGGTGTCGATCAGGGGATGGCCCACCCAGGTAACGGTGGCCCCGTGGGAGGCATAGAACCGCGCCTCTTCCGGGAAGATCGCCAGGATGCGGTCGGTGAAGCCGATCAGGCGGGTGGTGCCGCCGTCCCCCACCCTCCAGGCCCACTCCTGGGGAGCGATGTAATAAGAGATCGGCACCCGCGGATAGCGGCGCTTGAGGCGAAGCCCCAGATTGACGTTGGCCCCCATGTAGTCGATCAGCACCACGCCATCGGGAGGGTGATCGGCCAGCCAACGCCGCAGCCGGGCCTGCAGCTTCAAGGTGGGCAGCACCAGGGGCAGCGCCTCCCAGAGGCCGATGGCCCCGAGGCCGGCGGTGTCGGCCAGCAGCTCGGCACCGGCGGCCTCCATCCTCCGGCCGCCCAGGGCCACCACCTCCAGGGGAAGGTCGCGACGGTCGGCCTCAAGGTGCAGGGCCCTGATCAGCAGGCTGCCCTGCAGATCACCGGACACCTCACCGGTGCTCACCAGCAGGCGCACCATCAGCGCGGTGGCGGCAGGGGACCGCGACGACCGGGGCCCACGGAAGCCTCCAAGAAGTCGCAGAGCTCGGCCGCGGCTGGCAGCAAGGGCTGCAGGCGGGCCTCCACCAGGGCCTCGGCCAACACCCGGTCGCTGCGGTAGAGCAGGTTCCAGATCTCCTGGAGCTGGCGCAGCTCGGCGCCCCCCTCCCGCTCGGCCAGGCCGCTGCGGCGCAGCCCGATCTTGTTGAGGCCCCGCACCCGGCCCGGGTGACCTTCCACCATGGTGAAAGGAGGGACATCCCGGTCGATGCGACTCATCCCACCCACCATCGCCAGGCTGCCGATGTGCACGAACTGGTGGATGCCCAGCACGCCGCCGATCACGGCCCGATCGCCGATCACCACGTGGCCGGCTACCGCCACGCCGTTGGCGATCACGATGCGATCACCCAGCTGGCAATTGTGCCCGAGGTGGCTGTAGGCCATCAGCAGGTTGCCGCTCCCCAGCCGGGTCTGTTCCCCCTCATGGGTGGCCCGGTTGATCGTGACGCATTCGCGGATGGCGTTGCCATCGCCCATCACCACCTCGGTGGGAGCGCCGTTGTACTTGAGGTCCTGAGGTTCGAGACCGATGCAGGCGCCTGGAAAAATGCGATTGCCGTTGCCCATCCGCACCCGGCCGTCGATCACCACATGGGGACCGATGCGACAGCCATCGCCGATCTCTACCTCGCCGCCGATCACTGCGTAGGGGCCGATCACCACGCCCGTGCCCAACTGGGCGGCGGGATCAACCACCGCCGTTGGATGCACCGATGTGGCCAGGGCTGTGCTCGTCATGCTTCAGTCGACCAGGGAGAACATCAGTTCGCCGGAACACACCAGCTCGCCGTCCACGGTGGCCACGGCCTTCACCTTGCCGAACCGTTTGCGCTTGAGGCTGAGCAGCTCGCAGGTGATCCGGAGCTGGTCGCCAGGCACCACCGGCCGTCGGAAGCGCACCCCATCGATGCCGGCGAAGACGAACAGGCCCTTGGGAAGGTCGGGCATCTGGGTCACGATCAGGCCGCCCACCTGAGCCATCGCCTCCACGATCAGCACCCCGGGCATCAGGGGCCGCCCGGGGAAATGGCCCTGAAACTGGGGCTCGTTGAGGGTCACGTTCTTGATCGCCACCGCCATCCGCCCGGGTTCATGGGCGATCACCCTGTCCACCAGAGCGAAGGGGTAGCGATGGGGCAACAGGCCCTGAATCTGCTCGCTGGCCAGCACCACTCGCTCAGGTGCCAGCCCCAATGGCCGCGCCGGGGTGGATGAAGCGGCCTGCTCGGCCTCGGTCGGAGCGTTCGGGGAGGCGGCGCCAGGGTCGTGGGGGCTGGCGGCAGGAGCGGGAATGGCGGGTGTGACGGTCAAGGGCTCAGGCACTCAGCAGAGGTGGGGATGCGGCGAAGGGGCGGCGGCAGCGATCGCAGCAGCCAGGCCGGTGTGGAGGCCGTGGGAGCCGCGGTAGGCGAAAACCTGGGCCCGGGGCAAACCCACCAAGGCGAGATCACCCAACAGATCAAGGAGCTTATGGCGCACCGGTTCATCGGCAAAGCGCAGCGGCGGATTGAGCCAGCGGTCACCGTCGCAGACCAGGGCGTTATCGAGGCCGCCGCCCCGAATCAGGCCGGCGGCACGCAATTGCTCCACCTGCTCGCGGAAGCCAAAGGTGCGGGCCGGGGCGATCTCGGCCACAAAGGCCGCGGGGGTGAGCGCGATCGAATAGAGCTGGCGGCCAATCGCCGCCTGGGGGAATTCCACAGCGGCCGCCAGCCGCAGGGCCTCGGCCCGAAAGGCGGTGATGAAGGCGAGGCCCTGCTGGAGGGTGAGGGGCTCGGGCGGCAGGGTTGGCTCCTGTCGCTCACCGACCTCTTCAAGACCGGCCTCAGCGATCGCCTCCACCCAGGGCAGGGCGGAACCATCGAGCAGGGGGATCTCGCCGGCGTCCACCCAGATCTCGGCCTGGCTCACGCCGGTTCCGGCCAGGGCCGCCAGCAGGTGCTCCACGGTGGCCAGGCGCCGGTCGCCGAGCTGAAGAGCCGTGCAGAGGCGTGTATCGCTCACCTGGGAGGGCTCCAGGCGCTGAAGCGGCCTGGAGGGGTCATCCAGCCAGCCCACCCAGTAGCCCGGAAGGGAGGAAGGAGCCAGCCGCACCCGGCAAGACAGGCCCCCATGGAGGCCGACGCCGACACGCTCCACCGCGGCAGCCAGGGTCCAGGCCCGAGCGTAATCCTGGGGCCAGATGGTCACTAGAACTTCCAGCCCACGCCGAGGTTGAAGCGCCAGTTGCTGGTGAAGTCCTGGCTGGCCACCTCAAGCCGAAGCGGGCCCACCGGAGTGGTCACGATCACGCCGGTGCCCACGGAGAAGCCCTCCCCCGGTTTGCCCAGCAGGGGGCCGAGGTTGCCGGGCACGTTGCTCTGGCTGCCGAAGGTGGTGCCGCCATCGATGAACAGCTCACCGCTCACAATGCTGAACAGGGGGAAGCGGTATTCGATTGTGGCCTCACCGAAACTCTTCCCCACGCCGAGATCGCAGTCGTAATAGCCGCGCACCGAGTTGCCACCGCCCACGCAGAAGGCCTCATAAGGCGGCAGATCGCCCACCACGGTGCCGGCCGACACCTGGAAGGCGAGGGCCTGCTTGCATTGGCCCGGCTTGGCGCCTGGACGGCAACCCTTGTAGAACTTCAGCCAGTTCACGGGGATGAAGTGGGTGTAGCTGCCGCGCAGGCGGTTGAAGGTGGGTGAATCGGGGCCCACCGAGATGAACTGCTCAGTGCCGAGGCTCAGGAAATCACCGCGGGTGGGATTGCGGGGGTCGTCGAGGGTGTTGTAAGTGGTGGCGAGGCGGAGCCCCACCAACTGGTTGCGGTTGGCGCAGTTGTAAGCAACGCACACGATCGAATTGATCGGCACTTGTGTGCCGCCACTGTCGAAGAAGTCGTTGTTGAGCACGCCATAGGGCATGGTCTCGCCCCCCACATTCATGGGGGTGACCTGCTGGGCATTGAGACCAGCGATCAGACTCCAGGGGGCCCGAATGAAGGGGTTGCCGCCATTGAGGGGCCGGATGAACTGGAGATTGCCGCCAATTCGCTGCACCACCACGGAGTTGCCGTCGTAGTTGAACCAGCTGTTGCTCGGGCTCTCGGATTCAGCCTGCTGCACCGAGCCGAACGATCGATTGAGCGGATTGTTGTAGATGTTGAAAGCGAGGTCGGTGCCAGGAGCCTGATAGAAATCAGAAACGGTGTAAAAGTTGCCGTTGTCCTGGCTCTGGAACACCTGCGGCACATCGCGGCTGATGAAGGCCTTGGCCCGGAAGGCGGTGCGGAAGGGATCACCCTTGATCCAGGGGTCGGTGAAGGTGATATCAAACAGGCCGCCGAACTGGCCGTAGGTGAAGCTGGTGGAGATGTCCCAGGCCCGGCCGAGGAGGTTGCTGTCCTGCACCTGAATTTGGCCGAACACACCCTGGCTCTGGCTGTAACCCAGGCCGCCGGAGAGGGAGCCGGTGGACTGCTCCACCACCCCCAGCACAATCGTGACCCGACCGGGATCGTCCGGGGTGGGCCGCAGGGTCACCTTCACGTCGCTGAACAGGCCGGTGCCGTAGAGACGCTTGATGTCATCCTCGAGGTTGCGGCGGTTGAAGATCTCACCCGGACGCATCGAGATCTCGCGGGTCACCACCCAGGTCTTGGTCTTGCCCCGAATCGGCCGGCCCTTGTCATCGGTGGCGTTGCTCTCCTTGTCGAGGAACTGCACCTCCACGCCTACCACGGTTCCCTGGCGCACCAGCAGCTGCACGGAACCATCCGGTCCGATACGGCCAGGACCGGTGATCCGGGCCAGGGAATAGCCCTTGTCGGCGTACCAGCGCTGCAACTCCTGCATGCGGGTCTGCAGGGTGTTGAGGTTGATGGTGCGGCCGTAATCGGCAGCGAAGGTCTCCTCCACGACCTTGGCTGGAACCTTGGCGTCGGGCGGCTCGAGGGTGACCTTGCTGAGCACCGGATACGGGAGCGCGGTCACCACCAGACGCACGCCAAGGGGGCCGTCCTTGGGAACCATCCGCACATCCGAAAACCAGCCGGTGGCGTAGATGGCCCCGAGGTCCTTGCGGAGCTGGCTGCGGGTCACCTGGCTGCCGGGGGTGACCGTCATGGCGCCATAAATGGCCTGCTCGAGGCGCTGCTGCTCCGGGTGGCCCGCCAGGCCGTCAACCACGACCTCGCTGAGCTGCACCTTGGGCTCATTGGCCGGGGGTGTTTCCACCAGAGGAGCCTCGGCCGCCGGCGGCTGCGCTGCCGCGGGAGGGGCCGCCGTGGGGGGGGCAGCCGTGGAGGGCTTGGCGGGAGTGGCGAGCGGGGCCGCTGGGGTTACCGAAGGCGTGGCAGGGCTGGCCGCAGGAACCGCTACAGGGGGGGTGGCGGCGGCAGCGGGCTTGGGAGTTGGTGCCGCCGCTGGAGACGCGCTCGCCGGGGACGCCTGAGGAAGCACCGGCGCCGCGGGCTTCGGAGTCGGGACACCCGCTGGGGGGGCGCTGGCTGGGGAGGCCTGGGGAACAACAAGCCCGGCGGGCTTGGGAGTTGGAGCCGCCGCTGGAGACGCGCTCGCCGGGGAAGCCTGGGCAGGCAGCAGCTGGGTGACGGCGACGGGCTGGGCCTTGGCCGCCCCTGGAGCCAAAGCGGTGGGGGGCGCCAGCGTGAGCGGCGCCGGCTTCAAGACCTCGGCGGCCCGGGTGGGGCCGGCGGCAATCACCACAAACCCCACAAGGGGCAGAACAGCAAAGGTGAGACGGGAGCCGGCGGAAGGGAGGAGCACAATCCTGCGGGGGCTGGCGCCGGCCATGGAGGGAGGGAGGCTGGTGCGGCAAAGCCGCAAGTCCGGCTGACCTTACCGGTAGACCCGGGGTTGAGGACACACCCCTTGGACCCGTTTGAGGACCTCCCCGTAGGCCTCGACCACACCACCGAGATCCTGACGGAAGCGGTCCTTGTCCAGAATCCGGTCGCTCTGGTCGCTGATGCGGCGATCCCAGAGCCGGCAGGTGTCGGGGCTGATCTCATCGGCCAGGAGCAGGCGGCCGTCGGCAGCGAAGCCCAGCTCAATCTTGAAATCAACCAGCTCCAGATCCACCGAACCGAACAGCTCCCGCAGGCCCCGGTTCACCGCCATCGCCAGCTCGCTGATGGCCTGGAGCTGGCCTGAGCTCACCAGCTGAAGACGCTCAAGCCGGGCCTCGGTGAGCAATGGGTCGCCCAGGGCATCGTCCTTGTAGTAGAGGTCGAGCAGGGGTGGATCCAGGGGGGTGCCCGGCGCGATCGGCAGCTGACGGCAGAGCGATCCGGCCGCCACGTTGCGGACCACCACCTCGATCGGCACCACCTTCACGGGACGCACGAGCATCCAGCGATCACCCTCGACCCCGAGGTAGTGGGTGGACACACCCCGACCCTCCAGCCACTCGAACACCAGGGCGGAAATGCGGCAGTTGCGTTCGCCCTTGCCAGCCAGGCTGGCCCGCTTTTCGGCATTGAAGGCGGTGGCGTCATCCTTGAACTCCACTGCCACCAGATCGGGCTGGTCCGTGGCGTACACACGCTTGGCCTTGCCTTCGTAGAGCAGGGGGCCCAGGGAATAGGCGGTCATGGCAGGGGAACGGCGGGCTTGGTGAGGGAAGACGGGGATGGCTTAGAGAGCGGAGTGGTCCCTGGAGTGGTCCCTGGAGTGGTCACTGGAGCGGCCCTTGGAGCGGTGAATGGTGTGGTTGAGGGTGCGGTCGGCGGTGTGCCCGGCGGCGAAGCCTCCCGGTGGCCCCCCTTCGCCTCGGGGGAGCGCAGAAGCCGCTCGAGTTCGGCCCTCCTGGCGGAGGCGGCCGGATCCTGGCGCAGGATCAGCCATTCGCCATAGGCGTCATCGATGCGGGGGCTGAGGCGCAGGCGCCGCTGGCGGGCCCGCTCGGAGGGCAGGGCCGCCTGGGCATCCAGCAGTTCCCCGACCAGGCTCCAGGCGCCCACGGCCGCGGCCTGGTCGAGAGCGGATTCCAGCAGGGCGGCGCGCTCCTCAGCCGGCAGGGCCTGCAGGAGCCGAACCGCTTCAAGGCGGCGCTCGGCTCCGATCATGCCCGGCTCCTGGGAGGCCAACAGCAAGCTGGCAGCCGCCTGGGGAAATCCCCGGGCCTGGAGGTGATCGGCGAGCACATCCAGCGCCGGCCGGCTCACCACGGTGCCGTCCTCCCGGCGCAGCACCGGCAGCAGCAGGGCCTCCAGCCTGGCCGGGCGGGCCGCCCCGAGACGCTCCAGGGCCAGGGCGGCCCGGCGGTGGTCCATGGCGGCCTGGGCGGCCCGCCACTGCATCAGCAACCATTGGAGCCGCTCGGCCCCGGCCGCCGGGCTGATCCGATCGAGCACCGTGAGGGCCGCCTGGGGCTGGTGGCAACTGAGCAGTACCTCCGCGTTGGCGAGCACCACGGGCAGGGGCTGGGGCGCCGGCAGGATCAGCAGCAACCGCTCACGGATCCGGCGGAGGCGATCGAGACGGTCCTCCTCCACGACCCGCTGACAACCCTCGGCCAGCTGCTCGAGGGTTCCATGGCGCAGCAGCTCCTGAAACTCGGCCTGGCTGAGGGGCGGTAGCGCCGGGGCCGCCGCGGCCTGGCCAGGGGATGACGGCGGCGGGCCCGCAGGCCTGGGGCCGGTGATCGCCCCTGGGACCGCCGCCTTTGGGGAAGCCGCGGCGGGGCTGGAGGGCGCCGCCCCCGCCCCAGCCCCCGCAGCCGCCGCCGCCGCGGGAAGGAGCGGTGCTGCGGCGGCCTGGAGCATCAGGGCCGTTAATCGCACCACCAGGGCTCGCCTGCGGCCGCGGCGGGGCCCTGGGCCGACCGGGGCGAAGCTGGTGGAAGGGAACGCGGGCCGGGGCGGCATCACGGGCTCAGGGCGGTGTCGGCACGCGGAGGACCCGCGCGGGATCGGAACGGGATGGGACTTGGGGCGGGCCCGTGGGCAGCTCTGGGATCGGTGCAGAGCACGGGGTAGTCCGGTGTCCCCGGGGGCGACCTGGGACGCGAACCGCTCGTCGCAGCGGCATTCCCAACCTAAGGGGCCCTCCTGCCGGCGCCCGAGGGCGCGGGTCGGCGGCTCCGGTTGGCAGGATTGGTCCCAGCAGCGCCCCACCGGATCGGCCCCGGTAGCCTTCCCCCAGCCCATGGCCCCATCCGATCCCGCCGCCAACGCCGCGGCCCCCCCCCTTCCCGACCCGGCGACTCCCGGGGCCGTGCCGGCCCGGATCCTGGTGGTGGGCGGCGGCGGCCGCGAAAATGCCCTGGGCTGGGCCCTGGCCCGCTGCCCCGGCGTGGAGGCGGTGTGGATCGCCCCGGGCAACGGAGGCACCCAGGGCCTACCGGGCTGCCAGGTGCTGGCGATCGCCGAGAGCGACGGCGAGGCCCTGGCGGCCGCCTGCCGGGATCGGGCAATCGATCTGGTGGTGGTGGGGCCGGAATCGCCCCTGGCGGCGGGGCTGGCCGATCGGCTGCGGCGCGATGGGCTGGCGGTGTTCGGCCCCGGCGCCGACGGCGCCCGGCTGGAGGCCAGCAAGCAATGGGCCAAGGCCCTGATGGTGGAGGCGGGCATCCCCACCGCCGGCTACTGGGGCGCCTCCAGCCGCGAGGAGGCGGTGGAGCTGCTGGAGCGGCTCAACCGGCCGCTGGTGGTAAAAGCCGATGGGCTGGCGGCCGGTAAGGGGGTGACCGTGGCCGCCAGCGTGCAGGAAACACGGGCCGCGATCGAGGAGGTGTTCGACGGACGCTTCGGTGCGGCGGGTGCCTCGCTGGTGCTCGAGGAGCAGCTGAGCGGCCCGGAGGTGTCGGTGTTCGCCCTCACCGATGGCCAGGCGATGGTGCTGCTACCCCCCGCCCAGGACCACAAGCGCATCGGCGAAGGCGACACCGGCCCGAACACCGGCGGCATGGGGGCCTATGCCCCGGCGCCCTTGCTCGACGCGGCGGGCCTGGAGGCGGTGCGCCGCCGCGTGCTGGAGCCCACCCTGGCGGCTCTGCGGGGCCGTGGCATCGACTACCGCGGCGTGATCTATGCCGGCCTGATGCTCACCGCCAATGGCCCCCAGGTGATCGAGTTCAACTGCCGCTTCGGCGATCCCGAATGCGAAACCCTGATGCCCCTCCTGGGACCTGAGCTGGCGGCGGTGCTGCTGGCCTGTGCCCATGGGAACCTGGCCGCGGCCCCGACCCTGACGATCGCGCCCGGCTGCAGCGCCTGCGTGATCGCCGCCGCCGCCGGTTACCCGGGGGAGGTGCGCCGGGGCGACCCTATCCACAGCGCCCTGAAGCCCAGCGACACCCTGCAGCTCTTCCATGCCGGCAGCCGTCTGGAAGAGGATGGCCGCTGTGTGACGGCCGGGGGCCGCGTGCTGGCGGTGGTGGCTCAGGCCGACGACTTCGATGCGGCCTTCGAAGGCGCCTACGCCGGACTCGCGGGGGTGAGTTTCGAAGGCATCAGCTTCCGGCGCGACATTGGCCACCAGGTGCGTCGCCGGCCGAGCAGCCCGCCCACCTGATGCTCCCTTCCTCCCCAACCACCATGGCCGATCCCGGTGGCCCCGCCGCCGCGGGAGCTGAACTGTCAGGCGAGAACTCCGCCCAGTCCCTGAGCTGGCCGGCCTCCGCCGCCGCGGCCACCGCCGCCGCCAACAGCACGCCGGCCTGGCTGGAGGCCCTGGCCCGCTGGTGGGCCGAATTCAGCCTGCAGACCAAGCTGCTGGCGGTGGCCACCCTGGTGGTGAGCCTGCTGATGACAGGGATCACCTTCTTCTCCCTCAACAGCATCCAGCAGGATGCGCGCATCAGCGACACCCGCTACGCCCGCGATCTGGGCCTGCTCCTCTCGGCCAACGTGACGCCGCTGGTGGCCCAAGGCGATGACCGGGAGCTGGCGGCGGTGGCGGAACGCTTCTGGCAATCCAGCCGCAGCCTCCGCTACATCGTGTTCGCCGATGCCGATGGCGTGATCTATCTCGGCATCCCGATGGGCAACGGCGGCGAAGGCACCCCGCCGGCGGGGGAGCAGCTGTTGAGCCGGCGCCTGGAGCTGCCTGCCGACCTACAGCGGCGCCCTGACAATCCGCTGATCCGCCAGCACCTCACCCCCGATGGGCAGGTCACCGATGTGTTCGTGCCGATGGTGAGTGGCGATCGCTACCTCGGCGTGGTGGCGCTGGGCATCAACCCCAACGAAACCCTGTTGGTGAGTTCGGCCCTCACCCGGGAGGTCACGGTGGCGGTGTTCGTATCGATCTGGGTGCTGGTGATCCTGGGTTCGGTGATCAATGCCCTCACGATCATCCGCCCGGTGAAGGAATTGCTGCGGGGGGTGCGCTCAATCGCCGGCGGTAACTTCAACACCCGCATCGCCCTGCCAGTGGGCGGTGAATTGGGAGAATTGCTGGAGGGTTTCAACACGATGGCCTCCCAGCTGGAGGTGTACAAAGCCGCCAATATCGAGGAACTGAGGGCCGAGCAGGTCAAGCAGCAGTCGCTGATCGCCACCATGGCCGATGGGGCGGTGCTCCTCGATGCCGAGGGCCGCATCGTGCTGGTGAATCCCACGGCCCGCCGTCTGTTCCGCTGGGAGGCCCGCAATCTCGAAGGCAACGAGGTGATAGGCGAGCTTCCCGATCGGCTGGCGATGGAGCTGGCCGGTGCCCTGCAGAACCTGATCAGCAGCGAGCGGGAGAGCACCGATGTGCGCTGCAGCTTCGGGGAGCCGCCGCGGACCCTGCGGATCGTGCTGCAGTCGGTGCGGGATGCCAGCGGGGAGGTGCTCAAGGGCATCGCGATGACGATCCAGGACCTGACCCGGGAGGTGGAATTGAACGCCGCCCAGAGCCGGTTCATCAGCAACGTGTCACATGAACTGCGCACGCCCCTGTTCAACATCAAGAGCTACGTTGAAACCCTGCACGACTACAACGACCAGCTCAGCGATGAGCAAAAACAGGAGTTTCTCGGCATTGCCAATGCCGAAACCGATCGGTTGACGCGACTGGTGAACGACGTGCTCGACCTCTCCCGGCTCGAATCCGACCGGGTCTGGGAACTGGAGCCCTTCGAGGTAGGTCCGGCGATCGAGCAGACCCTACGCACCTACCGCCTCAATGCCGGTGAAAAGGGGGTGGATCTCGGCTTCGATGCCGATCCCCAGCTACCCCGGGTGCTGGGCAACTGGGACCTGCTGTTGCAGGTGTTCGACAACCTGGTGGGCAACGCCCTGAAGTTCACTCCGCCCGGCGGCGCCTTGAGGCTGCGGGCCTATCCCTGGCCCGATCAATGCGTGCTCGATCCCGACAGCCGGCCAGGCGACAACCCCAACTGCGCCCTCACCTCCCCCCTGCCACGGCTGCGGATCGAGATCGCCGACAGCGGCTGCGGTATCGCGGCCGCGGACCAGGAGCGGATCTTCGAGCGCTTCTACCGGGTGGAGAACGCCGTGCACACCGAAGCCGGCACCGGCCTCGGCCTCTCGATCGTGCGCGGCATCCTCGAGAAACACGGCACCCAGGTGCGCATGGCCAGCGAGAGCGGCGTGGGCACCACCTTCTGGTTCGACCTGCCGCTGGAGCACTCCGACAGCGATGAACTGGCCCTGCAGGCGGAGCGGCGGGGCTATGACCGGGCCCGCGAGGGCGAGCTCCAGGCCCTGAAGGCCTGAGCCGCGGCTCCAGCCGCCGATGACGCGGCGGCAGCCTGCGCTGGCGCGAATCGTGGCCACACTCCCGCCACCGCGTGCTGAGAGCCGAGGAAAGCAGCAAGAATCGGAGCAAGCCCGCCCCTTTTGGATGCGTCCTCGGCTGCGTCTACCCCGATGGCCCCGGGCCGCCTCCCTGGGCCATCGGGGCGAACCGGGGGGCGGCCGCCGAAACCCGGGCTGGTACCGCTGGCTGCTGCCTGCCGGGGTAGCCGAGGCCACCATCCCCCTGAGCCCCCAGCTGCTGCTCACCCTGCTGCCCTGCGGCCTGGCGCTGGGCCTGGTGATCCTGCCGATCCAGGGACTTTCCGCCCTGGGCTTCCTGCTGCAGCGCCAGTGGCAGTTGGGGGTGCCCGGCCTCTTCGACCCCCTGCTGCCGCTGGGGGTGGCCTGCGGCACCCTCACCGTGCTCGCCCTGGCCTGGGGGCCCCTGGCGCCGGGCCGGGGCGGTGGCATCAGCGGCGTGGAGGTCCTGCAGCAGCAGTTCCCGGCGCCCGAAGGGCTGGATCTGGCCCTTCAGGGCCTGAGGGGGCCGGCCCAGCTGGCGCGGCTGGTGTTGCTGGCCGGAACCCACCTGGCCGGCCTGGCGGTGGGCATTGAATCCCCCGCCGCCTCCTTCGGCGCCTCCACCCTGCTGGCCCTGCGGCGCCGGCTGAAGGTGCTGCAGGCCTTGCCCTTACCCCTGGCAGCGGCGGTGGGGGCGGGCGCTGGGCTGGCGGCGGCCTTCCGCTCGCCCCTGCTCGGGGTGACCTATGCCCTGGAGGAGCTGAGCGCCGAGCGGGGCCTTCCGCTGGTGCTGCCCACCCTGCTACTGGCAGGGGTGGGCACCCTGGTGACCAGCGATCTGGGGGTGCCGGCGCGGGTGCAGGCCGTGCTGGAGGGCTCACCACCGCTGACCCTGCTGCCCTGGGCCCTGCTGCTCACCGTGGTGGCAGCCCTGCTGGGGGTGCTCTTCCTGCGGCTGCTGCTGGCCCTCACCCCTCGGCTGCAGGGCCTTTTGCGGCACTACTTCCTGCCCACTGCCCTGGCTGTGGCCCTGCTGCTCGGCCTGCTGGCCCAGCTCAGTGGCGGCCTCAGCCTCAACGATGGCTCCCTCGCCCTCGGCCCTGCCCTGGCCGGCCAGGGCACCAGCCCCCGCTGGGCCGTTCTGCCACGCCTGATCAGTCCGCTGCTGGCCCTGGCCGCCGGCGCCCCCGGGGGCCTGATGCACGACTGCATGGCCCTCGGCGCCGTGTTCAGCGCCGCCCTGGTGCATCGCCTGCCCCCGGATCAGCAGGCGATGCTGGTGGCCGTTGGCGCCACGGCGGTGTTCAGCGCCGCTTGCCGCACACCCCTGTTCTGCGCTGTGTTTGTGTTCATCCTGCAGAACAACGGCCGGCTCTTTCCCTGGTTGCTGCTGGCCAGCGCCCTGGCGGCGGCGATCGGAACGGTGTGCGGTGGCCCGACCTGGAATGGGTTTCAGCGGGCGGGCCTCGAAGGCCTCAGACCAGCAGCAGGCGGTCGATGAAGGCCGACCAACTCAGCCGGCCATCCAGCGAACCGAACAAGTGGCGTTCCTCCTGGGGCGTGAGGGGCGGTTGGCCGACGCTGCCAAGCAAGCGCCGCAGCTCGGCTGGATCGAGCTGGTGGTCGCCGTTCACATCCACCGGCATCAGGTAGTGCATCAGCCGCTCCTCACCCTCACTGAGGCGCCGCAACCGCAGCATCAGAGTTGTGAATTCATCTTCATCCACAGCCCCGTCGCCATCCACATCCATGGCCTTCAGCACCTGGCGCAGCCGCTGGAACAGGCTCCGGTTCATGAGGTCGGCTTGACCGCCGCTCCGCCGCTGCATCAGCCCGGTGGCCAATTCGGCCACGCTCAGTCGGCCGTTGCCATTGCGATCGAGCTGTCGATAAAGCCGCCGCAGCTCTCTGGTGGCCTCCCGCTCTTGGGCATCACCGGACCCGGAGGCCATCGGAGAGGAAACAAAATGATGGCGTCCCGCCACCACAGCGCGCAGGCGATGGCGGAAGTCGCCGAGCAGGGAGCGGCTCACCTCGTAGCGGCGGCGATGCTCCTCGGGGGTGTAGATCGCATGCAGTGCAACGGGCAGCAGCGAGTACAGCGACCAGCGGATCACCATCATCATCGCCAGGGTGGCGACGATGAAGGGGAGCTGGAGGAGGGGAAAACCGGGCGCCAGGTCCCGGGCCAGCAGCCCGGAGAGGCCAGGGGTGATCAGGCTGGCGGCCGCCGCCCCCAGCAGGCCCACCGCCACACTCAAGCGGGTAGGGGCGTAAAAGGTGCCGCCGATCGCCATGGCGGTGAGCACGCCGTTGTAGCTCCATAACCCCACACCCACCGCCTCAGGGCTGGCCCCGATCAGCAGGCCGGTGATGGCGGCCACGCCCCCCCCCAGCAGACCCACCAGGGCCGCCAGCGGGCTGGCGACCGCCGTGGCCAGCAGCACCAGCACCCCAGACAGCAGACCGGGGCAGAACAGCACCTGGCCGAAGCCATGGGGCAGGGCCAGCAGCAGGGCCTCCAGTACGCCGGTGCCGCCCTTGAGGGCGGGATGTTCAGCCAGCTGGAGGGCGGGATGGTTGAGGGTGGCCACCAGATTGAGCAGCAGCCAGGTCACCAGGCAGAAGGGAAGGGTGAGCGGCGGCAGGCCCACCATCCGGAAAACCCAGCGGCCCAGGCCATGCAGCAACACGGTGGTGACGATCGCACCGGCCACCACCACCACCAGCCAGGCCAGCAGGCCGGTGTCGCGGCCGAAATGGGCGAAGGCAGCCACCGCCGCCCCCACCAGGGCCCCGTTGAAGCCGTAGATGCCGTTGCTCCAGGCCATGGGCTCGGCAACGAAGGCGCGGGCGGTGAGATTGGCCGTCACGGTGCCCAGCACGGCGAAGAGGGCCATCCAGGGCGACTGCAGCAGCAGGGCCAGCAGCAGCAGCAGGCCGCTCACCGGGTTATTGATGAAGATCACCTGGCCCAGGCTGCGCAGGGCGCTGAGCAGGGCCGCCGGAAGGCCCGACTTAGCCCAACGCCGCTCGAACCAGGGGAGGGTGCCGCCGGTGGGCAGCAGCCGCTGAAGGGCGGAGCCGTCGGCGGCAGCGGCGCCACTGGGTCGGCCGCTGGTGGCCTGGGGCTGGAGAAAGTCACGGAGCAGGCTGTAGCCGTCGGGAGCGGAATCGCTGGCGGGGCTGGACATCGCGAAGGCCGGAGGGCAGAACGGGGGCCCAGCCGAAGCTGGGTTGGGCCCATGTTGGCGAGGGAGCACGATGCCGGCATCGTTGCAGCCTCGGCAAGGCCTGCATCGATCCCGGCAGCCGACTTGAATCGTGGTCGTGGCCCTCTATGGCGTGGTCAGCGGCGGCGTGGTCAGCGGCGTGGTCAGCGCCTCAGCGCAGGCAGGCCATCGGATGGCGGGGCGTGAGATCCAGGGCGCGGGCCACGCCGGGATGGCACACCGAGCCGTTCACGGTGTTGAGCCCGGAGAGCAGCTCGGGCCGGTCGGTGACCGCCTCCGCCAGGCCCCGGCCCGCCATCACCACGATGTAGGGCAGAGTCACGCTCACCAGGGCCTCGGTCGACGTGAAGGGCACGGCGCCGGGCATGTTGCCCACGGCGTAGTGCTGCACGCCATGGATGCTCACCACCGGGTCGGTGTGGGTGGTTTCGCGGCTGGTGGCGATGCAGCCCCCCTGGTCGATCGCCACATCCACGATCACCGAGCCCGGCTTCATGCGCCGTACCAAAGCCTCATCCACCAGGGTGGGGGCGCGGCCGCCGGGCAGCAGCACGGCGCCGATCAGCAGGTCGGCCCCGGGCACCAGCCGCTCGATCAGGGCGCTGCTGCTCACCAGGGTGACCATGCGACCGCGGCGGTCCGATTCCAGGCCCCGTAGCCGCTGGGGCGAGCGGTCCAGCAGGAACACCTCCGCATCCATGGCGGCGGCGATCCGGGCGGCGTTCCAGCCCACCGTGCCAGCGCCCAGCACCACCACCCGGGCAGGCCGCACGCCGGTGCAGCCCCCCATCAGAATGCCGCGGCCGCCATGGGGCTTCTCCAGCAGGTGCGCCCCCACCTGGGCCGCCAGCCGGCCGGCGACCTCGCTCATCGGCGCCAGCAGCGGCAGGCTGCCGTCTTCGAGCTGCACGGTTTCGTAGGCGATGGAGGTGGTGCCCGCCTCCAACAGGGCGCGGCCCACCTCCGGGTAAGCGGCCAGGTGGAGGTAGGTGAAGAGCACCAGATCGGGCCTCAGGAAGCCGAACTCCTCGGGCTGTGGCTCCTTCACCTTCACCACCAGATGGGCTGCCCAGGCCTCCTCGCGGCTCACCAGCCGTGCGCCGGAGACGGCGTAGTCGTCATCGCTGATGCCGACCCCGTGGCCCGCCCCCGCCTCGATGCGCACCTCCATCCCCTGGCTCACCAGCTCCCGCACCCCATCGGGGGTGAGGGCAACCCGCTGCTCATCGCGCTTGATCTCCCTCGGCACGCCGATGCTGGCCATCGGTGAGACCAGGGGAGCCGCCAGGCCGGAGGATGCCATGGGCGTAGTCAAAAGCTGAATCTCAACCCTAGGTCCGCCCGGGCCGTAGCCCGCCGCCGCGCCCGGGCCGGGTCAACCGCTGAGGAGGGGCAGGCTGTTCAGCAAGGCACGACGTTCCTGCCAATCCGGCTGATGAGCATTGAAAAGCGCCTGGAACGCCTCGCCATGGCCCGGCACACGCAGGTGGGCAAGTTCATGGAGAACGATGTAGTCGAGGCAGCGCTTCGGCTTCTGAGCCAGCTGAGTGTTGAGGCGAATGTTAACTGGTTGGTGGCAAAGAACCATTCATTGAACTCAGCTTTCTGGCTGGAGAGGTTCTGGCGGATGCCTTCAGCGATGCTCACGCGGTGTGAAGCCGGCGCCGCGGATGCCGTAGAAGTCGGCCGGCTCCATGGCCAGGGCTTCGAGCCAGTGGGCCAGGCCGCTGACGGGGCCGATCACCCCTTCGGCGGCGAGGGCGCGCAACTCATGGAGAACCTGGGGCCGGCGGCTGGGCAGGCACTGGCGCAAATTCGTCAGCACCCGCTCGCTGGAGACGCGATCGAGCACCAGCCGGCAACCGGGCGGCAGAAACGGGAACCCCTGAGCCAGCTGGTCTTCGAGCTGGCGCCGGCTGCAGCCCAGCCCAGCGGGGCCCGGTAGCGCAGATCAAAGCGAAAACGGCGGTGCTGCTGGCAAACCAATGGTGAAGGACGAGCCTGTCGGCCCAATCGGGCGTTGCGGAAGCCATGCAAGAAATGCATAAATCCTGCGGGTAAGGCCAGAAGCCCACTGGCCACGATGAGAGCTACTGCATAATTGGCGTAAACCCATATTCCTGTAGTCAGCAGGTCGAATACCTCATGCCACTCCGCTCCGCCTCCGCATTCCCGGCATCTCCGGATACCGAGGCTCTGGAGAGCAACTACCAGGAGTATCGCGCCGCCCTGGTGTCGGCCAACCGCTCCCCTGGTGCCCTGATGGCCGAGAAGATTCGCCAGTGGGTTGAGGTGTTGTGAGTACCAACTTCGCCCACCTCCGCCCCTACGACGAGCAGCTGTTCCGGCTGGGTTCGTTGGCGGAGCGCTATTTCCCGGAGGATCCGAACACGGCGCTGATCAAGCTGCGGCAGCTGGGAGAACGACTGGCCCAGCAGGTGGCGTCCCGGTTTGGAGCGTTCACCAGCGCCCAGGAATCGCAACTGGCCTTGATTCGACGGTTGGAGTTCGATGGCCTGATCGAGCGTGAGGTGGCAGCGCTCTTCCATGACCTGCGCACGACAGGAAATGACGCCACCCATGGCCTCTACGGCGACCATTCCAGCGCCCTCAGCACCCTCAAGATCGCCTGGCAACTGGGGGTGTGGTTTCACCGCACCTTCTCGGACCCCGAGTTCCGCAGTGGTCCTTTTCGTCCTCCTCAGCCTCCGGCTGATGAAAGCGAGGAACTACGCGCGGAGCTGGCCTCCCTGCAGCGTGCGCTCGATGCCTTCCGCGCCGAGGGAGGAGCCGTGGCCGAGCAGCTCAGCGCCACGGAGGTCCAGCTGCAACAGGCCCTCGATGAGCAACAGGAATGGGAACAATTGGCCGAAGCGGCCGAGGCGGACAAGGTTGCCCTAGCTGCTCAACGAAGGCGAGGAACCCGCCGACTTCATCAACCGCCTGCAGCAGCTGCCGATTCAGGAGGCCAGCCGCTGGTTGGGAACCATCCATGGCTTGGCAGAATTGTTGGATCAGCAGTGGGACGGTCCCGCCGAGCCCCAGTTCCTCTCCGATCACGACGACGCCCTGCGATCAATTGAACGGGGCTATGGCGAGGCCACCCGCCCGGAGGACTACCTGGATGGTTTCACGGCCTTTGTGCGCGACAGCGGCAACGACCTGCCGGCCCTCACCACCGTGCTGCAGCGGCCGTGGGAACTCACCCGCAAGGATCTACGGGAGCTGAGTCTTGCCCTCGATCAGCGGGGCTACAACGAGGCCACCCTGGCCATCGCCTGGCGCGAAACCACCAACCAACAGATGGCCGCCTCAATCATGGGCTACATCCGCCAAGCTGCCCTCGGTGATCCGCTGGTTCCCTACGAGCAGCGGGTGGAGAAGGCCCTGCAGCGGATCCTGGCCTCCCGCAGCTGTACCACACCCCAACGCTATTGGCTGCAACGCATTGCCAACCAGACCAAGGCGATCACGATCGTGGACCGCGAAGCGCTGGACGACGACGCCCTGATCTTCCGCCGCGAGGGTGGCGGCTGGCAGCGGCTCGATCGGATGTTCGCCGATGAGCTGGATGGCGTGCTGCGTGAGTTCAAGCGTGAGGTGTGGGCGGCGTGAAGCCAGTGGCTGGCTACGGTGAGTTAATGGGACTGATTCGCGGCACCTTCTCGCTGAGCAACCCCACCCGGCCCGATCTGGTGCCGCTGGAGGTGTCGGCCCTGGTGGACACTGGGGCGGTGCACCTGTGCATCCCGGAGCACCTGGCAATCCAGCTGAGCCTGTCGGAACTGGAGCGCCGCGAGGTTGTGCTGGCCGATGGCCACCGGCGCACGGTGCCCTACGTGGGCCCGGTGGAGGTGCGCTTCCGCAACCGCCGCCGGCGCGATGGTGCTGGGCAATGAGGTGCTGCTGGGGGCGATCCCGATGGAGGACATGGACCTGGTGCTGCGGCCGCAGCTGCAGAGCGTGGATGTGAACCCGGAGAGCCCCAACATCCCCGTGAGCGTGGCGAAGTGACGCCCAAGACCTGACGCGTGATGCCCACAACCACCCACGACATCGTTGCCAAGCTCGACACCACCATCGCTGCTGTTGAGGCCTCCCGCCAGCGGCTCGATCGCGTGGCGGCGATCCTCAAGCGCTTTCGCCAGGCCGTGCTGGCGGCGGCAACATCGGGGGAGTTGACGCGGGAGTGGCGGGAGGAGAGGGGGCAAGTCTTTGAGTGGCTTGATGTTCAGCTCGGTGAACATGCCGAAAGTATGAACTATGGAACATCGGCAAAATCCCAGAGAGAAGGCAAAGTGCCAGTTCTTCGCATGGGCAATTTGCAGGGAGGTGAGCTGGACTGGACTGAGCTCGCCTACACCTCTGACCTTGCTGAAATTGCCAAATACCTGCTCGATGATGGAGATGTCCTCTTTAATCGCACCAACAGTCCTGAGCTGGTCGGAAAGACAGCTATGTATCGCGGCGAGAGACCTGCGATCTATGCGGGCTATCTGATCCGAGTGCGTTGCCGTCCATCGCTGGATCCAGAGTTCTTGAATCTAAGCCTTAACAGTCCTGCCGCGAGAGATTATTGCTGGCGAGTCAAGTCAGATGGCGTAAGTCAGTCCAACATCAATGCCAAGAAGCTTGCGGCATACCCATTCCTTTTACCCTCAGTCGAAGAGCAGGAAGAGATCGACCGCCGCGCCCAGGAGCTCTTCTGCCTCGCCGACCAACTCGAAGCCCGGCTCACCGCCACCCGCAGGATCGTCGATCGCCTCACGCCAGCGTTGCTGGCCAAGGCCTTCCGCGGCGAGCTGGTGCCCCAGGACCCCAGCGACGAACCGGCGAGCGAGCTGCTCGCACGGATTCGGGCGGCCCGCCAGGCGGATGCTGGTGCGGGCAAACCCTCGCGGCGTGGGCGCCCCAAGGCTGCAGCCAACCCGGATCAACTCCCTCTCGATGCCGCGCCAGTCCCGCCTGATTTTCTGGCGGGGCTGTTGCGGGAGTGTGGGGCGCTCAGTGAGCGGGCCTTGTTGGCCGTTTCCGAGCTGGAGCCGCAGCGGTTTCAGCAGCAGTTGTATCGGGAATTGGAAAGTGGCACAGCCCGCGAAGTCCAAGACAATGGACAGGTGTTGCTGGAGGCGGTGGGATGACGGGCCCGGGGCCCCGCTTCGATGTGAAGCCTTTCCTCAACCAGGACGAAGGACAGCATTTCGATCGCAAGTCGTTGTTTCACGGTCCGCCGGGTGAGAAGCAACCCCGCGATCGTCGCGAGGTGCGTGATCAGGTGGCGCGCTATGTGGCCGGCTTTGCCAATGCAGAAGGTGGAGTGCTGATGCTCGGCATCGAAGACGACCACTCCATCACGGGTCATCGGCTGCCCCCCAAGGCGCTGGAGTCCCTGCTGGCGGTTACCCAGGCGCGGCTACAGCCCCCGCAGCCCCCTGGATTTCTGGTTTCCGTTGATGGGCAGGAACTGGTGGTGTTCGACGTGCCCAGCGCCGACGGCCCAGTGCAGGTGACCGGCGATGGCTTTCCGCTGCGCATCGGCGATCAGACGATCGAGACCAGTGAAAGCAAGATCCGAGCGCTCAAATTCCAGGGCCTGGTGGAGAGCTACGAAAGCCGCCCTTCCCCCCTGGCGCTGGCTGATCTCGATCGCGAACTGCTCGCCCAGGCACGGCAGGGTGCCGGCCTCGAGGCGCTCAGCGATGGGGAGTACCTGCTGAAACGGAAGCTGGCCGATCGCCGAGGTAGTGGGCTGGTGCTCAGACAGGCAGCTGAGTTGCTGTTCGCCAAGCAGGGCCCAGAGCATCCCAACTCCGGAGTACGGGTGTTTCGCGTTGTAGGCACCGAGCGGCGCCTGGGGGCCGAGCACAACGTGGAGGAACGACCCCACATCGAAGGCAACCTGCCCCAGGTGTGGCAGGAAGCTCTAAACGTGGTTGGCAGCCTGATGCGGCAACCCTCACGGCTGGTGGGCAACCGCTTCCGGCCAGTGAGTGAATACCCGCGCTTCTCCTGGCAGGAAGCCCTGCTCAACGCGATCGCCCATCGCGACTACAGCGTTCAGGGCGCCGGCATCGAAGTGTGGCTGTTCGACGACCGCATGGAAGTGACCAGCCCTGGTGGCCTCCTGCCGGAGCTCAGCCTCGATGAACTGCTCAGCCTCAGGCGCGTGCACTGCAGCCGCAACCCCCGCCTGATGCGCACCCTGGTGGATCTCGGCCTCACCCGTGATCAGGGCGAAGGCATCCCACGCATGTTTGCCGAGATGGCCGATGCGTTTCTGCCCACGCCCCGCATCAATCCCACCCCCAGGAGTGTGAGCGTGGTGCTGCGCAACACCACCACCCTCGGCGAAGACGACCGTGCCTTCGTGGCCCGCATCGGTGGAGAGGATCTCAGCGACGAGGAGTTCCGGGCGCTGCTCCAGACTCACCGCCACACCAAGGTGGACAATGCCAGCCTGCGCAGCCTGATGGGACTCGATACCCTCGGCGCCAGCCAGATCCTGCGGCGTTTGCGGGATCGCGGTCTCCTTGAGTTACACCCTGCCGGATCTCAGAGCTACTACACCCTGGCCCCACGGCTGCGCTCTGCCGAATCCGCCGATCGGGGGGAGCAGGTGCGGGATCGAGGGGAGCTCCAATCGGATCGGGGGGAGCTCGGGCCCGATCGAGGGGAGCTGGGCACCGATCGAGGGGAGCAGCTGGCCCCTTCGTTGCTGGAGGCCATCGCAGGGCTTGGGGTACGTCCAAGAAAGGAGCCCCTGCGGCAGGTGATCGCCCAGCTCTGCGCCGGCCACTGGCGAACCCCTGCCCGGCTGGCGGAGCAGCTCAAAATGGAGGCCGGCAATCTTTCCGATCGCCACCTCGCACCGATGGTGAGGGACGGCACTCTGGAGCGGCGATACCCTGAGACGCCAACCCATCCGGAGCAGGCTTATCTCACAGTCTGGATCCAGAGCAGTCTTCTACCATCCACATCCGAATAAATATTTCAAGATCCCACTTACTGGCCAATTCTTAATATATTTATGTGCGTTTACGGCCCTGGTTGGCGTTGACTAATAGTGCGGTACGAGAAACCATTGAAGAAGGGTATCTTTTGCAGGAGGCGTCAGCCGCGTTGAAGGCCGCTACGGTTCAGTGATCTCATGGTCGCCCCGGCCTTTCCCCGGCCTACGGTGACTTCAACACTCGGGGTATCAAGCCTTCAGCGTGAAGCGACATCGTCTGGTTCTTGAGGGGGGCGATGCCGGCGTTCTTCGCGTCAGCGACGACCAGCTCGCTGAGCTCCTGGTCGCTCTCAAGGAGGGGGCGCGCCTCGCGCTGCGCTTTCAGGCGGAGGGCATCAGCAGCCAACCGGGCCCCAGGCCCCGCTGGCTGGAGGCCTGCACAAGCCATCTGATCACAGGCCTTAGCGCCGGCTCTGCGGTGCTGGAGCTCGAAGCGCCCACCCTGGAGGAGGCCGCGCCGGATGTTTTCCCACCGACAGCTCAGATCAGCCTGCTGGAGCAGGACGAGCCCCCCGTGCCACCGGGCAGCACAGCCCTAGACCTGTTCGCGGCCGTGCTCCGCCAGATTCAGCAGGGGGATGGCTCCACCCTGAAGGCCGATCGGGCTCTCCTGGAGGGTTGCCTGCGCTTTGCCCGCGTCCCCGATGGATCTTTTCATGGCATCAGCCTTGGGCCCATCAACAGCGAAGTACCAACCGTGACCCTCAAGGCCTCCGACATCCCCCTCATCGAGGCGTTGGTGCAGCAGACGCCCCTCCCCCAGGCCATCCGCTTCACCGCCAAGCTCGACACCATCTCCTCCACCAGGCCGTCGGTCACCCTGCTCAGTGATGACGGCGAAAAAATCCTGGCCAGGCTGCCGGGCAGCGTCTCCACCGAGGAGTTGCGTGCCCTGTTTGGTCAACGCGTGATAGTGGCCGGCATCGGCCACTACCGCCCTTCGGGACGCGTGCAACAGATTGCCATCAGTCAGATCCACCTGGCAGCAGCAGCAGACGAGCTATTCAGCGAAACCCCGCGAGCATGGGGCTCGACACCACTATTCGCGCCGGCCATTCAGGCGCCTGGATCCGGTGTCGCGAACTTCTTCGGCACCTGGCCAGGAGAAGAGTCAGATGAAGACCTCACGGCTGCCCTCTCCGCCATTCGATGACGGCGGCCTCTACCCCCGGCTGGCCCTACCTGCTAGACACCAGCGTGATTCTCCATCTCGTGCGGGGAAATGCTCTCGGGCAGCACATTCGTGACACCTTCGACTTGCTCCACTGTCAGCCACGCCCTTTGGTCTGTGTGGTGAGCCTCGCCGAGGCGCGGGTGTTGGCTGAAACCAATGGCTGGGGAGAAGCCAAACGCTATGCGCTTGTCATGGCCTTCCGCTCCTTGACGGTGGTCAATATCAACCATCCCAGCGTGATCGATGCCTATGTGATGCTTGATCTTCATGCCCGATCTCATCCACTCGGGGCACGCAGGATGGGCCTCATCTCCAAGGGCAGGTGATTTCTGCATCATGAAGATTTGAGTGTGCGAGCTTCAGCCGTATCTCCATTCTGCTGATACGCCGGTGGCACTGGTGAGAGCTGCTGCTTCAACCCCTTGGCCACCCGCGCTGTCTACACCTTCACCGGCTTCCCCGAATCACCGGTGCGCCATCTCTACCTCCACCACGACGGGTACCCCACCGGCGCCGCCTGGCGCTTTGCGGAGGCCTTGCGCGATGCCCCTGAACCGGACTCCTTCCTTGTGGCCTTCCTGGGCACGCAGCCCAATGCGGAACCAATCCAGAGCCCTGAGTTTTCCGCTGATGCTGAGTACCGCTACCTGGTTCAGCTCGTCTCCGACGCAGAGCACCACCTACAGGTGCAGTGCTGGCGTCGGATCCCCGGCGGCGACAGCTGGAATCCCCGCTGCGGGCCCATGCCGATGGCGGTGTTCATCCAGCGCTTCCTTCCTGGTGATCCTGCGTAGCTCAGCGCCTCAGTGCTTCCCGATGGGCCCTGAGAAACTGCTCCTGGTCGCGGCTGAAGGGCCGGATCAGGTTGGCGCCATCGATCCCCCAACAGCGCAGCGCCTCGCGGGCGGCCTCGTGTTCACAGATCAGCTCACCGCCGGCATCGAAGCTGATCCAGTGCCGGTCGAACAGCTTGTCCACATGGGGGGAGAGCAGCAGGCCGTTGGCACCGCTCAGCCGCTCGCTGTTGTCGCAGTCGCGCCAGGGCTTGATGTGGCTCGCCACCAGGAACTGTTGCCGCTCCAGCCCCGTCACCCGGCAGGCCGGCTCCAGCTCCGCCACCCGATGGCGAAACAGGCCCTGCCCCAGCCGCGCCTTGGTGAGCGCATCGCGCTCGGTGCTGCTGGGCACCTCCCGCAGCCGTTGCATGTCATCGAGCAGGGCGGCGGTGTAGGCGCCCTCTTCCGCCAGCACCACCAGGTGCACGCTGGCAGCGGGGTCGGCGTGGTCTGTCAGATGTCAATGGCACTTGTGGAGGAGAAGGAGAGATGGCCCTCTCTGACTCCATCGCCCATCCCCGCTCAGATGCGCCCCAACGTGATGCCCCTGTCGATAGGCACCATGATTATGCGGATAGACACCGTCTACCCAGAGGGGCTAGGGTGGCTTGAGGCCTGCTGTTCATCCGTGGCTGCCACCCCTCGCCTCAGCTGGAATCTGCGGGTCACGCCCGACGATCAGGCGCTGATTGATCGCGCGGTCCGAACCTCTGGCCTCACCCGAACTGACTTCGTTCTGCAGGCGGCCCGCAATGCCGCCCGTGAACTGCTGGTGCAGCAGGCCTGGCAGGCCGTTTCGCCCGAGCACTTTGACCAGTTTCTCCGCCAGCTCGATGCTCCGCCCAGCCCCACGGATCGCCTGCAGCGCACCATGACGGCACCGAGGCCCTGGCAACGCTGATGGATCTGCTGGCGCCCCAGCCGCTGGCGCAGCATCACAGCACCGTCAGCTTTGACTGCGGCGACTCCAGCCTCGACCACTGGCTCCAGCAGCGTGCCCTGGCCAACCAGCAGAGCGGTGCGACGCGTACCTTCGTGGTCTGGAATGGTGACGCCGCCGTCATGGCCTATGTGGCTCTGGCCTCCGGCGCGGTGGCCGTGGCTTCAGCCCCTGGGCGTTTCAGGCGCAACATGCCCGATCCCATTCCAGTGGTGGTTCTGGCGCGGTTGGCGGTCTGCCGCACTGTCCAGGGACGCGGCATCGCTCGCGCCCTGCTCGCCGATGCGTTCGAGCGGGTGCTGCAGGCCAGCACACAGATCGGCGTGCGCGGCATCGTGGTTCATGCGGCCTCCGCGGAAGCCCGCAGCTTTTATCTCCACATGGGTTTCGATCCCTCACCCATCGACCCCGACACCCTGCTGATCCGTCTCTCGGATGTGGCTGCCACCTTGCCGTTCTGATCTGTGCGGCGCAGGGTGCATCGGTGAACGGGGTATTTCACCGAGCCCCTGATCGGGGTGAGGTGGCGGCTGCGGTGGGCAAACACCACTTCGCCGCGCTGCTCGCGGAAGGTATCGAGGCGCTGGCCGTAGAGCTCCTGCAACGCGTCGCGCTCGCCATCGCTCAACTCGTCGCCGCCGATCCGGTTGTCGTGGCCATCGCCATAGGCGGTGATGCCGTTGAAGGTGAACCCGGCCCCACCATGCGCTTCCCAGGATCCGGCGGGTCACGTTGTGCGCGGGGGGCGGGGCTGCGGCGGCCCAGCAGCTCCTTGAGCATCAGGGTTTGGTCGATGGGGCTCATGCGCATCCGCTCGGCGATGAACGCGCGCAGGCGAAGGAAGGCAGCAGAGGGGCTGGTGGCCATGGAGAGCTGGCCACGCAAGCAATTTCGACCAAGCCGCTGGCTCCTCTGGTGATCTGCTCGACATCGTTGAGCATCCGAACCAGGCCCGCTACCCAGGCCAGCGCATTCTTGTCGTTCTGATCTCCGGCTATGCCCATCTGGTGCCTTCTATCGAGGCCGACGATCACCTCTTTCTCAAAACCATCATTCCCAGCCGCAAAGCCACCATCGCCTACCGCCCAGGAGACGCACCATGAACCCCCTTGATCACGAAGAGCAGGAGATCCTAGAAGCCTTCGAAGCGGGCACGCTCCGTTCGGTGGCTACGGCTGCAGAGCGCTCCCGCCTGGAAGCCTCCGCAAGGTCAACGGCCACCAAGGATCAGCGCATCAACATTCGCCTCACCAGTGAGGATCTAGGCACCTTGCGTGCCCGTGCCCTGCAGGAGGGCATTCCCTACCAGACCCTGATCAGCAGTGTCCTTCATAAGTACGTGTGCGGCAGGCTTCTCGATCGCCCCTGAGCGTGTGGAGCTGCGTGGTTTTGGGCGGCCCGCCAGGCAGCAGCCCCTGCTGGGATTCCTTCTGGCTTGGGCATGCAGTGGCTGCAGCCAACCTGGCTTCGGGTGTGGCTGTGCCGCCCCAGTCCCCTTCATCCGCACGACCGAAGGGCAGGCCACCGCTCAGTCGTGCTGGTTGCGCCTGATAACCCCCCCGAACGCCTCCGCGGGTGCACTTGTCATCACCTGTTCGCCGGGGGATCAGATGCCAGTGCGCATGAAACACAGACTGACCGCCCGCTCACACCGCCGCGATCGGGAACCGCCAGCCGCTGCCGAAGGCGCGGCCGCTCACCTTGAGGGCCGGCGGCGCCTGGCGGCGCTTGAACTCAGCGCGTCGCAGCAAGGTGGCCACCCGCTCCACCAGGGCCGCGTCGGCGCCGGAGGCCACCAGCTGCTCCGGGCTGGCCAGCTCCTCCACCAGCGCCTTGAGGATCGGATCGAGCACGGCGTAGTCGGGCAGCGAGTCGCTGTCGCGCTGGTCGGGGCGGAGCTCGGCGCTCGGGGCTTTGGTGCGGATGGCGGCGCCGATCAGCTCCCCTTTGGCGGGCAGGCCCAGGGCGGCGCGGCAGGCGGCGGACTCCGGCGCATCGAGCCAGGTGCAGAGCCGGAACACGGTGGTCTTGTAGAGGTCGCCGATCACGGCCAGGCCGCCGTTCATGTCGCCATAGAGGGTGCAATAGCCCACCGCCAGCTCCGACTTGTTGCCGGTGGAGAGCAGCAGCTGGCCCTCCTGGTTAGCCACCGCCATCAGCAGGGTGCCCCGCAGCCGCGACTGCAGGTTCTCGGCGGTGAGCCCGGCCGGGGGGCCGCCGAGCGTCGGGGTAAGAGCCCCCTCCATCGCCTCCATCAGCGGCGCGATCGGCAGCGTGCCCAGCGCCAGGCCCAGCCGCGCCGCCAGATCGGCCGCATCGGTGAGAGAGCCCTCCGAGCTCCAGGGCGACGGCATCCGCAGCGCCCGCACCCGCTCAGCGCCGAGGGCGGCGCAGGCGACCACCGCCACCAGGGCCGAATCGATGCCGCCGCTCAGGCCCAGCAGGGCGCCGCGGAAGCCGCACTTGCGGGCGTAGTCGCGCACGCCGAGCACCAGGGCGCGCAGCAGCTGCTCGGGTGCCTCCGGTTCGGCCCGGGAGAAAAGCGACCAGCCGGGTGCCGGCGGAATGGTGGGGGAGCCCTGCGGAATGGTGGGGGAGCCCTGCGGCGCCAGGATGGCGGCAGATTCCGCCGGAATCGAACGATCTGCGGTGCCCTGCGAGGCGTCCGGATCCCACACACTCAGATCCTCCGCCGACCAGGCCTGCTGCAGCACCACTGCCCCGGCCGCGTCCACCACGAAGCCGGCACCATCGAACACCAGCTCGTCGTTGCCGCCCACCTGGTTCACGTACACCACCGGCACCGCCAGCCGGGTGGCAGCCCGCGCCGCCAGGCGGCGGCGCAGGGCGGCCTTGCCCTGGCCGAAGGGGGAGGCCGAGAGGTTGAGCAGCAGATCCAGGCGCTGCGCCTGCAGATCGGCGATCGGATCGGCCCCCGCCAGGCGATGGCCCTGCAACTCCTCCTCCACCCAGAGGTCCTCGCAGATGGAGAGGCCCAACCGCCAGGTGCGGCCGTCGCTGCCCAGCTCCAGCACCGACGGCACCTCGGCGGGGCGGAAGTAGCGGCGCTCATCGAACACGTCGTAGCTGGGCAGCAGCCGCTTGCGGCCCACCACCCGCCAGCCGCCGGCCTCCACCAGGGCCACGGCGTTGTAGAGAGCTGGCCGCTCGGAACCGGGAATCGGATCGGCCATCCCCACCAGCACGCCAGTCCCCGCCGGCATCGCCACCGCCAGGTCCTCCAGCGCCCGGCTCTGGGCCTCGAGCAGGGAGGGGCGCAGCAGCAAGTCGCGGGGGGGATAGCCCCAAAGGGAGAGCTCCGGGGTGAGCACCAGCTGGACCCCGGCCTCCGCGGCCCGGCGACAGGCATGCAGGATCCGCTCGCCATTTCCCACCAGATCCCCCACCAAGGCATCGAGCTGGGCGAGGGCCAGGCGCATCAGGAGGGGTCGGGTGGGGGGGGCGGCCCTTGCAGACCGTAGAGATTGTGCTCCAGCAGCACCGGCCGCAGGGCCGGCGGCACCTCCTGCAGGGGATCGCCCTGCTCCTGGCCCCACGGCCGCGGATCGTCGGGGAGGGCTGCCGGAGCAGCGCCCGCTTCATCCGCAGGCGGATCAACGCCGGGAGGTTGCGCCGCGGAAGGCTGGGGGGATCCGGATGCGGCCGCATCGGGCTCGGGGCTGGTCCGGGGCGTGATAGCGGCCTGCTGGCGCACCCGGCTGCTGGCGGTGGCCGGCACCTGCAGATCGAGCACCTCAAGGCGGGCGCCGAGACGCCGCAAGGCTTCGAGATCCGCGCTGCGCACGGGCCAGCCGCCCCGGGGGGCGATCGCCAGCCGGCAGCCGGCGAGCAGCCGGGAGGCCTCGCGCCAGCGAGGGATCTGGGCCACCAGGTCACTGCCCACCACGAACACCAGCGGCTCGCCGGGCCAGCGCCGCGCCGCCCGCTCCAGAGTCTCGATCGCCCAGGGGCTGCTGAGCTCCTGCTCCAGGCTGAGGCGAGCGTCGTGGAGCGCCGCCACCAGAGCCCCAAGCAACTCGGCACGCAGGGCCAGGGGGGCACCATGGTGCTTCTGGGGATTGTCGCTGGCCCAGGTGGCCACGCGGGGATAGAGGCTGAGCAGCCCCTGCAGCAGCACGCGATGGCCTTCGGTAGGTGGATCGGCGCTGGTGCCGAACAAGGCGATCGTCACTGGGTTCAGGGCAGCAGGGGCGCGATCGGGCCATCGCCCGGCCCCGCCGCCTGCCAGGCCCGCAACCAATGGCGGGTGTCGGGGTCCTGGGCCAGCAGGCGCCGCAGCAGGGCGCCCGGCTGGCCCGCGGCGGTGGCAGAGCGCAACAGTTCGGCCGCCGCCAGGCGCCCCGTGCGCCGGGTGGTGTGCACCGCCAGGGCCGCCTGGGCCAGGGCCACCGGTGCCGCCGGCGCCAGGCTCAGCCCGCCGCTGAGCGGCGCCGCCAGCACCAGCAGCTGGCGCAGGCCACCCAGCACCAGCTGCAGACCGAGCTGGGCTCCCCCCAGCAGGGCGTTGTGGCCGGAGAGACGCGCCAGCAGTGCTCGGGCGCCGCGGCGGCCCATCGGCAGGCCGTAGAGCTGGCAGAGCTGCAGCACCAGGGCGCTGTCGCAGGCGATGCCACCGGCCAGATCCAGCAGCACCAGAGGATTCACCGCCACGCCGGCGGCCTTGGCCACGGCGAAGCGACCGATCAGTTCCTGGGCCTGGCGGCGCCCGTGCTGGAGCCGGGCACGGTGCAGGGCCTGGCTGAAGCGATCGGCGGCCCGCAGCGCATTGAGGGCGAGCAGCAGGGGGCCGTGCCGCTCCAGCAGATCAAGCAGAGCCTCCTCCAGCGGGGCGATCCGGGGGGCCACCGCCACGCTGCGCACCCGGCCGTCGGCCAGCAGCTGCGGCTGCCGCGGCGCCGCCGCCACCACGATCGGTTCGAGATGGGCCGCTGCGGCAGGCAGGCGGCGGCGGATGCTGGCCTGAAGGGCCGGCAGCTCGTCGGTGGGCCAGCAGTCGCTGCGGTTGAGCACCAGCAGCAGCGGCTTGCCGCTGGCGAGCAGCGTTTCGAGCGCCTCGATCTCCACCCGGCCCAGGTCGGCATCGAGCACCACCAGCACCAGATCGGATCCCAGGGCCACCCGCGCCGCCAGCCGCGCCCTGGCGGCGGCGGCGATTTCATCGATGCCCGGCGTGTCCACCAGCTCCACACCCGCCAGGCCCGGCACCGCCCGCTGCCAGGGGCGGGCCTGCTGGTGGCGGGTGCAGCCGTGGGCCACGTCGGTGGCGAAGCTGGCTTCCCCCAACAGGGCATTGAGCAGGCTCGACTTGCCCACCCCCACGCGGCCGAACACCGCCACCCGCGGCCGCCGCTGCTCCAGCCGGGCCAGCTGGCGGTCGAAGCCCGCCAGCTCGGGGGCCAACTGGCTGGCCTCCCGCGGGCTGAGCTCGAGCTCGGCGCGCCAGCGCTGCAGGAGCAGGCGACAACGCTCCGGGGTGGGGGGAGCGACGGGCGACGGATCCTGGGCTGTGGCCTGCCGCTCCGCGGCGGGAGCCCCAGAGCCTGCGGCGGCGGTGACCTTCGGGGGGCGCGTCTGGGTCATGGGACCAGCTCCGGGCCGCCGAGGGGACGGCGCCGCCAGCCGGCCAGCATGGCGAGCACGGCCTCCGGACCGATCACCCCCACGAAACCGCCGAATTCATCCACCACCACCTTCACCCCGGAGCTGTTGCGGCGGAAGCTGGTGAGCAGGCGGTCGGCGCGGATCATCTCGGGAACAAATTCCACCGGATCCACCAGGTCGGCCACGCGGGCCTCCCCCTGGCCCTCCAGCAGCAGGGTCAGAAACCGTTCCCGACTCGCCACGCCCAGCACCTCATCCACCTCCTCACCCAGCACCACCCACCAGGGGGCCGGCTGACCCAGGAGCAACGGCCGCTGCTCGGCCAGGGTGGCGAGGCCATCGAGGGTGGGGGCGGCCACCCGGGGCACCATCAGGTCGCGGGCGGTCAGGTCGTTGAGCTGGAACACCTTGGCGATCATCGCCGCCTCGTCGGCCTCGATATGCCCCTTCTGGGAGCCGAGCCGGGCCAACTGGCGAATCTCCTCCTCATCGGTGCTGATCTCATTCTCGGCGGTGATCGAGGGCAGCACCCGCTCGAGCAACAGCACCACCGGCCCCATCAGCCACACCACCAACCCCAAGGCCGGTGCGGTGCTGAGGGCCACGGGCAGGGCCAGACGGCTGCCGATCGACTTGGGCAGGATCTCGCCCAACAGGATCAACAGCACGGTCAGACCCACCGAGAAGAGCGGCAGGGCGGGGCCACTGATGCCGCGTTGGCTGAACACCGAGGCGGCGAAACCGCCCACCATGATGCTCCCGAAGATATTGAAGATGTTGTTGGCGATCACGAGCACCGCCAGGGTGCGCCCGAGCCGCTGACGGAGTCGCTCAAGCTCGCGTGCCCCCGCCACGGCCCGCTCGCGCCGTGCAAGCTCATGCACCTTCACCGGGTTCACGGTGAGCAGGGCCGCCTCCACACCGGAGCAGAAGAAGGAGCCCACCAACATCAGTGCCACCACCAAGGCCAGCAGCAGCAGGTCGTTCATCGGGCGGCCGGCGCTGCGGCCTGCTCAACGATCGGCACGGGGGTGGGGATCAAAGCGGTATCTGTATTTAATCGCTTATGCCCAGCCTGCGCCGTAGGGATGGCCGGACCGGCGCATGGCTGGACAGGCGCATGGCTGGACCGGCGCATGGACGGTATCGATCACGGCCCCGCGGCCAACCGGGTCAGGCCATAGGGTTGCGCCATCGCCACCCGGGGTTCCCGGGCCGCCCAGGCCTGCGCGCACCCCGTTCCATCCGCTGCCCGTGCCCCAAGCCACCGCCACCAGCTCCGATCCGGCCCTGTTCGCCGACCGGCGGGACCGCTTCCTGCATCGGCTCGGTGGCGCCGCCGCGGTGATTCCGGCCGCCCCCCTGGTGACCCACCACGCCGATGTGGAGCACCCTTTCCGCCAGAACAGCGACTTCTGGTATCTCACCGGTTTCGATGAACCCGGGGCCGTGGCCCTGTTCCTCCCCCACAAACCAGAGAACCCCTTTGTGCTCTTCGTGGCACCCAAGGAAGCCAGCGCCGAGGTCTGGAACGGGTTCCGCTGGGGCTGCGAAGGGGCGGTGGAGCGCTTTGGGGCCGATCTGGCCCACCCGATCGCCGAGCTGGCGGAGCTGCTGCCGGGCTATTTGGAGGGGGCCGAAGGCATCGCCTTCCGGGTGGGTCGCCACCCGGCCGTGGAGCCCCTGGTGCTGAAGGCCTGGGGCAGCCAGCTGGACCGGGCCCCCCGCAGCGGCAGCGCCGCCCTGGGGCTGGTGGCCCCCTGTCCGCTGCTGCACGAGCTGCGGCTGCGCAAATCGCCCGAGGAGCTGGCTCGGATGCGGGAGGCGGCCCGGATCTCGGCCGAGGCCCACGAACTGGCCCGCCAGGTGGCGCGGCCCGGACTCAACGAACGGCAGGTGCAGGCCGTGATCGAACAACATTTCCTTGAGCAGGGCGCCCGCGGTACCGCCTACGGCTCGATCGTGGCCGGCGGCGACAACGCCTGCGTGCTGCACTACACCAGCAACAACGCCCCCCTGCGGGATGGCGACCTGCTGCTGATCGACGCCGGTTGTTCCCTCAACGACTACTACAACGGCGACATCACCCGCACCTTCCCGATCAACGGCCGCTTCAGTGGCGAGCAGCGGGCCCTCTACGAGCTGGTGCTGGCGGCCCAGGAGGCGGCCGTGGCGGCCGTGGCGCCTGGGCAGACGGCCGAGGGGGTGCACGACACCGCCGTGCGGGTGCTGGTGGCCGGGCTGGTGGATCTGGGCCTGCTGGCGGGCGCGGTGGACGGGATCATCGAACAGGGCGCCTATCGACACCTCTACATGCACCGCACCGGCCACTGGCTCGGCCTTGATGTGCACGATGTGGGGGCCTACCGGCTGGGAGAGCACCACGTGGAGCTGGAGGAGGGCATGGTGCTCACGGTCGAGCCGGGCCTCTATGTGAGCGACCGGCTGCCGGTGCCGGAGGGCCAGCCCGCCATCGAGGAGCGTTGGAAGGGCATCGGCATCCGCATCGAAGACGATGTGGCCGTGACCGATCGGGGCCACGAGAACCTCACGGCATCGGCCCTCAAGGCGCCGGCGGCGATGGAGCGCTGAGGCCCGCCGGACAACTTCAGGCTTGCGTCAGCAGGGCTTCGAGGTTGGCGAGCACCGCGACGGTGGCCGGCAGGATTCGGTCTGCTCCGGCCTGCCGCAGCCGCTGCTCATAGGCGTGGCGGGCCTCCAGCTGCTCCCGGCCCTGCAGGTGGGGCGGCGCCACCGCCAGGCTGAGGAAGCGCTGCTCAGGGCAGACCTGCCGGGCCCGCTCCACGGTCAGCACATCGGCCACCGTGTCCCCCAGGTAGGCCACCGGCGGTGCGGCCGCCCCCAGGCCGCTGCCGCCGCCCTCGGCCAGCAGCCGCTCCGCCAGCCGGAGAAAGCCGGTGGGGTCAGGTTTGTCGGGGGCATCCCCCATGGCGATTCGCGGCGGATCCAGCAACTCCAGCCGCTGCTCCAGCACATAGCGCACCGAAGGGGGCTCGGCGCCGCTCACGAAGCCCCAGGCAATGCCGGCTGCATGGAGATCGGTGAAGAAGGAAGGCTCCACCAGCAAGGGCTCGCTGCCGATGAAGCCGCGCCAAAGGGAAGGGTCGCCGTCGGGGTCGCCACCGAAATAAAAGCCGCCAAACACCTCCACCAGCTCCGCCAGGGAGGGCAGGGGCGATGGGGATGGGGATGGGGATGGGGAAAACGATGGCGACGTGGCCCCTGGGGTTGCCACGGTTCCTGCCGGGAAGAGCGTTCCAGCAGACCGCGCTGCGGACTCCAGTCCGGCCGATCGTGTCGATGCATCACCGGATTGGGCGGCGTCGGTGCCTATGCCGCGATGCCGCCGCAGCAGCTCAAGGGAGGCCTCCCAGTCGTTGTTCCAGCAGCCCTCCGCCTTGAGAGCGTCAATCACCGCCGGATCGGGGCGCCAGCCGCTGTAGTGGTGCACCGTTTCCACGATGGCGCGGCGGTAACTGCCGCCTACATCCCGGATCACGCCATCGATATCGAACAGCAGAACGGCGCGGGGAATCAGGATGACCATCCGAATCGGCTGGTAGGCTAATTGTTTGCTTACGCGCCCCTTGAGCCCCGAGACGATGACAGCATCCGAGAGCGCCGTTGATGCGGCTGAACTGAGCGCTGCTGCCGGGGCCGAGCTGGGAGCTCCGGTGGCCACCACCGAAGGACGGCCGGTGATGCGCGGTGGCACCGCCGCCTTGGCCACCGCCACCATCGACGAAGACGGCGTTCCCTCCGGCTACACCCCCAAGGCGGATGAAGGCCGCTTCCTGCTCAAAATCCTCTGGCTGCCCGACAACGTGGCCCTGGCGGTGGATCAGATCGTGGGCGGCGGCCCCAGCCCCCTCACCGCCTATTTCTTCTGGCCCCGCGAGGATGCCTGGGAAACCCTGAAGGGCGAACTGGAAGCCAAGAGCTGGATCACCGACAACGAGCGGGTCGAGATCCTCAACAAGGCCACCGAGGTGATCAACTATTGGCAGGAAGAAGGCCGCGGCAAATCCCTCGAGGAAGCCAAGCTCAAGTTCCCCGACATCACCTTCTGCGGTACCGCCTGAGCCGCGGCAGATTCCGATCTCCTGGAGGCGGCCCCTAGGGCCGCCTTTTTTGATGGTCGCCCGGCTCAGGGAGTGGGGCTGCGCGGACGCACCACCATGCCGAAGGCGCTGGCCACCACCCGGGGAGGGTCGCTGTTGGTGTCGAGGGTGAAGGTGCGGGCCTCCTGCTGGAGGGAACCATCGGGATAAAAGAAGCTCACCACCCCGTCGAGGGTGACGGAGCCGGCCGATCGGGAGGTGGGCTGGAGATCGGCCACCTCCACCCGGGTGAACTGACGGAAGAAGGCCGGGTCGAACTGGGTAGCAGCCTCGTCACTGAACAGAGCCCGGGCGGCGCTGAAATCCTGGCGGGAGAGGGCCTGGTACAGCGACTCCACCGTGCGCACGGCCGCCGCCGCGGCAGCCTGGCCTTGGGCCCCTTGCGCGGTGCTGCCGGGCCCCTCGGGCAGGACAGGCGCCGGTGGGGTCTCCACCGGACCGGAGCGGGCGCTGGCAGCGGCCGCCGGATCGTTTCCCAATGCAGCCGGTGGAGTGAGCCCGCCAGCGGCACCCGAGAGGCCCTCGATCTCCGGCGATGCCTGCGGCACAGTCTCTTCGTTCCGCCCAAGCCCGATCGCCCCGCCCGCGCCACGGCTGGGCAGCGATGGAGTCGCGCCCTGGAGGGCCGGACTGTTGCGTTCAGCCAGCCAAAACAGCACCCCTGCCAAGGCGAGCAGCAACGCCCCCCCGAGGAAGCCGGCCAGGGCGATCGGCCAGGCCTTCATCTCCGCTGGCCCGGCCCCTTCGCCGCGCGTTGGCGGCGGCACTGGAATCACCGAGACCGGCGTGGCTGGGGTCGGATCGGTGAGGGCACTCCCATCCGTTCGGCCGTTGGCAGGGAGACCCAGCAGACCCTCGACCACGGCCTCCATGCGCTCGCACAGGGGCGTGGCGAACACCTCCCGCAGCTCCTGCAGGAACCGAAGCCGGCTGCGGGGTTCGGAGAGCGGCGGGGTCCGGCCCAGCTCACTCAAGAAGGCGGGTGAGAGCAGCAGGTGGCGCAGGGGCGGCACCAGGGCCAGCTGCTCGTGCTCGCAGAGGTCCCCCACCAACGCCTGCAGGCGGCGGACCTCCAGGGGCAGGAGCCGGGCCCGCTCCTGCAGCAGGATCTCCCGCAGCCGCACCCCAAGCTCGTGGTCGGACATCAAGGGGAAGGGCGGCTGGAGGTGGCACTCATGGCGGGGTGGATCGCTGGGGGAGTGGCAGGAAGCCAGAGGCTCCCCAGGGCCGACCGCAGGGCAGGACACAGCCCGAGGGACAACAGCTCATTCTGAAGCCCATTCAGAAGGCCCGCTTCGCGATGGTGCTCCAGGAAGCTGGCCGCGATCAGGGCGCCGAGGGGATCGCGGGCGCTGTCGATCAGGAGGGTCTCCGGCCGGAGCGTGCCGCGGCGCAGCCCCTGCACCTGGCTGTGGCGGGTGTGCAGGCTGGGAACCAGCAGAGCCGGGTCGCCGCAGAGGCGCCCCACCTCGCGGCGCAGCGGCTCGCGGCCGGCCGGCGGCAATCCAGGCCGCGGCAGCAATCCGGGCCGCGGCGGTGAAGCGGCCGGGGCTGGGGCCGAAGCGAGCGGAAGCCGCTGCCCCAGGGCAAGGCCGATCAGCAGGGCCAAGCCGCCGCTGAGCAGGAGCGGGACCGCAGCGAGAGGGGGCTCCTGGAGAGGCGGCCGGGGATCCGGCGCCGGCACCGTCACCGCTGAAGGGTCGGGTGGGGGCACCGCCGCCGCCCCGGCCTGCCAGCGCCCGATCGCCACACTCACATCATCGCCGCAGCCCTCGCCACTGATCCGATCGAGGCCCTCCGCCAGGAAGGCGTCGACCCCTACCCCCCCTTCGCCGGTATCGGACCCGCCGATGGCGGGATGGGCGGTATCGGGGTGCGGAGCACCTGGGTACGGGACGCCAGGGTGGAGTGCACCGGGATGCGGGGAGTGGGAAGCCACGGTGTCCCAGGCGGGGGCAGAGGGACCCGGCCCTGCCGCCAGCCACGCGGCCAGGGCCAGGAAATCGGCGTCGCTCGCACAGGATTTGCGGATGCCATCGGTGCAGAGCACCAGGGAAAACGGGAGCACCTGGTTATCCAGGGGCCACACCCAGGAACGAAACCAGCCGCCCTGCGCCGCCCCCTCCTGGCAGAGGCTGGCGGTGGCCTCCCCCGCCCCGGGGGCGGCCACCTCCTGGCTGAGCAGTTCAGCCGCTCCCGCCGGATCCACCCGCACCAGATCCCAGTCGCCCAGACCGGCCAGGGCCCACCAGCGCGGCGTCAGCAACAGCAGCCCCAGGGTGGAGCCATAGGGAACCGGCGAGAAGGGGACGCCGCCTTCCCCCCCGCCGGGGCCCGCCAGCCAGTGCTGCCGCACCGCCGCCAGCCAGCGCTGTTGCAGGGCGATGGGGAGGTCCTCGGCCAGCCAGCGCCGCAGGGCCATCAGATCCGCGCCCGCCGGCGGGACCGTTCCGGCCGGCAGACGGGCCAGAGCGGCCGCCACCACCTCGGCGGCGACCTCACAGGCCAGGGCACTGCCCACATCACTGTGGTGGTAGGCCTGGCCCCCATGGCCATCCGCCACCGCCAGCAAGGTGAGGGGCAGGCCGCCCGGCAGGGTGAAGGCCCGCTGCAACGTGGCGTCCTGACACGGCTGACCGCGCCTCCGATGGGCGGAGCCCCGGCGGGAGCAGACCCCCGCAACCAGCCACTGGCTCAGCATGGCCGGCTCACCACTTGAGGGGGTCGGGTTCGTCGAGCGGGTCGAGCTCGGTGGGGGGGAGATCCGGCAGGGGAACGGCCTCCTGGCTGGCGGCGGCATCCGCGAGGCGACTGGCACTGCTGGAGGCGGCGCCCACCACCGCCGTGGAGGCCCACTGGATGTAGCGGGCCAGGGTGGTGGCATTGGCGGCCTGCAGCGGGCGCCGTGGCGAGCGGCCCGGCCCATGGCGGGGCATCTCCCCGCTGGCCCCGGGCACCTCGCCCGGAGGCAGGCCTCCGCCCGCGGATCCACGGGCAGGGTCCGAACCGATGAAGCGCTGCAGCACCTCGCCATCGGCGTCATGGCCCATGGCGATCGCCAGCCGCACGGCCCGCCGCGCCCAGGGCTCGGCCATCAGGGCGGCCAGCCCCGCCTCGAAGTCGTCGGTGGGCTGGCCATCGGAGATCAGCACCAGCACCGGCGGCAGGGCCCGCTGCTCCATCGGGGGGCTGCGCAGCTCAGCGGCCAGGAGCTCGAGCGCCTCCCCCATCGCCGTCACCCCCCCGGCCTGCAGGTCGACCCATTCCAGGTCCTCCACCGGGGTGGGGGTGGGGATGTGCCAAGCAGCCCGGTCGGCGAAGCGCACCGCCCGCACCAGCACGCGGGCTTCGGGGTTGTCGCGGGCGACCGCCGCCATCCCGGGCAGAGACTGACGAATCGCCTGATTGAGCGACTCGATCTTGCCCTGGGCCTCCATCGAGCCGGAACAGTCGCAGAGGTAGATGAAGTGGAGCGGTCGACTCGCCAGCCGGACATTGGGGAAAGCCATCGGGGCGCAAGCTCAGGGTCTGGGGCGGGGGGAACGGGAACCGGCTCGGAGGTCCGACGGCGGTTCGGGGAAGAATGGCGAGTTAAGGGAAGGAGGCGGCGGAGGGAAGCGAAAAACGAGGCGCGCTCCGGAAACCGGATGTTCGGGTCCGCTCTGGGCTTGTTGGGGCTGCACGAGTCGGCTCGCTGTCGGTGAATGGACCTGCTGAAACCTGGCGGGATCGGCCTGGCCCAGGCGCAGATCCGGATTCGGTCGGGGACCCTGGAGTCCTTCAACGAGTCACGCTTGCGCCGGCGATTCACCAGGCCGTTCGATCGTGACCTCCCCATTCGGTGTGGTCAGGGTCGCAGCCTGGGCGAGGCTAGCCGTTTCGCCGGGAGCTACGGCAATCGCCTGACCTTCCTGCAGCGTCAGGGTCCAGGGATGGGGGGAGAGATTCTCCAGACCCAGCAGATGGGGGCGGCGGGGGTGGGCCACCATCCGGGCCAGCGGATGGTCGAGGTCTTCGGCCAGCAGGAGATCGAAATGGTGGGGGTGGAGTTCGTTGCCCGCGGCCACGGCCACCAGGCCCGCCGCGGTGCGCATCCGCATCGGCGGCGGTAGGGGGGCTCCGCAGGAGCGACACAGCCCGCTGAGCCGGACATCCAGCAGATTCTCCTCGGCGCAGTTCGGGCAGAGCCGCCGCTGGTCGAGGGTGGCGGCGAGCTGCTGGCACCACTGGCCGGTGAGGGTGCGGCTGCGGCGATCGCTCAACCCCGGGCCGAAGGTCCGCTCGAACTGTTGCTGGAGCGCCCGGGGGTAGAGGGGCCAGGTGAGCAGGGCCGCCGCGTGCTCGATCGGATCGGGGCGATTGCGGTCATCGCGCGGGTCGAAAACAAACAGCGGCTCCTCCGCATAGAGGCGGCGGCGGGCCGGGAGATCCAGGCAGGGAATCGCGCGCTCCAGGGCGCCTTTGAAGGGATCGTGGCGGGTGAGCAGGTGGAACAGCAGAACGGCCAGGGAGAAAAGATCCGAGCCGCCGTCGGGGCGGGAGCGGCCGAGGGCCACCTCCGGCGCCATGAAGCCCCAGGTGCCCACCACGGCCCCGCCACCGCGGCCGCTCACCTCCACGTTGTCGTTATCGCCGATCAGAATCCGACCCCGGCCCGCGTCGAGGAAGACATTGCCGAGTGACACGTCCTTGTAGCAGAGGCCCAGGCTGTGCAGGGCATGGAAGCCGCGGGCCAGGAAGAAGGCGCTGCGCAGCACGTTCTGAAGGCTGATCGTGAGCCGGCCTGCGGCGTGTTCCACGGCCCCCTGGAAGCCGGCCGGCCGCAGGGGCATCAGGTAGCCGAAACCCGAGGCCGCACTGCCGAGCGTGGCGGCCTCGGGTCCGGTGGGGCGCAACAGGGCCAGGGGCCAGAGAAAATCGCCGTTGGGGGAACCCCGGCGAATGCTTTCGGCCAGCCGTTCCGCCAGGCCCGGATCGCGCCGCAGAAAGGTGGGGAAATACCACTTGAGGGCCAGGGCCTCCTCGCCGACCGCCACCTCGAACACCTGACCCTGGCTGCCGCCCCCCAGCCCCCGCAAAATCCGCACCGGGGCATCGATCCCGCCGAAGCGGTGGCTGCTGGCAAGGGGCAGGATCCAGGCCATGGGAAGGATCAGGCCTCCGGGTCCTGGCCGAGGGCCCGGCGCACGCCCTTGCGGTGGGCCAGGGCGGCGGGTCGATCGGCGAAGCGATGGCGATGGGCCCGGCCGTCCCGCAGGGTGAGCAGAAGAATGTGCTCCTGCCGGCGGCCCAGCAGCAGCGCCAGGGCCAGCGCCGCCGCTTGCCAGGGCCAGAAGATCAAGGGGAAGGGCAGCAGCAGCAGCCCCCCCAGACAGGCCAGCACCCACCAGCTGAACACCTGGGGATGCAGGGCTTCGCTGCACACCTCCACGGCGCGGATCTGATCGAGGCGAAGGGCCCTGCCGGCCACCGTGATGGTGCCGTCCAGCGCCGCCGGGCTGACGGGTTGCGGCGCGGCAGGTGGAACTGGCCGGAGCCTCGCCGGGACCGTCTCCCTCGAAGGGCTCATCCCTGCGGCAGCAGGCGGAGCCGCCGAGCCTGGACCGGGAACAGGGGCAGGCGGGGCGCCAGCCCGGGCGACGACAGGCCGGGACGGGCTGGCGGGTGCCCCATCCGACGCTGGAAAGGGGGCTAACGCGAGAGGGGGGAATGCGTCTCCCGGGGGCGCAGCGAGTTCCCCCAGCAGGAATTGCAGCCAGGGCCCCCTGCGGCCCAGCCGAATCCGGTCGCCAGGGGCCAGGAGCCGGCAACCACTCAGCCGTTCCCCCTCCACGTAGGTGCCGTTGCTGCTCCCCAGATCGCACACCAGCCACTGACCGGCGGCGCCGGGGCGCAGCTCGGCATGGTGGCGCGAGAGGCCGGCTTCCTGGGCCAGGCAGAGCTGATTGGCGGCATCGCGGCCGATCGTGAGGGGGATCGACCGATACAGGGGCACGGCGGCGGCCGAGCGATCCAGCCACACCAGGCGGGCAACGGCATCCATCAGGGACCCTCCCGCCAGCGCTGGACCCGCCCCGGCCGCAACAGGGCCAGGCCCGCCAGCAGCAGGGCCACCAGCACCATCAACAGCAGAACGAAGCCCGGTATCGCCCCGAGCGGTGTGGTCACAAAGGCCGCCCTGAGGGCATAAAGCCCGATCGTGAGGGCGATCCAGATCCGGAATGGGGCCCAGGGATCCCGCCGACGCTGCACCGAGAGGGTTCAATCCGCCCGATTAGCCTATGGGGCCCGGGCCTCGCCCGCTGCGCCGCGATGTCCACCTCACCCCCGTCCCCGGCTCCGGGAGCGGCCCCCGTTCCCAGCCCTGGCCCTACGGGCCCAGCCCCCTCCCCCCAGCCGGGTCCGGCAGGCTCGCTGCGGCCTGGTGAAGGCCAAGGGCTGGCGAGGCCGACCCAGCAGCCAGGGGGCGAACCGCCAGGACACCCCCACCCCTCCTCCGGTGCCGGCCGATCCATGCCGTCCACCGGTGCCGATGGCGTGGTGATTCGCGATCGCGTTCGCGCCACCGATGGCGATCCAGATAGCGACCCATCGGCTGGCCGCTCCCCGGCTCCTCCATCCAGAAGTCGTTCGGGTCCAGCGGGCCTCCCGGGGCCGGGCAGGCCGGGGCCGCGCCTGCTGGCGGAGCTGGCACCTTGGCGGGAGCTCGGCCGGGCCCTGCTGCAGCCAGCCCCCTGGCGCGAGCGCCGCCGGGCTGTGGAGCGGGCCTGGCAGCAGCTCAGCCACCACCAGGCCCAGCTGGAACTTTGGGAGGGTAAGCGCTGCACCGGCCGCCTGCCCCTGACAGAAGAGCGGGTGCGGATCGGCCGGGATCCGGACTGCGAGCTCCCCTGCCAGGCCACCGGGATCAGCCGGGTGCACGCCTTCGTGGAACGGGAGCGGCGCGGCGACCGCGACCACCGCCTCGAGGACTTCAACTCCGCCAATGGGATCTTCTGGCGCGACCAGCGGATCCGCTCGATCGGCCTGCGCCACGGCGACCGAATCCAGCTGGGCTCTCCCCTGAAGGGAGCCGCCCCCACCCTGCGCTACCGGCACCCCCCCAGCCCCCTGGAGCGGCTGCTGCGGGCCGCCGGCCTGGCCTCCCTGGTGGGTTCCGCTGTTCTGGTGGCGGCCCTGCTCGGGGCCAGCACGATTGCGGGCGGCTCCCGGATCCGTCTCTACGGCGGCCCCCTCAAGATCCTCTCGGCCGATTTCCGCCGCATCGATGCCCGCGAGGGTGCGGCCACGGCCCTGCCCCGCCTGGCCGACTACCCCAGCCACCTACGCCTGGCCCTGATGGCCTCGGAGGATGCCCGCTTCGGCTGGAACAGCGGCCTTGATCTGTTCGGCACCCTGCGCTCCCTGGTGAAGGGCACGGGCGGCGGCAGCGGCCTCACCCAGCAGGTAGCCCGCCTCTACGACCCGGCCGTGGGCAACGATGTGAGCCTGGGCCGCAAGCTGCGCGAACTCTGGGTGGCCTGGCAGCTGGAGACCGGCTACAGCAAGGGCCGCATCCTGAAGATGTACCTCGACCGCGCCCCCCTGGGCCTGGGCACGGAGGGCTTCGAGCAGGCGGCCCAGCTCTATTTTCGCAAGTCGGCCCGCGAGCTCGACCTGGCCGAATCCGCCTTCCTGGTGGGTCTGTTGCCCAGCCCCAATGGCTACAGCCCCTGCTTCGCCCCACTGGCGCCCGATGCCCCGGTGGACAGCTGGGCGCCCCTGCTGCGCCGCAACCTGGTGCTGGGGCGCATGCATGAGGAGGGCTTCATCGACCAGGACAGCCTGCGCAACGCCCTGCGCCGGCCCCTGAACATCGATCCCTCCGCCTGCCGCGAATCCAGCCGCGAGAGCTACCCCTACTTCAGCGACTACGTGCGCGGCGAACTGGAGGGTCGCCGCTTCGGCCTCAACCTCGACCCTCAGCGGGGCGGCGGCAACTACGCGGTGGTGAGCACGGTGGATCCCCGCCTCCAGAAGCTGGCGCAGCGGGAGGTGGGCCGATTCCTGGAGAAGGAGGCCCGCCCGATGGGCCTCAACCAGGCCGCCCTGATCAGCCTCGATGTACGCAACGGCGAGATCCTTGCCTATGTGGGCGGCGGCGACTACCGCAAGAGCAACTTCGACCGGGTCCAGGCCCTGCGTCAGCCCGGCTCCACCTTCAAGCTGTTCACCTTCCTGACAGCACTCGGCCAGGACATCGAACCCGGTGAGCGGTTCAGCTGCGCGCCGCTGGGTGGCGTAGCAGGCTGCAGCCACGGTGCCGGCGACAGCGATGGCAACACCAGCCTGGCAGCGGGGTTCGCGAAATCGGAAAACGTGGTGGCGCTGCGGCTGGCGGATCGGGTGGGACTGGAGCGGGTGATCGCCCAGGCGCGGCGGCTCGGCATCAGCACACCCCTCCATGCCGACCACAACATGGTGCTGGGCGGTGATGCCGCCTATCTCTACGAGATGGCAAGGACCTATGCCGTGGTGGCCAACGGCGGCCGCTCCGTGCCGATGCATGGCGTGCAGCGCATCATCGACTTGGGCCTCTGCCCCGATTACACCAAACCAGCGGCCTGCCCGAAGGGGTCGATCACCGACCCGGTGGGTGAGGAGGCGCGCCAGCTGATCGATCCCGCCGTGGCCGCCCGCATGGACCGACTGCTGCGGGATGTGGTGAGCGAAGGAACCGGCCGGGCCGCCGGCATGGTCGCCGATGCCCGCGGCAAGACCGGCACCACCAACGACGGGGTGGATGTGCTGTTCATCGGCTACTCCCCCGCCAGCGGCATCCTGACCGGCGTGTGGATGGGCAACGACGACAACCGACCCGCCGAGGCCGCCAGCAGTGTGTTGGCCGCCAAGCTGTGGGGCCGCTTCATGCAGGCGGCCCAGGGCCAAGCGAGAGCCGCCTGAGCAGGCCGGCTCAGCCAGGCCGGTGCCGCAACCATCCCTGCAGCAGCACCGATCCCCAGCTCAGCAGCGACCAGCCCAGACCCAGCATCAGCCCCCACCACCAGGTCGAGGCCAGCAGCCGCTGGCTGGGCCTGCCGGGATCGTCGGGGTGTGGACGGGGCAGAATCCAGGCGAGCTGCAGGCTGCCAACCACCACAAGCAACACCCAGGCAGGAACAGTGATCTCACCGAGCGCAAAGCCAATGACCCGCCAGCGCAGCAGGCTCAGCCCCGCCGCCAGACCCACCAGGGCGCCCACGGCACCGGAGGCGCCGCCCCAGTGTTGATGGCGCAGGCCCAGGCGGCGGGCCGTGAGAGCAGCGAGGGCCAGGCAGCCCAGGGTGGTGAGCGCGTAACGCAGCACCACCTGATCGAGCGCCAGGGGAGTAGGCCCAAGAATCAGGAGCAGCAGCAGCACGTTCACCAGGGCTTCACCATGGCGGCGGTGGAACCAGGGCGCACTCACCCACCGCCAGGCCAGCCGGGGTTGGCCGCTCTCCTCCTGGTCCAGCAGCGCTGTCCGGCGCAGGAAGCGCAGGGGACCCGGCAGGGTGGCGATCTGAAGCAGAGCGAGCGTCGTAGCGAGCACCAGGCCCGCGCTCCATTGCCGGGGGGCCAGCAACTGCCGGTCGAGCACACCGGCCAGCCAGGCGAGCACCAGGGCCATGGCGGCCGCCAAAGCCAGACCGGGTCCGAGCGGGATGAGATCGCGCCGCAGCTGCCGCAGGTTCAGCACGGGCGCGGGTGAGACGACGGCTGCCCGTGGATCGACCGCGCCCGGTTGCAGGCCCTGCGTAGCAGAAGGGAGCTCCGCCCCTGAGGCGACGGCCGGCGGATGCAGCGCTCCTCCAGGCCCCCGTTCCTGGGCCAGCTGGGCCGAGAAAGCAACCCGGCCGGCCGCGGCGGTCCCGGACCCCCCAGCGGAGCGGGGGCTAACCGCCGCCCCGGAACCGCCGCTGTTGCTCCCGTCAGGGGCGGAGGGCACCAGCTCCCCAACCCCCAGCCCAACCTCCAGCAGATCAACCAGCTCGGCCAGCACCGCGGGCGCATAGGTGCTCTGGAGCTCAACCACCAAGGCAGCCAGGGCCGCCCTTCGCGCCGTGCCGCTGCCGGCCAGCGCCTGCCGCAACAGCGGCCGTCGGGCCAGATCCCGCACGGGGCCCGCCAGGGATTGCTCGGCACCGAGCACATCCACCAGGCGATTGCCAAGGGCCACGCCGTTGTCGAGGCCAGGGCTACCGGCCTCCAGCCAGCCGGCCAGTGCCAAACCCAGGGTCCGCCCGCTGCCCATCAACCCTTCCGTGTGGGGCGAGCTTAAGCAGGCCTCGCCCACAGGCCCTCAGGCAGCCGGATGCCAATGCCGACCGGGGCATCCAGCCGCTGCTTCAGCCGGTGCTGGGGTGGGCGTTGCCGACCCCAGCACCGGCGGCCACCGCATCCCGCTCGAACTGCGCCGCCGCCTCGAGCGTGGGAGCGGCCGAAAAGAGATCCGCGGCCACCGAGGGGGCCAGGGTGAAGCAGCCCACCCCGGCGGCGGCCAGCCGGGTCAGGTCCGTGGGATCCCGCAGGCTGGCCACCAGCAGCCGAGTGGTGGCGCCGACCCCATCAAGGGCCTGCTGCATCGCGATCAGATCGGCGTGGCCATCACGACCAAGGTCGCCGATGCGGCCCAGATAGGGAGCGATGTAGCGGGCTCCGAGGGCTGCCGCCACCAGCACCTGGGGTACCGCATAACAGGCGGTGAAGGTCACGGGCACATCGGCATGGATGAGGCGCCGAGCGGCTTCGGCCCCAGCGCGGGTGATCGGCAGCTTCACCAGCACCCGTCCCGGTGCAAGCGCCGCAAGGCCTGCCCCGCAAGCCGCCAGGGCTTCGGCATCACCGCCCCAGGCCTGCAGATGGATCTCCTGCATGCCCCGATCCAGCACTTCGCGGGTGAGGCGCTCCAGTTCATCGAGACGGCAAGGCCGGGCCGCCCGGAGCAACAGGGTGGGATTGGTGGTCACGCCATGAAACAGACCGCTGGGCAGCCATTCGGCCCAGGCGGCCGGATCAGCCGAATCGAGCAGCAGACGTAGATGCATGACACGAAGCCGGGGCACCTGTCCCGTAGGTTGTCGGCGCCGGAGGCGCAGGACAACCTACGGGACAGGTGCCCCGGCATTTTTTTTTGGGGGGGGGTGGGAGTTGGGGGATGGCGCTTGAAGGGGGGCTTGAAGGGGGGCAATAAAAAGCCCCGGATCATGGGCCGGGGCTTGCGAGGTATGGCTTGATCAACGAGGTGGCTTGATCCACAGGGGGAGTTGATCCACAGAGCGGAACGGTACGGACTGGTGACGCTGAACGGTTTGCTCGTGGAGAGGCCGGGGCCCAGCCCCTGGAGGATTGGGAATCAGCCGATCAACCTGCGCGGCTGGCGGCAAGGCGGGCGCTGCTGCGGGCCAGGGCCTGCTCAGCTTTGACTTTTTCAGGGCTGGTGGGCTTGCCTTCAAAGGAGTTGAAGGCCTGGCGGGCCTGCTCGTAGTCCTTCTCGGCGGTGGCGGTGTCGATGCTGCTGCCCAGCTGGGCAGAATTCACGAGCACGGTCACTTCGTTGGCCTCCACCTCGGCGAAACCGCCGCTGAGGGCGATAGCCGTCCAGGTGTTGCCTTCACGCAGGCGGAGAACGCCGCTGTCGAGGGCGGTGAGCATCGACACATGGCCGGTGAGGATGCCCACCTGGCCGGTGGTGCTGGGGAGAATCACTTCGTCGGCGCTGCCGTCGAAGACGCTCTGATCGGGGGCGAGAACGCGCAGGGTGAGGGTCATCAGGAGATCAGCCCTTGGCTTCCGAGAGGATCTTGGCGGCCTTGGCCTTCACTTCCTCAATGCTGCCCACGAGGTAGAAGGCGGCCTCGGGCAAATCATCGAGTTCACCAGCGAGGATCTGATTAAAGCCCTTGATGGTGTCGTCAAGCTTCACGTACTTACCGGGCATGCCGGTGAAGATCTCGGCCACAAAGAAGGGCTGGGAGAGGAACTTCTCGATCTTGCGGGCCCGGTCCACCGTGCGGCGGTCGTCTTCAGAAAGTTCGTCGAGGCCCAGGATCGCGATGATGTCCTGCAGTTCCTTATAGCGCTGCAGGGTGCTCTGCACGGCGCGAGCGGTGCGATAGTGCTCATCACCCACAACGGCGGGCTGGAGCATGGTGCTAGTGGAATCGAGCGGATCCACCGCTGGGTAAATGCCTTTAGAGGCCAAGCCACGGCTCAACACCGTGGTGGCATCAAGATGGGCGAAAGTGGTAGCGGGGGCGGGGTCGGTGAGATCGTCGGCTGGTACGTAAACCGCCTGAATCGAGGTGATCGAACCCTCCAGGGTGGAGGTGATGCGCTCCTGCAGCTCGCCCACATCGGTGCCGAGGGTGGGCTGGTAGCCCACAGCCGAGGGCATACGGCCAAGCAGCGCGGACACTTCCGAGCCGGCCTGCACGAATCGGAAAATATTATCCACGAACAACAGCACGTCCTGCTTATTCACATCGCGGAAGTGCTCGGCCATGGTGAGGGCTGAGAGGCCGACCCGCATGCGGGCGCCCGGGGGCTCGTTCATCTGGCCGTAGCAAAGAGCCACCTTCGATTTGGAGAGATCCTCAGAGTTGATCACTCCAGACTCCTTGAATTCTTCGTAGAGGTCGTTGCCCTCGCGGGTCCGCTCACCCACACCGGCAAATACGGACACTCCACCGTGTTCCTTGGCGATGTTGTTGATCAGCTCCTGGATCAACACCGTCTTGCCCACGCCGGCGCCACCGAACAGGCCCACCTTTCCACCCTGGCGGTAGGGAGCCAGCAGGTCGATCACCTTGATACCGGTCTCAAACACCTTGGGCTTGGTTTCAAGCTCCGTGAGTTTGGGGGCTTCGCGATGGATCGGGGAGGTGATGGTCGTGGCCACAGGGCCCTTCTCATCGACGGGCTCGCCCAACACGTTGAAGATGCGGCCCAAGGTGGCTTCACCCACGGGCACAGAGATGGGAGCGCCGGTGTCGAGGGCGGCCATGCCGCGCACAAGGCCATCGGTGCTGCTCATCGCCACGGCGCGGACCCTGTGATCGCCCAGCAACTGCTGTACTTCAGCGGTCAGTGCCACGTCCTGGCCGGCGGAGTTCCTGCCGGTTACCCGGAGGGCGTTATAGATGCGGGGCAGCTTGCCAGCGGGAAACTCCACGTCCAGCACCGGGCCGATCACCTGTTTGACGACACCCTGGGTGCCGGAGGCGGCGGGAGCAGCTGCAGCCATAAGAAAGATGAGGTGGCGGGGAGCGCGCAGGGGGTGATCCGACCCGCCTGAAGCGGCGCAACCTTACCACTGCGTCACCCACTGGGATGCGTCACCCACTGGGAAGGCTGGCACCAGACCTTCAACCGGCCGCCGCCGCCGCCGGACAGCTAGCTGGCTGGGAGGGGTTCGGTCACCCGAACTCACCACCACTGCTGCGTCAGCCACCCACAGCCCTAAGTTGGCAGTCGACGGGCACGAGTGCCAGATCCGCTCCGGCCACCAACCCAGGTTCAAGAGCCACAGCCCCTGCGGTGGTTTCACCCTGGTGCGAACCGCCTCCAGCTGTCCCGACCCAGGCCCTGGTCTCCACCAGGCCCCGGTCCGGTCCTCCTGGGCACCCAACCTCCTCCGAATCCCCAGGGGAGAGCGTGTCCGATCCGAATCCAATCCACCGCGACAACCCATGGCTGCTGTTTCCCTCAGCGTCTCCACCGTCAAGCCCCTCGGCGATCGCATCTTCATCAAGGTGTCTGAATCCGAGGAAAAGACCGCCGGCGGCATCTTGCTCCCTGACACCGCCAAGGAAAAGCCCCAAGTGGGCGAAGTGGTTCAGGTGGGCCCCGGCCGCCGCAACGACGACGGTTCCCGCCAGGCTCCCGAAGTGAGCATCGGCGACAAGGTGCTCTATAGCAAATATGCCGGCACCGACATCAAGCTCGGCTCCGACGAGTTCGTGCTGCTTTCCGAGAAGGACATCCTCGCCATCGTGAACTGAGCCCCCCGGATCCAGCCCATCCAGGCTGATCCGTTCCCCCCACGATCTTCCGGGTCAGGAGGCTGAACGCAGCCATCCCAACCCTTTCCACCCTTTCCCTCCCCAGAGACCTTCCATGGCCAAGCGCATTATTTACAACGAACAGGCTCGTCGTGCCCTCGAGCGCGGTATCGACATCCTGGCGGAAGCCGTCGCCGTCACCCTCGGTCCCAAGGGCCGCAATGTGGTGCTCGAGAAGAAGTTTGGAGCACCCCAGATCATCAATGACGGCGTGACCATCGCCAAGGAGATCGAACTCGAGGACCATATCGAAAACACCGGTGTTGCCCTGATCCGTCAGGCCGCCAGCAAGACCAACGACGCCGCCGGTGACGGCACCACCACCGCCACCGTGCTGGCCCACGCGATGGTGAAGGCCGGCCTGCGCAACGTGGCCGCCGGCGCCAACGCCATCACCCTCAAGCGCGGCATCGACAAAGCCTCCGACTTCCTGGTTGGCAAGATCAAGGAGCACTCCAAGCCGATCAGCGACAGCAACGCCATCGCCCAGGTGGGCACCATCTCCGCCGGCAACGACGAAGAGGTGGGCCGCATGATCGCCGACGCCATGGACAAGGTGGGCAAGGAGGGTGTGATCTCCCTTGAAGAAGGCAAGTCGATGACCACCGAGCTGGAGGTCACCGAGGGCATGCGCTTCGACAAGGGCTACATCTCCCCCTACTTCGCCACCGACACCGAGCGGATGGAGGCGGTGCTTGAGGAGCCCTACATCCTGATCACCGACAAGAAGATCGGCTTGGTTCAGGACCTTGTTCCTGTTCTTGAGCAGATCGCCCGTACCGGCCGTCCCCTGCTGATCATCGCCGAGGACATCGAGAAGGAAGCCCTCGCCACCCTGGTGGTGAACCGCCTCCGCGGCGTGCTCAACGTGGCCGCCGTGAAGGCCCCCGGCTTCGGTGATCGCCGCAAGGCCATGCTCGAAGACATCGCCGTTCTCACCAACGGTCAGCTGATCACCGAGGACGCCGGCCTCAAGCTGGAAAACGCCAAGATCGATTCGCTGGGTACAGCCCGCAGGATCACGATCAACAAGGACACCACCACCATCGTGGCCGAAGGCAACGAGGCGGCAGTGAAGGCCCGGGTGGAGCAGATCCGCAAGCAGATTGAGGAAACCGACTCCTCCTACGACAAGGAGAAGCTGCAGGAGCGTCTCGCCAAGCTCAGCGGCGGCGTGGCTGTGGTCAAGGTGGGCGCCGCCACCGAGACCGAGATGAAGGATAAAAAGCTGCGCCTGGAAGATGCCATCAACGCCACCAAGGCGGCCGTTGAGGAAGGCATCGTGCCGGGTGGCGGCACCACCCTGGCCCACCTCTCTCCTGCCCTGGAGGAGTGGGCGGCCGCCAATCTCTCCGGCGAGGAGCTGATCGGCGCTCAGATCGTGGCCGCCTCCCTCACCGCTCCGCTGATGCGGATCGCCCAGAACGCCGGTGCCAATGGTGCCGTCGTGGCTGAGCACGTGCGCAACAAGCCGTTCAACGAGGGCTACAACGCCGCCACCGGCGAGTACGTGGACATGCTGGCCGCCGGTATCGTCGATCCCGCCAAGGTGACCCGCTCGGGCCTGCAGAATGCCGCCTCGATCGCCGGCATGGTGCTCACCACAGAGTGCATCGTGGCCGACCTGCCCGAGAAGAAGGAAGCGGCCCCCGCCGGCGGCGGCATGGGCGGTGGCGACTTCGACTATTGATCGCTGATTGATCGCGCTGTAATCGCGATCGCATCCAAAGCTCGGCGGGCCATGCCCTCCTGCATTGGATCCGGTGGAGGGGCTCAACCCCCTCCATTTTTTTGTTCTGCGATCAGCCGGATTTCCGGCTCGCTGCTCAGGATGCCCGAGCGCTGAGCGGGGATCCCTCAATGGAAGGGATTCTCCGGAGTGCGCCGCAGGGGCGTAGCAGCAACCGAGGCCACCGCTGCGACCGCAGGGCCCTTGAGGGCCGATTCCAGCAGAAAGGCCGCCAGGTTGCTCAGGGATCGACCCTCAGCATCGGCCCTGACCTGCAGCGCCTCGAACGTGGCCCAAGGCAGCGTGATGGTGACCCGACGCGGCGAGCGGAATGCGGTCTGCACCTCTGATCCATGGGGCACCGCCAGCGATCCGGTCGGTGGGGCTATGGCCGCAGGCACATTAAGGCCACGAGCGCTACGTCCAAGCGGTGAAATGTTGCGGGATGCCGACGACATGCTGCAATGACAGGGGACTTCACAATCCCATCCTCTTCACAAAAGAGTCAAGCCGAGTTTCAGCCAACAGCGCGCCAGGAAAAAGCAGAAAATGCAACAACTGAAGTGACATACATGTAAACCGGTGCAATCACCAAATAATCGGCATCATCCAGGTCCTACTCTGCAGTTGCAGCGCCGCATCTGGCAGCAGAAAGGCATAAAGCGAAGCAATCCGACGCAGGTACAGCAAATACGCAGCAGACTGTATTCTTGATCGTGAGAGATTCTTGATCAGGCCATCCCCTGGCCTCTGAGGCAGGAATCCAGGGGCGGCCTCAGGAGCTCGGGGCGGTCTACGGACTCGCGCAGCAGTTCCCGCTCCAGCATGCGGATCCGGCTCTGGCGCAGACAGAACTTGCAGCCGCCGGTGGTCTGCAGATGCTTCTCCGGTGTGATCGAAATCAACTTCACCGGATGAAGGCGGCAGCGGATGCCCACCGGAGTCTTGAAGCTCTTGTAAACGATGGCCGAGTAGTCGTACTGATCCGCAAAGCGGGCCTGGGCCCGCGCCAGAAAGGTTTCGCGGCTGATCGGACTGCCCATTGCAGCTCCGGCGGGCTGAGTGAAAACACCGTACCGGATCGCAACAGGGAAGCCGCCGGCCCGAAGGATTCGACAACTTCCGCAACGCGGCGGGATGGCGCCCCGAAAGGCCGCAGCCCCTTCAACCCGGTAGGAACACCAGGGCGACCCCGTTATTGCAGTAACGCTTGCCTGTGGGTGGTGGACCATCTCCAAAGACATGGCCCTGATGCCCGCCGCAGCGGCGGCAGTGATACTCACTGCGGGGCACGATCAGCTTGAAATCAAGCTTGGTGACCACCGCATCCTGCAGGGGCTGCCAGAAACTGGGCCAGCCGGTGCCGCTGTCGAACTTGGCCGCTGATGAGAACAGCGGCAGACGGCACCCCGCGCACAGGTAGGTACCCCGCCTTTTCTCGTGCTCGAGCGGACTGCTGAACGGACGCTCTGTGCCCTCCTGGCGCAGCACCGAAAAGGCAGCTGGAGAAAGCCGCCGCTTCCACTCGGCCTGATCGAGTCGCCAACGGGGATCGGTGGCCGGGGATGCCGCGACCGCGCGGCCCGGCCAGAAGAGCAAACCGGCCCCCAGGGCGTGGAAGGGAAGGCCAGCGGCCAGTTGCCGCAATAGATCGCGGCGCCTCAGCGGCCCGCCATTACCTAACCCAGCCATCCTGCACTCAGCACCACGGCCAGCCCCAGAAACAGCCCCAGCAGGGTCCAGGTGATCCGGTTGAGAGTGGCCTCAGCGCTGCGGGCACTTGTGAACATGGAGCCTCCGCTAGAGGCCAGCCCCCCCATGCCATCCCCCTTGGGGCTGTGAAGCAGAACGCTCACGATCAACAGCACGGCGCTGAGCATCCAGAAATAGGAAATCGCAGTCTTCAGCATTGGGGGCTGGATCGGGGAGGGGGTGGGGTGGGCTCGATGGGGGCCGTGATCGGAATCAGACCCGTAGGGTGCGGGGCAAGGGACTGGTTGCCACCGGTGAAGCTCCAGCCGGCAGGATCAGGGATTCGCCGGTCATGCGTTCCGGCTTCGGCAGACCGAGAATGGCTAATAGGGTAGGTGCGATGTCGGCTAGACCGCCGTGCTCGCGCAGGTGCACATCGGTGCCGTGACCAGGCAGCTTTCGCTTTTCACCCTCCACCAGGATCACCGGCACGGGGTTCGTGGTGTGGGCGGTCCAGGGACGGCCGTCGGGGCCTTGCATCAACTCGGCGTTGCCATGGTCGGCGGTGATCAGCAGGGTGCCTCCCATCCGGTTGGTGGCCTCCACCAACCGACCGACACAGCCATCCACGGTGGCGATCGCCTGGGTGGTGGCCTCCATCAGCCCCGTGTGGCCCACCATGTCGGGGTTGGCGTAATTGATCACCACTAAGGAATAGATCCCCTTCTTGATGGCTGCCAAGCAGCTGTCGGTGAGGGTCTCGGCCGACATCGCTGGAGCCTGGTCGTAGGTGGCCACCCGAGGTGAGGGCACCAGATGGCGGTCTTCGCCGGGGAAGGCCTGCTCGATGCCCCCATTCATGAAATAGGTGACATGGGGATATTTCTCGGTCTCGGCGGTGCGGAACTGGCGCAGACCGTTGTCGGAGATCACCTGACCAAGCAGGCCATCAAGGGACTCGGGAGGGAAGGCCACGGCTATAGGAAGGCCCTTCTCGTACTGGGTAAAGGTGACCAGGTGCAGCGGCTCGATGCGGCGCCGCTCGAATCCCTGAAACGGCTCCAACACCAGGGCGCGCACGAGCTGACGCACCCGGTCGGGGCGGAAGTTGAAGCACACCAGCCCATCGCCCGCGCTGATCACCCCCGGTGCCAGACGCACCGGCTCGAGGAATTCATCGGTGATCCCGGCCGCGTAGGAGGCCTCAAGAATCTCGGCGGGAGAAAAGCTGCTGAGCGGACTCTCCTCAGTAAGGAGGAGATAGGCCTTCTCGGTGCGATCCCAACGGTTGTCGCGGTCCATGGCCCAGTAGCGGCCGCAGAGGCTGGCGATCCGGCCGACGCCGGCCTCGGCAATCTGCCGCTCGATCGTGGCCAGAAATCCCGGAGCGCTATTGGTGGCGGTGTCGCGGCCGTCGGTCACCACATGGACACAGACATCGGTGAGACCCCGGCCTGCGGCCCAGTGCAACAGCCCGCCTAGGTGGTCGACATGGCTATGAACACCGCCATCGGAACACAAGCCAATCAGGTGAAGGGTGCCCCCCTCAGCCAGAAGAGTGTCGGCCAGGTCATTGAGGGCAGGATTGGCGGCGATGCTGCCGTTGCGCACGGCCTGGCCGATGCGCACCAATTCCTGACGAATGATGCGGCCGGAGCCGATCGTGAGGTGCCCCACCTCAGAATTACCCATCTGGCCGTCGGGCAAGCCGACGGCACCGCCGCTGGCCTCGATCAGGGTGTGGGGATACGCGTGCCAAAGGGCATCCATCACCGGGGTGGTGGCATTTCGAATGGCGTTGTAATCAACCTCCGGCCGATAGCCCCAGCCGTCGAGAATTGCCAACACCACAGGGGCCACGGGGGATGGATCACCCAGAGGACGAAGCTCGGCAGTGGCCCCAAGACCATTGGCCGGGCCTTTGCCAAGAGTTGGAGAGTGGGACGAGGACGCTGCGTTCACCCGATCGGCCAGCGGCATCAACGGTGTGCCTCGACAAACCTACAGCCGTGCCCAGAAAGACCCCAACATGGGTGTTCTCAGGTCAGCCTTTGGCCACAGGGTGATCCCAGCCGACGGCAGCATCCGGGGGAAGGCATCCGGGGGGAATATCGGGTCCATCTGTCTACCCCGCCTAGGATCAAATCAAAGCAAGCCTCCTGGCTCCCGCCCGGTCCAACCGGCCCAATGACCCGCTCCGTGTCCCCAGAGACCCCAGGCCAGGATCCGGAGCCCGACCGCCAGGTGAGGCTCGAACTGCTCTCGGAACCAGAACTGGGACGCACCCTCGATCGGCTCGCCTCCCAGGTGTTGGAGAGCGCCAGCGATAGCCGCTCGCTCCTGCTGCTGGGCATTCCCACCCGGGGCGTGGCCCTGGCCAGGGTGCTGGCGGGTCGGTTGAAGGGACTGAGCGGCCATCCGATCGAACACGGCAGCATCGATCCCACCTTCCACCGGGATGATCTCGAGCGCATCGGCACCCGACTCGCCGAGGCCACCCAGTTACCTGCCTCGGTGGATGGCCGTCACGTGGTCTTGGTGGACGATGTGATCTTCACCGGGCGAACCGTGCGGGCGGCCCTGGAGGCCCTGCACACCTGGGGTCGCCCGACGCGGGTTCAGCTCGTGGCGATGGTGGACCGGGGCCACAGGGAACTGCCCATCCAGCCCGACTTCTGCGGCCGGGTCGTGCCAACCACCCGGCAAGAAACAATCGAGCTGTGCCTGCGGTCGATCGACGGGGAGGAAGGGGTGTATCTGCTGCGCTCCTAACCCGGGAACCAACTCCCTTAGATCCCAAACCTCAGACCCCAAACCTCAGATCGGGGTGATCTCATCATCGCGAAAGTGGGCCCGGAACTTCCCGAAGGCAACCACCACCGGCAGGGTGGGGCTGATCGGCCGGCCTTTCCAATCGTTGAGCACCTGCAGCACTTCCCCCTCCTGCCCTTCGAGATCGAAGGCGGAGCCGCGATTGGTGGGATGGGTGAAGACCACCACGCTGCGGCAGACCCTGACCCGATCTCCTGGCTGCATGGTGTTGCGTTCCGACGTCGGCGCCAATCCTGTCATGGTCCCGTCAGCGCTGGCAGGCCGTTTCGGGACCGGCCTCCACCACACGGCCACCGAGGGCCTGGCAACCGGCCTGAAAGGCCTTCCATTCGTCCATTCCGGCGGCGATGCGTCGACCCACCTCGGCATCGAGCTGGGCCACGGGCACCGACTGGGGGAGCTCCCCGTGTCCATCGTGTTCACGATCCTGCCCCTTGAGGCGCTTCAGGCCCTCCGCCACCTTGCCGTTGAGGGCCTGGGCTCGTCGCTGCCACCAGGGGTGATCGATCCGGTGGAGGCTGTCGAGGGCCTCCCACCAGCGGGCCTGGTCCACAAGCTTCGAAGCCCGTTCCCACTCCAGCCGGTTGCGGTTCCAGTTCAGCCGCAGCTGATCCCCGACCGCCGTGCCATCGGAGCGATGCTTCTCGCCCATCGGAGCCAAGGCTTCCAGGGCAGCGTCGAGGTCACCGTCGCGGAAGCGGGTCTGGGCCATGCGGTGCAGGGCCGACTGCCAGTCCTCCAGGCGCTGCCGGTCTCCCCGGCCGCCGGCGGGGGAATTGAGCAGCTGCCGTTGCAGTCCGAGGGCAGCGGCCCAGCGCCCCTGCTTCCAGAGCTGGGCGGCCTTCTCACGTCGGCAGCGGCCCTGATCGAGAGAGGAACGGCCGGGAAGCCAGCTAAGGGCATCGAGCTGATCGCTGTAGCGCAGACAGGCGTCGAGCTGGCCGCTGGCGGCGGCAGCGGCCACCCGGGCCGGCAGCTGGCGCTCCCACCAGTACACGAAACCGATCCCCGCGGCGACCGTTCCCAAGGTGATGGCTAGCCAGACGAAAGGTAAGCGGGGCCGGCGGGCCAAGGGGAATGGGTGGGAATGACACCTGTTGTATGCAGTCCGCCCCGGCAGGGCTGGCCCCAGTGGTCGCTCAACACACCGGCCCCAGGCAGCGCGACTCCAGGGGCGATTCGCTCACCAGATCCTCCCCATCCAGCCATAGCCGGGCCTCGGCATCGATGGAGAAGCAGAGGCGAAGCCGGTCCTGGCCGGCCTGACCCGGGGGTTGCAGCGGCAATGGGGCCGGGGCCTGCCGCCAGGGAGCCACCGCCGCCTCGCCGGCGGGCCGCCGCCGCAGCTGGGGCACTCCATCGCGGAACACCACCTCGGATCGCGCCTCCCCGAGCGGTTCCCCCAGCACCAGTTCGATCGCCCCCTGGCCCTCGTGGCTGCAGGCCAGCACGATCTCGAGGGGGTCGGTGGTGGGCCAGCCCTGGCCAGCCACAAACAGGGGTTGCCAGCGATGGGTGCCGCTGCGGCGGTCCCAGTAGCGCAGGGAAACGCCGCGGCCGAGAACATCCCGCAGCTTCACCCCCGGGGTGAGGGCGAGGGCGCCGAGGGCCACGGCCTCAACCGGCCGCTCACCGCGCAGGGGCACCCCGGGGCAGCGCTCCTGGAGCCAGCGGCGGATCAGGCGGATGCGGCTGCTCCCCCCCACCGGCAGCACGGCGTCGATGGCGGCGCCCCGGGCCAGGCCCTCCCGCCGGGCCCCTGCCCAGACGGCCTCCAGCAGGGTGTCGAGCTGGGTGAGGAGCCCCCGCTCCTCCAACAGGGCCTCGAAGCGCCTGCGGCTGAGCCGCAGCTCCCGGGCCGGCAGACCCGCCGGACTCCAGAGCCGCACGGCCTCCTCCACGTCGCTCAGTTGGCACTTGAGCGCCTCGGCCGTCCGCAGCAACTCACCGTCGGGCCCGTCGTCGGGGACGAGTTCGGCGGCGATCCAGCGATCGATGTCCCGGCCGCCGAGGCGGAGACCGGCTTTACCCAGGACCCGGGCACAGCGCAGCGCCTGGCCGCTGGCCTCGAGATCGCGGCCGGCGAAGCGGAGGAGCTGGGCGATGGGAGAGGCCCTTCCCTCCCCCCCCTCCAGCTGCACCAAGGACAGATCGAGGGTGCCGCCCCCAAAGTCCACCACCAGCACGCGGCTACCGGGGGGCAGCCCGGCGCCGATTGCGGCGGCGGTGGGTTCGTCCACCAGGGCCAGCTCGGGCACCGCGAACGAACCGCACACCTCCCGCAGCCACTGGCGGTAGCTGCGGTAGGCCTCGATCGGGGCGGTGAGCACCAGCCGGTCCGGCTCCACTCCGGGGGGCAGGGCCCGCCAGATCCTGTGCAGCAGCAGGGCTCCGGCGGCCTCGGGCGTCAGCCAGGGCTGTTGGGCGGCTGCCTCAGAGCCCCCCGGGCCTTCCGATCCTTCCGAATCCGCCGCTTGCGATCCGCCCGCCCGGGCCGGGGCCCCGGGGGAGCGGCCCGCTGACGAGGGTTCGGAGGATGCCCCGATGCGTCGCTTGAAATCCCGCAGCAGGCCCGGTCCCTCGCCATCGGCCAGCCCTGCGTCCAGCACCTGCCGACCCACCAGAGCCCCCGCCGCGCTCTCCGGGCCGGTGAGCCAGATCAGGCTGGGCACCACGGCGGGATCGTCGAGGGCATAGGGGGCCAGCGCCAGCAGCCGCGGCGGGCTGGCGGTGCCGTCCTGCCAGGCGACCACGGTGGTGGTGCTGCCCAGGTCGATGGCGAGCGTTCCCGGCATGGGGTAGGAGGCAGCTGTGCTGGCCTAGGGTGGCGGACGGCCTTGTCCACTGGAACCCTTGCGCATACCCAGCAGCCCGACCGTGAATCCGAAGGATCTGGCCCAGCGTGCCGAGAGCCTGATCCGCCATTCCAACAACCGCTACCTCACCACGGTGCGAATCGCCTTTCGGGCCAAGCAGCGGCGCTTTGATGATTTCGACGGACTGCTCGACGACTCGATGATCAAGCCGGTGCAGCGAGCCATCATCGAGCTCTCCGATGAGCAGGACCAACCGGATCTGCTGCCCGGCTGAGGGCCGCAAGGCCCATGGAGGTCCGGGAAGGTTCAGGCTGGCGGCTGGTGGTCGACTCCGATCGCCATCCTTTTGGTGTGTTGATCGGCGGCGGGGAAGCCGCGGCGGGAGCCTGGGCCGCTGAACTCACCCTGGCGGAGGCGCTGGCGCTGCGGCGAGGGATGAACACCTTGCAGGAGCAGCACCGGACCCTCGTCGACACCTTGATGGCCGAGGAGGCCATTGAGTTGGCCATGGAGTTGGCCTGCGAGGGAGGCGATCTGTGGCTCTGCCTTGAGGGCGACCGCAACCGCTGGTGCCTGCGCTTCGTGCTGACGCCCGCCCCCGGACGGCGGGGGGTGGAGGGGAGCTGGGGAGGTGAGGCCAGCGTTGCCCTGGCTGCTGCCCTTCAGACCTGCATGCCTACGGAAGCCGAAGACGCAACGCTCCCGGGTGGTGGCATCGCTGCCTGAGACCCTTGCGCCAAGCAGGCTCTGATCAGCAATGCTGATCAGGCCAGTTTTTCCCGGACGATTCCGCACCGGAGCCCACGTTTTCCCCGTTTTTCCCCAGCCCGGTCCCAGGGAACCGGGAGTCCGGGGAGAAGGCCTGGACGGCCGCTTTCCACCCTTGACGGAGCTGGCCTGGGGAGCCGCCCGGCCGGAGGCGCCGCCAGGACCAGGCAGAACGCTGATCCAGCCTGATATCTCAGCTTGGGAAGGCGGATCGGGCCGCCGAAGCGCGGGATTTGACGGTCCTCCCGGGGTGTGGGGAACTGGTGTCGATGAGCGGGGACCGTTCCGGCGATGGCACAGGACTGGCGGCGAGGCCACGACGAAGGTGCGGACGGGGAGGGTTCCTCGGAGCGAGCCGTTGGAGGCGGAACGGTGAGCCTGCGGGCCGAGGTACCGGAGCAGTTGCTGCAGGCCATGAGCCAGTTCATCGAACGCCATCCCAACTGGGACCAGTACCGCCTCTTTCAGGCCGCCCTGGCGGGTTTTCTGGTGCAGAACGGCGTGCAGAACCGGGGCGTGACCCGCTGCTATCTGGCCAACCTCTTCCCCGGCTCCGCGGGCTTTGATCCTCTGCCTCAGAGCCACGAAGAGAGCGGACCGACACCGTTGCCGCAGCGGGGCGCTCCCGGGGCCGAGCGCCCCTGGGCCAGGGACCGGCGCGACGAGTACCGGCGCAACGCCGCCTGAGAGACCGCTGCCGCAGCCAGGTCTGCCCTTAGGGGGCCTCACCAAGCAGGGCGTAGATCCGCAGGGCGCTGGCCTCCTCCACCGGCAGGATCGAGAGGCGATTGCCACGACGCACCACGGGCAGGCTTTCGGTATCGAACTGCTCGCGCAGTTCCTCAAGGCTCAGCAGCCGCCCGAACGTGCGCCCATACCGCAGTCGCACGCAGTCCCAACGGGGCGCCTCGGCGCTGGCCTTGGGGTCGAAATACTTGGAGCCTGGATCAAACTGGCTCGGATCGATTAGGCCCGTCTCCACCACCTCCATCAACCCCACGATCCCCGGAGGCGTGGCATTGGAGTGATAGAAAAAAGCGCGGTCGCCGACCTTCATCGCGCGCATGAAGTTGCGGGCCTGGTAGTTGCGGATGCCATCCCAGAGGGTGGTGCCCTCCGCCTCCAGATGGGCGATGCCGTAGACCTCCGGCTCACTCTTCATCAACCAGTGGGCCATCGGGACTGACGCATCGCGCCGAATTCGCTGCCTCAGAGTGCCAGAACCAGGCGGCGGAAGTGGTGGCCGCGGGCCTCGAAATCGCTGTACTGATCGAAGCTGGCGCAGGCCGGCGAGAGCAGCACGGCTGGGCAGGCACCCTCCACCGCCAGCTGCCGGGCCAGCGGCACCGCCTGGTCGAGCCCTTCGACGCTCTCCACCCGACCGCCATAGCCACCAGCCGCCAGCAGGCCGGTGAACTCCTGCCGGGCGGCGCCATAGAGAATCACCGCCGCGGCCTGGCGGTGCAATTGGGCGATCCAGCCGGCCGCATCGCCCTGCTTCGACTGGCCGCCAGCCAGCACCACCAGGGGACCGTCCAGGGCGCGGAGTGCCACTTCGGCGGCGTCGTAGTTGGTGGCCTTGCTGTCGTTGAACCAGGTGATGCCCTGGTGAAGGCGGATGCGTTCGAGCCGATGGGGCACGCCGGGGAAGGAGCGGCAGCCCGCCTCGATCACGGCGGGGGTGAGGCCTGCGGCCAGGGCGACCGCCGCAGCCAGGAGCAGGTTCTGGCGGTTGTGGTCGCCCGGCATCGCAAGGGCGGCGGCGGGGAACAGCGGGCCATCGGCATTCCACACCTCACCGGCCTCGATCCAGAGGTGAGGGTCGATGCCGGCATCGAGGGCGGCCTGACGAGGTCCGGCGGTGATCCAGCAGGCCTGGTCCCAGCTGGCGGCGCGGCTGCGCAGATCGGCGTCGTCGGCATTGAGAATGCGCAGGCCCGACTGCTCGAGCAGCTGGCGCTTGATCGCCCGGTAGGCCTCAAGGGTGCCGTGGCGCTCCAGATGGTCGGGGGTGAGGGTGGTCCAGATGCCGATGGCCGGCGCTAACTCGGGGGCGGCTTCGATCTGATAGCTGCTCAGCTCCACCACGAGCCAGTCGGGAAAGGCCAGGTTCTCGTCAAAAGACCCGCCCGAGAGCGAAGCATCCGAAAGTGAAGCGCCCAAGGCCGAAAGGCCCGAAGGCGAAACGCCGCTGGCGGCCGGGCCGGCGACGATCCGCTGGCGCACCACGTCGGCGGCGGAGGTGCCCACGTTGCCGCAGAGGGGAGCATCCAACCCACCGGCCACCAGGAGGTGATGCACCAGATGGGTCACGGTGGTCTTGCCATTGGTGCCGGTGATGCCGATCCAGGGCACGGCCCTGCCGGCCCTCCAGGCCCCCACCAACTCCCCCTGCACCGCCACCCCCCGGGCCCGCAATGCCTCCAGGGCCGGATGGTCGAAGCGGATGCCGGGACTCACCACCACGGTGGCGGGCGGCGGGGTGAGGGCATCGAAGCGGTCGGCATCAAGGGGCAGGCCCAGCTTCACCGGGATGCCCTCCGCCTCCAGGGCCGCCGCTTGCTCAGCCAGGGCGTCGCCGCTGCGGCTTTCCGCGAGGCACACCGGTTCGCCGAGGGCCCGAAGCAATCGGGCAGCGCCGATTCCGGAGCGACCCAGACCCACCACCAGCGTGCCTTGCCGTTCGCGGGTGGCCATCGGGAGTTCTGCCGGATCGGTCCGCAGATTACGGGGCAGGGGCCAGGGAGCCGCCCACTCGGGCGGCTGTAATCAGCCACAGCCCGCCAGGCTGATGCCCGCCTGAAACGACGGTCCCGCCGGCAGCTGCAGCACGGGAGCGGGGAGGATCCCATCCCGCCAACTGCAGGGATAGGAGCCGAGACTTCGCCGCGGACAAGGGCTCACCACGAGCCGATTTGGATGCCAGCCCTTGCCATCGCCGCGGTGCTCCCTTCCTCCCCGCCCGCTCCCCGAACGCGGTTTGCCCATTCCGCCGCCTGACGACGGGCCAGAGATGAAAGGATTTCGTCAACTTACCGTGGCGTTCATGAGCTTGCCCACCCTGTTCCTCTCCAGCGGTGCGCACGAGCTGGAGGCCGCCCAAACCCTGATCCAAGCAGGGCAATTTGTGGTGATCCTCTTGATCGCCCGGGCCCTGGCGGAGCTGATGGTGCGCCTACGTCTTCCCGCCATCCTCGGAGAGCTGGTGGCCGGCGTGCTGATCGGCGTTTCGGGGTTGCACCTGATCCAACCTCCGGAGCTGGGGGGCGAGCTCAACAGCCTCGCCCAGGGCTCGATCGCCACCCTGGCCCACGTCAGTTCCGAACAGGTGCGCCAGATCTATGCCAACACGTTTCCCATCCTGCAGGGGGTGGCGAAGATCGGCCTGCTGTCCCTGCTTTTCCTCACCGGCCTGGAAAGCGAGCTGGACGAACTGATGGCGGTGGGCGGCCAGGCCATCAGCGTGGCCCTCACCGGCGTGATCCTCCCTTTTGTGATGGGCGCCTTCGGCCTCCATGTCTTCTTTGCGGTGCCGATGCTGCCGGCAATCTTCGCTGGCGCTGCGATGACCGCCACCAGCATCGGCATCACCGCCAGCGTGCTCGGGGAACTGAAGGTGCTGCGCACCCGAGAAGGGCAGATGGTGATCGGCGCCGCCGTGCTGGATGACATTCTCGGCATTGTCATCCTGGCTGTGGTGGTGGCCCTGGCGGCGGGGGAAGGATTCACGGCAGGGCCAGTGGTGAAGCTGGTGGGGGCCGCTTCGGTGTTTGTGGCGGTGGCCCTGGCCCTCAGCCGCACCGCCGCCCCAGCCTTCGATGCCCTTTTGGATCGGCTACGGGCACCTGGGGAGGTGGCGGTGGCAGCCTTCCTGGTGCTTTCGCTGGCCTGCTTCGCGGCCCAGGCCTTCGGCCTGGAGGCGGCCCTGGGCGCCTTCGCAGGAGGGCTCATCCTCAGTTCCTCCAAACGCCGGGAGGCGATCGAGAAGGCCATCCAACCTTTGGTTGCTCTCTTTGCGACGGTGTTTTTCGTGCTTATCGGCAGCAGCCTCAACCTCTCCGTGCTCAATCCCTTCAACCCCGCCAACCACGCGGGACTGCTGATGGCGGGCTTCCTATTGGCCGCCGCGCTGTTGAGCAAGCTGGCTGCCGGCTGGAGCTACCTCAGCAAGGAGCCAACGAATCGGCTGGCGGTGGGGCTAGCGATGATCCCGCGGGGGGAGGTGGGCCTGATCTTTCTGGGCCTTGGCAGCCAGAGCGGCGTGCTGGGCCCCTCCCTGGAGGCAGCAATCCTCTTGATGGTGATTGGCACCACCTTTCTGGCCCCGGTCCTATTGAGACTCGTACTGAAAGACCCGGTTGAGGCTGTGGAGCTGGTCCCATGAGACCCCCTGACTTAGCTCCTCAATCGGCCAGGGGATATGCCAGGGATTGGCAGCCTGCTTATAATAATTTTGAAAAGGTTTCGCACGGGTTGACTGCCGTTGCCAAAACTCCCGTGAGCCAAATTCGTTGGCGGCTACGGACCGTTTGGCAGCTCTGCGGCTTTGCAACCGCTGCGCTGCTCTCGGCCTGCCAAGGCACGCCGGAGACCCCTCCCCGGCCGCCCCTGGCCGTGCAGTCCCAGGAGGCCGAGGTGGCCCTCTTTTCCAACGCGGTGGACACTGTGAGCACCCTGGAGGCCCTGGGGGAGGTGCAATTGGCGGCCCAGGCCGGTGGTCGGATCCAAAGCCTGCTCGTGCGCCAGGGCGATCAGGTGCGCCAGGGCCAGCTGCTGATGGTGCTCGATCAAACCCAGGCCCGAGCGGATGTGGCCCGGTTGCGGGCGGAAACCGAAACCAAACGGCTCAATTTCCAGCGCTACGACTACCTGGTGAAACAGGGGGCAGCCAGCGCGATTCAGCGCGATCAATTTCGGCAGGATTACATCTCCTCCCGCATGAATCTGGTGGCTCGAAAGGCCGATCTCGGCTTTCGCGACCTGCGAGCGCCGATCAGCGGCACCGTGGGCGATATGCAGGCCAAGGTGGGCGATGTGATCGCGGCGGGGGCGCCGTTCACCAAGATCATCCGCAACGATGAGCTCGTGGCCCGGGTGGATGTGCCGGCGGTGTTCTCCGAGCGCCTGCGGGTGGGCCAGCCCGTGATCCTCATGGACCCCGCCACCAACAGCCCCATGGCCCGCAGCGTGGTGCGCTCGCTGGATCCGGCTGTGGTGGCTGGCACCCAGTCGCTGCTGGCCAAGGCGGAGTTCGCCAATCCCACCGGCGTGCTGCGCAACGGCCTGCGCACCCGCACTCGCCTGATCCTCGACGAGCGGAGCCAGCTCTCCGTTCCCTTTGCTGCCGTCACCCAGATCTCCGGCCAGCGTTTTGTCTATGGAGTCGGCAGCCTGGCCGACCTGGAACGGCGGCCCGGCCAGGCCAAGCTGGAGCCCCTGCGCAAGCTGCCCCCTGGCACCACCTTTGCCCTGCAAACGCCGGTCGAACTGGGCCCGCTCCAGAACAACCGCTATCCAGTGTTGCGTGGGTTGGAGCCGGGCCAGAGGGTGATCACCTCCAACCTGATCAACCTCCGTCATGGCCTGCCGGTGAAGGTCAACTAGCCACCGCCACCGCAGGGTCTATGTCGCTCTCCAACACCTTCATCACGCGTCCGGTGCTCACCACGGTGTGCAGCTTGCTGATCGTGATTGCCGGCTTGATTGCGATTCCCATCCTGCCGATTGAAAATCTGCCCGACATCGCCCCACCCACCGTGCAGGTCTCCTCCCGCTACGTGGGGGCCGACGCGGTGAGTGTGGAACAGGGTGTCACCAGCGTGCTGGAGCAGCAGATCAATGGGGTGGAGAACATGGATTTCATCTCCTCCACCAGCGCGGCGGACGGAACCAGCGCGATCGAAATCACCTTCGCCAGCGGCAGCAATGGCGACATCAACCAGGTGAATGTGCAAAACCGGGTGGCCCTCGCCCAGCCGAGCCTGCCGGAAGAGGTGCGCCAATCCGGCATTACTGTAAACCAGGCCTCTAATTCGATCCTGCTGGTATATAATTTTACCAGCGAAGACCCCAATCAGCTTTATAGCCTGGAAACCATCAGCGGCCTGCTGGATCAGAATCTCACCGACGCCATCCGCCGGGTGCCGGGGGTGGGTGAATTGCAGTATTTCGGTAATCGCCAGCTGGCCTTTCGCCTCTGGCTCGATCCGGTGCGCCTCGCCGCTAACAAGCTCACTGCCAGCGATGTTGTGCAGGCCCTGCGCAGCCAAAATCGCCTGGTGCCGGTGGGGCAGATCGGTGGCGCCCCAGCGCCCCCCGGCCAGCAATTCACCCTCACCGTGGTGTTGCAGGGCCGACTGCGCAACACAGAAGACTTCGAGAATCTGATCCTGCGCAACACGGCCGACGGCGGCGTGGTGCGCCTCAGGGATGTGGGAAGGGTGAGCCTGGGGGGTGAAACCTTTGCCGTGGAAGCCACCGACCTGCGGGGGGTGCCGTCGGTGGGAATGGCGATCTACCAACGCACCGGTAGCAACGCCCTGGAGGTGTCTCGCGGGGTGGAGGAGGTGCTCAAGGAGTTCACCGCCACGATGCCCGTGGGCATGACGATGCAAAAGATCATCGACAACACCGACTTCGTGCGGGCCTCGATTGATGGGGTCTCCTCCGCCCTGCGGGATGCGGTGATCCTGGTGGTGCTTGTGCTGTTTCTCTTCCTGCAGGACTGGAAAGCCACCCTGGTGCCGGCGATCGCCATTCCCGTGGCTCTGGTGGGCTCCTTTTTGGGGGTGTTGGTGTTTGGCTTCACCCTCAACCAGCTCACCCTCTTCGGCCTGGTGCTAGCCACCGGGCTGGTGGTGGATGACGCGATCACGATCATCGAAACCACCGCCACCAAGAAAGCCTCCGGCCTGGGGGCTCTGGCGGCGGCCAAGGCCACCATGGACGACCTCTTTGGCGCGGTGCTGGCCACCACCTTGGTGTTGTTCGCGGTATTTATTCCGGTGCTCTTCTTCCCCGGCGCCACCGGCACCATCTACCGGCAATTCGCCGCCACGATCCTCTTTGCCATCGCCATCTCCACCTTCAACGCCCTCACCTTCTCCCCGATGCTCTCGGCCCTCTTGCTGGGCTGGGAAGGCCCGCCACCGGGCCGTCGCACCTACGCCATCGCCGGAGGGGCGGTGGGGTTTCTCTATGGCTTGCTTGCCGCCGGGGGAGGGGGAGCCCTGGCCGCCATGGGCGCTGTAGCCGCCGGGCTGCTGGTGGGGTTTGTGCTGCGGCTGCTCACAGGCCTGCCCCTGCGGCTGCCCTTTTCCCTGGCCGGCGGGGTGGCTGGGCTGGTGCTCGGGGGTGTGGCGAACCCGGCCGCCGTGCTCGCCCTCGCCCTGGGCGGCGCACTCTTTGGCTGGCTCACTCCGGAGCTGTTTGGCTGGTTCAACCGGGGCTATGGCGGCATCGAGCGGGGTTACGAGAAGGGCCTGGCCTGGGTGCTCTCCCACCGCCCCCTGATCATGGGCGCCCTGATGGCCGGGATCGCCCTCACCGCCGTGGCTTTCAACACCATCGCCAGTGGCTTCGTGCCGGTGGAAGACCAGAGCTATGCCATCGGCATCCTGCAGGCGCCGGATGGCAGCTCCCTGGAGAACACGCGCCGGATCAACCAGCGGGTGGCCGCGATTCTGCGGGAGGAGAAGGACATCGAGAGCGCCTCGGTGTTCAGTGGCGCCAGCTTTGCCGGCAACGCGCCCAACCGCGGGCTGTTTTTCTTCGGCACCCGGAAGTGGAACCAGCGGCCCGGCGCCGACCAGTCGGTGAGCGCCATCGTGGCGCGGCTCAACCGCAAGTTCGCCGCGATCCAGGAGGCGCGCGTCCTCGTGATCGAGCCGCCGGCCATTCCCGGCTACGGCACCGGCGGCGGCTTCGAATTTCAGCTGCTCAACCGCAGTGGCGGCGCCCTTTCCGATTCCCAATTCTTTGCCAGCGCCCAGCAGTTGATCGGCAACGCCAACGCCAGCGGCCTCTTTGATCGGGTGTTCACCCAGTTCTCCCCGGAAGCGCCCCAGCTGCATATCCTGGTGGATCGGGATCGCATGGCCGCATTGGGGGTGGATTTCCAGAGCGCCATGCAGGCCTTCAGCTTCAACATCGGCTCCTTTTATGTGAACGACACCTTCGAGGGGGGCCGGGTGCGGCGGGTGTTTGTGCAGGCGGATCAGGCCTTCCGCGCCTCCCCGGAGCAGTTGCGCGGGCTTTACACCAAAAACGCCGCCGGCGAGCCCATCCCCCTCTCGGAGTTCATCCGCATCGAGCCCGCCACCGGTCCCGCGGTGATCCCCCGCTTCAACCTGTTCCGCTCGATCATGGTGGAAGGCGGTCCGGCCCCAGGCCGCAGTTCGGGCCAGGCCATCAACGACATCCGCCGCCTCTTTGAGGATCTCTCCATCAATGGCGTGAGCTTCGACTGGACCGGCATCTCCCGCGAGGAGATTCGGGCCGGTGCCCTGGCGATCGTGGTGTTTGGCCTGGGCATCCTGGCGGCCTATCTGGTGCTCTCGGCCCAATACGAGAGCTACACCGATCCCTTGATCATCCTGATGACCGTACCCACGGCCATGCTGGGAGCGCTGCTGTTTCTGGCGGCCCGCGGCGAGGTGCTCAACATCTTTGCCCAGGTGGGACTGGTGATGCTGATCGGCTTGGCGGCCAAAAACGGCATCCTGATTGTGGACATGGCCAACCAGCGCATGGAGGAGGGGGCCACCGCCCTGGAGGCGGCAGCCGATTCGGCCCGCTCCCGGTTCCGCCCGATCCTGATGACCGCCATCTCCTCCCTGTTTGGCTTCCTGCCGCTGGTGCTGGCGAGCGGAGCCGGTGCCCGGGGGCAGGTGTCTCTGGGCACGGTGGTGTTCGGCGGGCTGACGGTAGCCACCGTGCTGTCTCTCTTTGTGGTGCCGGTGTTTTACGTGGTGATGAAGCAACTGGTGGCAGGCCCGCCCCCTGCGCTGGACCCCTCGGAGGAGCCTGAGGCCCCATGAGCCCCGCCCCTCTAGCCGATGGACCCCCTCTGTCCCATCGGGACGACCCGCCAGCAGCCGCAAGCTCCCATGATTCCTCCCCTGCCGTGGGCCCGGAGCGGCCTCTGCGCCCCCTCTCAGGAGGCCGGGTGGTGGCCTCAGGCCTGGTCACCGGCGCCGCGGGCTTGGCCATTGCCATGTTTCTGCGCACCGTGGTGGCCCACGTCCCTGTGCGGGTGAGCGAGCGCACCCTGTTTTGGGACACGGTGCTGGTGAGCGGCTTTGGCCTGGTGGCCGGCATGGCCGTGGAGGCAGTGCGCCAGTTGCAGCTGAGCAACCCCGATCCCGAGTATCAGCGGGGCCGCCGGAGCGGGGGGCGAGGGCCGGCCCAGGGGGTGAAGCGCTAGCTTCACAAGGAGCGACACCGCATAGGGAACACCATGACGTATTGCATCGGGTATTGGCTGGAGAAGGGGCTGGTGCTGGCCTCCGATTCCCGCACCAATGCGGGGGTGGACTACATCTCCACCTACAGCAAGATGTATGGCTTCCAGCCCGCTCCCGATCGGCTGTTTGTGATCCTGGCGGCGGGCAGCCTGGCCACCACCCACGCGGTGATCAGCTGGATTCGCCGCGATCTCGATCGCCCCGCGGATCTCGAGGTTGGCGCCGGCAAGGATCTACGCCACTGCGACTATCTGTTTGAAGCGGCGGCCTATGTGGGGCGAGTGAGCGTGGCGGTGCAGAAGGAAAATGAGGAGTCGTTGCGGCAGGCGGGGGCCAGCGGCGGGGCCACATTTCTCCTGGCCGGACAGATCGGCAGCGAACCCCACGGCCTCTATCTGATCTATCCCCAGGGCAACGCGATCATGGCGACGCCGGAAACGCCCTACCTGCAGATCGGCGAGAGCAAATACGGCAAGCCCCCGCTCGACAACATCGGCCGCGCCAACCTTTCGCTGGAAGATGCCGCCAAGCTCTGCCTGATGTCGGAGGTGCTCACCCAACGTTCGAATCTCTCGGTAGGCCCCCCCTTCGAGCTGGTGGTGATCCCGGCGGGCAGCCTGAGCATCGCCCACCAGATCAAGGTCGAAGCGGATGATCCCAGTCTCGACACGATGATCGATGTGTGGATTGAGGCCCAGCGGGAGGCCCTCTACCGCCTGCCCAGCCTCCCCTGGGAGAAGGAGAACGGGGACTAATCGTGGCGTCCTGGATTTCGACAGGCCATCTGCCCACCGAGGCCGTGGTGCGCCAACTGGTGGACGAAGCCCATCAGCGCTTTGGCCCCGTGCGCGAGGGCAAGGTGGCGCGCTACATCCCCGCCCTGGCCTCGGCCAACCCGGCTGATTTCGGCATCGCCGTGGCGTCCACGGAGGGCCAGCTCTTTGAGGCAGGGGAAGCCCTCCATCCCTTCAGCATCCAGAGCATCTCCAAGCCCTTTCTCTTTGCCATGATCTGCCAGGCCATTGGGGAAAGGGACGCCCGCCAAAAACTGGGGGTGAATAGCACGGGGCTGCCATTCAATTCCGTGCAGGCGGTGGAGAGGGCGGAGGACGGCCTCTCCAACCCGATGGTGAATGCGGGCGCCATTGCCGCCACGAGCCTGGCGCCGGGCGACACGGTTGAGGCCAAATGGACCTTCATCCAGGAGGGGTTCTCCCGCTTCGCGGGCCGCCCCCTGGCGCTGGATGAGGAGGTGTATGCCTCGGAGGTGGCAACAAACCACCGCAATCTGGGCATCGCCACCCTGCTGGAGGAGCAGGAGGGCATCTGGTTTGATCCGGAGGCCACCACCGACCTCTACACCCGTCAGTGCGCCCTAAGTGTCACGACACACGATTTGGCCCTGATGGCCGCCACCCTGGCCAATGGGGGGCGCCATCCCCTCAGCGGCGAGCAGGTGGTGGCGCCGCCGATCTGCCAGGTCGTGCTGGCGGTGATGGTGACGGCGGGGCTCTATGAAACCTCCGGCGATTGGATGTACGACATCGGCCTGCCTGGCAAGAGCGGGGTGTCGGGCGGCATGATCACCGTGGCGCCAGGCAAAGGCGGGCTGGCCACCTACTCCCCGCCGCTGGATGGGGCAGGCAACAGCGTGCGGGGCCAGCTCACGGCGAGTTTTCTCTCCGAGCGCCTGGGCCTTCACCTGTTGGCCTCCATGCCCGCCAGCCCCGCCTGAGGCCCAGGCTCAAACCCTGTGCAGGAAAAAGGGAATCAGCACCGCGTTGAGCAGGTCAATGAAAAACGCTGACACCAGGGGCAGCACGATGAAGGCTTTGGGGGAGGGGCCGAATTTTTGGGTCACGGCGGTCATGTTGGCCATGGCGGTGGGGGTGGAGCCGAGGGTGAAGCCGCTGAAGCCTGCGGCGATCACCGCCGCGTCGTAGGTGCCGCCCAGCAGGGGAAACACCAGGAAGAGGTTGATCAGCAGCGCTAGCAGGAACTGGGCGATGAGGATCAGCAGCAGAGGTCCTGCCAGATCCACCAGCGTCCAGAACTGGATGGTCATCAATGACATCGCCAGGAAGGCCCCCAGGGAAATCTCGGCGATCAGGTCGATGGCGGGGGTGCGAGAGGGCCAGCGGAACGGGAACTTGGGCCCTGGTTTGGGCAGCAGGTTGCTGAGCAGGATGCCCACGATCAGGCAGGGCACAAACAGCGGCAGAAACAGCCCCCGCTCCCGCAGCAGCTCCTGCAGGAGCGAGCCGAGGATGATGCAGATGTTGATCGCCAGCACCGCCCCGAGGAAATCATGGGAATCGATCAACGCTCCGCCGCCTGAAGCCTGGGGAGGTGGTTGTCCACCAGGAGAGGACACCGCAGCTGCTGGAACGACCGGCGCTGAAGCGAGAGCAGCGCCGTTGGGGGGACCGCTGGATAGGTCGCCTCGCTCCGTCGCAGGTGAGGCGCCGGGGGCCACCAGCCGATGGCGCTGGATCAGGTAGCGGGCGATGGGGCCGCCGCTGGCACTGGCGATGATCAGACCGAAGGTGGCGGCGGCAATGCCGACCTCCATGGCGTTGGCCACCCCGTAGTCTTCAGCGAATTTGGGCGCCCAAGCAATCGTGGTGCCGTGGCCGCCAATCAGCGACACCGTGCCCATCAGCAGGCCCGTGGCGGGCGGCAGGCCGCCCGAGCGAGCCAGGGTGAGGCCCAACAGGTTTTGGGCCAGCATCAACACGATGGTGAGGACCAATAGCACCACCAGGGAGCGGCCACCCCGCCTGAGGTCGGCGAAGCTGGCATTCATGCCCACCGTGGTGAAGAAATACACCAGCAGCAGATCGCGAGCCCGCATGCCAAAACTGATCTCCAGGCCAAAGGCGAGATGGAGCAGGGCGATCACCGAGGCCACCAACAGGCCGCCACTGACGGGCTCGGGAATGGTGAACTCTCGCAGGAAGGCGAAGCGTTTGTTGAGAGCCTTGCCAAGAAACAGCACCAGGATTCCAAGGGTGACCGTGAGGAACGAGCGAACTTCAATCTGTCCGTATAAAATGTTCATTTTAACGCACTCATTTCGGGTTGGTCCTGTTGGGGTTGGGCGTTCATGTGGGCTGAATACCGGTGGGCTTAAGGCTCAGTTCGCTTGCTTGAAAAGGACAAAGAGCGATGAACCAATATAAAGGGTTTATTTTATCTCTCCAGTCAATCCCGGCACATAACCGCCCTCAAAACCGCCCTCAAAACCGAATGGTGGCGCGCACGAGCCCACCCCACACCCCCAGGGAGGCGGCCGGTCCGCGTCCAGGGCCCAGGGCCTCGGTGAGGCTGGCGGTGGCCCCCATCGCGCCGCGGGGCCGACTCAGCCAAAACACAGCCGGCGTGAGGCTGAAGGTGTCGGTGATGGGGATCAGGCTGGAGGCCTCCAGGGCCAGGCCGGAGTCATCCACAGCCTCCACCCCCTGCAGGCGGCTCACGTGGGCCGGCGCGCCCACCGCCAGCGTCACGCTGTTGCCAGAGCTGAACACGTCGCTCCAGCTGAGGCCCACGCTCCAGGAGGTGGTGCGCACTCCGGTGAGCCCCGCCACCGGGGTGGTGGCAAAAGCAAAGCGATCGAGGCCCCAGCCGGCGCTGATCGAGGGCATCCAGCCCGCATTGACAGGTTGCCAATACCCCGCCAGCGACCAGGAGTGGATGGCGCCATCGCGGCAGTCGGCAGCGAGCTGGCTGGCCAGGGGGGTGCCCCGCAGCAGGGCGCGCTGGCCATTGCGGGTGTAGGCGGCGGTGAGGTTCCACCGGGGACGGGTGTAGGCCATCTGCACGGTGTTCGTCTGGCCGCCCGCGGCCGTGAAGAGCCCCCCCTCCCCGGGCGAACCATTGTCTGCCTGGGGGGCCACGGCGGCATAGGCAATCGAGAGGGCCCTCAAGCGGCCTGTGGGCTGCCACCAGGCCCCAAAGCCAGCACCTACCCGACGGCTGTAGGCCCCGGCCGCCCCTGCGCGCTGAAACAGCTCCAGGATTGGGGAGTCATTGGCAACGCTGGGCCACACCGGCAGCAGGTCGCCCTGCATCAGGCGGCTGCCCGCAGTGAAACGAATCTCCGGCCCCAGGGGAAATTGAAGGTAGGCCCGGTTCACCGTCACCAGGTTGCGGCTGCAGGTGGCGACGTCGGCTCGGCAGAGGGGCTCTTCAAAGGCGAAATCCAGCCGGCTGAGCGGCGTGGGGGGATTGGAGAACAATCCAGAGGGGCCAAAGTTGCCACTGCGCAGCCGCACCCGAAACAGGTCTTGCCCCGTGAAGCTCGTGTCGATGGTGAGCCGGGCGTCGTGGTTGACCGTGAGGGCATTGAGGAGGGGGAAGCCCGCAGCTGTGTTGGCGCCCCCATCCACAGCGCTGCCTTCGTAGCGAAGGGCTCCCACCACCGCGTTCACTTGCACCCGGATGGTGGTGGTGGGGGTGAAGGACTCCAGCTCCTTGGCGGCGGTGAAGGCCTCCAACTCCTGGGCGCTGTGAGGGGGGGCCTGGGCCTTGAGGGGCTGGGGGGCCAGCGCGGCGGCACAACCGATTGCCAGGCCAAGGCATCGGAGGGCATCGAGAGCCCGCCGGCCACCAACAGCAACACAGAGATGGGGAGCCGATGGCGGCATCGGTGTCTCAGGGCTCGGGGTCAGAACGCAACACCAGCGCCAGCTGCCTACCCAAATCGCCCATTACTGGAGACAATGCCACACCTGAAAGGCCAAGGTGGGTGAATCCCTGTGAACTTCAACTTGAGTGAGTGAGTGAAAACGCCGCCGGATTGATCGGGTGTGTGCAGCTGATCAAATCAGTCTGTCAATCATCAATGGGCGATACTGGAATCGAACCAGTGACTCCTACCGTGTCAAGGTAGTGCTCTACCTCTGAGCTAATCGCCCCAATAGCCCATCAGGAGTCTCGCCTGAGACGGGCCGAGATTGGCTGCACAAAACCACCGAAGCAGGTGTGACGCCATACCCACCTGATCCTGGAAACATACCGGGAGAAATCTCCAGGAGGAATCCGCCGAACCAGGGGTGGTTAAGAACCTAGCAGCCCCAGCCTCGTGGCCTGCCATCAGCGCCTCATCAAACGGATCCGGTAGCGATCCCGCTTGGTGATCTCCACCGCCTCGATCTGCAGCTCGCCGCGCCCCTCCAGCTGCACCCGCTCACCGCTGCGCAGCTCCCGGCTCGGACTGGTGACCACCCGCCAGTCGATCCGCACCGCCCCCTGGCGGATCAGGGCCGCCAGGCGACTGCGGGAGAGGCCGAAGCCGGCCGAGGCCACCGCATCCAGCCGGGTGGAGGCCTCCACCGTGGTGAGACTGCGGGCGACCCGCCGCGGCGGCAGCTGCAGCTCCGCCAGAGGGCGGGCCTCAAAGTGCACCTCCACCGTGCGGACCCGGCCCGCCTGACCCTGCAGGCGGGCGGCCAGGGCCTGGGCCGTGATCGCCTGGGCACCCCGATCGCCGCGGACCCACAGATCGCCCAGCTCCTCGGGAAGCGCGCCGACGGCGAGCAGGGCAGCCCGGAAGTCGGCTGGCTCGGCCGGGTCAAAAAGAAAGTTGCCGGCGATCTCCAGACCAACGAAATCGCCGGCCACCTGATCCAGGGGCAGGGCCGCCTCGCTGCGCTGCAGCAGCAACCGGCAGCGCTCGGCGCCAGCGTGGCCGCCCCAGGGCTCGAGGCGGAGGTCGCTCAGGGCCCCGAGACGGGCCTCGGCCTCCTCCCTCAGGGCCCCATCGAGAAAACCGGTCCAGACCGGCTCCCAGGTGCGGAGACAGCGCTCGGCCGCCTCCAGCACGGGCTCCTGCTCGGCAACCGGGGGGCCGCCCTCCGGCCGATCTCGGCGAGACTCCATCGGGGCCGGCAGTTCAGGACTCACCAAGCCGCACCACCGCCTTAGGCCGGGACTGCTGAATCAGGCCCCAGGGGGGCTCGCTGCCGGGGGCCGGATCGATCAGCAGCAGCCAGTTGCCCTCCTGCAGGCGGTTGCGGAGGATGCGGATCCGGTCGTCCTCCTCGGAGGTCACGCTGGCGGCGGCGGCAAAACTGCCCATCCAGCCCGACCCCAGGCCCAGCAGACCGCCGATCAGGGGTTCAGCCCAGGGGCCCAGCGCGGAGAAGGTGTGCAGATCGGTGATCTGGGTGAAGGTGAAACCCGCCAGAAAACCGAAGGGCAACAGCCAGCGCATCATGGTTTTTTGACGCTGACGGCGGCCCGCGGCCGGATCGAGCCGCTCCACGCTGGCCAGCTCCGTTTCACCGTTGCCGATCGCCACGACCGCCAGAGGCGGTGGATCCTGGGCCGCCAGCTTCTGACGCAGGGCCTCCAGCCGCTTGCGGTCCTCCAGCACCACCACCACGCTCAGGGCCACGGCTTCCGCTCCAGCTTTCCCTCAGGCTCGCATCCGGGGCCCAGCCGGGGCGGCCCAGATCGGTTCGAGGGCTCGGCCAGGCCCGTCGCGAGCCGATCTCTACACTGCACCTCCGGCCTGCCCCGCCGGGGCGCCGCTCTCCCATGCGCCCCCGGGGCCCCCCATCACGTGCCGGTCATGACGAAGGTTCTGGTTTCCGATCCCATCGATCAAACGGGGATCGACATCCTCGCCCAGGTGGCCCAGGTGGATGTGCGCACCGGTCTGCCACCCGAGGAGCTCAAGGCGATCATCGGCGACTACGAGGGCCTGATGATCCGCTCCGGCACCCAGGTCACCGAAGAGGTGATCGAGGCCGCCACCAAGCTGCGCATCATCGGCCGCGCCGGCGTGGGCGTGGACAACGTGGATGTGAAGGCCGCCACCCGCCGCGGCGTGCTGGTGGTGAATTCCCCCGAGGGCAACACCATCGCCGCCGCCGAGCAGGCCCTGGCCCTGATGCTGGCCCTCTCGCGCCATGTGCCCCACGCCCACGCCAGCACGATGGCCGGCGGCTGGGACCGCAAGACCTACGTGGGCAACGAGCTCTACAAGAAGGTGCTCGGCGTGGTGGGCCTCGGCAAGATCGGCTCCCATGTGGCCCGCGTGGCCCGGGCCATGGGAATGGATGTGGCCGCCTACGACCCCTTCGTGTCGCCGGAGCGGGCCCAGCAGCTGCAGGTGCGGCTGCTGAGTCTGCCCCAGCTGTTCGCCGAGGCCGACTACGTCACCCTGCACCTGCCCCGCACCCCCGAAACCGAGAACCTGGTGAATGCGGAGCTCCTGCGCACCATGAAGCCCACGGCGCGGCTGGTGAACTGCGCCCGCGGCGGCATCGTGGATGAGGCGGCCCTCGCCGAGGCGGTGGAGCAGGGCGTGATCGCTGGCGCCGCCCTCGATGTGTTCTCCAAGGAGCCCCTGGCAGCCGATTCACCGCTGCGCAGCGTGAAGGAGCGGCTGATCCTCACCCCCCACCTCGGCGCCTCCACCGAGGAGGCCCAGGAGAATGTGGCCATCGACGTGGCCGAGCAGATCCGCGACGTGCTGCTCGGCCTGCCGGCCCGCAGCGCCGTGAACATCCCAGGCCTCAACGCCGAGGTGATGGAGCAGCTCAAGCCCCACCTGGAGCTGGCGGAAATCCTGGGGCAGCTGCTCAGCCAGCTGGCGGGGGGCCAGATCAGCGAGCTGGAGGTGCGGCTGCAGGGCGATTTCGCCTCCCACCCCGCCCAGCCCCTGGTGGTGGCGGCCCTGAAGGGGGTGCTTTCCACCGCCCTGGGGGACAGCATCAACTATGTGAATGCCAGCCTGGAGGCCAAGGAGCGGGGCATCCACGTGCTCGAGGTGAAGGACGACGCCAGCCGCGACTTTGCCGGTGGCTCGCTGCAGCTGAGCAGCCGCGGCACCAAGAGCAGCCACAGCGTGACCGGAGCGGTGTTCGCCGACGGTGAACTGCGGATCACCACCATCGATGAGTTCCCGGTGAACGTGACGCCCAGCCGCCACATGCTGTTCACCCGCCACCGCGACATGCCCGGCATCATCGGCCAGCTGGGCTCGGTGCTAGGCGAGCACAACGTGAACATCGCCTCGATGCAGGTGGGCCGGCGCATCGTGCGCGGCGACGCCGTGATGGTGCTCAGCCTCGACGACCCCATCCCCCCCAGCCTCCTGGCCACGATCCACCAGATCAACGGCATCCAGGAAGCCCACCCGGTCACCCTCTGATGGAAACGGGCAACCCCACGCCAGCCGCCGGGGGCCGCTTCGAAGGCCCAGGGCAGCCCCCGATTGCTCCCTTTGAACCAGGCCCAGGGCAGGGGGACACAGCGGCCCCTGGGGGATCCGATAGCGGCGGACCGTCGCTGACGGCCACCCCCGGTCCCGCCTGGTGGCGCCTGGAGATGACGCTGGCGGCGGACCTTGAGGAATCGCTGCTCTGGAAGCTGCCGGAGCTGGGCATCCCCCGGGTGGCGGTACGGCACCGGCCCGAGGCGCCCGAGGAGCGGCAACTGCTGGCCTGGCTACCCGAGGCCGACTGGCCCGAGGAGCAGCGGGCCGAACTGGTGCGGGCCCTGGAGCCCCTCGGAGAACCCTTTGGCCTGGCTCTGCCCGCCGTCACCTGGGTGCGTCAGCCCGACGAGGACTGGAGCCTCAGCTGGAAGCAGCACTGGCAGGCCGATCCGGTGGGGGAACGGCTGCTGATCCTGCCCGCCTGGCTGCACCTGCCCGAGGAGCACGCCGAGCGGATGGTGATCCACATGGACCCGGGCAGCGCCTTCGGCACCGGCAGCCACCCCACCACCCGCCTCTGTCTTGAGGCCCTGGAAGCGATGGCGGCGACGGCAGGAGCGGCGGGTCTGGCGGGCCTGCGGGTGGCAGACCTGGGCTGCGGCAGCGGCATCCTGGGCCTGGGAGCCCTGCGGCTCGGAGCGGCCTCGGTGGTGGCCGTGGACACCGACTCACTGGCGGTGATGGCCACCGGCGAAAACGCCGCCCTCAATGGGCTCTCGGACGCCGTGCGGGTGGCGCAGGGCAGCGTGGAGGTGCTGGCGGAGCTGCTCGAGGGCCAGCCCGCCGACCTGCTTCTTTGCAACATCCTGGCCCCGGTGATCACCGCGCTCTGCCCCGCCTTCGACACGGTGCTGGCCCCCGGAGGGGTGGGACTGCTGAGCGGCCTGCTGGTGGACCAGGCAGCGGCCCTGGAGGATGCGCTGGCGGCCCAGGGGTGGCGGGCCGAACTGGCCGCCCGCCAGGAGCGCTGGGGGCTGATGGTGATCCGGTCACAGGCTGATGTTGCATAAGTCACGCTGATGCGTGCCCAGGATTTGATTGGCCTTCCCGGCATGCGGAGGCCAGATGGCCAGGATCGGCCCCGGGAGGATGTAGGAAGGGCGGGTCCTACAGGTTCTGGCTTCCCGCCGCCTGTGAGCTTCAATCCCTTCCATGGCTTCCTACAAGGTCACCCTCATCAACGAGAGCGAGGGCCTCAACAAGACCATCGAGGTTCCCGATGATCAGTACATCCTCGACGCGGCTGAAGAGCAGGGCATCGACCTGCCCTACTCCTGTCGTGCTGGTGCCTGCTCGACCTGCGCCGGCAAGCTGACCGCGGGAACCGTGGACCAATCCGACCAGAGCTTCCTCGACGACGACCAGATCGAGGCCGGCTTCGTGCTCACCTGCGTCGCCTACCCCACCTCCGACGTGACCATCAAGACCCACGCTGAGGAAGAGCTCTACTGAGCCCGGCATTCGCCGCTTCCATCACTCATTTCAGCCACCTCAAGGGGTGGCTTTTTTCATGGATGGGCTTGGGAGAAGGCCTTGTGGGAGCAGCGTGGCTCGCCAGCGCCAGCAACCCTGGGCCGGCGACTTCGCCACCGGGTGGTGCTCACGCTCTGCTGGCTTTGAGGTGGCAGGCGGGCCCAACCGCGAGCCCGGTGAGCTGGGTCGCTGCTCCCTCTTTCTGGCAGCCTTAGACCCCGGCTTGCCATCTTGGTCAAGCCGCCGATCGATCCCTTGTCCGCCGCATCCCCCCCCTCCAACTCCCCCGCCAGCGGCGGCATCGTGGCGAGCTCTGGCCGCCCGGCGAGCAGCGCCGCAAGCCTGTCAGGGGGGCCTGCGGCGCGGCTGCTGGAGGCCGGCAGTATCCACCCCAGCCCCGGCGGCCAGTACAGCTTCCGAGTGCTCGGCCCCTGCTGCCGCCTGTTCGACCGGGAGGAGCTGCCCTGGCCCTGCTGCCGCCTGGCCTGGCGCAGCAAGGAACCGAGCTGGCGCCGGGTGGGCCGGCGCTTCGTGGCGGATCTGGCGGCGCGGCGCTGCCCCTCCTACGTGGTGGAGCTGCTCCAACCGGGGGCCCGGTCAACCCGCACGGTGATCACCCTCTTCCCCCAGCGCCTGAGCCCCGAGCTTCAGGAGTGGTGGTACAGCAAACAGCCCGCCTCCCTGGATCCGGCCAACAGCGCCCCGCCAGCCCCCTAGACGGCGGCGCCAGAGCCCCCCGCTGGCTGCGCCGGCTTCAGAGCGAACGCCGGGATCCCGCTGAAGGGATGCCTCTAAAGCCCTGGACCGGGCCTGAGGGGCATCTCCATCTCCAGGGCGTGGGAAACGACATGCGGGTAGAGCGGCCAAGGAGAAATGCCAACATTAAAAAAGGGGTCCCGTGAGTACGGAACCCCTCAGATTCAATGGCGATCGATCGGGCGATCAACCCAGGAAGCCGCAAGGATCAGAAATAGATTTTGCCGCCGCCCCACTGGATGCCCTGCACCTTGGGGGCCACCAGGATGTAGCCGGCGATCAGGCGAAGATCGTTCTCATCGAGATCGCGCATCTTCACGAAGACATCGCTGCTGCGCAGGCTGGGGTGCACGTCGGAGATGCTGTATTCACCGTCGTAGGAGGTGGGGTCCTTCATGAAGTCCACCAGCGAATCCACGCTGTCGCGCGGCGGGGTGGCCAAGGCGAGGGTTTCGGGGTCGAGACCCACGTTCTGATTCGTCTTGGTGATGCCGCCGGCATGGCAGGAGCCGCAGCTTTCGTTGAAGAGCTTGCGGCCTGATTTGTATTCCTTCTCGCTGAACGTCACCGTGGTGCCATCGGGGAGGGCCGGCACCGTGAGGGTGGCGGAATCCCAGCGGGCTGCGGCGGCGGGACCGGCGAAACAGACCAGCAGCGCCAACGGGAGCACCAGCAGGGTCCGGAGGACGGCGCGGATGGCTGAAGGGAGGAAGGGGGCCATGGAGGAAGCCGGTGAAATGGCGGTGAGACCGCAACTGAGACCTTGTATCACGGGGGGCGGGTGCCCCGCTGGGGAATCACGCGAACTGTTGCAGGCCCGCGGTTGGATCTCAGGCGATGGAAGGGGAGCCAAAGGGCTCGGAAACCACGCGGTCATCTTCCTCCAGGGGTTGCACCTCCAGGGTGAGGAAATCCCTCGCGATCTCGGTGGCGGGGAAGATGGCGCGGGCCTCGGCCAGCAGGTCGTCCGGGGTCATCGGATTGCCGGGCAGGTAGCGGGGGCTGAGGTGGGTGAGCACCAGCCGGCGCACCCCCGCCTCCAAGGCCGTCTGGGCGGCCATGGTGCTGGTGGAGTGCTGGCGGGCGATCGCCATCGCGGCCTCGCCATGGGAGAAGGTGGATTCGTGGATCAGCAGGTCGGCGCCCCGGGCCAGCTCCACCGCCGCCTCGCTGAACACGGTGTCGGTGCAATACACCACACTGCAACCGGGCCTGGGTGGGCCGCAAAGAGCCGAGCCCCGGATCACCCGCCCGTCCTCGAGGATCGCCTCCCGACCGGCCTTGAGCTGGGCATAGATGGGCCCAGGGGGGATCCCCAGCTCCTTGGCCTTCTCCACATCGAAGCGGCCCGGGCGGGGCAGGCGATCCACCCGGTAGGCGAAGGCCGGCACGCGATGGGTGAGAGCGGTGCAGCGCACGCGGATGTCGTCGTCTTCGAGCAGCACGGCACCGCTGAGGGCGGCATCCCGCACCCGGTGGGTGCGCAGCGGGTAGCCGATCCGAGTGGAGGTGGTGCGCAACACCCCTTCGAGATAGTCCCGCAGGGGATCGGGGCCGTAGAGATCAAGACCAGAGCAACTGCCCGCCAGGCCCAGGCTGGCGAGCAGCCCGGGCAGGCCCAGCACATGGTCGCCGTGCATGTGGGTCACGAAGATGCGGCGCAGCTGCGACACCCGCAGCTCACTGCGCAGAAACTGATGCTGGGTGGCTTCGCCGCAATCGAACAACCAGAGCTCGGCGCGCTGGGGCAGGCGCAGGGCCACCGCCGAAACATTGCGGGACCGGGTGGGAACACCTGAGCTGGTGCCCAGGAACGTGACCTGCACAGGGGAGGGGCCTCGGGCCCGCATGCTGCCACGGGAGCCGCGGTGGAATGGGTGCGGCGCTCTGGCGGCCCAGCCGTCGCGCCCCCACAATGGGCATCGTTTGCGCCTGGTTTCCAGCTGTGGCGATTCTCAGCCGCCTCCCCTGGTGCCGGGTCCCCCGTTTCTGGAAACGAGGGGCCGGCCTGCTGGTCCTGCTCGGCACCAGTGCCACCCCAGCGGCCCTGGTGGCGATCGCGGGCCCCTCCCCCTTCGGCGGAACTCCCGATCAGATCAGCCTGGCCCGCTTCGATGAGCGGGAACCGCTGGTGCGGGTGCTGCTGGTGCAGGCGGGGGTGCTGGAGCCCACGGCCGTGGGCGGTCCGCTGCAGCTGCGCGATGGCCAGGGGCGCCTGCTGGCGGTTTTGCCGGAAGGCGAACGACTGCGGATCAGCCGGAGGGGCCCCTTGCTGCTGCTGGAGCGGCCCGACGCAGACGGGACCCTGGCGCCGCCCCAGCAACTGGCACTTCAGGAGCTCAGGCTCAGCGCCGTCTGGTCGGGCGCCTCGGGTCGCCGAAGCAAGGGGGGGGCAGACACGCCGCTGCTGCCCTGGCGCACGGTGGTCGCTCCCGCGGGTCGCTCCCTGCCCCTGGTGGGGCTGGGCCGCCGCCGCTACCGGGGCCTGGTGCGGGTGCTGCCGGAGGGGGATCGACTCCAGGCGGTGAACATGCTCGGGCTGGAGCATTACCTGGCCAGCGTGGTGGGCAGTGAGATGCCGGCCAGCTGGCCTGCGGAGGCCCTGCGCGCCCAGGCGGTGGCGGCCCGCACCTACGCCCTGGCCCAGCTGAAGCCCGAAGCACCCTTTGACCTGCGCTCCACGGTGGCCAGCCAGGTCTACCGGGGAACGGAGGCCGAAACCGATTCCACCCGCTCCGCCGTGGCCGCCACCCGATCCCTCGTGCTCAGCCATGGCGGAGCGCTGATCGACGCGGTGTTCCACAGCAGCAGCGGCGGCAGCACCGAGAACAGCGGTGAATTGTGGACCCGCCAGCTTCCCTATCTGGTGAGCGTGCCCGACCAGGACAAGCTCTCCCCCTGGCACCAGTGGAGCGTGCGCTTCGAACCGGATCAGCTGCGCCGCGCCTTCCAGGAAACGGCGGGGGCCAGCCGGATCGAGGTGCTTGCGGCCTCCAGCACCGGCCGGGTGCGGCGGGCGCGGGTGATCGGACCCGCGGGCAGCCTCGACCTGAGCGGCAGTGAACTGCGCCAGCGGCTCGGCCTGCGCAGCACCCTGGTGCAGTTCCGCTTCGAGCCCCCCCTGGCCCCCGGACCGGCGGGGGGCATCACCACCGCCACGGCCGAGGCCAACGCCGCAGCCTCCGCCCTGAGCCGCGGCGGCAACCGAGCTGCCACTGGCCCATCCACCGCCCGGCTGCCCGCCGGAGGTCCGCTGCCGCCGCCGCCCCTTCCCGGCGCCGATGGTCAAGGAGATCGATCCACAGCGGCGGCCCTGGATCCCACGTTCGCCGGCCAGCTCCGCCAGGAGCCGCTCGCGGCGCCGCTACCAGCCTTGGAGGTGGTCGGGCGGGGCTTTGGCCATGGAGTAGGAATGAGCCAGTGGGGTGCCTATGGCCTGGCGCTCCAGGGCGTGAGCTATGTCCAGATCCTGCGTCATTACTACAGAGGAGCCCAACTGGTGGCTTACCCCTCCCGCTGAGGCGAGCTGTGAGGTCGGCGGCACCGAGCAGGAGCCATCTGCAGAACGAGCGAACGGCTGGGACAGGCAGCCGGTGGCCCTGGTGCGGTTCGCCGATCCAGCCGGCCTGGCCGACTGGGTGGGCTCCCTGCTGCTGCGGGACAGGCTGCTGCGGCCGGAGCGTCCGCTCGGCCTGGCCACCGGCCGCACGATGGAGCCGGTCTATGCCGCCCTGGCCCGCCAGGTGAACGGCCTGACCCCAACAGAGCGGCAGGAGCTACGCAGGCGCTGGTGCAGCTTCAACCTTGATGCCTACGTGGGGCTCGATCGCGCCGACCCCCGCTCCTTCGCAGCGGAGATGGCCAGCCGGCTCACCACCCCCCTGGGGCTGGATCCGGAGCAGGTGCATCTCCCCGATGGCCAGGCGGCGGATCCCCATGCCGCAGCGGAGTGCTATGCGGCCCAGCTGGCGGCCACCGGTGGCATCGGCCTGCAACTCCTGGGCCTGGGCCTCAACGGCCACGTGGGCTTCAACGAACCTCCCTGCGAGGCCGATGCGCCCTGCCGCTGCCTGGAGCTCAGCCCCGCCACCCGCCAGCAGAACGCCGGGGCTTTCGGCGGCGACCCGGAGGCGGTGCCGGAGAGGGCGATCACGCTGGGCCTGCGGGAGATCCTGGCCGCTGAACGCCTGCTGCTGGTGGTGACCGGCGGGGCCAAGGCCGAGGTGCTGGCCCGGGCCCTGCGGGAACCACCCACGCCGGAGCTGCCGGCCAGCTGGATCCAGCTCCACCCCCGGGCGCTGGTGGTGGCGGATGGGGCGGCGGCGGCGCTGCTGGATGCAAGTCGCGAAGAAGGGGAAGCACAGGTTTAGACGGGCAGTGTCTGAGGGTTGGTGCAGCTGACCAAGCCTGATAAGGGAGCCCGACGTGATTGCCTCCGAAATCGCGGCTGATCTCCGCAGCGTTCTGGAGAAGATTGAGGAGATGCTCGGGGATCTGGAGCTGACCTGACGGTCGCCCGGTGCCCCGGCTCGCGCCTGCCACCACCGAGCCCAAGACTGCACCTGTACGCTTACCTGTACAGGCATGAACAGTGCCCATGGACGTCATCTCCTACACCGCCGCCCGGGCCAACCTGGCGCAGACGATGAAGCGTGTCTGCGCCGACCATGAGCCGTTGATCATCACGCGCAACGGTGAACCCTCTGTGGTGATGTTGTCGTTGGACGACTTCAAGGCCTTGGAGGAAACCGCCTATCTGCTGCGTTCACCACGCAATGCACGGCGGCTGATGGATGCCGTTGACAGCCTGGAGGCAGGCCGTGGCCAGGACCATGTTCTGGCGGAATGAGACTGGTCTTTGCGGAACAAGCTTGGGAGGACTACCTCCATTGGCAAGCCACCGATCGAACGTTGCTCCAACCCATCCATGCCTTGATCAAGGAAGCCAGCCGGACTCCATTCGAAGGGTCCGGCAAACCTGAGCCGCTCCGGCACGCCCTTTCCGGCTTCTGGTCGCGGCGCATCAACGAAGAACATCGGATGATCTACAAGCTGGATGGCGACAGCCTGCTGATCGCCCAGTTGCGCTATCACTACTGACTGAATCACTGCTGACTGAATCACTGCTCGCCTCACCAGCTCCTGGCGTTGAGGGATGAGGAGCACACCCCAGTCCAGTCAAGCCGTAGTAAATTCAACTACAACCAACAAAACGCCGTGGCCCAGCCGCGAAGGGCCGGCACTCCCCAGACTGTGCGCCTGCCAGCGGAGTTACTGGAGCGCATCGACCGTTACGCCGCCCGGCTGGAGGGCGAGCTGCATCTATCGGTGAGCCGCAGCGACGCCCTGCGCCGTCTGCTCACCCTGGCCCTGGAAGATGCGGAGGAGACCGCCGAGGCCGAAGCAATTCTGCGCTCTCATGAACCGCGTGTGAGTTGGGATGGGCTCAAAGCCGGCTCTGCCTCACCAGCTCAGGCGCACAAGCCTTGACCTACCGGGTTGAATTCATCCGCTCAGCCGCCAAGGCCTACAGCCGCCTGGATCCGGCGCTGCAGCGACGGGTGGATTGGGAACTCAGTCGCCTCCGTGAGAGGCCCCATCACGCTCTTTGCCTGCCATGTTCTTTTGGATAGAACATACAATAAATGGCAGAGCAATCTTATCGCTGTATCGCAAAGGCTAGGTAATCCGAGGTTCTCTCGCTTTTAGAAGTTAATGAACTATTAGGCGTGCTTTGTGATTTCTGAGCATGTTTGCATACGGACAACGATCAGTGCGCGCATCATCATTGATGGGCCAATGCATGTCCCCATTCCGCCAGATTTCCTATAAACAAAGCGAAAAGCGTCGCTGGCGATACCGGGTCCGTATAAAATCCCAACGACCCCACCTTACAATCCCCCAGACCAATTGCACCGCATGCCCTTTGGGGCAAGCTGCCGGCTTCCCATCGGCTGCATAGGCCGACAACGGCACCCACCGCAGAGCGGATACCGGACCCGCCCATACAGCGTTAGATGGCTTACGAGGCTTCAATGATTACGCGAGGAACAGGGTCGCGGAGCCGTGGAGTCAGGAACATCATCGGACATAAGACTCGGCACCAATGGCGGCGGAATAGCGATCGCTCTGCTCTTGCTCGCCAGCCTCAGCCGTAAGGAGCTAAATTGAGGGTCTCCGGCAGAATTGCTGCGGTTCGCCTCCACAATCCGCGAAACACTCCAGATCGACGACGCACAACATGGACACTGGGCAGAAAGACGTACTTCGGAACCTACTTTGGTCCGAAAAACATTCCGTACTTGCAGAGTTTTCTAGGCGCGCGGCGAAGCGTGGATTCTCGTTGCATCCCGAAATACTGCGCTTTCTGGCATCAGCGTTCTTGGTGGGAGACGATCAACCGGAAGTACAGTCTTGCTATCAAGCCTACGATTTCGAGTTAAGCCTGCAACAGCTGCCAGTTTACCGGGCAGTTCGGCAGCGGAGGGTTTTTCGAGTTCGGAAGAGCGCATCGGCCAGAACAGTGAAGAAGGCGGCCAGGAACAACGCAAGGACCCTAGTTGATGCCATGATCGAGATTCACATTGCCGCGCGAAGTTACGCGAAGAATTTCAGCAATCCAGAGGAAGAGATTAAGCCTGCAGCCTTGGCCACAGCGCTGGCTTGGCTGTGCCCTATCTGGCCGTTCTGCTGAGACCATGGCGATGGATGATCGAGCCAAGGCAGCATTCTCCACTGCGGTCGAAGTCGTCAAAAACGTACTCACCTTATCCACAGGCGTGCTTGTTCTCGGAATGACGTTCACCAAAGAGCTCTCTCCAAACCCTACGCCAACTCAGGTCAGGATACTCGAAGCATCGTGGTGCTTTCTGTTCTTAGCGATGCTTTTCGGAGTCCTGACACTGATGGCGTTGACAGGTACCATAGGCAAGTCATCGCAAATTGCTGCCTCGAGCATCTACAACAGGAACATCAGGATCCCGATGGGTATTCAGTTCATCTTCTTCCTCGCAGGAATCGCACTAACTGTTGCATACGCAATGCTCGCAGTTTGAAGATTCGTTCGGCCGCTTTCGCAGAACGTCGCCGTTGGCAAGAACGTTCGTACCATATCCTCCAGGTCGGCCGCCATCTAACCTTGCGTTGCTCTTAACAGGGCCTTCAAGGATTGCTCCCTGTTCGCTGCGCTCACTGGTCGCATCCTGTTGAAGGGCCCTGCAAGAGAACGCGAGCGTTAGGCGGCTAAAACCGAAGGTGGTCTACCAATCACGTCGTGGGCGGCTATCATTGAAGCGATCATAGCCTTGCAGTCTCTGGGAGTTGTCCAATGGCTGACAGACCCGATCCCAAGGAATCATCTAATGACGACTCTGCTTCGCCGCGGATCTTCATCTCCTATGCCAGAAGGGACGCAGAGGCCGCCACAACACTGTCGCGACTCTGCCAGAGACAAGGTTTGGAGACTTGGCTGGATCGAACAGATCTCAAGCAGGGGGACGACTGGTGGTCTCAAACAGAAGAGGCGATAAAAGCATGCGACGTATTCCTTCTTCTGCTGAGTGAATCATTTAATTCGAGTGAGTGGATTCAGAGAGAGTGGAGTTCAATCTGTGAGCGCCAATGGGAGAATCCGAACGTTTGCCTTATCGCCATCCGGTTGAAGGCGATAGATCCACCGACGTTTCTGCGTAGTCGTGAGTGCCTGGATGCGCTTGACTCTGCTGGCTTAGATCGGTGTGTCGCGGACATTCGTCACATCTCAAAGGGCTCACGTACGGACCTCTTAAGTAGTACTAACTCCAGGCAACTATATCGTCAGCTTGCAGAGCGTTTTCGCGTAGTACTTGGAGCAATTGAGAAGGCAGATCACGCGCCTCCTGACAGCGGGGAGGCGGAGTCAGAAAAATGAATGGTAGCAAACGAAGCCGTGTGCATCTCGGCTCGGGTGCACTCTCAGCGCCCAGAGATCTATCCGTCTTTATAAACTGTCCCTTTGATAGCGAGTATCTGCCTCTGTTCGACGCGATAGTGTTTGCCACTATCTGCTGTGGGTTCCTTCCTCGGTGCGCCATTGAATCCGGCGGTACGGCGACACCCAGGATGGATCGAATTACACAAGCTATTTTCGCCTCGAAGTACTCAATTCACGACCTTTGTCGGTGCAAAGGTGAAGGTGACGCCAACTTGGCTCGGTTCAATATGCCGCTGGAATTGGGCGCTTCCATGGCGCAGCGGTACGACCCCAATGGCGCGACTCATCATGATTGGCTACTGTTGGTGCCAAGAGGGAGCGAATACGTACGCTTCATATCCGACTTGGCTGGTTTTGATCCAAAGCAGCATGACGGGCGGCTTGAGACGATACTCCCAGCTGTCATGTCCTGGCTCGCGACGCGGCCAGATGCTGTGTTGGTTCCGACACCCCGAGAAGTCTTGGCCGCAATTCCAGACTTTAGGGTTGCGAGGAAGGAACTCGACTCCGCATGGGGAGGCGATGCACCATGGAACGATGTATTACTAGCATGCGCAGACGTAGCGCTTGCACACAAGCTCATACCAGACATTGATTTTGCGCTTCCTCTGCCCTCCAGCATGACCAGCGTTGGCACCAGCGCCGCCTAACGAACAAGGATAGATCGTGCGAAGCCACGATCTTATCCGGTGTTGGACTAGCCCTTTGGCGCTAATGATAATTCCTTTACGGCAGATACGTTGGCCTGAATTTCACCTTTCCTTCTGAATT
>JBIJAG010000059.1:0-3098 GCA_044345855.1 Cyanobium sp. | reverse complement strand
GTGGCAGAGGACCGGGCCAGGGTGGCTCACTTTTCGCTGTCGACTCCCCCTGCCATGGCAGGGGGAGGACCCGGGGTAACCCGCCTACGTAATTGACGCGACCCGCCTACGTAGTTGACATCGGGCACAACAGAGTGCTCATGCATCCAGCAGGTTTTCGAGACTCTCTCCACCAGGAAGTCGGTAGATCTCGAAGTCGCGGCGATCGAGGGTTGCGATTCGCCGCAGCCCATGCTCCTGGGCAACCCAGAGCAGCGAAGCGTCAGCCAGATCCATCGGCAAATCGCCGTACTGCCGCATCCAGCCCGCCATCAACTCCAAGGCAGATCCACTCAGCTCCGCAACATTCAGGCCACCGAGTGACACCCAGGAGAGAAAGCGTGGTGCTACTTCGGCCGGGATCAGATGGCAAACCTCGGTGAGAACCGGCCAAGTGGATATGAAAGCACCGTTGTGCTTTTGAAAAAAGGCCGCACAGATGCCATGGTCATGGTCACTGCGGTCGAACCAGGCGACCAATGGGCCGGTATCGAGGAGGGTGGCACCCCGATAGCTGGAGCTGCTCATGGATGAGGTCTGCTCAGCCGCTGCTGGCTCTGCTGCCTGCTCAGCTTCTGACGAAGCAGAGCTGAATGATCCCGCCCGCGGTCGGTGGTGCCGCCTTCCTGGGCCGCACTGGAAAAGCTGCCGATCAGCCCGAGGCCTTCCGCCAGGGCCGCCGGGCTGGTGGAGTGCTGTTGCAACAAGTCAAGGCCAGCCTTGACCACCTCGGTCTGGCTGAGGCCAAGGGTCTGGCAGAGGCTGTCGAGCCTGGCCTCGCTGCCGTCATCGAGGCGCACGGAAATGGTACGCATCGCTTCCTCTAGGCCGTAATACGCTCATATTACAGGCTGTTCCTTGCTCACAACACCACCGCCTGGCCGAGGATTTTGTCGCGGATCAGGGGGAGCAGGGATGTCTCTTCTGTGACATCCACCGAGCAGCCGAGAAGGTCTTCCAGATCCTGGCGGAGGCTGATCACCCCCAGGAGCGAGTGCTCGGGTGAGAGATCGACCAGCAGATCAAGGTCGCTGCGCTCGTGCTCAAGGCCCGTGGCAATGGAGCCATAGACCCGCAGGTTGGAGGCGCCGTGACGGTGGGCCAGGTCCAGCACATCTGGCCTCAGCGCCTCTAGGCGCTCGCGCATCGAGGTGGGAGGTGCTGCACTCACAAGGCCAGTCCCGCCGCAGTGGAGCGAGTCTGATCCGATCAGGCGGGGCGGGGCAGTGATGGGAATAGCGACAGACATTGGGAAGCAGTGAGGTGATGGAAGGTGTGGCGGGTGGGCAATGCCCCAAGGCATGGGGGGCTCTGCCCCCCCCCTATGCCGCCGCTAGATCGATCAGCTCGATCGGAAGGGGCGAACGCCCCTGGAGGCGATGGGCCTGATGGAGCAGGGAGGCGGTGCCGGGGCCACCGGGAAAGGCGATCACCAGGAGGCCTGCGGATGGCTGGCCTGGAGAGGGCCCGGCGGTGGCCAGCTGGCAGGCGCGCTGCAGCATCTGGCGATTACGCACCGGCCCGGCACCACGGCCATAGAGGCTCCACTGGGCGCGGAGGATTTCCACGGGCCAGCCGAGGCGGGAGGCAGCCTGATCGATGGCGGCATCGACGCCGCGGGCACCGCCATGGAGAAGGCACTGCACTGGGCGGCCAGTGGCGGCCAGGCGGAGGGTGGTGGCGACCTGATCGGAGGGCCAATCGAAATCACGGCCACCACCGGCCACGATCACCAATGGACGCAAAGATGAAGCCTGCAAAGGAGGCGGAGAAGGCGCCAATGCGGCGGCCAAAGGAAAGGAAACCATGGGCCTAAAACCAAACGAGCAGAACGAAGAACAAGCACCGGGAGAGGGCTCCAATCGGGCCGCCCGGCTTGGCTTCATTGTGCTAATGCAGACGCACTATTGGCAAGGTCAAAGCGCTTGCGGTGAGGCGACTTTGCGGGACTTGGCAGCAGGGAGCCTGGGCATAAAGCGCCGGCCATTCGGCCGGCGGGATGGCACTAATCGAGGCCAGCTGGGTGAGCACCAGGGATCGAAAATGGCCGGGCTGAGCGACGGCCAAAGCCAGGCATCCAGCAGCGCTGGTCACACCGAAGGGCTCCAGCAAGCCAGCGGCCACCTCCTCGATCCCACAGGCGACGGCGGCCACCGCAGCCGCGGGCAAGCCGCCTCGCTATCCAGAACCCGATGCCACAGCCCCCGGCAGCGGCAAAAAAACCACCCACCCGAGCGCAAGGGTGCGGCACCGCCGCGCTCGCTCAGCCCTTGTGCCGGGTGACACGCTCCTCCACCGCCGCCGTGGCCTGCGGCCTGCACAACTGCGCTCCTCCCCAAGGGGACCCCTCTCCAATGGGCACCACCCACCGCTGCAGCGGCTGGACAGAAGACCTGCACCGCCATCGGGGCTGGGCGCCTGAGGTGGCTTGAACGGTAGAGCCAGCAACCGGCCGCCCCTGTCGCCCAAGGAGGCCTGGCTCAGCGACGGCCGCCAGGTGCTCCACTTCCGGCCCAGCCGCTGTGATCGCTGGAGTCAGCAGCTGGAAGTGACGGTGGGGGAGCTGCTGCCGGGTCAGCCGGTGCCGCTGCCCAAGCACCGCGGGGAGCTCTCCAGGGAGGCAGCGATCAAGCCTTGGTTTAAAAGCGCAAGGAGGGCTGGGCTGCTTGTGGTCCTCAGTGGTGAGCTGTGTCGCCATGAAGCATTTCCAGCAGATCTGTTGCCAAACCCCGGCTGAGCGAGCCAGAGCCCTTGCCTGAACTGCTGTGATCAGCACAGCTGATCACCCCCATGCGGTTCGCTGATAGCCCCTGGGCTGCCCAGTCCCATGAACGGCGAAAGATTCTGTTACGTTGGATTTGTCGGAATGCCGACTTTCCATCCCGCTCTTCTCGAGCATTCAAACCCCGTCCTCATGACCGCCACAATCCAACAGCGCTCCGGCGCTTCGGCGTGGAATCAGTTCTGCGATTGGGTCACCTCCACCAACAACCGCCTTTATGTGGGCTGGTTCGGTGTGCTGATGATCCCGACGCTGCTGAGCGCCACCATCTGCTTCA
>JBIJAG010000010.1:0-106124 GCA_044345855.1 Cyanobium sp. | reverse complement strand
GGCTTTTGCATGACCCATTCTCCCAGGCAGATCCATTGCTGTCACTGGGATCTGGGCAGATTTACGGGCGTCTGTGGAGAGGTGCGGTGTTCGGTGCTGGGTGATCTATGCGCAACAGGCTCCTAGAGACAGGCAAAAGGCGCACCAAGCACTGACGGCGGTGGCATCCCTTCAAACAGGTGTTCCCACTTTCCATTTCAGCTGAGTGGCCAGCACGTGGCGCTGAGTCCACAAAATCTCAAGCCGCGCTGTTCCACGACATTCTGGTTGAGGGGTCGCGCCGATCTGGTTGACCGCTCACGAGGGGAGCCGGCAGCCGCCAGGAGGTGGCATGTCGGTGAGCAGTGCCCACCGGATTGATTCAGGTCGCCTCCAACCCAAAGCCGCCAAGCCCCGTGGCCGGCGGCGTCCCGACCCATTGGCCGAGGTCTGGGAGCCGCTGCTGTTGCCACTGCTGGAGAGCCATCCAGCCCTGACACCCTCCACGCTGCTGGAGCACCTGCAGGAGCAAAAGCCGGATCAGGACTAAAGTTCGCTCAAACGCACCCTGCAACGGCGGGTGCAGCATTGGAAGGCGCTGCATGGCCCGGCGCCGGCGGTGATGTTCTCGCTGACCTATCAGCCCGGCGAGATCGGCAAGGCGATCGGGAACCTTCACCGCCTACGGCCGGGCGGTGCTGAGCCGCTCGTTTGCCGACCAGATGGAGGAGAGGTTGGGGCCCTGAGGGAGGCCAAGGGATCCGGCAGCCCTCCAGGGCCTTGAGTCTGTCTGCCTTGAAATTGAAGCCCCCCAAACCCTGAGAAGATGAGGAAATGGCAACAACCGCGCTCATCACCGGCATCACCAGCCAGGACGGCAGCTACCAGGCCGAACTGCTGCTGGAGGAGGGCTACAATCTGAATGGAATCAAGCACCGCTCCAGAAGCTTCAACACCGACCTCATTGATTACCTCTGCCAGGATACCCACGAGCGGGGCAGCTGCGGTGATGGGCCCCGGCTGGTACTGCACTACGGCGATCTCACCGATTCCACCAACCTGATTCGCTTTATTCAGCAAGTGCGACCCGATAAGATCTATGATCTCAGTGCTCAGAGCCATATGGCGGTGAACCTCACCACCGAGATCAACCAATGACGAAGAAAACGATATTTCCTATAAATTACTCGATTGGAGTTGAGGCGATTAAGCTAAAGCATCGAGTGCAAGATGATTGGAATGCAACAGCATCCAAGCTATGCTTCGATGGATCATTAGATCTTCGGCCAGCCAAGTTTGCATACATTCTGCCAACAACATCAGCACATGACCTTGCACTTCAATTCATAGAAGCGGCCAATCACGATACCTTTGACAGCCGCTCAGCTAACGTTGGCAATGCTGATGGCCTGCTTCTGTTCTCGTCTACCGCGTTAATTACCAATCACTCAGTTGAAGACATAAGAAGGATCATAACCGCACTGGAAACTCACTTTGAGGCTGAGCACATCCGCAAGGAGGCATCACGCCTGCTTCTGTTGGCAGCCATTCTGCATTTCAAAACTGAAGAACATATTTTTACTTTAGCAGAACTGTCGTCCTCGGTGCTTGGCTGCTCAGTTAAGCAAGCTGAAGCAGCTTTGGCTCTTTATCTTAAATTTGCAGCTCCCTGGAAGCCGCTATCAACACTCGACCTAAAGGAATGTGCACAACTTGAAACAACAATTCGCTGGCTTGCAATTAACAACACCAAGATAAGTCCATTCTTTTTGTTAGCACTGTTGCCTTGGCTCTGCCACAGCGGAAGATCAATTGAATATTCCGTGTATAAGACAAATCTTCTTTCGACGCCGAATCAATTCTCTAAGGTTGCAGAGGCGATCCTTGCTTACCACGAGCAAACAGTAAATCCGAGCCTGCATATGAGTCAGGTGGACGTTCAATGGTTGGAATGGATCAGGCCTGGAATGTCTTTATCTCCACGCATTGCACGGGCTGAGAAACATTCGTGGATTCACGAATCGGCAACAAACGAACTGAGGCTAACTGCCCCCCTAGGAGTTCACAATGATTCAGATATCTGCATGCAACGCTACATATCCGCAATCCGCTACGCCAGACCCAACGGGTTAACTCCTTTCAGCGATGGAATAACATTTATCACGAGTATATACAAAGGAGGCGAATGGATTGATAGCTTTCTGGCAAACATGGTTGCACTCGACCAGTTCGACACATGTGAGCTTATCCTCATAAACGCCAATTCACCTCAGCTTGATCAGGAGGTAAGCTCCATTAGAAAATTTCAAAACACTCATCCTAACGTAATTCATATTATATTGGATACTGATCCAGGGCTTTACAACATTTGGAACTTTGGGGCTTTGATAGCCAGCAGCAACTACCTCTCAAATGCTAATCTAGACGACCGAAAGGCCAGTGACTTCATTGTCAGCCATTTACAATCATTTGAGTGTGCGGAAGATGACGTTTCCCTGGTGTCAGCTCCGTGCATTATTTGCGCCGATAAATATGTCGGATTTGAGAAATACGTAGAAAGCCGCTCGATGGAGGAAGAGCTTTGGTTTTATACAAGTACGGAATACTACAGATATCCAGATCTTTTCCTGGACTTTATCGATCAAAACCGACAAAAACATATAGTCTGGAAAAATATTCCTCATTGTATGCCAGTCTGGCGTCGAGAACTCCATCAGAAGTATGGATATTTCAATGAAGCGAGGGGAGGCCCCGCTGCGGATCTTGAGTTCTGGCTCAGATGCGCAAGGCAAGGTGAGACATTCAGAAACATCAACACCCCGAAAGGCCTCTATTATTATAGCAACACTACGACTTACTCAGCACGCAAAAGCCAATCAATGAAGCGCATAGCAGAGCTTCACGTAATCAACCAAGAGAGCGCCAATTTATCCTATCTTGAAGACAGCAAGCACCCAAGACAATGAAGATTGTAATTGATGGTTTTTTTTATCAGCTTGCCCGCTCGGGAATTGCACGAGTTTGGAGAGAGATGCTCACGAAATGGGCCCTGCTAAGCCCTGATAATCAAATCTTACTTCTTGATAGAGGTCAGACGGATGTTCATATTGACGGAGTAACTACGATCCCCTTTCAAGAGGTGCCTGTTGGAGTCTGCTACGAAGAGTGGAGTCTGCGAGCATGGGATGAAGATCGAGAGCTAATAACGGCGTTCTGCAAAGAGCAAGGAGCAGATGTTTTTCTGTCAACGTATTTCACTTATGCCGATGCCATCCCAAACATCATGATGGTTCATGACATGATACCAGAGAACAACTCCGATACGATCAATCTAGAAGAGCCGATCTGGAAGATGAAAGTACAAACAATTTACGCGGCATCTGGCTATATCTGCGTATCATACAATACGGCAACTGAACTGCACAAACACTACGAAGTAACTGGAAGAAACATCCTTATTGCGCACAACGGGGTCGACATTGCCTCCTCAGATACGATTGATTCTACCGAGCATTCTCTTGCTGAGCCATTGGGTGTGCCTTTTGTTCTCGTCCCAGGATTGGCTTCGCCCAAGAGCTATAAGAATCAAGAATTCGTGTTTCGATCATTGAAGTCTCTGCTTGCCTCTAGCCAGCTTCGCATCGTTGTTACGGGAAAGAACGCGAACGTTTATGTTCAAGAGTTTCAACCATATTGCCATTCTGACATGGTTGAGTCTCATTTCCTATCTGAAGCGCAACTTGACTGGCGTTACAGAAATGCACTGGCCGTGATCTACCCTTCCCGAGAAGAAGGCTTTGGCTTGCCGATTATTGAATCATTGGCCCGAGGGGCTCTACCAGTAACCTGCATGAACAGTTCTCTACCAGAAGTAGGGTATGCCAATGCGATCTATGTTAGCCCTGACAATGAGCTTGAGCTTCTCGAGGTCATCACCTACCTGCTGCGTTTAAGAAGAATCGGTGCCAGCTTATGTGATGTTAGACGCCTAGAGCAGCATGCGCAGTCTTTTAAGTGGGATCATACGGCCAGAAGAGTGGATTCTTTCTGCAGGCAGCTTTTGCTTGAATCAAGACATAGTCACTGGATGTCGACAAAGGGGTTTATCTGATGCCATTAGTGGATAAACACGTACTCTACTCAAGGCTCTTTGTTCTGCTCATGGACAGAGATCTTTCAGATGTTGATTACGAATTGTATTTTTCAAAAATGGAGCCAATTAACTATACTGTGCACCTACTTGACTCTCCCGATTTTGTGCAAACAAACATTGCGCCAGTTATCGATTGCCCAGTGCATCCCATTATTAATAATCAACTACTGTCTCGCGTGCGTGATGAGCCTGACTGTCAGATAAATGGCACACCTTCTATCATTATTAACTCACGATCTACAGGGTCGCGCAGAAATAATCATTCGCTTGTTGTCCCCCTCAGGGGTTACGGACGAATGGCCATATTAAGAACGACACATAATTCTATATCTCATGGCACTGAAACGGGAAATGGGTCAAGCGATTCTACATCTGACCTGATGCCTTGTAGATCAATTGACGTTCAGCAAGCCAAATCCAGCCTCTGCTCTCTTCTGAAAAGCATTCCAAGCTATATCGAGCGTGAAGAGATAGAGGCTTCTAGTTACAGCTTTGAATACATACTGCTGCCAACCTCCAATACCTTTCGTCGATACTCACTCTATTCATCTCTCTTTCAATGTCTACTTGATAGACAGCTAACACGGGATGAATACAAGGTGCATTTTTCCAGTTTAAACACATTACAGTTTCTGTGCTTGGTGTTTAAAAGTAGTGAGTGCCTTGCCAAGAAGATCTTCGAAGCTCTACCATCTAAAACGTTGACCCGCGTCCTTAATAGCCAGCAGTTGCAAGTGCAAGTGCCTGGAGCCTTGGATGAGGGTGTCTATATCGTATTGACGATCAGATCTAATTTAGATGTTTCCATCGCAATTCGGATTCATCATACTTCATCTATCATACAGCCAGCATCGGAAGTCGAATCTCTCCCCTTGAATGATTTAGCATCATTTGTGGATTCACTCGTAGCCTCAGCTATCAAAGACAACAGCTTTAGCAATGAAGACCTGATCTCGACCGTCCGATCAATTACTGCGGATGCTGAGGTTGAACCAGCCACATTGATTGATCTCCAGGCAAGTTACCAGTTGCCTGAGTTGTGTGGCTTGGTCACAGTTTCAGCTAGGTGCAGAGTTGCTTTGGTTTGTGCTTCCCAATTAGTCGTTCTTTCGAACGAACTAGCTGCTGTTGAGCACTCTTTTCTTTTTATTGCCCATTGATTCGTAGACACCAATGACGATTCCTGTGATCCTCGAGATGAGTCCCATAGCCTTTGGCATGGAGAGTGAACTTGCCAACACGGGAATTTCCCGTGTTTGTCGTGAACTCCTGATCGCGTTGGATGGTGACCTTGTAAATAGAACGAGCGCTGCAGGCCAGTACTATATATTTTCCAGTTCATCTCGCTGGCACAACCAACTGTTAGCTCATTGTGTTATGCATCATCTAAAGCTGAGCAGTTTCAAGCCGTTGATGGATCCTTGTGACATCACACTTGCATCATGCATTGACGCGCATTCGGGATTTAGTCTTAAGGGTCTTAACCAGATTGCCGAACCGTGGATTAATGAGCTTGGCCGGTTTGGGCCAACGGCACATCAGTATCTATCAAGCAACGAATTTCTTTATCTCACATCATACCTTCCATGCCCAGATTATGTGCGAATGAACCCTAAGGCAAAGATCGTTCACCATGTACATGATCTATTTCCCTTAACCAAACCAAGCCTATTTCATGGCGGTATTGACGAGCTGTGGAAGAGAAAGGCTGCGGATTTCATGCCTCAAGATCACTATTTTTGCGTTAGCGATTCAACTGCAACTGACCTACAGCGAGTATTCCCTTATATCCCGTGTAAAAACATAACTGTTATACCCAATGCTGGTGATCATGCAGTGAGGATGGCAACAGACATAGGATCGGACGCAATCACCAGATTCGGGCTCTCCACACATCCCTACTTCATCACGGTGTCCACACTCGAGCCACGAAAAAACCTGCCATTTCTACTCAGAGCCTTTAGGAACTTTAAGAAACAGATCAAATCTGATCACCAGCTTGTATGTATCGGCACCACTGGATGGATGGCAGATGCCGAACGTGCCCTTATTGCAGACCTCTCTTCTGCCGGAGACATTCACTTTCTAGGACGACTACCAGACGAAGAAACCTTTGCTATTATAAAAGGAGCTACAGCTTACATTAGTGCTGCACGATGCGAAGGTTTTGGTCTAGGCCTTGCTGAAGCGATGTCTCTTGGCTGCATGCCTATCGCTGCTGCAAATTCGGCACAGATTGAAGTCGTTTCCGACATCGGACATCTCTTTGAATCAACCAATCAACTAGTTCAGATATTGGGCTCTATTACCATGAAAGGATACTCACGGGAAGAAGTCAAAGCAAAAGCAATTGAGCGCTTTAACTGGTTTAAATCAGCTCATTCACTACGGCGTCTCATTGAATCGATTTCAGCCGATTAATCACTTTTAAGCTCATGGTCCAAAGCCGCTGTGAGCACGCTGTGGTGGCGGATCGCAAAGCGTTCCAGATCCCGCAGGCTCTGGCAGCGGCTCAAAATCCCGAGCACCGCAACCAGCAGCAGGTACCAGGCCGGGATGCGAACGCCCCGTCGCATGCGCGCATCCGCTCTGAGGTGGAGAAGATCACCCAACAGTTGTCCGGGTCGAACGTGCCGCCAAAGGCACATAGAATTCCTTGATTGAGAGCTGGACGCTATGGTGTTTCCGGTACATCTGCAGCCATCAGCAGTTGTAGCAATCGTCAATTGCTCTGTACGCGGCCAGCTTAGCGATCTTAATCGCTGTAAAAAGTTGCGCTGCTGTCGATCTGACTTTTTCTGGAGTCCCTACTCTAGTATAGGGGATGGTGTTGCTTGGAGCCAAGTTGTCGCCTCCATAAGGTTCAGGAGTTGATGGGTTTATCTGCCTGCCACCGCAGCTGTTTGCCAAGCTGGTGTCGTTGCGACCAAAGTTCATCCAGCCGTGTCCGGTAGCGAGCGCCTGCGGCCGCAAATGAAAACATTTGCCGATAAGTCGTCAGCACTTCCGGATCCCGGCTGGGTTCTTGCGTTGCTGTAAACGCATCAGCGGCGATGTCCACTCGCCGCGTTGCTACCTGCTGCATCAGCTCTGCGGCATGCTCCAGATCGGGTTCAGCCCATCGATGGCCATCTGCACAGGGATAGGCGCCGCGCGGGATCGGCACCTCTCGATAGCGCACATGGTGCGAGAGGGGGCCAGTGCAGAAGTCAGTGTTGCCGCCGTAATCGGTGGCAATCACATCGAGCCCCAGCTGCAGGGCTTCTGCCATGCCACGTCCGAATCCTTCGGAGCGGTGCAGCGAAAGAAACGCATCACAGCAGCCGTATAGGTAGAGGAGCTCATCGCGCTCGAGGTTGGCGGCGATCAGATGGATGCGCGGATCTTCTGCGGCGCGGAGCTGCAGCCAGTGCCATTCGGCACTCTCACCTTGGGGCGGGAAGGCTTTGATCATCAGGGCCACCTGATTGGACAAGGGGTGGTCATTGATCTCGTGGCCAAAGCTGGCCGGAAGGTTGGGGAGGGGGAAGGCCAGCTGGAATGCCTCTAGGGCTCCCATAGGGTTTTTACGGATGGCGGTGGACTTAAGATCAAACCCATAGGCGAAGACCACGGCATCCCGAGGCAGGCCATGGCTGGCCCTGGCGTTCTTGCGGGCGGCCTGGGTGCAGAAGCGATCAGGGTCGGATATTTCGGCGGCCATTGGCATCACCTGAAGCGGCAGCCCAGCTAAGGCAGCAGGTTCTTGCAGTGCTACAGCGGAGAAGGAACTGGAGGGCCACGCTTCATCGCTCACCTCCAGCAATGGCAACCAGGCATGGGGCCACTGCTGCGTTTCCCAAGGCCAGGCGGTGAGGGTGTATCGCTCGCGCAGCGGATCGAGGCCGGCCTGCAACAGCCAGCGCGCCTGACTGGGCGGGGCCATGCAGACCAGATTGAAGGCATAGGGGCCGCCGCCAAGATCATTGCAGAGCAGCGGCTCAAGGCTCCGATCAGAGCAGGCGGCGCCATTGGCGGCGGGGCGGTGGATCACGCAGCAAGGCACCCCAGCGGCGCGAAGGGCGCTGGCGGCCATGCGGAGATCTTCGCCAATGCCGAACATCTCAAACGCATGGCCGACGAGATTCACGCCGAAGGGGCGCTCGGCAAATGGCCTCAGAAGCCCAAGGGCGAGTGGGCTGGCAACAGACTGTGCATCAGGAGCCAACGCCTCACTCCCTAGCCAGGAAAAGGTGCTGCTGTGTTGCTTCACTGCCTTCAACAGACGGAGATGGGGACCAGCCGGCGGGCCCGGAGTATCAACCTGCAAATCGGGGTACAGGGCCTGCAACAACCTCACTGGCAACCTACGGGGCAACTGCATCGCTTCGGCCTCTTGCTCGGCGACAAGCTGTTTTGGGGCTGTTTCGGAGTTCAGACACCAGCTATTGCGGAATGCATGCAGGGCCCCGGGTTCAAGCCACGGCTCGGCCTGTGCAGCAAGCTCGGCCAGGTGTTCGTAGGCGCTGGCGCCTTCTGGGAGAGCAGCGATGCCCAACTGCAACTCCAGCGCGTAGCTGTGGAGGCGGGTGGCAGGAGCCGCTCCGAAGTGGCGGGCGATCAGGGCTGTAGCTTCTAGGGCTACCTTGCTTCGCTGCTGGCTGGTGATTGTGGCGATATGCAGGCGGGTGCGGCCTTGCCAGTGCGGCAGGTAGCCGATGCGGTGGGGGAAGGCAGCAAAGGCCCGCAGCCAGAGGTCGAAATCAAAGGCTGTTCGCCAGTGCTGGTCGAAGGAGCCCAGCAGCACGGCCATGCTGCGGCGGAACACCACCGCGGGCTGGCAGATAAAGCAGTGGGAGATAAAGGCATCGATTCCGTGGGACGCCGGCAGGGTGGGGTAGCGCTGACGCAGGCCAGTGGCGTGATCAAACACCTCGCCCTCGCCATAGACCATTAACCAATCCGGATGGGCATCCAACGCAGCCACTGCCCGAGCGAGAGCACCGGGAGGATAGAGATCGTCGGCATTGAGCCAGCCGATCAGGGTGCCGCGGGCGCCGCGGAAAGCCTGAGCAAGCGCATCGGCTGGGCCGGAATCGCTGCGGCTCACCACGCGAACACGCGGATCAGTGGCGGCCAAGTCGTCCAGCAGTTGAAGACTGCCATCGATTGAGCCGCCGTCGGCAACCAGCAACTCAAGGCAATCCGGCTGCTGCAGAGCCGACGCTGCTGCTTCAGCAAGAAACGGCCCCGCATTGCGGCAGGGCATCAACACCGAAACAGAAGGACGCAGCTTCATCAACTCACACCATCCAGATGGCCTGCAGATCGATCCCCTCCTGAACCCAGGGGGCCGTCGTTGAGCTCAGTGGCATCCTCGAGGCGCTGCTCCGGGAATAGGGCTTGCCAGCGCACCAAGCGAACCAGGGAGGTGTGGGGGTCAGCGCCGAAACATCGGAAAAGCTGAAACAGCTGGATCCAACGAACAGCTTCAGGGACAACCCGGAACAGAAGACAGCCGAACAAAGCATCACCAGAAGCGTACTGTTTCGGGTTCCGGTTTCACCGCCGATGGGGGTCATGTGATCAGATGTCCCTCGGCATCGAGCTCCAGCAACGCATTGGGCTTGGAATGGCAGACAGGAACCAATGGAACGAGGCCGAGCAGCGCATCTCAAGAAAGCAGAAGAGGTACAGAGGAATAAACCGGCGCGGCTGGAAGCGCAAATGCCATGATTTAGAGGCAGCATAGAATGAATGCGCCAGCGCAGCAATAGCAGCGAGACCGCAACGGGAGCTGGCTGTCGGCCCGATCGCCGTTGGCCATGTAAATGACTTCATTCACCCCTTGATTTCGTTTGCCGCCCCAAGATTCATCCTAGTGGCAGAAATTCACTCTCGACTGAAACTTCGATGCAGCCTCTAATTCCCAGGCAGCTCTCGCATCACTTTTTCTCGCAGCTCCCAATCATTAAGCAGCACTCTATTAACAGAAAGCCCAATCCTGCCACAGATCCACCCAGATGCACATTGCTAAATATGCTTTATATACCAGTCATCAAACATCGCTTCCTGGCGCTGATATCCTTGGGCTTCAAGCATCTTATGGATGCCCTGCCGTTGCTCAGTGAAGTTGTGCTCCACCGTGATGCAGCGGAATTGGTAGCGTCTCCAGTCAATGCCCTCCAAGATTGCCTGTTCACTGCCTTCGGTGTCGATACTTAGATAATCAATTACCGTCGGTGCGCCCTGCTGATCCAGCAGATCCATCAGTGAGATGGTGGTTACATCGATCACATCGCCGACATCTGCAAAGGCATCGCGTTTGTCAACGTGCATATCACCTCGCCCATGATCCTCAAGGCCTCCATAAGCATCAGCCAGCACAAAGCGCATTTTGACACCACTTTTGCCATAGATGCAGGCCGAACTCAGGGTGCACGAACGATTTTGCGTTAACCGTTCAAATAGCTTCGGATTGGGTTCTGCACAGATCCCGCTCCAGTTGAAATGCTTCTCCAGCAGCCAACTGTTACTCAACAACACCCCATCGGTGGCGCCAAATTCTACGAAGAAGCCATTCTTCGTCCATCCCAATTGCTCCAGTACCCATAGATCTTGGCCAAGTTGAGACCGACTTAGTCTTTGCCAGTCTTGTCCTCCCTCGCAAGGCGATGGAGCTAACGGATCTAAAGAGCCATTGCTAAGCGCGATGCTGAGCTCATGTGTCAAAAGCTCCGTTTCTGTGCGAATAATTTCAAGAGCAGATGTTCGCATGTTCTCAGCCTCAATATATTCCTTGAGCTGTGCGACAGCTTTGATATTCAAGGTTTGTGCTTCTTCCCACCTCCCGTCCTCAACGAGCATTTGAGCTGCAAGCATCCTTGCGTGACCTTCACGAGTGATGTTAGGAACTGACCAACGAATATTGTCATTTAAAAAGTTAAGCGCAGCATCAAGCCCGGAGTGATTGATGATTTTAAGTGCTCGTGCCTTTGGGATGCCACTCCACTGATCCTCCTGTCCAAGAATGGCAAGAATACGCTCAAGGGTCGCAATAACTGATTCTTGAACAGTGAGGGCAGTGCTTTCCACATCAGCATCGTTTTGCCCAAGTGCCGCAATGAGCAGCCTGCTGTGCTCACATGAAAGATCAGCCGAGATTTGAAAAGCCTTTGGACAAGTCTCTGCTTCGTCTATGCGCCATGCGGCGTCTGATCGCGATATCAACAGGGCACAGACTTCAAGAGTATCTTCACTGCTCATAATCTCTTGCCTGAAAAGTCTTAGTGCACCAATAGTGGCTCCAGCCAATTGCTGGGAGTCTGCCAAGGCCAGCGAGGCTCCCAAGACTTGCGCTCTAGTCAAAGGGCCATCCTTGAGCAGAGATATGCAATGTTCCCATCGATCCAATGTCAGAACCTTTTTCACCTCTTGGTGAATGGCTGAACTCAGCCACCTGTCCCAAGGGGTGAGTAGATCGCTGTTTTCCTGATGTTGCAGGAGCAGGTCCACAACCCCCTTGCTGCTCTCCTTCGCATTGCGCAGCTGCGCCCGCCAGAGCAGCACCCCCTCCGCATAAGCCTGCCCCCTTTGGATCCAGGGGTCCTCTAATCCGCCATTCTCAGGCTCCTCGGGCCAGGCCGGCAACTGCACGCCCAAGGTGGCCAGCTGCTCGGTGAGGGTTGAGCTGATCGGCATTGGGTCGCGTAACATCGTTCAAAGCATTCTCGCTGTGGATTCACTGAACATCCAGCGCAGCCTCACGATCCTTGAAGATCGCTACCGTGAGCTCCGCAAGATCGGGGGAAAATGGTCTGAGAGTTGGGCTGCCGAGAGGGCCGATCTCCGTCAACAGCTCACTGCACAGGCGGCATCTTTGCAGGAGGCTCAGGCAGCGCGAGATGAGCAGGCCGCCAAGATGAAGGGCCTCGAGGCGGAGCTCAGCAGGCTGAAGAGCGAACGCGATGCATTTGCAGAGGGCAAGGGCGAAGCAGAGGCCATCGCCGCTGGCCTCCAGAACGAGATCACGGCACAAGCAGCGACTTTTCAAGAGCTTCTGGCAGCACGAGATCTTCAGGCCGCTCAGCTAATGGGTCTGGAGACTGATCTCAACATGCTGAAGCACCAGAGAGAGAGTCTGCTTACCGGTCTCCAGCGCCTCCGCCAAGCGGCTCGCCCCGTCTTGGGCTGAGTACTCCTTACTAGCCCCAGCCTTCCTGCCATCGGCCTGAAAGCAGTTTTGATGGCGAGCCGGCAGCCCCGGCTACGCCGGGACTGCTCCTCCTGAGTTACACCACTCCACGGGACGCTGCTGCTGAGTCCCCAGGGAATTTCCACCACTCGGAAGGACTCAGGCCAGAAAACCAAGACATCCTCAGCTCGACCTACGAAGAGATTCGAATCCAGTATCCGCACTTGACCATAAGCTGCGCTTATACTTGACTAGACTTGGGTTGCGCAAGTAGTTGCCAGAATCTATAATGTAAGGCGTTCAGCTGAAGAAGTTAATGAATGCCAACGCCATCAATGTTAACTTCGCTAGGGGCTGGAACCCTGTTGAACAGGACGGCTCTGCATGGTCATCAGAACCAACCTCCTCTATTGTAATTCAGCCAACTGAAAACCATCCTGTACAAAAAGTAATTTCGATATTCCTCTCGCTTCATGCTGTGAGTCAGCTGACCGATGCTTTTGGAGCAGTAAGTTGTCGGATAAACTTTCCCAAAGAACGCAGCAAGACCATTGACATTACCAACTCTAGCAGAGTAGTAGTGCTAGAAGCCATAGATATCAGCAGGGGCGCAACTATCGAGTTTGTGATAGAAAGAGTCTACGACTTCTCTTTGGATCCTGGCACACCAGAATCACGCTGCCTCGGAATCAGACTCAAAGCAATCTATGTTGGAGAGTCAATTACTCAGGGATCGGAACAACGCTTGGAGCAGGTAGAGTCATTCTTGCGTTCCGACTCCAATGAACATAGTCAGTTCAATGTAGTAAATAGTGAAAAATTCTGGAATAGCCTTTCCCTGATCAGGCAGGTTCAGGGACTACGCGCTAAACACAAAACAATGCCTATTAGTGGTCATTTAAGAGTCGCTGTGTCGTCAAGAATACTGCCTTCAGGCCGCGATTTCAGCTTTCAAAGCGGACCATATCAACTAATAGAAGTCACCAGCATTAACTTAGAATCATTATTAGTTGACCAGTCAACATGCAAGCATGATATTCTTATTATTGGCAATAATGATGTAAGTTACTATATAGCTAACAATCTATGGCGCCAAATCTACCTTGAACTACTTTCAGATATACTAGTGATTACTTGGGATTACGACAATCATCACTGGCATGCAATCAGCAATATTCTTGCAACTTATAGTGACTTTTACTTTGTGGCTCATGATCAAAATAAAGTAACACTCGAAAGCATTGCAGGCAAGCAAGTACCAGTCTTTAGCTGTGCATCTTCACAGTTCTCACCTTCCATAATCGAATCTCTGGCTGCAGACTGTTCAGGGAAAAGGAGTGACCAGCCTCTTGGGTATCATAACTTCTACAGGCCTTTCATTGCCAGAAATAGTATAGTGACTGCCTTTTCCAGATTTTACGACAGTGTTGGTTTTTCGGCATCCAACTACATGCTCCAATCAGAGAAGGATCGACTAGATCAGTGGACTTCCTATAAGGTTTCATTAATTGTTCCGGTACATGGTGACATTCCGATCAGACTCTTTGACTCTCTAATAACAGGCAGTATTCCGCTTGTACCCTATTACCTAGTCTCATCATTAGAGAGTATTGGTATTCCATGCAATTATTTTTCAACTTACAGCTTAGATGATTTGGAATCCCCGCAAGAATGCATTAAAAATGCTGTATCTCTGTTCGATACCCAAGGTGAGGCGGGTACAATTCTGAGAATTCGCTATGCTCAGGACTTTCATACAATTGATGTCCGGTTATCGGACATGATAACCTATGCATTCAAAGCATTTATCAGTTAAGCTTGATGCGGGTATGATTTGCTTGACAGATGTGCTGCCTGACATCGTAAACTTAAATGTGAAGAACAGCATTCAGTTTCATTGAAGTCCTCTTAGGGAGCGCTCCCCTAAAGTGCACTGCGTGGTCTTACATGGCCCTACCTCCACAGGAATCGGGCCATGCTGATCTCCGCCTCCTAGTCATCACCTCATGCATTCAGATACACCTCTTCAAGTCCTCGCCTTAGCTGTCGCCGACCGCAAACCCCAGTAGCTCGCGGCGGCCGTCGGCATTGACGCCCATGGCGATCACAGCAGCCCAAGAGCAGACCCAGGGTGATTCAAAGTCTTAGCTCAAGCTTGGTTCTGGCTGCATCGTCGCCATCGCCAGGAGAGCCGAGATGTCGTGAGGTTACGGCCTGCATCCCTGCTCGGATTGACTGATACCCAGCCAGTCGGAGCAGGTTGAGGGCTACCGTCCGCAGAGTCGCCATTGCTACGGCCCGTTGCCCCGGTAGGAATGGGGGTCTTGGTGCAGTTGGGTATCACGGATCCAGTGCCAGCCCTCAATGCTCCAGCGGTCGCGCACCAGTTGCAGCAGCGCTTCTGGGGTGGTTCGCAGGCTGGTGAGAAACAGATGAGTGGCCTGGAAGATCTTGCCGTCGCGAATGCCGACGGCGATCACTTCCACGAGCCAGCTGGTGCCCCTCCAGGCCTCACGGATGTGCTCCGGCGCCTGTTTGGCGCGGAGCGTCCAAGTGATTGCAGGACCATGACCCTCCTCGAAAACACTTGCTTCAACAGGGATGTGGCGTTTCCCCTGGAACTGGCATCGAATCTGGCGATGCATGGTCTTTTGGATCCCCATGACGGTCGGAGGAAGTCGGCCCCCTGCTCCTTGAGCTGCTGAAAAACGGCTTCTGGGTGTGGAGCGCGCCGGCCTGGAACAGCACACCGTTCAGATCAAGCTCGCCGAGCAGTTGCCGGAGCACCGCCCGCTCGTGGTTCTCATCGGTGGCATAGCAGGCCTGGCTGATAGCCACTCCCAAGGCGGCCGAGTACAGCGTCACCTGGGCAATGAATGCCGAGCCGCCACCAGGTGTGGACTCGATCGAACCACGCAGCGTTTTGCCATCACACACAAGCTGATCAAAATCCACTGCACCACCTGGGATCTGGCGATCGTCCAGTCACGGATCGCCGCGCAGAGTGCCTCCACATCCACCTGCAGGAAGAAGTAGCGGAACGCCGAATCCGATGGGGGCCGCCGCAGTTAAAGCCCAAGCGACTGGGTGAGCGCGCCGTGGTGACGGCGAGCAAACCGCTCCAGATCCCGCAAGCTCTGGCAACAGCACAGGATACCGAGCACCGCCACGAGCAGCTGATAACAGGCCGGAATGCGGACCCCACGCCGCATGCGGGCATCCGGTATTGACTGCAGGTAACTGATCAGATCAAGATCGGCTCAGGCGGTTTCGGGCACAGGGAGGAGGCGATACCACCGACCAAACCCCTGTCGGCAGCTCAGGCCAGAACAGCTGTGACACGCTTTGAAACAGCCCTGCTACGTGAAACGAAACGACTTCCACAACAGCGAGGCTGAGTTCTGAATTGCCATGAAGACCGGCCAACGCAAAGTGCTGTTCGACGAACATAAGGTTGAGCGGTCTCGGGCGTCTCGTTTGACCGCCACTGAGGGGAACTGCAGAACCTGGTGCCTTGCGCAGGGCCCCGGCGATGCCAGCCCTTTTTCACCAGGCAACAGATTACGCTCTACATGAGCAAACGTCGAACAAGGCGTCACCAGCTGGTGGCTGCCGCTGCGGCAGGCCTCTCTGTGAGCAGTGGCCGCCGGATAAAGCGTGGCGATCTCCAACCCAAGGCTGCGTCACCGCGCGGCTGGCGCCGACCTGATCCCCCCTCTAGCCGGTGTGGGAGTCGTTGCGGCTGCCCTTGCTGGAACACCATCCAGTCCTGACATCCACCACGCTGCTGGAGCATCTCCAGGAGCAGAAACCTGCACATGACTGGACGCCGCATCTGCGCACTGCCCGATGTCCACTAAGTGAGCGCCGGTCAACCAGATCGACATCTAACAGGCGTCGGCCTGCAGAAGCTCCAGATCAGCGTCTGGGCAATCTACAGGCATAGGGGACAGTTCAAGCCTGCACCACTTTAGCGTCGGGAATGGACCCGCCAATCACCGACCAAGATAGTTGTTCTGCTTCAAGGGCTTTCCCGCAACGAGTGAATGAAATGCAGACCGCTGCAGGACAAAACCAGGGAGGCCTTCAGACATAGCAGCCATCACAAGTGTATTTTCAGCCAGAAGACCTTGATTGTCCCTGATCCCCCACCCTGATTCAAACAATCCAATGAATCAAGACTTCACAGTGATTCTCGCCATCCCAGCCCGGCTGGACTCCACTCGCCTGCCCCGCAAGTTGGTCGCCGAAATCGGTGGCAAACCGATGCTCGGCCATGTGCTGGAACGTTGTCTGCAGTCCACGGCGGCGCACGCCACCGTGCTCTGCACCGATAGCCAGGAGCTGGCCGACCAGGCTGCCGGGTTGGGGGTTTCTTCGCTCCAGACCAGCGCAGACTGCACATCCGGCAGTGACCGGATTGCCTCGGTGGCGGATCAACTGTTGGCCGCGATGAACAGCGCACCGGAGCGCACCATCATCATCAATGTCCAGGGCGATCAACCCTTCCTCGACCCCGCCTTGATCGATGCCATCGCCGCCTCCTTCATCGCTCGCCAGCCGACCCCGGAGGTGTTGACGCCCATCTATCGGCTCAGTGCTGAGAAGCTGCACAATCCCAATGTGGTGAAGGTGCTGCTGGCCGCCGATGGCCGTGGCCTTTATTTTTCCCGCTCGGCCCTGCCCCACGTGCGCGATGTGGATCCGGCCGAATGGTGTGCCCACACCAGCTTCTGGGGGCATGTGGGCATCTACGCCTACCGCGCTGATGTGTTGCTGCGCTGGCCCCAGCTGCCCATCTCGCCCCTGGAGCACTTGGAGAAGCTCGAACAGCTGCGGCTGATCGAGGCCGGCATCCGCATCGACACCCTGGAAGTGGAAGGTGACCAGTTCTCGGTGGATACCCCCGAGCAGCTGGAGCAAGCGCGGGCCATTGCGGCCATGATGCCCTCAGGCTGAGCCATCCAAGCCCTCCATGCATCAGGCCACCGGCACCGCCCTGAGCCGCTGTCTGCAGCAGGAGGCCAGTGCCATTGCGGCGGCCTCCGAGCGGCTCGATCCAGGCCAGGTGGAGGCCGCGCTGGCCCTGCTCACCAGCTGTGCGGCCCGCCGGGGGAAGCTGGTGGTGAGTGGGGTGGGCAAAAGCGGCATCGTGGCGCGCAAGATCGCCGCCACCTTCTCCTCCCTCAGCCTCACGTCCGTCTTTCTCCATCCCGGCGACGCCCTGCACGGCGACATGGGCATCGTGGCCGCCGACGATGTGGTGCTGCTGCTCTCCAACAGCGGCGAAACCGACGAACTCCTCGCGATCCTTCCCCACCTGCGCCGCCGCGGCACCGCCCGCATCGCCCTGGTGGGCCGCCTCAACTCCAGCCTTGCCCTCCACTGCGATGTGGTGCTGGATGCCTCGGTGGATCGGGAGATCTGCCCCCTCAACCTCGCCCCCACCGCCAGCACCGCCGTGGCCATGGCGATCGGCGATGCCCTGGCGGCGGTGTGGATGGAGCGGGCCGGCATCTCCCCTCAGGACTTCGCCATCAACCACCCGGCCGGCGCCCTGGGACGCCAGCTCACCCTCACCGTGGCCGATCTGATGGTGCCGGCGGCCGATCTGGCCCCCTTGGCACCGGAGGCGCCCCTGCCGGCGGTGATCGCCAATCTCACCTCCGGCAGCCGCAGCCTGGGCAGCCTCGGCGCCGCCTGGATGCATGCCGCCCACGACCCCCGCCGCTTGGCGGGACTGATCACCGACGGGGATCTGCGCCGTTGCCTGCAGGGCCATGGAGCCGGCGACTGGACCCAGCTCACCGCCGCCTCGATGGCGACCCTGGATCCGATCACGGTGACACCGGAGACGATGGCCGCCAGGGCCCTCGATCTGATGGAGCGCAACGGCAAACGAACGATCTCGGTGCTGCCCGTTGTCGATCCCGCCGAGCCCGGCCTTCTGCTGGGCCTGCTGCGCCTTCATGATCTGGTCCAAGCCGGACTTGGCAAGCCATGAGCCACCCCCTGCGCCTGATCGCCGGCCCCTGCGTGATCGAGAGCCGCGATCTCGTGCTGCAGATCGCCGATCAGGTGGGCGATCTCTGCCAACGGCTCGGGATCGACTACGTGTTCAAGGCCAGCTTCGATAAGGCCAACCGCAGCTCCGGCCAGGCCTTCCGCGGGCCCGGGGCCGAGGAGGGCCTGGCGATTCTCCAGGAGGTGCGCGAGCGCTTCTCCCTGCCGGTGCTCACCGACATCCACGAAAGCCACCAGGCGGCAACGGCGGCCCAGGTGGTGGATGTGCTCCAGATTCCCGCCTACCTCTGCCGGCAGACCGATCTGCTCCAGGCCGCCGCCGAGGCGGTGGCGGGCAGCTCCAAGTGCGTGAATGTGAAAAAGGGCCAGTTCCTGGCGCCCTGGGACATGGCCCAGGTGGTGGCCAAGCTGGCGGAATTCGGACTGGAGCCCAGCAGCGGCAGGCTCTGGCTCACCGAGCGGGGTTCCTGCTTCGGCTACAACACCCTGGTGGTGGATTACCGCAGCCTGCCCCAGCTCCAGGCGCTCGGCTGCCCCGTGATCTTCGATGCCACCCATGCGGTGCAGCAACCCGGCGGGCTGGGCAGCAGCTCGGGGGGGCAGCGGGAGTTTGTGGCCCCCCTGGCTCGGGCGGCGGCGGCGGTGGGGGTGGACGGGCTCTTCCTGGAGGTGCACCCCGACCCCGACCAGGCCCTCAGCGACGGTCCCAACATGGTGCCGTTGCATCGGCTGGAGGCCCTGTTGCGGCAGCTGCTCAGCATCCGGGAGGTCGTCGCTGGCGGTACTGCCGTGAGCATCCTTTGATCGTCCCGGCCCTCTCCTCTTCCCTGCGTCGCCGGCTCCTCAACCCCCGGCTGCGCAGGATCCGCCTGGTGGTCTGCGATGTGGATGGCGTGCTCACCGATGGCGGCTTGTCTTACGACGAGGACGGGAAGGTGGTGAAGCGCTTCGATGTGCGCGATGGGCTGGCCGTGCGCATGCTGCAGCAGGCCGGCATCACGATGGCCCTGCTCAGCGGTGGCCGCGGGGGCGCCAGCGAGCAGCGGGCCCGCCATCTCGACATCCACCACTGCCGGGTGGGGGTGGGCAACAAACGCGCCGGCCTCGAGCAGCTGCGGCAGGAGCTGGCCATGGGCCGGGAGCAGACCGCCTTCCTCGGCGACGACCTCAACGACCTCGTCGTCCGTGAGGCGACCGGGTTACTGATCACCCCTGCCGATGCAGCCCCGGGCCTGCGCCGCCAAGCCGACTGGATCCTGCGCCGCCGCGGCGGGGATGGCGCCCTGCGGGAGTTCAGTGACGCCCTGCTGGCAAGTCAGGGCTGGATGCAGGGGTTTGCAAAATCTGGGGTGGGCACCACCAACTGAATCCCCCAGGCCGGCCCAGGACCGCACCCGAAAGGCAAGCCTCAGCTCCCCTCCGGCCGCTGCTGCAGCCAGTCGCGCCAGCGCCCGCGTTGCCATTTGCCCAGGGGCGAGGGGGCCAGCTCGGGGCAGGCCAGCCACCGCCGCGGCCGCTGGCTGGGGGGAAGCGCGGCGGCGAGGGTAATTAGGGGGGGGATTAAGGCGGCATGGGCGTGCTCAGGGGGGCCATCGGAAGCATCTGGGGCTCCAATTAGGGCGACATCATGGGCGCCAGCTGGTGCGCCATCTGAGGCGCCATCAGAGGCGCCATCAGGGGCGCTATTCGTGGTGCCAATCGGAGCGCAAACGGAGGCATCGGGTGCGCCAAGTGGGTCGCCATCGGAAGCCCCAACGACCGACGGGGCGGAACGCTCCGCCCGCACCAGCGCCACCAACCGTTCGCCCCAGAGCGGATCGGGCTCCGCCAGCAGCAACAGGTGGCGCAGCGGCAGTCCCGCCTCCCGGGCCGCCGCCAGCAGCCGAAGCTCCACCTGCTCGGGGAACACGGTTTCGCCGCCGCTATTGATGGCGCCATCGCATCGGCCCAGCAGCTCCAGGCCCCCGGCCCCTCCCCAGCGGCCGAGGTCGCCGCTGCTCCACCAGCCCTCATCCAAGGGCAGCGGCTGGAAGCGGCCAGCGGCATGCTCCCCCAGCGCCAGGCTGGCGGCCCGCACCTGCACCGCACCGCTGGCCGGATCGATCCGCAGCTGGGCGTGGGGCAGGGCCGTGCCGCAGCCGCTCTCCCCCGCCAAAAAGCGCTGCGGCGCCAGCGCCGTGACCATGGCGCCGGTCTCGCTGCTGCCGTAGCAGGGGGAGAGGGGCAGCTCCAGCCGCCGGCAGCATTCGGCCAGATCCTGCGGCAGGGCGGCGCCGCCCACCCAGATGACCCGGCAGCCCCTCAGCCAGTCCTCCCCAACGCGGTGCTCCAGCAGCCGCCGCAGCTGGGTGGGCACCAGCGACAGCAGCGCCGGCTGATCGGCCGGCAATGGGCAAGCAGCCGCCAGGGCAACGGGATCCCGCAGCAAAGCCGGGGCCAGCCAGCGCAGCCGCCCCCCCAGCCGGCGCGCCCGCAGCCAGGGCATCAGGCCGCTCACGTGGTGAAGGGGCAGGGGATCGAGCCACAGGCAGGTCTCCGGATCGAGACCCTGCTCCAGCAGCCACGGCCCCAGCCCATCGGCGGCGGCCTCCAGGCCGGCCACCCCCAGCTGCACCCAGCGGCGGCCTCCGGCACTGCCGCCGCTGCCGAGCACCACCGCCGGCCCCGGCGGAGCCTGCGGAGCGAGGGCCGCCGCCAGGGCCGCCGCCTCGCCGGGGGCCGGAAGGGCAATCACGGCGCCATCGCCCAGGGCCTGCCCCAGCAACGCCGCCGCACCCTCAGGGTCGGCGGCCACGGCCTCCGCCGGCAGCGCCAGGGGGCGCACCGGCCCCTTGGGCCAAGGATCGGCCTGATTCATGGCCCCTCCGCCTCCAGAGACGCCCAGGCGACGGCGGGATCGGCGTCGAACAGGGGGCCGGTGGGCCGCCACTGGGGCGCCAGGCCCGGGGCTGTGGGGGTGGGACCGCGCCACTGCAGGGCGGCGGCGTGCTCCACCAGCCGTCGCCCCACACCGGTTTCGAAGGCGGTGCTCACCATCCAGCCGGCTCTGCCGGCGGCCAGGGCCGCGAGCAGTGGCCGGGGATCGCCCTCCAGCGCGGGCCGCCGCACCTGCCAGCCGCTCCAGCGCTGCCGCAGCCAGGGGTGGCGCCGCAGGGATTCATCCAGCGCCACCGGCAGCCGAGCCACCAACGCCTCCAGCCCTTCGAGGTCGTCGTCGGCCAGGGGCTGCTCCAGCCATTCCAGCCGCGGCTCCTCCTCCAGCCGTTCGGCCCAGGCGGCGGCGGTGGCCCGATCCCAGCCCCCGTTGGCATCGAGCCGTAGCCGGGCACCCTCGGGCAGGCGCTCCAGCACCAGCTCAAGCAGCTGTCGCTCAAGGGCGTCATCACCGGCGGCGACCTTCCACTTCAGCGTCTGGGCGTTGCTGGCCAGGGCCTCCTCCAGGACTGGCAGCACCGCCGCCCCCGCCGGCAGCAGCCAGGCCGATAGCGGGGCCGGCAGCCAGCCTTCTGCCAGCCAGCCAGCCGCTAAACCCCCTCCCGGCGCCTCGTCAGCCAAGCCCTCAAGCTCCGCCAAACCCACGCCTCCCCCCTCACCCGCCAAACCCTCAGGTCCCGCGGCCTCACCCACCAAGCCCTCGAGCTTCGCCAAACCGCCTGCCGCCGCCTCGTCAGCCAAGCCCTCAAGCTCCGCCAGGGCAGCACCGATGGCAAAAGCAAGGGACCCGGGCAGCGTTGGCAACGCCTCCTCCAGCTGCTGCCTGCTCAGGCTGGGTCCCAGCTGCGCGATCGTTGCCCTGCAGGCCTCAAGGGTGTCGGCGCAGGCGCCCGGTGCGCCTCCCCGCAGGCCCACGCCAAGCTCCAGCGGCGCCGCCTCCCCCCAGCCCAGCCGGCCATCGCTGGCCTGTAGCCGCAGCAACCAGCCGGCACGCTCCTGCAACGCCCCATGGGCGGTGACCAACGCCCGCGGCAGGGCGAAACGAAAGGGTCGCCACTCCAGGGTCAGTGGTGGGCTCACCGGTGGGCTCACCGGACCCCGGCAAACCCCAGCAGGGGAGCCACCGCCAGCCCGGCGGCCAGACCCAGGCCACTGAGGGCCTGGAAGCGCAGAGCCAGGAACTTGCTGCCGCCGATCCGCTCGGGCTGGTCGTGGTGGTCGCGCAGCAGCTGGATCAGGGAGCGGGCCGGCGGCAGACCCACCACCCCCAGCAGGGCCGTGAGGGGCCAGTGGCCGAGCAGCACCGGTGCCCACTGCAGGGCGAAGCTGGCGGCGATGAACCAGGGCACCAGGCCGGCGGCGGTGGCTGTGCCGAGTCGCACCACCGGCGAACGCTTGCCGTGGGCGGCATCCTCAGCCACCTGGTGGAAGTGGGAGCAGAACAGCACCAGGGTGGTGGCCAGGGCCGGGCCGCTGCCCAGGGCGAGGGCCTGGCTCCAGGGCACCGGGGTGCTGCTGCCGGCGGCGGCAGCGGGGGCCAGGGCGAGCAGGGCGGCGGCCGTGGCGCAGGGCCCGAAGGCCAGCCAGCAGAGCGGTTCCCCCAGGCCCCGGTAGCCCAGCCGGAAGGGCGGACCCTGGTACACGTAGCCGAGACCGCAGCAGGCCAGCACCAGGGCCAGCACCACCGGGCTGCTGCGCAGCGCCACCAGGGCCATCAGAGCCAGCCCCACCAGCAGGGCCCCATTGGCCAGGGCCGCCACCCGGTCGCGGCGGCCGGTGAGGTTCACCACCGAATGGGGCTTGCCGCCGGTATCCACGCCGGTGTCGGCATCGAACACATCGTTGGCGAGGTTCTCCCAAGCCAGCAGCAGCACGGCCGCCAGCAGAAACAGCAGCAATTGGTCGGCCCGCACCGGCAGGCCCCGTCCCCAACGCCAGCCGGCCGCCAGCAGCACCGGCATCACCGCCACCGCGTACATCGGCCACTTGATCGCCGCCTTCCAAAGGCGCCGCCGGTCCGGGGTCGGGGAACTGGGGGTGGGCAGCGAGGCGTAACGGCTTGCGACGACCTGGGGCTCGGACATGGGGGCGAGGGCCGGCGTGCCTGCAAAGACCCATACATTTGAGCAGCTCTCCGTGCCGGTCCCGAGGTCCTCCCTGGTGCAGGCCCCCCCGTCCTTCACTGACCTGCTGGCGGACGCCACCGCCGCCACCGAGGCCGCCCGGCAGGATCCCGCCCGTCCGGAGGACGACGGGGTGCTGAGCCTGGCCGTGCCCCTGGGCGCCATCGCTGGCCTCGATCCCCTGCAGCTGCTGCCGGAGTTGGCCACCCCCGATGGCTTCCGCTTCCTCTGGGATGGGGCCCCGGGGCTATGCCTGGCCGCCGCAGGCCGCTGCAATGCCCTGGAGCTGAGCGGCGCCCGCCGCTTCGAGCTGGCTCAGCGCTTCAGCAGCGCCAGCCTGGGCCGCCTGGCCACCCCGCCGTCCCTCGGGCTGCCCCCCTTGGCGCGGCCGCGGGTGCTGCTGGCCTTCGCCTTCTTCGACAGCCCTCTGCAGCAGGGCAGCGGTCCGGCTGGGGTGCAGGCGGTGCTGCCCCGCTGGCAGCTGGCCCGGCAAGGGCGCCAGGCCTGGCTGCGGCTGCAGCGCACCCTTGGGGGCGGCATCACCGCCCGCAGCGTGGCCGAGGAGCTGTGGGAGAAGGCTCGCCGGCTCGAAACCATCGCCAGCCTTCCCGATCCGGGCAGCGGCCCGGCGGCCGTGGGCATCCGGCATGGCAGCAGCTGGCACGGCGGTTACCGCGCCGCGGTGGAGCGGGCCATCGAGCTGGTGGAGCGGGGCGACCTCACCAAGCTGGTGTTGGCGGTGCGCCAGCAACTGGAGCTGGATGGCCCCCTCGATCCCTTGGCCGTGCTTGCCAACCTGCGCCGCAGCCAGCCCGGCAGCTGCCGCTTTCTCTGGCAGCAACAGGGGGGTGATGCTCTGCTGGGGGCCTCCCCGGAACGCCTGCTCACCCTGCGCCAGGGTCTGCTGCGCAGCGATGCCCTCGCCGGCACGGCCCCGCTGGGGGACACGGCGACCGAGCTGCTGCGCTCCAGCAAGGACCGCCACGAACACGAGCTGGTGGTGGAAACGATCACGGCGGTGCTGGAGCGGGCGGGCCTGACGCCGCGGCGCCCCCGCCACCCGCGCCTGGCCCGCCACGGATCCCTCGTGCACCTGCACACGCCGATCACGGCCCGGCTGGATCCAGCGCTCGGCAGGGCCCACCAGCCCCTGGCCCTGGCGGAGGCCCTGCATCCCACCCCGGCGGTGGCCGGCCTGCCCCGCCGGGAGGCGATCGCCTGGCTGCGCAGCCTGGAGCCCTTCGAGCGGGGCCATTACGCCGCCCCGATCGGCTGGATCGACAGCGAGGGGGATGCCGACCTGCGGGTGGCGATCCGCAGCGGCACCCTGCGGGGTCACCGGCTGGAGCTCACCGCCGGAGCTGGCCTGGTGCGGGGCTCCCGGGCCGAAAAGGAGCTCCAGGAGGTGGCCCTCAAGCTCGGGGTGCTGCAGCATCAACTGAACCTGCCGCTGCGGGCGGGCAGCGATCCAGGCGCCCTGCGGACCTGATCTCCATACGCTTCCCTGACCGAACGGCGCATCGGGCACTGACGCCCCCGGCATTCCCTGAGGAGCGGTCCAGCCTGGCGCGACAGTGCGATCAAGCCGGGTGAAACGCCGGCTCAGAGCGCCAGCAAGCGCGCGATGGTGAGATCGGCCAGGGGAATGCCGCCGAGCCGTTCCACCTCGCGCACCCCGGTGGGGCTGGTCACATTGATCTCACTGAGACGCCCATCGATCACATCGATGCCCACAAAGAAGAGCCCTTCGGCACGCAGCACCGGCGCCAGTTCAGCGCAGATCTCCCGTTCCGCCTCGCTCAGAGCGGCAGCCTCCGGAGCTCCGCCCACCGCCAGGTTGCTGCGGAATTCGCCGCCCGTCGGCACCCGGTTCACCGCTCCGAGCGGCTCGCCATCCACCAGCAGGATGCGCTTGTCACCGGCCTTCACCCCCGGCAGGAAGGCCTGCACCATCACCGGCAGGGCCTCCATCTGGGTCACCAGCTCCAGCAGGGCGCGCAGGCCCGGCGTGCCTGCGGCGGCGAACACCACCCCCTGGCCGGCCCGGCCTCCAAGCGGCTTGAGCACCACCTCGCCGTGCTCGGCCGTGAAGGCCTGCAGCTCATTCACCCGGCTGCTCACCAGGGTGGGGGCCATGCGGTGGCTGAAGCGGAGCGAGCCCAGCTTCTCGTTCCAGGCGCGCAGGGCCGCCGGCCGGTTGATCACCCGCACGCCACGGCGTTCGGCCAGATCGAGCAGGTGGGTGGCATAGAGATAGGCCTCGTCCACCGGCGGATCCTTACGCATCCACACGGCCTGGAAGTGGTCGAGCGGCAGCAGGGTGGACTCGCCGAGGCTGTACCAGGGTTGGGGCACCTCCCAGCCGGCTGCGGTGCAGCGGATCGGGGCGAGGCTCACAGGCTGGGCGCGGGCCCAGGCGCGATGGCCACCGCCACCAGCCGCTCCGGGGACGCCGGCGTCAGCCCCCTGCGGAGGCGCCGGATCGGCGACCGCCGCGAGATCAGCGGGACAGCACACCCAGGCTTGCAGACCCGCCCGTTCCGTCGCCTGGATCAGGGCCACGCTGGAATCCTTGGCCGGGTTGAGGCGAGTGATCGGATCGATCACGAAGAGATGGCCCTGCCGGACCACGGAGGCGCCGCTCACGCCTCAATGCCGAGGAACTTGTTGAGCCAGCCGGTGCGATCGAGCTCCATCAGGTCGTCGCAACCGCCGATGGCGCGATTGTTGATGAAGATCTGAGGGAGGGTGCTACGGCCTTCGGCTCGGCGGATCATGGCTTTGCGGGCCGTATCATCGCCATCGATCATGTATTCGCTATAGATCACACCCTTACGATCCAGCAAGCCCTTGGCGCGGATGCAATAGGGGCAAAAACGCCAGGTGTAAATCTCCACCTTCAGGGGCGCTTCCTCGCCCCCAAACTCTTGATTCGGTACGGCTTCTGGAGTGGAGCTGGGTTGTTGTGCCATCCGGTGCTGCCGATCTCCAGGCTCAAAGAGGTTGGTGATTCAGTTTAGTTCGCGACCCCCAGCAAAAGCCCCCAGCAAAAGCATTGTCACGACCCTTCTCTCCCCCAGCAGGGGGCCACCGCCGGGCCGGGGGCGCCAGCCCCCAGCCCCCAGCGATCCCGGCTGGTACGGTCAGGCCACGATGAACCGGCTCCGGTGCTCGACCTCACCGACTTCAAGCGCGACCTCTCGGAACTCACCGACCGCCTGGGCCATGCCCAGGACTGTCTTTGACGTACCGGCCCTGAAAGCTCGCCAGCGGGATCTGGAGCAGCTGGCCTCCCAAAGCGACTTCTGGGACGACCAGAAACAGGCCCAGTCAAAGATGCGCCAGCTCGATGAGGTGAAGGCCCAGCTCGAGCAGCTCGGCCGCTGGCAGGCCGCCATCGATGACGGGCGCGCCACCCTTGAGCTCTACGACCTCGAGCCGGACGCCGACCTCCTTGAAGAATCCAACACCGCCCTGCAGGGCCTGAAGGGTGATCTCGATCGCTGGGAGCTCGAGCGTCTGCTCAGCGGCACCTACGACAAGGAGGGGGCGGTGCTCAGCATCAACGCCGGCGCCGGCGGCACCGACGCCCAGGACTGGGCGCTGATGTTGATGCGGATGTACACGCGCTGGGCCGAGGACCACGGCATGAAGGTGAGCGTGGATGAACTGAGCGAGGGCGAGGAGGCGGGGATCAAGAGCTGCACGATCGAGATCGAGGGCCGCTATGCCTACGGCTACCTCCGCAATGAGAAAGGCACCCACCGGCTGGTGCGCATCTCCCCCTTCAACGCCAACGACAAGCGGCAGACAAGCTTTGCCGGGGTGGAGGTGATGCCACGAATTGATCAGGAGGTGAAGCTCGACATCCCCGACAAGGACCTGGAAATCACCACCTCCCGCTCCGGCGGCGCCGGCGGCCAGAACGTGAACAAGGTGGAGACGGCCGTGCGCATCCTCCACGTCCCCACCGGTCTGGCGGTGCGCTGCACCCAGGAGCGCTCCCAGCTCCAGAACAAGGAGAAGGCGATGGCCCTGCTGATGGCGAAGCTGCTGGTGATTGCCCAGGAGCAAAGGGCCGCCGAGATCTCCGACATCCGCGGTGACATCGTGGAGGCGGCCTGGGGGAACCAGATCCGCAACTACGTGTTCCACCCCTACCAGATGGTGAAGGATCTGCGAACCCAGCAGGAAACCACCGACGTGCAGGGGGTGATGGACGGCGACCTCGATCCCTTCATCCAGGCCCTGCTGCGGCAGGGGGTGGAGGTGGGGGCGGAACCGGCCAGCTGAAGCCCGCCAACGGACGCAGCCTGCCGCAGCTGGTGACAGCATGGCCTCACGCCGCCGGCTGCGGCGCCCTCCAGCCCAACGAGCCTCGATGAGCCCTCCTGCCACCCCCCAGACCGAGGGCAACGGTTCCCTTCCGCCCGGGCCGGGCCGAGCACCTGCCGGGACCGGTAGCCAGGTGGAGTCGTCCAGCTTCATCAAACTGGCGATGCGCAACATGGTGCGCAAGGGCCGCCAGAGCCTGCTGCACTTCGGCCTCACCGCCCTCGGGCTCACCGCCTTCCTGGTGCTGATCGCCTGGCTGGGACGACCCAACCTGCCCCAGTGAGCGCTCCATCGGCGGCAGGACCCACCCCCACAGCTGCCGTGCTGGATCTGGCCTTCCGTCTTGAAACCACCGAGGGCACGCCCCTGGCACCGGAGCTTGCCCCCCTGCTTGCCGCCGCCGGCTCCCTGGCCGCCGGGGCCGCGGCTGAGGAGCGCTGGCAGGACCTGCTCGAGGGGTGGCTGAGCCAGCTGGCGGCGGACCTTCCCGCCGAGCTGCGGGCGGGGACCTACAGCCTCGGGCTGCTGCTCACCGATGACGCGAGCATCGCGGCCCTCAACAACACCTGGCGGCACCGGAACGAACCCACGGACGTGCTCTCCTTCGCCGCCCTGGAGAGCGGCCTGGAGGATGGCCTCTCACTGCCATTGCCCGCCTGCCTAGTCGAGGATGCCGGCCGATTCGAGGACGACGAGGACGGCAGTGAGAGCGCCGACCCCGAGGGAGATGACCCCGAGGGAGATGACACCGAGGGAGACAACGTGGAGGGGAATGATCTCGATAACGAGCCCTTGCTCGATCGTGAGCCCGGCGTTGCCTTGGAGTCCAGCGGCGAGCCCCTCGAACTGGGCGACATCGTGATCTCCCTGGAGAGCGCCGCCCGCCAGGCGGCTGCGGCAGGCACCAGCCTGGAGGCGGAGCTGCTGTTCCTCGCCAGCCATGGGCTGTTGCACCTGTTGGGCTGGGACCATCCCGATGAAGCCAGCCTCGCCACCATGCTCGCCCGGCAGGAGGCGCTCATCACCGGAGCGTGACAGGGAAACCTCCGGGAGCTTGGGCCGCTCCGCCCGCGGCCCCAGGACCTCCGATGTTGCATCGGTGACAAGGGCGTTCCGGCCGGGGGCATTAGGGTGCAGATCTGTGGGACCGGTTTCCGCGCACCCATGCTCGTTCCTGACCCCTCCCACCTCCCCCTCCGGGATGGGACACGCCCACGCCCCATCCCTCTGGAATCGGATGGGCATCGCCGGGGACGCCGGATGCGGGTAGGGGCCTGGAAGGTGGCCGGCGACCTGCCCGCCAGTTTCCGCTACGCCGCCCAAGGGCTTGCCTACGGCTTCGCCAGTCAGCGCAATTTCCGCATCCACGTGATCACCGGAGCCCTGGTGTTCCTGCTCGGTCTTTGGCTGCGCCTCAGCTTGGATCGGCTTGCGGTGCTGGTGCTCACCGTGGCGGCCGTGCTGGTGCTCGAACTGCTCAACACCGCCACCGAAGCCGTCGTGGACCTGGCCATCGGGCGCCAGTTCCATCCCCTGGCCCGGATCGCCAAGGATTGCGCCGCCGCCGCCGTGCTGGTGGCGGCCCTCTCCTCGATGATGATTGCCCTGCTGCTGCTGGTGCCGCCCCTCCTTACCCGGCTGGGCTTCTGAGTTCACCCTCCAACTGGGCTTCTGAGTTCACCCTCAAAGCAGCCTTCCGGGCACACCATCCGCCTGCCTTGCTCCAACAGGCTGAGAGGGGGCCGTCCCATGAGTCTCTGCCGCAACTTGCCGCGGAAAGCATTCGGCCTTCAGCCGACACCCTCGTGGATCGCCGCCCCGCCAGAATCCAAGCCCCGGGAGGCCCTTCAGCGTCAGCCCGGCGCTCGGCCCCTTCTCCCGCCCCATGTTCCTGGTTCTCGACAACTACGACAGCTTCACCTTCAACCTGGTGCAGTACCTGGGCGAGCTGGCCTCCCACCATCCCCTCGCCGCCGACCTGCGGGTGGAACGCAATGACGCCTTGGATGTCGAGCAGATCCGGGCGCTGAATCCGGCAGCGATCTTGATCTCACCCGGTCCCGGCGATCCAAACCAGGCGGGGGTGTGCCTGGAGGTGCTGCGCCAGCTGGGGCCCACGGTGCCGATCCTGGGGGTCTGCCTCGGGCACCAGTGCCTCGCCCAGGTGTTTGGAGGCAAAGTGGTGCGGGCCCGCGAACTGATGCACGGCAAGACCTCACCGGTTCACCACAGCGGCCGGGGGGTGTTCCGGGGGCTGCCCGATCCCCTCACCGCCACCCGATACCACAGCCTGATCGCCGAACGCGAGAGCCTGCCCGACTGCCTGGAGGTGACGGCCTGGCTGGAGGACGGCACGATCATGGGCCTGGCCCACCGGGACCATCCCCACCTGCAGGGCGTGCAATTTCACCCGGAGAGCGTGCTCACCCAGCATGGCCACCAACTCCTGGCCAACTTTCTCGAACTCGCGGCCGAGCGGCAGTGCTGAGGGCTCCCCAGCGGGGGCAAGACAACCGGGTGAGGAGGGGGAACACCCTGCAGCGCTGCTAGTTTCGCGCCACTGACGGGGCCTCGGGCCCGTGCTCGCCCATGGCCTTCGCCGCCTCCCTCCGCGCTGCCACTGCCAGTGCCCCGATCCGAAGAGGCCCGATTCCTGCCGCCCAGGGGCGTTCTGGACGATGGCGATCGATGCTGACGGCGGCGGCGGCCGTACCCCTCAGCGTGCTCCTACCTCTGGCATCCCCTGCAGCGGCCCGGGCGGCGGGCGGCGGTGTCACGATCACCAGCTACGGCCACAGCGCCCTGCTGATCAGCGGGGGCGGCGTCCGAGTGCTGCTTAATCCCTTCCAGGCGGTGGGATGTGCCGCCGGCCTGGCCGAGCCGCGGCTGAGCGCCGATGTGATCCTTGCCAGCAGCCAGCTGAAGGATGAAGGTGCTCCTGTGGCCTCGGGCCGGTTTCTGGTGAAACCTGGCTCCTACCGGGTGGCGGGCCTGGCCATCGAGGGCATTGGTGCCCCCCACGACCGGGTGGGCGGCAAACGCTTCGGACCCTCCACCCTATGGCGCTGGCGCCAGGGGGGCCTGGAGTTCGCCCACCTGGGGGGCACCGCCGGCACGATTGCGCCGGACGATGCCGTGCTGCTGGGGCGCCCTGATGTGCTCATCATCGGCATTGGCGGCGGCGCCAAGGTGTACGACGGCAAGGAGGCGGCGGCGGTGGTGCGCCAACTGCAGGCCCGCCGTGTGATCCCGGTGCAGTACCGCGGCGGCGGGCCCACCCCCAGCTGCGATCTCAACTCCGCCCAGCCGTTTCTGGAGGCGATGGCCGGCACCCCCGTGCGCCGCTCCGGCGGCAGCCTCACGGTGGTTCCACCAGTGGGCGATGGCACCGTGATCGAACTGCTGCGCTGAGGCCCGGCGGACGGCATCGTGCTGGCGACGGCCCTGGCCTGGTCGATGAGCTGAAATCGGCAGACGCTCAGGCGGGCCTGGCGTCGCAGATTGCGAAAGCCTCCCAAAAGCGCCCCATCTGCTCCAGGGTGCCCAGGCTCACCCGCAGGGAGCCATCGATCAGGGGCTTGCCTGCCATCGAGCGCACCAAGATCCCAGCCTCTCGCAGGGCCTGATCCACCTCGGCGACGGGTCGCTGCGGCCAGATCAGCAGGTAGTTGCCACCGTCCACATGGTGGCGCACCCCCGCCGCCACCAGCCGCTCCACCAGCCACTGGCGGGCCGCCAGCACCTCGGCCACATAGGCATCCACGTAGGCCTGATCCGCCAGGGCCGCGAACGCCGCGGTCACAGCAAAGCTGTTGATGTCGTAAGGACCGGTCACCCGGCTGACCCGATCCACCACAGCCGCCGCTCCGATCGCAAAGCCGATCCGCAGGCCCGCGATACCGGCGGTCTTGGAGAGGGAGCGCAGCACCAGCAGATTGGGACAGGCGGCGAACGGGTCGGCGCCGGCAGCGGCTGGGAGGGCTGCGGTTTCTGAGGCGGCAGCTGGGGCGGCAACTGCGCCGGCTGCCGTTGCCACGGCATCGCCGGCTATCTGCCCATCAGGTTGCTGCTCCCCGGGGCCCAGCAGCAGGGGCAGCACGCTGTCTCCCGTGAAGGCCTCATAGAGCTCATCCACCACCACAAGGGTGTGGGGTGCCGCAGCGGCCAGGGCCAGCACCGCCTCGGGCGCCAGGCGGGTGCCGGTGGGGTTGTTGGGGTTGCAGAGCAGCAGCAGGCGCGGCGGACGCCAGCCCTGGTCTGCCCCGGCGGGCGGTGTGGTGAGGGCCGCGAGGATCTCCTCGAAGGGGAAGGCGAAACCGGGCATGCGGTAAGGGATCGCCTCAATCTCCATGCCCTGCATGCGGGCGCAGGGGGTGTAGTAGCCAAAGGTGGGACTGGTGGTGAGCAGGCGATCGCCGGGCGCTCCGTAGGCCTGGAACACCGCATGGATGGCCGCATCCACCCCGTTGAACAGGCCCACCTGCTCGATGCGGAGGGAAGGCCGCAGAGCTGGCGGCTGAGGCAGCGACACCGTGGCAAGGGCCGGAACCCCATCGGCCCTGTTGGCCGGGGCCACTGCTGGGACCGCTGCTGGTGCCGGCGCCGTGGAGGGAGCAGCAGCGGCAATCGCTCCCGGCATGTCCGCCAGCGAGGCCAGCACGGCCTCCCGCAGACCGTCGTATTCCGGATAGATGGCGTACTGATCGCCCGGGATGGCGCGGATCGCTTCCACCACCTTCGGACTCGGACCCACCGTGTTCTCGTTGAAGTCCAGCCGCAGCAGGCCGCGGCGCCCCTCAAGGGGTGCGCTGTAGGCCTGAAGGCTCTCCACCTCGGGGCGGGCCTGGGGCGGAGCCGGCATGGGGGTAGACCCCTCCGATGGCGCCCCCCGTGGGGGTGGGGCCGATGCGATTTCTAGAGCCCGTGGGGCCGGCGAGGCCGCCTGGGGTGCAGCGGATCGATCCATCTCCCGACGCTACGGTGCGGGCCTCAGGGGTGCCGCCGGGGTCCGGCCATCAGCCGAAGCGATCTGGCCCGCGGCCCTACATCCGCTCCAGGGTGGGAATCCCCAGAAGGCCGAGCCCGAGCTTCAGAGTGTCGGCCGTCAGGCGACAGAGCGCCAGGCGCGAAGCCCTGGCTTCCTCCGGGGCCTTGAGCACCGGCACCTGGTCATAGAAGCGGTTGAACACCTGGCTGAGCTCAAAGAGATAGGTGCAGAGCCGATTGGGGAGCAGTTCCTCCTCCACCTCGGCGATCACAGCATCGAAGCCCAGTAGGTGGCGCACCAGGGCCCACTCCTGGGGTTCGCTGAACACCAGGGCAGCGTCAACGGGCCGGGGCTCCAGCGGCGCAGCCTCCCCCTCAACACCCGGGCCGCTGGACTCCCCAGGATCGGGGCCCAGGTCGGCCGCCCCCGCTGCTTCCGCCCCCTTGCGGGCGATGCCAGCGATGCGCACCACGGCATAGAGGAGATAGGGAGCGGTGTTGCCCTGCAGGGCCAGCATCCGATCGAAGCTGAACTGGTAGTTGGTGGTGCGGTTCTGGCTGAGGTCGGCGTATTTCACAGCGGCCAGGCCCACGGTGGTGGCCACGTGGCGGATGAAGGCCTCGCTTTCGCTGCGACCCTCCTCCTCCAGGCGGCGGCGCAGGTCAGCATCGGCGCGATCGACCGCCTCATCGAGCAGATCCTTCAGGCGCACGGTGTCGCCGGCGCGGGTCTTGAGCTTCTTGCCGTCCTCCCCCTGCACCAGGCCGAAGGGCACGTGCTCCAGCCGGCCGTCGTGGGGAATCCAGCCGGCTCGCCGGGCCACCTGGAACACGCCGGCGAAGTGGCTGGCCTGGCCCGCGTCGGTCACATAGATCACCCGGCGGGAGCCATCGCCGGCCGGCGCCGCAGCGAAGCGATAGCGGATGGCGGCCAGGTCGGTGGTGGCGTAGTTGAAGCCGCCGTCGCTCTTCTGCACGATCACCGGCAGGGGTTTGCCCTCCTTGCCACTCACCCCCTCCAGGAACACGCAGCGGGCGCCCTCGTCGGTCACCAGCAGGCCGGTGGCCTCCAGGTCGGCCACCACGGCGGGCAGATAGGGGTTGTAAAAGGATTCACCGCGCTCCAGGAGATCGATGCCCAGGCGGTCGTAGATCAGCTGGAACTCTCGCCGCGACTGGTCGCAGAGCAGCTGCCAGGCCCGGCGGCTCACCGGATCCCCCGCCTGCAGCTTCACCACCTCCTCGCGGGCGGTGGTCTGGAACGCCTCGTCCTCATCGAAGCGCTGCTTGGCCTGGCGGTAGAAGGCCACCAGATCACCCAGGTCCACCGCATCGGCGGTGGTGAGGGCTTCGGGCGCCTCCTGCATGAGGTGGGTGATCAGCATGCCGAACTGGGTGCCCCAATCGCCCACGTGATTGAGCCGCAGCACCGCATGGCCCCGGAAGGCCAGCACCCGTGCCAGGCAGTCGCCGATGATCGTGGAGCGGAGGTGCCCTACGTGCATCTCTTTGGCGATGTTGGGGCTGGAGAAGTCCACGATCACCGGCGGCGATGGTGCCACGCTGCCCATCGCTCCCCCCGCATCCGGAGCTGCTATGGAGCCGCCCACTGCCGCGGCCGCCCCCGCAGGGGGCACCCCCAGCCGGGAATCCGCCAGCCGTGACGCCACCTCGGCCACCAGGGCCTCCGGCCTCAGGGTGAGGTTGATGAAGCCGGGCCCCGCGATCTGGGGGGGAAGACACAGGGCCGTGAAGGCCGGATCGGCGGCCAGCTGCTCCACGATCGCCGTGGCCACGGCGCGCGGCTGTTGCCGCAGGGGCCGGGCCAGGGCCAGGGCCCCATTGGCTTGAAAGTCGCCGAATTCCGGCTTGCTGGCTGGCGCCAACTGGGGATCCAGGCAGGCGCCGCTGGCCCGGGCCGCAGCAGCCGCCTCCGGGAAGGCCCGCTCCAGGGCTTCCTCCAGCTGGCGGGTGAGGGCTTGGAGAACGCACAACATGAAAGGTCCACCAGGCCGCAGGGCGGCCAACACCGACCCCGATCATCCTTCCCCGCCCAGCGCTGGAGCGGAGGGCAAGGCGCAGGCGGCAACGATCGACACGCCGGCAGCTCCGCCAACCCCGGTGCTTCGGCTGATGCCGCCGCTGCCACGGGCACCCCGGCCGTGGACCCGAGCGCCGATGGCACCCGGCTGCCCGATGTGATGCCATCGTGGAGATCACCGGCTACGCCGGCTCGCTGAGCAACCTGGCCGTGATCTGAGTTCAGGCCGCAGCCGCTCAGGCCGCAGGCAACCCCAGCATCGATTCCAGGCCGGAGAGCACTACCTCACTGGTGAGTTTGATCCGGTAGCGACAGGCCTGGGTTTCGCTGCAGTCAAAGCTGCCGTGCTCCCAGTACTTGTTGCTGCCGGCCCCGCCGCCGCAGACGCCGAAGTACTCGCATTCGGCCCGGCAACGCGCAATGCCTGCGCGCAGATCCCGCTGGATCCGCTGGAACTTTTCAGTGGCCACGATCGAAGCGAGGGAATCGCGCTGCACATGGCCGAGCACAAAGTCGCCGTATTCCTCCGTGTGCACCGAGAGCAGTTCGGGATCGAAGGTGGAGAAATTGCCACGCGCATCCACATTCACGATCGCAAAGGGATTGTTCATGTCGGTGCGCTCGATGCGGCTGTCGCTGCCGGCCAGATAGCAGAGGCCCTCAAATTCCCGCACCCGCATGTCCTCGGGCCGTTCCTGCCAGAGCTGCCAGAACCGCTCCAGGAACTGGGTGTACAGCGCTTCGGTGTTCGGACGGCTGAGGGTGGATTGCAGATTCTCCCCCTCGGTTTCCTCCATGTTGAAGGCCACATCGCGGATGCCGTTGTCCACGAAGAACTGGAACATCGCCTCGGGATGGTGCAGCGCCTCCTCGGTGAGCACACTGATCACCTGGAAATGGATGCCGCGGCGTTGCAGAGCGGCGATACCGCGCATCGTGGCCGCATGGCTGCCGAGCCCCGTGCGGGTGCGGCGGTGGCGATCGTGCAGGAAGGCCGGTCCATCGAGGCTCACGCCCACGTGGATGCGGTTGCGCGCAAAGCAGTCGCACCAGGCATCGTTGATCACCATGGCGTTGGTCTGCACCGACTGGCGGATCTCCAGCGGCGGCCCCGCCCAGCCCTCCTGGGCGCGGCGGATATGTTCACCGGCCTCGTCGTAGAAGGCGATCGGCAGGGTGAGGGGTTCGCCCGCATGCCAGAGCAGGGTGAAGTCACCCCCCAGGTACGGACTTTCCAGTACCCGCTCCAGGGCCGCATCGAGGATCTCCATCGAGAGGCGATGGCGATCGTTGCGGCTGGGCAGGTAGCAGTAGTCGCAGTCGAGGTTGCAGTAGGGGGTGGGCTGGATCACCAGCAGTTCCAGGGGCCCGTAGGCCTCGGGATTGGCCGGCACTGATCCCTCCGGCCAGGCCAACCCCGACGAAAAGGATCCGGGCACAGCCCCGCCGTCCTCGCCGCAACCGTCGCCAGCAACGCGAACACCGCACTCGCCGAGAACGCCGTCTGCAGAGCGAACGCCATCCTCGGCTGGCTTCAAGGGTGTGACGCCAGGGGAAGAGGCGGCGCCGGCAGCCAGGGCACCGTTGAGGGGTGGGAGCTCGGCCGAAAGCTGGCGGTTGATCACCGGATCACCAGCGATTCAGGAAGCCCCCATTGCGGAAGCCTCCGCCGTTGCCCCAGCCGCCATTGCGGAAGCCACCGTTGCCAAAGCCGCCGTTGCGGAAACCGCCGTTGCCCCAGCCACCGTTGCGGAAGCCGCCGTTGCGGAAGCCCACCGCCGGACCGTTGACGAAGGTCAAGGCGAGCTTGCCATCGCTGGACTTGCCATCGCTGGAATCGGCAGGCTGGGGAGCGGCCGGATCGATCCAATCGCGAGCCCGCAGGGCAGCGCTGATGCGACGCAGCCGACCTTCGATGCTATCGGCGGCGGCAGGCTCAACCTGGCCGTTGCTGAAGGACTGGGAAGCGGGAAGGGCCGGAGCGGCTTGGCTGGCCGCCATGCCCGCCGAAGGAGCGAGGGCAGCCAGCAGCAGCAGGAAACCGAACAAACCAGAGCGAGGGATGTAGGCCATCGGAAGCGGAGGGGGTGCCGAAGGGGGAGCGAGAGAGCGGGGGAGGGCGGCCGATCAGGGCGCCGGCTTGGCCGCGGGGGCAGGGATCAGCAGTAGGGCCTCGCGGCTCAGCAGGCTGTTCTGGAAGAAGGTGCGGATGCGCTCGGCAGGAATACCCAGCACCCCGTTAGGCCCGACCCAGGGATCGATGCTGGCCACGGCATCGGGCTGCCCCTCAAGGTAGGCCGCCTGTTGCTTGGCGATGGCGAGATTCACCACATTGATCAAGTCGGAGCTGTTTTCAGGCACGATGCAGCCCACGCCATAGATGGCGAAGGGTTCATCGGGCACGAGGCGTGTGGTGCTGAGGTTGCGGACCTTGCGCAGGCCGGCCAGCACATTGGAATCGCCCAGCACGCCATCCACCTTGCCCTGCTTCAGGGCGGTGACCGCAGCATCCAGGGAATCGAACGACACCGGCTTGGCCGCGGGCTGCAAGGTGCCGATGGCGGTCGCCCCAAGGGAGCCGCTCACCGTGGCCACCCGGCGACCTGCCAGGGAGGCGGGGCTGCCATCGATAGCAGCCGATCCCGAGAGCAGCCGCAGGCCGGAGAGGCCGATCGGCAGGGAGTAATCCACCACCATCTCCCGCTCCCAGGTGAAGGGAACACCGCAGGCCAGGGCCGCGCCGCCGGTGGCGACGGCCTGCACCATGGCGGCGGTGTTAGCAACCGGCACGAAGCGGATCCGCACCTTGCCGCCGAGCTGGGCGCTGAGCTCCTTGTCGATGCGGCGACCCACCTCGATGGCGTAGCCCACCGGTTCCCCCTTGGCATCCAGGCTCAGCAGGGGGGGGGAATCGGTGGTGCCCACCATCACCAGCTCGCCGGTGCGCAGGGCCTTCTCCAGCACCGTCTCGGCTGAGGCGGCGAGAGGAGAGAGGGCCAAGGCGAGGCCGGCAGCCATCGGGAGCCAGCGGAGAAGGCGCTGGAGAGGGCTGCGCTGGGGCCTGGGGCCGAATTTGATCACGGAGGGCACGGCCACAGGCGGCTCGGATCACACCTAGACAAGGTATGGAGGATCCCACGGCTGGTCAACGGAAGGTGAAGCTGTGTATGCCCTGTTTTCTTCCCCTCTTCTTGCTTGAGTCCCTCTTCTTGATTGAGGCCCTCTTCTTGATTGAGTCCCTTTTCCTGAGTAAGGCGGGGTAACCCCGGCCAGCACGATCAAACCAGCACCGGCTCGAAGCGCATGCTCAGATCCAGCCAGGCGGAGCGGGTGATCGGGGCACTGGTGGAAATCAGGTCGATGCCAGTGGCTCCGTAGGCCCGCAGCTGCTCGGGCCGCACACCGGAGGCCTCCAGCACGAGTGATCCGGTTCCGCCGGCGACCATCCGCTCGGCCGCCAGAGCCCGCAACCGCGGCACGAGGGCCTCAAGCGCCTCCGGGCTGAACTCATCGAGCAGCACCGCATCGGCCCCGGCCCGCACCGCCGCTTTGGCCTCGGCCTCCGTCTCGGCCTCCACGATCACCCGGGCCGGCCAGGGGGCCGAGGCGCGCACCGCCGCGATCGCCGGGCCGATGCCACCACTCCAGGCCAGGTGATTCTCCTTCAGCATGGCGGCATCATCGAGCCCCAGCCGATGATTCACGCCACCACCGCAACGCACGGCGTACTTCTCCAGCAACCGCAGGCCGGGGGTGGTCTTGCGGGTGTCCGCCAAACGCACGCCGGTGCCGGCCAGCTCCGCCACCAGAGCGGCGGTGGCGGTGGCGATTCCGGAGAGCCGCATCGCCAGGTTGAGGGCGGTGCGCTCCCCCGCCACCAAGGCGGCGGCCTGGCCCTCGAGGTGGAGCAGGCGCTGGCCGGCGAGCACCGGCTCCCCATCGGCCACCAGCAGGCGCACCGCCACCGCCGGATCTAGCAGCCGGAACAGGGGCTCCACCAGCACGCCACCGCAGAACACCCCGTCGCCCTTGGCAAACCAGGCCCCCCGGCCACGCCGGCCCGCCAGGGCGGGGGCGGTGAGGTCTCCGCGGCCCAGATCCTCCGCCAGCCAAGCCCGCAGCAGGGGCTCGATCAGGGCGGCGGGCAGGGCCATGGCGGAGCCGGTGGCAGGAGCTCCGGAGGATCTGATCCCCGGCCCCGCCTGGGCGAGCCCCAGCGGGCTGGGGGCGGTCCAGGCGGCTGACGGAGCGGCTGGGTGAGCACCCACATCACCGGTCGGGGCTGGATCAGGTTGCGACACCATGGACTGCGGGGCCGGGGATGACAGGGCCGGGGGCGACCCCGCGAACCCGCCGGGAATGGCAGGGAACAGGAACCAACAATGCCACCGGCACCGAACAGCCGGGCCACCGGCACCGAACAGCCGGGCCACCGGCACCGAACAGCCGGGCCACAGCCCCCAACCTGGTCCGACGGCGACGCCAACCGCTCAGGAGGGCCGCCGGCTCACTTGCCGATGCAGAAGCGGCTGAAGACCCGATCGAGCACCGCCTCACTCACCTCCTCGCCGGTGATGGCCCCCAGGCTTCGCGCCGCATCCCGCAGATCGATGGTCCAGAAGTCCCAGGGGAGGCCAGCATCCGCCGCCGCCAGGCTGCGCTCCAGGCCCTGGACGGCCGTTGCCGCAAGCTCCCGCTGCCGTTGATTGAGGGCCGCCTCGATCCCCTGGAGATCCTGCAGCCCGCAGCGCCGCAGCAGCAGCGGACCAAGGGCCTCGGCGCCGGCGCCGGTGTGGGCGCTGATGGCCAGATGGGCGGCGCCTGCTGGCATCCCGGGAGATGCCGTTGCGGCGTCCGCATCCAGCAGATCCACCTTGTTGCCCACCCGCAGCAGCGGCACCCCCGCCGGCACCAGGGCCTGCAGGGCCTCGTCCTCGGCGGTCCAACCGGCGCTCAGATCAAAGAGCAGCAGCACCGCATCAGCCGCCGCCAGGGCCCCCCGACTGCGTTCAATGCCCAGCTGCTCCAGCGGATCGGTGGTGGCGCGGATCCCGGCGGTGTCGAGCAGGGTGAGGGGAACGCCCTCCAGCACCAGCTCACTTTCCAGCAGGTCGCGGGTGGTGCCGGGGAGATCGGTCACGATGGCCCGCTCGCGCCGGCTGAGGCGATTGAGCAGGCTGCTCTTGCCCACGTTGGGACGACCCACGATGGCCACCCTCAGCCCCTCCCGCAGGATCTCGCCCTGCCGCGCCTCGACCACCAGAGCCGCGAGCTCGCCGCGCACCGCCTCCAGTTCGGCCCTCACGGCCAGCGGATCGAGGCGGGGCAGATCCTCCTCGAAGTCCACCCGGGCCTCCAGTTCGGCCAGCTGATCGAGCAGGCGCTCCCGCAGGGCCCCAATCCGCCGCTGCAGCCCGCCATCGAGGCCCGCCATGGCCAGCTGGGCGGCGCGGCGGCTGCGGGCCGCCACCAGCTCCATCAGGGCCTCGGCTCGGGTGAGATCGAGGCGCCCATTGAGAAAGGCCCGCTGGCTGAACTCACCGGCAGCAGCCAGGCGCGCCCCGGCCGCCAGCACGAGCTCGAGCACGCGCCGCACCGCCACCAGGCCCCCATGGCAGTGAAACTCCACCACGTCCTCGCGGGTGAAGCTGCGGGGAGCACGCATCAGCAGCAGCAGGACCTCATCCACCCGCTCGCCGCTGGCCGGATCCACCACGTGGCCGTAGAGCACCCGGTGGCTGTCCCACACCTGCTGGCCCGGCGCCGTGAACAGCCGCCGGCCGATCGCTTCGGCCGAAGCACCCGAGAGGCGCACGATCGCCACGCTGCCCGCTCCGGGCGCCACTGCGGTGGCGATGGCTGCGATGGTGTCACCGGGATCGCTGGTGTCACCGGGATCGCCGGATTTTCCCTTCCCGCCCCTAGGGTCTGAATCCCATTCGGGTGCAGCACCAGCCACCGAATCCATGCCGCGTCGTGATCGCCAGTCTCCGCCCCGGCCAGGATCGCCCGGCCCTGGGTCGAGGGCCCGGCCACGAGGCTCACTGGTGCGTCAGTTACGAGACCGGTGCGGGGCCCTGGGGCCCTGGCTGATCCATAGGCTCCGCTGGCTGTGGCAGCAGGACGGCAGCCCCGCCCACCGGGCGCGGGGGTTGGCGGCGGGTGTGTTCACCGGCTGCCTGCCCTTCTTCGGACTTCAGATCGTGCTGGGGGTTGCCCTGGCGGCAACGATCCGCGGAAACCGGATCCTGGCGGCGGCGGGCACCTGGATCAGCAATCCCCTCACCACCCTGCCAATCTGTTGGCTGAATTACCAGCTGGGTGTCCTACTGATCGGGCCCGGTCCGGCCTGGCCGGGACAGGCTGAGCTGAATCTGGAACGGCTGGGTGATCTGGGCTGGGCCTTCACCAGCCGACTGCTGCTGGGCTCGGTGGTGATGGGAATCCTGGCCGCTGCCGTGGTGGGGGTGGGGTGCTGGCGCTGGTTTCACCACCGCGAACGCCGGAACAGGTTGGAGCGGGGATGAATCCCTGATCGCCAACTCAATCACAGCTAGGCAACGATGCAACATCCAGAGGTATAAAGATCCCGTTCGCTCAGGAATTGCTGAGCCCCGGAAACACCATCAGATCGATGTGGCCACCGGAAGGCTGGCGCCATTCGCGGAATTCGGCCGCCAGGGCCTTGTGCTCTTGGGGAAGGGCCTGCGCCTCGAGATCCTGGAGGCGCTGATGCACTAGATCCAGGGTGTTGTCGATCAGCTGGGCGGCCTGTTCGGAAGTCATGGCACCTCGGAAGAAGGGCGGGGCGTTGACATGGGGCCTTTGTAAGCGGGCCGATCGGGGCGGGTTGTAACACCGGACACGGGGCTCGGGACCTGTGGGCGGACCCTCACCCTGGGCCGGCCACTGTGCGCGAACAGGCCCAGTCCGATCCCGCGATCATTCATTTCGCCGGGGCAGGTTTCGCCAAACCTTGGAACGATGAGTGCCCCCACCAATGGAAAGATCGATACCAACGCTCCTCAGGCTGACGACCAGCTCTGTACTCCTCCCCACGGATCAGTGGGTCACGAGGATGGCATCGACCGGCGGGATGAAAGCGATGAACAACACGCAGGGCTGCTTGCATAAGCATGTCGTCACATGGGGCACATCGGCCAGGCGCACCATCACGAGATCCAGCGCCAATGAATCGGGTTCAACCAATCCCCGTCCGAGCTAGATCGAGCACATCGGCCATCGAGCGGATCTGATCCATGGTGTCGCTCAGCTGGCGGGAGCTCACGAGCTCCACCCGCAGGTCGATGCGGGCCGGCTTGCCGGGATTGGTGCGCACGCGGGCATCGCTAACATTGATGCGATGGTCGGAGAGGCGGGTGAGGATGTCCTTGAGCACGCCCACCCGATCGAGCACCTCGATGCGCAGCTGCACGGGGTAGCGGCGGCGTTGGTCGTCGGCCAGGGGGTTCCAGCGCACCGGCAGACGGCGCTCCACCGGCACCTGGGCGAGGTTGCCGCAATCCTGCCGGTGGATCGTGATGCCGTGGTTGCCGAGGGCCACGCTGCCCACGATCGACTCGCCGGGCAGGGGGGAACAGCAACCGCCGAGGCGATACTCCAGGCCCTCGAGACCGATGATCGGACTGGCGCTGCCGGCTTCGGTGCGGTGCACCGGAGGCGCCGGGGCCGCCTGATCGGCCTGGGCTGTCACCGAGCGGGCCAGGTCTTCGTTGCTGAGCACCGGCGTGGCGGCGGCGCTGGCCAGCCGCAGCTCCTCCCGCAGGCGGTTGAGCACCTGCTGCAGCGTGACACCGCCAAACCCGATCGAGGCGAGCAGGTCCTCGCTGCTGATCAGGTTGCAGCGCCGGGACACCCGTGCCATGGCCTCGCCGTTGAGCAGGGCATCGAATCCTTCACGGCCCAGCTCCCGCTCCAGCATGGCGGTACCCCGGAGGATGTTCTCCTCGCGGTGGCTGCGCTTATACCACTGGCGTATGCGATTGCGCGCCGTGGGGGTGGCAACAAAGTTGAGCCAATCGAGGCTGGGATGGGCTGCCTTCGAGGTGATGATCTGCACGAAGTCGCCGTTCTGGAGCGGCGTGGGCAGGGGGCAGAGGCGATCATTGATGCGCACGCCCTGGCAGTGATTGCCCACCTCGGAGTGGATGCGATAGGCGAAATCCACCGCCGTCGATCCCTTGCGCAGGCCCACCACATCACCGGAGGGAGTGAACACGAACACCTCCTCATCGAAGAGATCCTCCTTGATCGAGCGCAGGAAATCGCTGCTGTCCTCGCCGGCGTCCTCCTTCTGCCAGTCCACCAGCTGCCGCAGCCAGTTGAAGCGCTCGGTGTCGGCGGCGGCGGGCGAACCACCCTCCTTGTATTTCCAATGAGCGGCGATGCCGTATTCGGCCACCTGATGCATGTCGGTGGTGCGGATCTGTACCTCGATCGGGCGGTGGCGCCCGATCACCGCCGTGTGCAGCGACTGATATCCATTCGGCTTGGGCAGACCGATGTAGTCCTTGAAGCGCCCCGGAATCGGCCGGAAGGTGTCGTGCACCACCGCCAGGGCTCGGTAGCAGCTCTCCAGGTTGGGGCAGAGGATGCGCAGGGCGGCCACGTCGTAGATCTCGTGGAAGGCCTTCTGCTGGCGTTGCATCTTGCTCCAGATGCCGAACAGGTGCTTGGGCCGACCACTCACCTCGCAACTGGTCAGCCCGACGGAGGCCAGGCGATCCCGCAGCAACTGCACCGTGACCGCGAGCCGTTGCTCCCGTTCACTGCGCTTGGTGGACACCTGCTGCTGCACCTCCCGAAAAGCCTCGGGCTCCAGGATCTTGAAGGCCAGATCCTCCAGCTCCCACTTGAAGCGGCCGATGCCGAGGCGGTTGGCCAGGGGGGCGTAGATCTCGCGGGTCTCGCGGGCGATGCGCTGCTGCTTCTCGGGCTTCAGGGCGCCGAGCGTGCGCATGTTGTGGAGACGGTCGGCCAGCTTCACCAACACCACGCGGATGTCGCTGGCCATAGCCAGGAACATGCGGCGCAGGTTCTCGGCCTGGGCCTCGGTCTTGTTGGTGAAGTGGATGCCGCCGAGCTTGGTCACCCCCTCCACCAGGGCCCGCACCTCGGCGCCGAAGCGGGCCTCGATGTCCTCCGGGGTGACCTGGGTGTCTTCCACCACGTCGTGCAGGAAGCCGGCGGCGATCACCGCCGCACTGGCGCCGATGTCCCGCAGGAGATCGGCCACCGCGATCGGGTGAATGATGTAGGGCTCGCCGCTGGCTCGGAACTGCCCCGCGTGAAGCTGGAAGGCGAAGTCGAAGGCGGCCGCCAGCAGGGCCTCGGTGTCGGTCGGGCAGGAGTCGCCATCGCCCGGCGGCACGTGCCGCACGCACTGGGCGAGCCATTCAGGCAGAGGGATCCCGTAATCCTCGGGACCCGCGATCGTGCGGCGCCGGGCGGATGGCTGGGAGAGAGCTTCCGATGCTGCAGGCGATGCTGCCGAAGGAACACGGACCAGTACCTCGCCGGCGGGCGCAGCCTCGGGAACCGATTGGCCAACCTCACCCACTACAACATCGGGAACCAGGCCGGAACCGTTGCGGGTATCGGGCTCAACCGAACGAGGGCCGTGAGATTCGGCCCGGGTCGCGGAAGGGGGATCGGGAACGGCCCTGCGCATTCATCCCCACAGCTGACTTCCATCGTATTCAGATCTGGGCATCCGACCGCGCCTACGGGCCCGGTTGTGGGCATCTAGCCATCGGGAGGCCGGCATGATCACCGCCGGCCGATCAAGCTGGAACCAACCACAACGCGGCGTCCGGCCCATGGCCATGCCTCCATCCGCCCCTGACTCCGGCCTTGCGATCCCGGGCCCGTTCCCGCGGGGCGACGACCCGGTGCTGGAGCTCCGGCAACTCCAGGTGCGGTACCCCGGCGCCGAGCGCCCCACCCTCGATGGCCTCGACCTGACCCTTCACCCCGGCGAGCGGCTGGCCCTGGTGGGTCCATCGGGTTGCGGCAAGAGCACCGTGGCCCGGGCCGTGCTTCAGCTCCTGCCGCCCGGCAGCAGCTGCGAAGGGGAGCTGGAACTCACCGGCCAGGATCCCCGCCGCCTGGGCCGCGCCGAGCTGCGCCGTCTCCGCGGTGGGGCTGTGGGCCTGGTGTTCCAGGACCCGATGACGCGCCTGAACCCCTTGCTCACGATCGGCGAGCACCTACGCGACACCCTGGCCGCCCACCACTTCGAAGCAGGGGAGAGGAGCCGCCAGCGACAGCGGGCCCGGGAGCTGCTGGAGCGGGTGGGTATCGATCCCTCCCGCTACAGCAGCTATCCCCACGAATTCAGCGGCGGCATGCGCCAGCGCCTGGCGATCGCCCTGGCCCTGGCCCTGAGCCCCCCCCTGGTGATCGCCGATGAACCCACCACCAGCCTGGATGTGGCGGTGGCGGGCCAGGTGATGGCCGAGCTGGCCAGCCTGTGTGAGGAATCCGGCAGCGCCCTGCTGCTGATCAGCCACGACCTCGCCATGGCCGGCCGCTGGTGCGAGCGAATCGCCGTGCTCGATGGTGGTCGGCTGGTGGAGGAGGCCCCCAGCCACACCCTGCTCACCACTCCCCGCTCGCCCCTGGCCCAGCGGCTGGTGGGGGCGGCCCGTCTGCGGGAGGGGGGCGTGGCCGAAGCGATACCGGAGCGACCACTGCTGCTGGAGATCGACGAACTGCGCAGCTGGCACCCCCTACCCTCGCCGCCCTGGCAACCGCGTTGGCTTAAGGCGGTGGATGGGGTGAGCCTGAGCCTCCAGGAAGGCGAAACGGTGGGTCTGGTGGGGGCCTCCGGCTGCGGCAAGAGCAGCCTCTGCCGCGCCCTGATGGGCCTGGCCCCGGTGCGGGGCGGATCCGTGCGGCTGGAGGGCCGCGACCTGCGAAGCCTGAAGGGCGCCGAGCTGCGCCGGGCTCGCCGCCGCATCCAGATGGTGTTCCAGGATCCGCTGGCCTGCCTCAATCCCCAGATGACCGTGGGCGAAGCGGTGGCCGACCCGCTGCTGATCCACGGCCTGGCCAGCCATCCCGAAGCGCGCGAACGGGCCCGGGCCCTGTTGGCGGCGGTGGGCCTGGAGCCCCCGGAGAGCTTCGAGCGGCGCCTGCCCCGCCAGCTCTCGGGAGGCCAGCAGCAGCGGGTGGCCATCGCCCGCGCCCTGATCCTGGAGCCGAAGGTGCTGCTCTGCGATGAGAGCGTGAGCATGCTCGACGCCGAGGTGCAGACCGATGTGCTCAACCTGCTCAAGGAGCTGCAGCAGCGCTTGGGCCTGGGCCTGCTGTTCGTGACCCACGACCTCAACGTGGCCAGCGGCTTCTGCCACCGGGTGATCGTGCTGGAGGGAGGCCGGATCGTGGAGCAGGGCCCCGGAGCAGACCTCCTGGCCCACCCCCACGCCGCCATCACCCGCACCCTGGTGGAGGCCTGCCCGCGGCTGCCGGCGCTGGTGGGAGCGAGCCCCGCAGCACCCGCAACAGGGTGACGAACCGCTCCGGCAGCGGCGCCTCCAGCACCAGCCGCTCACCGCTGATCGGATGGTCCAGGCCGAGCTGAACCGCATGCAGGGCCTGGCCGCTGAGCTCCACCGGCAGGTGGCGGCAGCGGCTGTAGGTGGCATCCCCCACAATCGGGTGGCCGATGTGGGCGCAGTGCACCCGGATCTGGTGGGTTCGGCCGGTGTCGAGCTTGAAGCGCAGCAAGGAGTAGGCACCGAGCCGCTCGACCAGGCGCCAATGGGTGCAGGCATGCCGACCCGAGCCGTCTTGCACCACCGCGTATTTCTTGCGATCGACCGGATGGCGGCCGATGGCGCCGATGATCGTGCCGGCATCGCCAACCGGGGCGCCGTGGACCACCGCCAGGTACTCGCGGGAGGCGATCCGCTTCTGGATCTGCACCTGCAGCCTCACCAGGGCCTCCTGGCTCTTGGCGATCACGATGCAGCCGGTGGTGTCCTTGTCGAGCCGGTGCACGATGCCGGGGCGCATCTCGCCGCCGATGCCGGGCAGGTCTGGGCAGTGATGCAGCAGGCCATTCACCAGGGTGCCGTCCTTGTTGCCCGGCGCCGGATGCACGGTGAGACCGGCCGGTTTGTTGATCACGATCAGATGCTCGTCCTCGAACAGCACATCGAGGGGTATGGCCTGGGCCACCAGGTAGGGCAGGGGCTCGGGCGGCGGCATCCACAGCTGCACTGCATCCCCCTGGCGCAGGGGGGTCTTGGCGCGGCCGGTGATCCCGTTCACCCGCACATAACCGGCCTCGATGAACTTCTGGATCCGGGCGCGGCTCTGCTCCGGCCGCTGGGCCACCAGCCAGCGATCCAGCCGCATCGGCAGGGGCTTGGGGTACTGGAGCGTGAGCAGTTCGCCTTCGCCTTCGCCGAAGCTGGACATGGCGCGGCGAAACGGCAGCGGAGCAGGCTCCACCTTAAGAATCGATGCACCAGCGGGTTCGCCCGGCCCTTCGCGCAGGAGCCCTGCACTGCGTCGTAATGCACGTGCCGGATGCAAAGAGCATGCGCGACTTCCTGATTGCAGCGACAGCCCTGCATCACGGCCTAGCCCTTGTGACCCGCAATGTGTCGGACTTCGCTGGAATCCATGTCAAGCTGATCAATCCCTGGGAGGTTGAGGGTCAACTCATCCATGTCCAAGCCACTGTACATTGAATTCCCCCGACAACATCTAACACGTGTCCTCCCACGGCGACAAACGCGAGTTGGTTCTTTAGATGGTGACGTGACCCTTTAGTTACTGAACTGCACCATCGACCGCTTCATCCCCCAACGCATACCTCAGAACGGGAGCAGAGCCATGTCAGCCCTGCATAGACTCGGCGTGAAGTAAGCAGGATTGATTATGGATGTGCAGCCAGACCTGCATAAACAATGACGACCTACGCAACCCTGAGGCATGAGAAGATTGGTTGCAGACATCACTCTCCCTACAGCCTGTTACGCCGACCGTGGCCGCCACCTTTGACACTCCCCTACCATTGCCCGAATTACAATGGAAGACCTTTGAAAGATTTTGCGTAAGCTTGTTGCAATGCCTTCATCCAGAAGCAGAAATTCATCTATATGGCGGTGAAGGGCACAATCAATTTGGCATCGACCTTAGGCGACGGATAGATGGCGAAGTGTGGACATTTCAAGCGAAACAGAAGAGGGTGTTTGGGCCAGCCGAAGTCAGAAAGATTGTTGCAGCGCATAAGGTGGTGTCGCAAAAGAAGATCATTCTTCTGTCCAGAATCGCCACCCCTGCGGCGAGAGACGAAGTCGACAATCATCCGGACTGGGAGATCTGGGACCAGGAGGATCTCTCCGAGAAGTTCCGATGCCTCGACCCATGGGATCAACACCGGCTGATTGACACCTATTTCCCAGGACAATATTTTGCGCTGACAGGCAAGCTGCGATCTACAACCTGGCTGAGCCCAGATGAATTCTTCTCCCATTTTCTGTCGGATCAAGCGCTCTTCCACCATTGCTGGGATATTGTTGGCCGCAGTGCCGAGCGTCTACGGCTTCACGAGGCCTTGGCAGATCAGTCCGTAAAGGTGATTGGCCTGATTGGCGGGCCTGGTGAAGGCAAAAGCCGCTTGTTGATCGATGGCCTTGATCAGATCCAACGCAGCCAGCCCGAGACCCGGATTGTGATCGCTTGTGGCCAGAGCCTGGATACCGCAGACCTGGCACAACTGGGGCGAGTAGACACGCTGATGGTTGTGGATGACGCCCAGGATCTTGAGAGTCTGGATCCCCTCTGCCGCCACCTTCTTCAGAAAGCAAATGCGCGGTTGCTGTTCGCTTGCCACCCAGCTAAGGCTCCTGCGATTGAAACAAGCTTGGCCCAGTTCAATCTGAATGGGGTCGCCTACCAAGCGATCACCCTGGAGCGGCCCAGCCAGGATGATGCCGAAGCGTTGGCTCGCCAGGTTCTGGCTCGTCACGGTGGTGATCAGCGCCTGGCGCGATTTATTGGCGGCCTCTGCCAAGACAGCCCCTTGGCCTTGGTGATTGGGGCCCAGCTGGTGGCCCGGGAGGGGCTGGATCCCCGCAAGTTCGCCTCCTCCCAGGCCTTTCAAGCCACTGTCTGGTCTCGCTATATCCGAATGATCAGCACCAGCGTTGGTGATGGCGCCGGTGGCAGTCCAGATGCGGATCGTGTGCGGGGTCTGCTGTTGTTGTTTGCCTTGCTCCAACCCCTCGATCCCGATGCCGCTGGCGTGTTGGATCTCCTGGAGAGCCTGCACCAGATTCAGACCCCTGAGGCCACTCGGCTGACCAAATCCCTATTGCTATCGGGTGTGCTGGTACAACGAGGTCCCCGTTACAGCCTCTCGCCCGATCTGTTGGCCGATGCCCTGATCGTTGAATCTTGCATCACCGCCCAGGGCGCCTTCAACACCTACCCCGAGCAGATCTTTCATCGCGCCGATCACCGCTACAAAGGCCAGCTGCTGTTCAATCTTTCCCGGCTGGATTGGCGGCTGCGGGTGCAAACCGTGGTTCGCCAGCCGCGGCTGCAATACCTCTGGAGCCTGATCGATAGGACAATCTGGTCTCAACCAAGCCTGCTGAATGCCGCTATCGCCGCAGCGTTCTATCAGCCCCAATGCGCCATGTTCCTCGCCCGGCGTTGGATCGCGACCGGCCAGGGTTACCATCCCGAAGTCTGTCGTTTAATCAAAGGGGCTGTCTCCTCAGGAGAAGAGCTGCAGAGCGCTTGTGAGCTGCTCTGGGGGCTGGCCCGATCGGATAGCCGCGACACCCAGCATCACCCCAACCACCCACTGCGCGTGCTGCAGGAGTTGGCCCGGCCCGTGGTTCTCCACTCCCAGCATGACGTGAAGGCGGTGGTGGCCTTCGCGCTGCAGCTGCTCCCCGCAGCGGAAAGCTGGACCGGCATCTCCACGCCCTTCGACATCCTCAAAGGGGCGTTGATCACCACAGCGGACCACCTCCAAAGCAAACCTGGGCGGCCCATGGAGATCGTGACGCAGGTCTATCGCGTCAACCCTGCGGCGGTCCGCCCCTTGAGGAGGCAGGTGATTGACGCGATTCTGAATAGCCTCAGCAGCGCCAACCGGCGCCAGGCCTTCGCCGCTGCAGACCTGCTCGAACACGCCGTGCGCTATCCAGATGGATGGCCAGAGCTACCACTTTCTGATCCCGAAAAGGCGTCCTGGACGGAGGAATTCCAGGACACCCTGCAGCGCCTAAACGCGATGCTTGATCTGCATAATCTGCCGGCGCCGGTTCTGGTTCGCGTCGCTCAGTCCGTGGCTCGTTATTCCTTCCACACCAACGGGCATCTGCCAAACCCTGTTTTGAACTCAGCGGCCGCCGCCGTGCTGGACCGATTGGATCGGGATCTGCCCACCCGGCTCTGCCGCCATCTGATGGATGGCTGGTGCTATCTCACCTGGAATCGCAAAGAACAGGTTCGCATCCGCCTGCACGAAAGCTTGGCGACCGTTCTCGAACGGGAGCAGCCGGATTCCAAAGCGCTGGTGCAGGAGATCAACGCCGCCATGGCAGAGATCGCTGCCTACACCCCTCAAGGCTGGCAACAAAGGGCCAAACCATTCATCGACATTCTGCTCTCTCGCCACCAGGGGCATGCCTGGGCCCTCCTCGCCCTGACACGCTCCGATCCCTCCGCCCCCCTGGCCGCCTTTGCCCCGCACGCCTTGGCGATCGTGCTCAGCACGGCGCCCTTGCAGGCCCATGCCTGGATCGAGAACTCCCCGACCCAAGACGACAACCACAGACGGCTGATCGCCGCCGCCTATGCCCAGGTTGGCTTTGAGAGTCGTGCACTCCTGCCCCAGGATCGGGCACGGCTGGAGCCCATCTTTTGCAGCGATGATCCCGAAACCCTGAGCCAACTGCCACACATCGTGATGCGGCTGGTTCGGCCAGAGCCCCAGCTGGCGATCGACCTGATCACCTCAGCGCATCCCGATCTGCTGTCGTCCAACAACCAGCGGTCCCACGCAACCGCCGAGATCCTGAGTTGGCTGGGGGATGATGAGCTTGGCATCCCGCTGGAGCAGATCAGCCCGGCCGATGCCGAACGGCTCCTGCGGCTGTTGCAGGCGCCCGCCAACCTGGATGATCACCACCTGCGTGACTTCCTCAAGCGGTTCGCCCCGCGCTGGCCTGAGCTGGTGGTGAACCTTGCCAAGACCCGGCTGGAGCGTTGCCTGGAAGAGCCGGCACACTTCTTCCTTCCGCTTTGGCATCAACACCACCCCAGCGACTCCATGGATCTTCTGGAGCTGCCGCAAGGTCCGGCACTGCTCAGCGCCTGCCTGGATTGGGGCTTGCCCCGCGCGGATCAGGCCGCATTCGGCGCCGCCTGGGCGAACCTCGTCGCCTGCCTGTTCGGCTGGCGCGAACCGCAGCTCACCACCATCCTTTGGAGCTGGTGGCAAAACGCCCCTCAGCCCCGCTTGAAGCACCTGCAACTCTTGGCCGCCCTGTTGGCCGAGGCACCGGAGCGCTTTCCCCTGGAGCAGCACACCTTCGTGAGCGAGCTGCTGCTCGCCGCCGCCGCCGTGGACCGCACGAGCAGCGACTGGCTCGTGGCAGGCCTGGCGGCGGCGGTGCGTCTACCCCTCCGCTCTCGCTCCTTCGGTGAGCCCAGCCCCGAAGATGTGGCCATAGCTGCGGAGGCCCAGCAGTTGCACGATCGCCTCTCTCCCGGCCATCCCGCCAGGCGGCTCTACACCACCCTGCGCGATCAGGCGCACGCGGCCATCGCCAGGGACGAGGAAGCCGACAGAGCGCTGCTGGAGGAATAGGGGGTGCCAGCGCCATCCCGCCTGGCAGCGGCCAGACGTGGCAATCCGCTTGTCCGACGCCTCGATCTTCCCAACCCTCGGGACAGGCAGTAGCCGCAGTGACAGGTGGTGGCATTGATTTCCTGGGCCCTGTCGCAGGGCCCCACCCGCCAACGCCACACCCCCGGATGCCGTGTCGCGATCCCCAACCGCAGCCCAGCCGCCGGACAGCAACCAGGAGCAACCAGATCCACCAAAATCAACAGCACAACCCCGCCGCTCGCTGGGCCTCGATCGCCTCGGCGTGCTCCAGGTGCTCGGCGGTATCGCCCTCGGCCTGATTGCCCTTTTTTCTTCCTATGACCACATCACCGCATTCGGCCGCACGATCGAACTCCAGCAACAGTGGGGAATTCTTTGCATCGTTGCCTCGCTGGCGACAGTTTTTGTCGATGCTCAACTGGCGTCGGGATCCCGACTACGAGTGGCGCAAGATGCAGCACGAATGGCGGATGAAGCAGCTCGAGAACGAAACAAATCAGATCGAGAAGGATATTTTGCGAGTGAGGAACGATTCAGAGCTGATCAGGAAAGACAGCGAGCGGATCGAGAAAGAAACCGAGCAGCTGAGGGAAGAGAATACCAGAGGCAGGCAACTGCTCGACTCGATCGATGCGCTCTGCTTTCCGCCCGAGTCCAGCTCGATCCCAGCGCCAGCAACCGAGCCCGACTCCAGGCCTACCTCACCCTGATGGGCGAGCGGCCGATGGGAAGAGAGGAGGGCGCTTGAAGGCTTGCTTGATCATCCAACATTGGTATTGGGCAGGACTGCCGTTCACCTCGCTTGTGGTTTCAAGACCTCGCCAAGATCGGCCCCGCCGATGTCGCGCGCCTCAACAATGTGGGCGATGAATCGATCTGCCCCCTCGATGCCATCCCCGAGTTGAGGCGAAAGCTAGAACGGCTCTACGGCTCACCTGACGCTTCACCCGTCGCCAGTGCTTGATCGCCGGAGTTAGCGAGGTTGTGGTGAGTGGGGTTGTCATCAGGGCCTGGGGGCCGACAAGGCTCCCGCCAGGTTCAGAACCGGTTCATGCACACCGCCGCCGCCCAGTTGGCGCCGCAGGTCGAGCTTATCGGCGGTACTCAGCTAGGCGAGCAGGGCCCGGGCCTCCCGCTCCGCCGGTGGCTTGTGGCTGGGGTAGGGCACGGAGCCTCCGCGGCCGCCCAGGCGATCTGGGCAGCCGGGTCTGCTGCCTGGGGATCGCGATCCTCGGGCAGCTCGATGGGGCCATGCTGATCGGCCTGATCCTGGGACGCTTCCACCAGACCATGCGGCGCTGAACACAGTGCCTCCTCACCTGCCGCTGATGCCGACCATCCCTGAACCCAGCTCCCCGGATGCCACCACCGAGCTCAGCCCCGCCGCAGCCCTGCGGCAGCGCCTCACCCACGGCCGAGGCCGGCTGCTGGTGATCATCGCCACCACCTTGGTGTGGGTGATGGATGCCCTGCTGGTGCACCGAATCGAAGCCCACCACAGGGTGGCTCAAAGCTTCAATCCCCTGCTCAGCAGCCTGGAGCGGATCAGCACGCTGGCCTTCATCATCGTGACCATGGGCCTGACGATCGCGCTCTACCGCTCGCGGCACCAGCACCTGTTCGTCTGGTCGCTCACCTATCTGGTGATCTCAATGGTGCAGGTGGTGGCCAATGTGATCGCGATGGTGATGACATCCAGCGCCGTGCAAGGGGGCGGACTAGCCAATCTGTGGGACGTGGCAGCGGTGTACATGGAAAGCGTGATTGTGTTCATGTTCATCTATATCTTCCTCGATGTCGTCACACCCGGGGGAGCCTTCGTGTGGCCCAGCCGTGATGGCGAAGCCCCGCCGGTGCCCCACCTGATCGATTACCTATTCATCTCGCTCAACGTGAACTCCACCTACGGACCCACCAGCGAGGTGCCGATCTCAAGACCCGCCAAGCTATTTATGGCTCTCCAGGTGCTCCTGGCGATCCTGATGCTCACGGTGCTGATCGCCCGAGCGGTGAGCGCCTGAAGCAGGGGCGGCGGGCAGCTCCAGGGCGATCGGTCCCAGCAGGGAACGCCGGAAATCATCGAGCACTCTCTGGGCCATCCGCAGCGTGTCGCCGCTGGTGTGCCGAGCTGCCGCGGCCGCCAACCAGGCATGGGCATCGGGTGAGACTGGCATCGCCGGAGCCTGAGACGGCATCAACAGCGAAGACTCCGGAAAGCGCAGGCCACCCTCTGCTGCAACGGCGGCGGCCCCGATCGCATCCGGCAACGGGGTTAGGGCCATGCCGTAGCGCCGCTCCAGCAGCCGGGGCTCGACCCCGGCGGCATCCAGGGGCTCCAGGGCCGCCAGCAAGCGCACAAAGGCCAGGGCCACCGCCTCGGTGTCGTAGGCGGCCTGGCCGATGTCGTCGCAGAGGGCCAGGCGCAGGGCTGCCTGCTGGTTGTCGAGCCGGGGGGGGAGCACGCCGGGGGCATCGAGCAGGTCGAGGTCCTGGCCCAGCCGCACCCAGCGCAGGCTGCGGGTGACACCGGCCTTGCGGGCGCTCTCCACCACCTTCTGGCGCACCAGCCGGTTGATCAGCGCCGACTTGCCCACATTCGGGAAGCCGAGCATCAGGGCCCGAACCGGCCGCGGTTTCATGCCCCGGCCCCGGCGGCGGGCATTGAGGGCCTCCCCGGCCCGGATCGCCGCCTGCTGCAGCTGCTTCACCCCCGTGCCGGCCTTGGCATCGCACCACCAAGGGGTCTGCCCCTGGCTGCGGAACCAGGCGTCCCAGGCCTGGCGGGCGGCGGGCGTCACCATGTCGCGCCGGTTGAGCACCAGCAGGTGGGGCTTGGTGCCGATCCAACGGCGTAGGCGGGGGTGGCCGGTGGCCAGCGGAATGCGGGCATCCCGCACCTCGATCACCAGATCCACTTTGGCGAGGTTCTCGGCGAGGGCCTTCTCGGCCTTGGCGATATGACCCGGATACCACTGAATCGCCGGAGCTGCGCTGCTCAGGGCCCCAGCCATCTGCACCCGGGCCAGGTCCTCCTGCCGGGCCACCAACGCCGCGACATGATCGCCTTCCACGTCGGGCGAGGGGAGCGGCAGATCCTCCGGGGCGGGACGAGGCGGCGTGCCCTCCGGATCCCCCACCTGCGGGTCCACCATCAGGGCACCACCAGCACCGGGCAGGGAGCCAGCTGAATCACCCGGGCGGCGGTGCTGGGCTCGCTGCTCTCGAGGCTGATGCCCCGGGTGCCCATCACGATCACATCGGCATTGATCTCATCGGCCACATCGCCGATCACGAAGGCGGGCTTGCCCTCTCTTTCAAGCATCTCGCAGGGAACGCCCGCCTGCTCGAAGCTGGCTCGCGCCTGCTCCAGCAGCTTGGCCACGGCCGCTGCGTTGTGCATGGCGCCCTCCTCGGCCTCCACCACCGACAGCACCACCAACCGGCTGCCGTGGGTCTTGGCCAGCTCCAGGGCCACCGCAGCCGTTTCCATCGTCTGGCGGCTCTGGTCGATGGGAAAGAGAACGGTCTCGAACATGGCGGACACGGCGGCCCCCACGTCCTAGCAACAGCCCGGTCCGCGGGCGCGAGCTCCGACAGGGGGAAGGGATCCTCTGGGGGCTATTCTCGCCGCGCCTTTCCCTACCCGTATCCATGGCGAAGCGTTCCCTGGCCAGCCTCAGCGCCGATGAACTCCGCGGCAAGCGCGTTCTGGTGCGGGTCGACTTCAACGTGCCCCTCGATGACGCCGGCGCCATCACCGACGACACCCGCATCCGCGCCGCCCTGCCCACGATCACCGATCTCAGCGGCAAGGGCGCCCGGGTGCTGCTGGCCGCCCACTTCGGCCGCCCCAAGGGCCAGGTGAACGAAGCGATGCGCCTCACCGCCGTGGCGGCCCGCCTCAGCGACCTGCTGGGCGCCCCCGTGGTCAAGACCGACAGCTGCATCGGCCCCGACGCCGAGGCCAAGGTGGCGGCCCTGGCCGATGGCGGCGTGGTGCTGCTGGAGAACGTGCGCTTCTTCGCCGAGGAGGAAAAGAACGATCCGGCTTTTGCCGAGAAGCTGGCGGCCCTGGCCGACGTGTATGTGAACGACGCCTTCGGTGCCGCCCACCGGGCCCACGCCTCCACCGAGGGGGTGACCAAATTCCTGCGGCCCAGCGTGGCGGGCTACCTGATGGAGAAGGAACTCCAGTACCTGCAGGGCGCGATCGATGAACCCAAGCGTCCCCTGGCGGCGATCGTGGGCGGCTCCAAGGTGAGCAGCAAGATCGGCGTGCTTGAGGCCCTGATCGACAAGTGCGACAAGATCCTTGTGGGCGGCGGCATGATCTTCACCTTCTACAAGGCCCGTGGCCTGGCGGTTGGCAAGAGCCTGGTGGAGGAAGACAAGCTCGATCTGGCCCGCGAACTCGAAGCCAAGGCGGCCGCCAAAGGGGTGCAATTCCTGCTGCCCACCGATGTGGTGCTGGCCGATAACTTCGCCCCCGATGCCAACAGCCAGATCGCCAAGGTGGAAAACATCCCCGATGGCTGGATGGGGCTCGACATCGGCCCCGATTCAGTGAAGCTGTTCCAGGACGCCCTGGCCGACTGCAAGACCGTGATCTGGAACGGCCCGATGGGGGTGTTCGAGTTCGACAAATTCGCCGCCGGCACCAACGCCATCGCCCACACCCTCGCCCAGCTCAGCGCCACGGGCACGACCACGATCATCGGCGGCGGTGATTCCGTGGCCGCCGTGGAGAAGGTGGGCGTGGCCGAGCAAATGAGCCACATCTCCACCGGCGGCGGCGCCAGCCTGGAGCTGCTTGAAGGCAAGGTGTTGCCCGGCGTGGCGGCGCTGGATGAGGCCTGATCGGGCCCCGGGCCTCACCGGGCTAAGCCGCGGTGCCTGGGGAGGACTCAGGCGCCGCGGCCGTAGGCCACCACGCAGGCGGCATTGAGCATGTGCGCCCCAAGACCACTCGCCGGCCGCCCGTTGAGCAGGCCCAGCTGGCATTCACCCACCCCCCGCTGCACCACTCCTGCTTTGCGGAAATAGAAGCTGATGCGGCCATTGGGCAGGGCCTCCACGGAGGCGAAGTTGAGCCAGCTGCTGGTGCCTGGCACCTCAATCGCAGGCTGCCGCTGGGCCAGGGCACCATTCACGGCCTCGGTGATGGCCGCCCCCGAAGCGAGCCCTTCCACCGACCAAGTGGCTGGCGTGGCCCGATACCAGCCCCAGGGCCAGGGCCTTCCGACCCAGTAACTGCCGAGCAACCAGGCGGGATGCAGCTCCGCAAAGCCATAGGCCGCAGCTGGAGCGCGGGGAACGCCGGGCGCAACCCGGGGGCGGGCCTGGCCCGGCAGAGCGGCAAGGAAGGCGAGCAACGCCACGGCTGGCCAACGGATGATCCACGCCCTGAGGGCCCTGGGATTGGCCGAACTCAGCATCGGAAAGGGGTCGGGAGAGGGGTCGGTGACGAGGCGCCGATTTTGCCAGACGAGCGCTTCCTGCGCTCCGGCGGCCCTCCGATCCAGCTCCCGTGATCAGGGCTGGCTCGGAGGGCAGAGCTGTTCAGCCACTGCTGATAAGCTGATAGGGCTGAAATGCTGCATGGGGCCTGGATAAAGCTCAGGTCAACGTTTCTAATTCGCATCAGGCGCAGATCATCAGGCGCCGACGCCGATGCGACCTTCACCCCCCAGCAAGGCCCCTCTCTCCCCTCGCTCTTCGGCCTTGCACCTGCGATCGCTGATTCCCCGGTCCCTGGCCGCCCGGCTCCAGGCATTTGGCTTTCGACTTGGCGGGAGCACAGTTGGACTGGCCCTGCTGGCCGGCTGCAGCATCGGCATGAATCTTCAGCCGGCCCGGGCGATTGAGGTGCTGAAGCTGCGGCTCCCCCTGCTGGATGACACCCTCTCGGCCCGGGTTTCGGAACTGGCTAGCCCCGATGCTCTCTGGGCCGGCAACAGTGACCTCGCCGAACTGAACCGGGCCACGGATGGCAACTTCGCCGCTGCCATCCATGATCTCGTGAACTACCCCCTGCCCCAGCAGGACTACCAGAGCAGTCCGATGGTGCAGCAGATGGAGGTGCTGCTCAAGCAACTGATCGAGGTGGATCCCGGCCAGCGGGGCCTCGTGGACCCCGAACCGATCCGTACGGCCCTGATCCGGCTGAAGGCCTCAGGCCAGAAATCCACGCTACTGAACCTGCTGCGGGAGATTCCGGGGCGCCAGATCACGATCCGGCTGGATCGAGCCGTGCCCCAGTTGCGGCGGATCGAACGCCAACAACGAGAGCTGGACCGGTTGGTGCTCACCTATCCGAAGCTGCCACCCGCGAGCCAGGCCGCCCTGGGACGGGGTCCATTCCCGATCCAGACCAGGGTGAGCACGATCCCGGAGACCTACACCGGTGCACCGCTTGAGGTCACCGTGGTGCGACCCACCGGGACCCCCACCCTGCCGCCGGTGGTGATCTCCCACGGACTCTGGGATTCGCCCGCCAGCTTCCTCGGCTGGGCCCAGCACCTGGCCAGCCATGGTGCACCGGTGTTCCTGCCTAGGCACCCCGGCAGCGACATCAGCCAACAGGCCGACATGCTGGCGGGCAAGGCCGCGCCACCGGATCCAAAGGAATTCCTGCGGCGTCCCCACGACGTGCGGGCCCTGCTCGATGCCCTGGATGCTGGCAGCCTCCCGGGAGGTGAAGGGGTGCGAGCCCGCGACGTGACCTTCATCGGCCATTCCTGGGGCGGCACCACCGCCCTGCAGCTGGCAGGGGCCCGCAGCCTGCCCACCGCCCTCTGGAAAGACTGCGCCAGCGTTAGCAGCCCCCTCCGCAATATCAGCTGGGTGCTGCAGTGCAGTTTCCTGCCTGCCGCCACCGAGTCTTCGCTGGCCGATGCCCGCATCGCGCGGGTGGCGGCGATCAGTCCACCCCAGGGTTTGGTTTTCGCCGCCGGATTGGTGGATTTGAGGGTGCCGGTGCTGCTGGTGAGCGGCAGCCGCGACTTCGTGGTGCCCACCCGGCCCGAGGCCCTGCACCCTTTCGATGCTTACCCGCGAGGCCGTCATGAACTGGTGCTGGTGGAAGGGGGCACCCACTTCAACCTGCCCGCCGATGCCAGCAGCAACGGCGGCCCCCTAAGGGCCCTCCTGCTGCGCTGGGTCCGGGGTCAGGAGATCACCCCCACCAGCGGACTGAGCGATCCGCAGAGCCTGCCGATGCGGCTGATCCCGCTGGCGGCGTCCCAGCCGTAGTGATCAGGAGGACTGGATGCCCCCAGCTGGCCGGGGGGAGGGGCTGCCCTTGCGCTGGCTCCAATCTGGAACAGGAATGCCGTTGCGCACGAACATCTGGCGCAGGGCATTGCGATGCTGCTGGCGCTGGTTCTGGAGCGCATCACGCTCCTGGCGCATGCAGTTGCGCAGGCCATCGCCATTGGTGGCGGCGCTGATGCAGCGCTCCCCCTGCTGGAGGATGGCGATGCGAGCTCGGTGATCCTGAGCAGCAAGAGTGCGGGTTTCGGGGAACATCTTCAGTCGCTGGGCCTCGGTGAGCCGGGGACCCTCGCCCCTGGGCTTCGAGGGAACGGTGGGCTGGGCCTGAACGGCGGTTCCCAGCCCCAGCAGCAGGGCTGCGGCGATCAGGGGGCGTTGCCAGGGAGTGATGGGTGCCATGAAGGGGAGGCTTGTAGGCCTGGGGTCCTCGTCATGGTGGGCAACGGATGCCACCGTTCTGTGACCGGAGCCGGAGCCATCTGTGACTGGATGTGACCGGCGACTGGATGTGACCGGCAGCCGTGGCGGCTTCAATCGGCTAGGGCCTGAGCTGGCTGGGTCGGATCCGGGGAGGGCAGGGAGCGGCCCGTGAGCGCCACCCCGAATCCCCCCTCTCCCTCCAGCCGGCGCAGAGCACCGCCGTGCAGGCGGGCGATGCGGTCGGCGATGGCCAGGCCCAGGCCGCAATGACCCTGACCACCCCGGGCGACATCCAGCCGCTGAAAGGGCTCCAGGGCGATCGGCCAGGCCGCCGCGGCGATACCGTCCCCCCGATCCCACACCTCGATCACAAAACCGTGCGGATCGGGCTCGGCGGCGCGCAGCACCAGCCGCAGGGGTGGCGTCCCGTACTGGAGGGCGTTCTCCAGCAGGTTGCCCACCGCCCGGGCCAGGGCCGTGGGCCGCACCCGCCTCTCCAGGGGCTGGAGATCCAGCTCCAGCGGCACCTCTCCCACCAGGGCGGCGACCTCGGCCAAGAGGTCGTGGAGGGGCACCACAACCGCCGGCTCGGACTGCTCCGCACCGGCAAACAACAGGAACTGATGGGTGATCCGCTCCAGAGCGTTCAGGTCGGAGGCGTTGCGGTGGTGATCCGCCTGCGTCAGAGCTTGGGCGGAGGCAGCCAAATCGAGGCGCAGGCGCAGGCGGGTGAGGGGGGAGCGCAGGTCGTGGGCCATGCCGGCGAGCATGGTGGCGCGTTCACGCCCGCTCCGCTCCAGCCGCTCCACCATCCCGTTGAAGCGGGCGGTGAGGCTGCGCACGGCCGCGCTGCCCCCGGCCGGCAGGGGAAGGGTGCCGGGCTGGTCGAAACGCACCTCAGCCAGGGCCAGCTCCAGCCGCCTCAGGGGGCGGTGTACCTCCAGGGCGAGATAAAGCAGACCGGTACCCAGGCCACCGCTCCCTAGGGCCAGCCCCAGCAGCAGCGGATCGGGTGGCCAGCCCGGCAGCGGCGGCAGGGGGGCGAACAGCCACACGGTCTCGAGGGGAGCGGCATCCGGTGGGGCGCCTTCGCTTGGGGAAGCCATCCGCACCCACACACCGCGAGGGGCCTCGACTGACGGCCGCACCAGCGGGCATGGGCTGAGGCGGAGGCAGAGCAAGCGCTGCAGATCGAACGCCTGGCGGCGCAGCAGGAGATCCGGCGCACGGGGGGGGAACGGCGGCGCCCCATCCGGGGCTGTCCCGGAGGCCACCGGCTCGGGCACGGAGCCCACCGCCAGCCGCAGGCCGGCGATCTCCGCCAAGGCGGCGGGGGTGAACCGCTCCAGGGCCACCTCCGCCAGCAACACCTTGGACGCCACATCAGCCGCCAGCTGCTGCTGGCGCTGCTCCACCAGGCGCCGGCCCACCAGCAACTGGAGCAGCGCCAGCACCAGGGCGCCCAGTCCGAGAGCGATCAGCCCATAGGCCAGGGCGCGGGCGGCCGCCTGAACGTCTGGTCGGACGGAGCCCGCTGAATCAGCCACGGCGGGGTTGACCATCGGGAACGAACACGTAGCCGTAACCCCACACGGTCTGCACATAGCGGGGGCGGCCGGGATCGGGTTCGATCAACCGCCGCAGCCGCGACACCTGCACATCCATGCTGCGGCAATCGGTCTCGCTGTCGGGTCCGCGGGCCAGCTCGATCAGCCGCTCCCGCGACAGGGGCCGGTGCGGATGGGCCGCAAAGGCCTCCAGCAGGGCATATTCACCGCCGGTGATGACCACCGGCACCCCAGCCCGCTCAAGGCGGCGACCCACCGGATCGAGCCTGCAGTCGCCGAAGAGAATCGGCTCGGCGCCGGGGCGGGGCGATCCGGGCGGCGTGGGCTGGCGGCGGCGCAGCACCGCCTCGATCCGGGCGGTGAGCTCGCGGGGCAGAAACGGCTTGGCCAGGTAGTCATCGGCGCCCTGCTCCAGCCCGATGATGCGATCCACACCATCGGCGCGGGCCGAGAGCAACAGCACCGGCAGGTCGTCGCCGTCGTCGCGCAAGCGCCGCAGCAGGCTGAGGCCGTCGCTGCCCGGCAGCATCAGGTCGAGCACCAGCAGGTCGGGGCGCTCTCCGCCCAGGTGCCCCTCAAGGCGAGCCCTCAGCTGCTCGCCATCGGCGAGGGCGCGCACGGCATAGCCCTGTTCCGTGAGATAGCCCGCGAGCATGGTGCGCAGCTCGGGATCATCATCAAGAACCCAGATGCGTCGGGGGCGGGCCATGGGGGCCTGGGGGGTGATCAGGGATCGAGGGCCCGCCGATCCGCCACCACCCGCACCCGCTTGGTGGCGCTCACCACCCCCTGGGGATGCACCAGCAGCATCGCCCAGGTCTGGGATCCGGGGGTCTGGGGAGCCCGCACGGTCTTGAACAGCCCGCCGCCGCCGAGGGCACCGAGCTCGAGCGAGGGGCTTTCCATGGCGGCCACCTGCTGGAGCGAAACGGCGGCGATCCCGCCCGCCACCAAGGCGCCATTGAGGGGCTCGTCGACGATCAGATCCACGTCGTAGCGCTGGCCGGTGAGCACCGCGTCGGGAATCTGCAGCAGCACCGGTAGAGCCTTCTCACCACTGCGCAACAGGGACGACTCGGTCAGCAGGGTCTGGCCGGCGAGATGGCTGCCGTCGCTCAGGAGCACCATGGTCTGCTGGGCATCGAGGCGATAGGTGCTGCCCGCCAGCACGCGGGTGCCGCTCACCTGCAGATTCACGGTGCCGCGGCCGTCTTGGAGGGGTGTGCCGGCCCGCACCTGCCAGGTGGCATCCGGGAACTGCTGCCGCAACAGCTGGCGGCGCTGACGCAGCTCCGCGGGATCGAGGCCCGGGCCGGACTTGAGCAGGGCGACGAGGGCAGCGTCATCCCGGGCATTGAGGGCGCTCTCCAGGGCCTGGAGCAGCACGGCTGAAGGGGCCGGAGTCCCCTGGGGCACCGCTGCCCCCGCGGGGGCGACGAGGGCCAGAACCGGAACCCCGAGACCGGCCATCAGTCCAGCCAGCAGCAGGGCGGAACGGGAGCGGGACGGCGGGCGACAGGGCATCGGAACGGGAGGCGGAAGGGTATGGAACCGGAGCGGAGCCGCAGGGCGGCCCGGGGGTGGCCGGATCGGGCCTGATGCTGCCTTTTAAGTTAGGCGCGCCAGGCGCCGCCACCATGCCCACGCTCCTGATCGCCGCCAGCGGCACGGGTGGCCACCTCTTCCCGGCCCTGGCCGTGGCCGATGCCCTGCCCCCGGACTGGCGGGTGTTGTGGGTGGGGGTGCCGGACCGGCTCGAAACCCAGCTGGTGCCGAGCCGCTATCCACTCCACACGGTGCGGGCCGGGGGGCTGCAGGGGAAGGGGCTGCGCAAGCTCATCAACCTGAGCCAGCTGGTCCTCGCCGCTCGGCCGATCCGCCGGCTGATCCGGCGCGAGAGGGTGAATGCGGTGTTCAGCAGCGGCGGCTACATCGCGGCTCCGGCCATCCTGGCGGCCCGCTGGTGCGGCGTTCCCGTGGTGCTGCACGAAAGCAACGCGGTGCCGGGCAAGGTGACCCGGCTGCTGGGGCGCCTCTGCAGCCACGTGGCCGTGGGGCTGCCGGAGGCCGCTGAGCGATTGCCCCAGTGCCACCCGATGGTGACCGGCACCCCCGTGCGCCAGACCTTCCTGGAGCCCGCGCCCCTGCCGGCCTGGGTGCCGGCAGGCGATGGGCCCCTGGTGCTGGTGATGGGGGGCAGCCAGGGGGCCGTGGGCCTCAACCGGATGGTGCGCCCCCTGATCCCGGAGCTGGCCGCCGCCGGCTGCCGGGTGGTGCATCTCACCGGCAGCAACGACCCCGAGTCCGGCCGCTTGAACCTCGCCGGCGTGGTGGAACGACCGTTCAGCGATGAGCTGCCGGGCCTGCTGCAGCACGCCGACCTGGCGATCAGCCGCGCCGGCGCCGGCAGCCTCAGCGAACTGGCGGTGGCCGGCACCCCCACGATCCTGGTGCCCTACCCAGCCGCCGCCGACCGCCACCAGGACGCCAACGCCGTCGCCGCCGCCGCCGAGGGGGCTGCTGTGATCGTGTGGCAGCACGCTCCGCAGGAGCCGGCCCTGGCCCAGGCGGTCTGGCGGCTGCTGGGACCTCGGCTGCGCCATACCGATCAGACCGCCGATCCGCTGGTGGAGCTGCGCCAGGGAATGGCCCGGCTAGCGGTGCGGGACGCCGACCGCCACCTCGCCGACCTGATCACGACCCTGGTGGGCGAGCCCCGGGCCCTTCCCGCCGGATCGCCCTGAGTAGCCGCCGGTTGCCCGCGCCATCCAGCAGGGCGATCCGCAGCCAGTTCTCCCCCAGTCCCTCAAACGAACGGCAATCCCGCACCAGGATCCGGTGGCGCTCCTGCAGGGCCAACCGCAGCGGCTCCAACGACAGCGGCTGGCCGCCCAGCTCCCCCCGCACCAGCAGGAAGTTGGTGGCGGAGGGGAGCGGCACCAGGCCAGCCACCGCCGCGAGCTGTTCGGCCAGCCAGGGCCCCTCCGCCGCCACCCAGCCCTGCACGCGCGCCAGCCAGCGCTCCAGGGCGGGGCCATCGCCCAGCAGCACCTCCCCCGCCAAGGCCGCCAGGCCATTCACGGGCCAGGGGTCGCGCCAGCTGGCCCAACGGGCCAACCGCACCGGATCGGCCAGGGCATAGCCGAGCCGCAGGCCGGCGATGGCGAACAACTTGGTGAGGCTGCGGATCACCACGAGGTTGGGGTGGGCGGCCAGCAGCGGAATCAGCGACTGGGCCTCCCCCCCGGGAACCAAAGGGAGGAAGGCCTCATCGACGATCACCAGGGCGAAGCGCGCCAGCAGCGGCTCCAGCGAAGCGCGGCTCCAGAGCTGGCCGGTGGGGTTGTGGGGGTTGGTGATCCAGAGGCTGCCAGCGGCTTCGGAGTCGGGGCTGTGGCGGGCCGATCGGTCGGTGGCTGAGTTCTCAGCGGCAGCAGGATGTGGGGGGTGAGTGTCGGCAGCGAAGGGAAAGGGCTGCGGGAAGGCGTTGCCCCAGCGCAGCGGCAGCGGCAGGAGCTCCCAGGGCCCTCCCCAGCAGGCCAGGGCGCGGCGGTAGTCCGCGAAGCCGGGGCTGGGCAGCAGGCTCACGCCGGCGGCGGCGGCATCGCGGGCCGCCCAGGTGAACAGTTCAGCGGCCCCATTGCCCGGCAGCACGGCGGCAGGCTCCAGGCCGTGGTGGGCGGCGATCACCTGCCGCAGGGCGCCGTAGTCGCGGTCTGGGTAATCGCGCAGCTGGGAGAACGAAGCCGCCCGGGGGGCGCCGGGAACCCGAAGCGCCGCCAGGCCCGAGACCAGGGGCGCCAGGGCGCTGATCGGGCCCGGCGAAGCCTCTGTCCCACCCACCGCCCGCCGCAGCGCCCGCCTCAGGCTGGCGGGCGGGCCGAAGGGAACGAGCGAGGCGCTGGCCTCGAGCAGCTGCTCCGGCCGACAGCCCAGCCGCCGGGCGATGGCGATGCGGTTGCCGCCGTGGGGATCGGCGGCCGGAGGCCCGGCCATCGGCGGCGAGGTCCGCAGGGGGGCCCAGACCTACCACGGGTCGCCCCGGCGCCGTGGATCGGTCAATCTGGTTGGAATCGCAAAACCGCTCCGGTGTCGTCTCCGAGCCTGCAGCCGGTGATCCAGAGCATCGGCCGGGTGCTGCTGGGCAAGGAACGCCAGGTGCGGCTGGCCCTGGCCTGCCTGCTGGCCCGGGGCCACCTGCTGATCGAGGACCTGCCCGGAGTGGGCAAGACCACCCTGGCCGAAGCCCTGGCCCGCAGCTTCGGGCTGGAGTTCAAGCGGGTGAGTTTCACCAGCGACCTGCTGCCCGCCGACCTCACGGGCCTCAACGTGTTTGACCAGACCAATCTCCAGTTCCACTTCCAGCCCGGTCCGCTGTTCAGCCAGGTGCTGCTGGCCGATGAGATCAACCGCGCCAGCCCCCGCACCCAGAGCGCCCTACTCGAGGCGATGGCGGCGGGGCGGGTGAGCGTGGATGGCACCAGCCACCCGCTGCCGCGGCCCTTCCTGGTGATCGCCACCCAGAACGGCCTCGACCAGGGGGGCACCAGCCCACTGCCGGAATCCCAGCTCGACCGCTTCCTGATGCGCCTGAGCCTGGGATTCCCGGGGCGGGAGGCGGAGCGGGCCCTGCTGGAGGGGAGAGGTGAGCCGCCCGAAGCGGTGGGCTCCAGCCTGGATCCTGCCGATCTGCTGGCCCTCCAGGAACAGGCGGAGCGGCAACACTGCAGTCCGGCCCTGCTGGACAACGTGCTCGACCTGCTGGAGCGGAGCCGGATCCCCCAGGGCGATGGCCTGCCGCTGTCACCCCGGGCCGGGCTGGCCCTGGTGGCCGCCGCCCGGGCCTGGTCGTTGCTGGAGGGCCGCGACCATGTGATTCCCGACGACGTGCTGGCGGTGCTGGAGCCGGTGTGTGAACACCGGCTCAATGGGGGACGAGGCCTGGGCCTGGCGAGGCAGGCTGAAGCCGGCCCTTACAGCCGCGCCTTGCGGGAAGGCATCCAGCTTCTTCGCTGAAACCCGCGCCTTGAGGACGGTTCGCTCAATGAACTTCGGAACAACCCAGCAGGGCGAGCCGCTGAAGCTGGGAATGCGCAACCTCTACATCGTGCCCACCCGCTTCGGGCTGCTCTGGCTGGCGGGCATCGGCCTGCTGCAGGTGGTGGCGATCCAGCTGGAGAGCAATGGGCCCCTGATGCTGAGCTTTCTGATGCTCGGCCTGTTTCTGCTCACCCTCCACCTCACCCACTTCAACCTGGAGGGGCTGGAGCTGCGGAGCGGCGAACCGGCCGCGGGATTCGCGGGCGACACCCTGGCCTATCCGCTGCGGCTGCGCTGCCGGGGTCGCTGCGAGGGCCTGCGGCTGCGGCTGGGCCGCGGCGAACCAGACGACGCCCGCAGCCTGGCCCCGGGTGAGCACCTGCTCAGCCTGCCCTGGATAGCGCCGGAACGTGGAAGGGTGCGGCCGGGGACGCTGCGGCTGCTCACCACGGCGCCGCTGGGGCTATTCGTGTGCTGGAGCCGCTGGGCTCCCCCCGAACCCCAGCTGGTGATCCCGGCCCCCCGGAGTGGGCCGGTGGGCCGGGCCCCGGCACCGGCCGAGTCAGAGGAGGGGGCCCGCACCAGCTCCCGGGGGGAGAGTGGGGGAGACCTCTGGCACGATCTCCAGGCCCACCGCCCCGAGGATGGGGCCGGGCGGCTGGCCTGGAAGCTGCTGGCCCAGGGCCGGGGAGCCCATGCCAAGCGATTCGTGGCCCCTCTGGCGGAGGCCCCCCTGCTCACTCCGGCCGCGGGGATCCCCCTGGAGCGGGCCCTGGAACACCTCAGTGCGGCGATCCTGCGCCTGCATGGGGAGGGATCCAGCTACGGCCTGGTGCTGGGACCCACCACCATCCCGCCGGGCCAGGGGCCCGGCCATCGGGACCGGTGCCTGGAGGCCCTGGCCCTGGCGCCCCGGTCGCTGTGATGGACCGCCCCCCCTCCTCCGCCAGCCGCATCCGCGAGCGGCGCCCAGCGGTTGCACCCGAAGCCACCAGCCCCGAGGCGCGCCGTCTGCAATGGCTGGCGGAGGCACTGCTGATCGTGGGCCTGCTGGGGCTCCAACCCGCCCTGGTGCTGAGCTGGGTGGCGATCGGTCTCACGCTTCTGGCGGGCCTGAAGCTGCTCGAGGCGAAACGCCTGGCGGAACGGCGGCTGGTGGGCCTGCTGCAACTGGTGTGCGCCGGGGTTCTGGGGGCGCTGCAAACCGATCTGGGGCCCAGCCTGCTCCAGGGGCTGGCGGTGTTCCTGGCCCTGGCCGGCCTGCTGGCCCTGGAGGCGGGCCAGGGACCCGACTGGCGGTTGCTGCTGCGCCGCAGCCTGCAGGTGCTCATGGGTGCCCTGCCGATGGCCCTGGCCCTGTTCGTGCTGATGCCCCGCCTGGCCCCCTTCGCCCCCCTCAGCGACCTCGGCCGGGGCGGAGCCCGGATGGGCCTGAGCGAAAGCCTCGCTCCGGGCAGCATCGCCAGCCTGGCCGCCAATGGGGACCCCGCGGCCCGGGTGAGCTTCGAAGGCGATCAGCCACCGGCGGCGGCTGATCGCTACTGGCGGGTGCTCGTGCACGACCGCTTCGATGGGGAGAGCTGGCAGACCAGCCCCACCCGGCCACGCACCGACCCCGAGAGTGGACTGGCTCCGGCCGGCACAGGGTCTTCAACGGCCCAGCAACTCTGGGTTGCCGAAGCCAGCGGACTGGAGGCCGTGCCCTGGGACGGCTCGGCGCTGCCGCTGGGCCGAGAGCTGCGGATCAACGGCCGCGGGGAGCTGCTGCACAGCGGCCGTGCCTCCCAGCGAAGGCTCTACGGACTGGGCCCCGGCCAGGGAACGGACGGGGGCTGGCGGCGCGACATCCCCCGTCCCAGGGACCTGAGCCTGCCCGCCGGCACGAACCCGCAGCTGGAGGCCCTGGGCAGGAGCTGGCAGGTGGCTGGGCCCCCGGCTGCCCGGCTGGCGCTGGCCGAAACCTGGTTCCGCTCCCGGCCCTTCCGCTACAGCCGCAGCCCCGGCACCCTGCCGAAGCTGGCCCCCCTCGATGCCTTCCTGTTCGAACGACAGGAGGGTTTCTGCGGCCACTACGCCAGCGCCTTCTCCGCCCTGATGCGGGCGGCGGGGGTGCCGGCCCGGGTCGTGAGCGGCTATCAGGGCGGCACCTGGGTGCAGCCCCTCGGCGGCCCTGGCTACCTCGACCTCCGCCAGGACAACGCCCACGCCTGGAGTGAGGTGTGGGTCGAGGAGGAAGGGTGGCGGAGGGTGGATCCCACCACCTGGATCGCGCCGGCCCGCAGCGGAGGCCTGCGCGCTGCCCCAGCAAGGGGCGCGGTGGGCTGGCTGGAGCGGCAATGGTGGGCCTTGGATCTGGCCTGGGGCCGCTGGTGGCTGGGCTTCGATCGCGAGGGGCAGGAGGCCCTGCTGCAGAGGCTGCTCGGGGAGCGCAGGAACCTGGTGGGGGTGCTGGTGCTGGCGGCGGTGACCGGGGGACTGGGGATCTCGGTGAGCGTGCTGGGCTGGCTGCGAAGGCGGCCCGAAGGGGATCCACCGCGACGGGAACTGGAACGGGCCCTGGCCGCCCTGGCCCAACGGGGCGTGATCCCCGAAGCGGGCGAAACCCTGGGCGGCTTCAGCGCGCGCCTGGAGCAGAGCGAGCCCGAGCTCGGCGCCCTGCTGCGGGCCGTGGTCGCCCCCTACCAGCTCTGGCGTTACGGCAAGGGCGCCCGGCCAGCGCGGGAAGCGCGGCTGCTGAGCGCCAGTCTGCGCCGCCACCGTCGCGGACTGGAAAGAGCCCTGCGGCGCCAGCCACGGCGCCGGCCGACCTCCTGAGTTGCCCAGCCGGCCTGCGGCTACAACAGAAACACTGCAGCAGCGGATCGATGGCCATGCGTCGCCCAGGCCCGCCGGCCGGAGCCAACCCGACCACCGCAAGGAGCCCCGGGAGAGGGATCCTTCCATCCCGCGGGGCCCAGGCCCTGCTGCTGCTGGCCTTCTCCTGGCTGCCCCTGCTGACGCCGCCGGGGGCCCAGGCCGCCTCCGGCGACGACTTGATCCGCCTGCTGCAGAACAAGGCCTGCCAGGGATGTCGGCTGCAGGACGCTGACCTGGTGCAGGCGGACCTGCGGGATGCCGACCTGCGCAACGCCCGCCTGCAGCGGGCCAACCTCAGCCAGGCGCGGCTCGATGGCGCCGTGCTCAGCGGCGCCGATCTCCGCTTCACCAGCCTGCAGGGGGCTTCCCTCCGGGGCGCCGATCTGCGCGGCGCCCAACTGGAGGGCACGGATCTGCGCCGCAGCGATCTGAGCGCGGCCCAGCTCGATGAAGGAGCGCTGAGTCGCAGCCATTGGGATGGGGCGATCGGGATTCAGCCCAACCAGCTCAACTATGCCCAGCTCCACAACGCCGGGGTGAAGGCGGCCGCCGAAGGTCGCTTTCCCGAAGCGGAAACCTTCTTCAGCCAGGCGATCGAGCGCCAGCCCGAAGCCCCGGTGAGCTGGGCAGCCCGGGGCATCAGCCGCCAGGAGCAGGGCCAGAACCAACTGGCCGCCCAGGACCTCAACCATGCCGCGGTGCTGCTGGAGCAGGGAGGCGATACCAAGGGTGCCCAGGATCTCCGCAAGGCCGCCAGCGGCCTCGTGAAACCGAATGGCAAACCTCCGGGCGGCAATGGCTTCGGCGGCCAGCTGCTTCAAGGGGCCGCCGCTATGGCGGGCGCCCTGGCCCCCCTGGCGGTCAAGTTCCTGGTGCCGCTGGCGTTCTGATCAGGCGGGCATGGTTGTTGGACATACATGGTTGTTGGACACATAGGAGAACCGGAACAAGATTGAGGCCTTCAGCTTCGCCCTCTTCCTGAGCCAGAGCGGTAAGGGAAAGGGCGGTAGCGCTGCCGCGGGTGAAGCGGGTTCGGGCGAACGCCCTGGATCATTCGCGCGTGCTGGTGCCCCGTCTGGGAGCGTAGTCGCTCGGGTCGGACAGGCCCGTGAAATGGTGGCGGCAAATACGACTGCGTGACCCGCTGAAGAGAGCGCCAATTCCTTCTCCCGAGGCACGTCCACCCCATCAAGGGCTCCATCCGTAGAACTTAATCCGGCATTCCCAAGTCCGGCATAGAATCAATAGCAAGGGTTAACTTATCCGCAGCCCTATGCCTATGGCTTCTGCCGTGCCTGCCTTTCAGGACCGACCCCTCTTTCATCCCGCAGGGTGGTTCGTAGCATCCGCTACATGAAGATATCGGGTCCGATAACCACTGTTCCCAACGAACATATCTGCCACGAACTGGCTGCGGTGGCTAAGATTGGGCTGTCAACAAAGAGGTGGTTATCGGACAAAAGCAGGAGCGCCGCCGTGGTTCTCGGAAACCATCCAATAAGCGTTAGGCCCACCTGAAGGCTGCTTGTTGAGACAAAGTTGACGGGCGGTCTTTCCGTAGCTACGATAAAGTGTGCAGTACGATTTCGACTCTGGCAAGGACGCGGCCAATCTGAGCAAGCACGGCCTCTCCTTGGCGGCCGCAGCTGAGCTCAGTTGGGATGCAGCACTCGTCTGGATTGATGATCGGGCTGACTATGGTGAAGTGAGGATGGTTGCCTTGGCTCCACTTGGAGACATACTCTGTTTTGTAGCCTTTGTAGATCGCAAGCCGGCAAGAAGAATTATTAGCCTACGCAGAGCCAATCGCCGTGAGGTCAATCACTATGCCAAAGCCATCAAAGCAGATCAGCCTGAAGATGCCGACACTTGAGGAAGATCAGTTGATTACAGCGGCAGCAGAATCAGATCCTGACGCCCTTCCGCTTACAGACGAGCAGATGAGCGCGATGGTCCCCATTCGGGTGTTGCGCGGTCGTCCAAAGTTGGCGAACAAAAAGCAGCTAGTTTCAATCCGATACAGTCCTGAAGTGATTGACTATTTCAGGGCTTCAGGAGCTGGTTGGCAAGCTCGTATGGATGCTGTGCTCAAGGAATATGTCGAAGCTCACGCCACTGGCGATGCGAAGGGGGCCTAACATCAAGATTCAGAAGACGGGAGCGAATGGCGTCGCCTATGCCAAAGTCATGGCCCGCTTCTGATCTGGAGCGTTAGGCATTCCATTAATCCTCAGTGAACCTTCTCAGCACGTGAGGATGTTAAGCTCCAAGATGACGAGATAAATGAGGGCAATGGCGTAGACCGCGCGATCATGTTGTCCAAGAGCGCCCATTATTCTTGCCTTTCAAAATGAAGAGAACTAATTATGTCCTTATTGACTACGAGAGTGTTCAGCCTAGCCAGCTTGAGCTGCTAAATCGAGATGGCTTTGTCGCATACGTCTTTGTGGGAAAGGCGCAGACAAGACTCTCGTTCGAGACCGTTTCTGCGATTCAAGACCTTGGTGAACGTGCAAAGTACATAAAGATATCTGGTGCAGGCCCCAACGCCCTAGACTTTCATATTGCATTTTACATTGGGCAAATTGGCGCAACCGATCCAGATGCGTTCTTTCATATCATATCTAAGGATAAGGGCTTTGATCCGTTAATTGAGCACTTAAGGGAGCGAAAGGTGTTTTCGGTCCGGAGTGAAACGATTGGCGAAATTCCCATTATTCGAGCGTCAACAGCAAAGACCCCGAAGGAGCGCATGGGCCTGGTTCTTGATCGATTGAAGTCTGGAAACTCAAGGCCTCGCACGCTGTCTGCTCTGAAATCTGCAATCGACGCTATCCTCTATAAGCAGATTGAAGAGCCAGACATACAAGCGGTGATTGAGCAGATGGTCAAGGCGGGGTTCGTTACAGTGACGGACGAGAAAGTCTCATTTAAGCTGATATAAGATGCTTAACACCGCGATCAACCTGAGCCGCCACCATCAGAAGTCTTGTTCCACCCACTACACCTTGCGGCCAGGTGTTCGCGAGCGTTAATAGGGGGACTGACCAGCGCTAGTGCCCATAAAACGACGACTATCGCGGGTGCTGGGCTGATAGCCATAGCCCCAGCTGCCGCCCTGGGTGTCATCAATGATCCGGGGGGTGACCAGGATCACCAGTTCGCGCTTGGCGCGGTTGCTGCCGCTGTTGCGGAAGAATTGGCCGATGATTGGAATATCACCCAAGATGGGCCACTTGGTCACAGCCTCCGTATCGCGATCGGAGATCACGCCCGTCAGGATGAGGGTTTGGCCATCGCGGACGCGCGCACTGCCGGTATCAAGTCGCCGGATGGCGAGAATATCAATCGGACCGCAACCCTGCACCGGGAACTGACGAACCGTTGCCGAAATTGCAGGCGACATGGAGAAGGTCACGAAGCCATTGTCATCAATCTTGGAAACGCGGGCCCCGAAAGTGAGCCCGGCGATGCCGAACTGGGGCTGACAAGAATTGCCATTCCCTTGGGTTCCGGTCGTTACGGTGTAATTGGTGATCACCTGCTCACCCACCGTTACATAAGATTCATTAGCCTTGGTGCGACCAATCGCAGCCGACGAAGAACCATCACCGCCGGAAGATCCGCCAGAGCTGCCTGAACCAGAGCCACCATTGGATAGAGACTGAATGTTGACGGCCAACTGGTCATCTCCGGTTCGCAATTCCTCACTGTTCTCACTCAGAATCAAAGTGGGGCTGGCTAGCACCTTGGTCGAGGTGGATTCGATCTTGGCCTTAAGAAAATTGTAAAAATTATTGGGTGGATAAGCAAGGCCCGGATTCCGCCTGGTCGCATCAACAAAAAGACTTCCTTGATTTCTTGGTGGATAAAACTCCGGACCAAGATTGGCACCGCCCATTGCATTATAACCGATAGGAGCTGTGGCGGTAATTTTGCCATCCGCACCTATTTCAAAAGAGACATCCTGGGGATAGCCACGGCCAAAAGCATCGGCAGTAGGCGGCAAGAGCGAACCAAACGCACCCAGCATTTGACCCGAGTCGTTCACAATGAAATTGTTTCCATAGCGGAAGGTAAAGCTGTTATCAATTTCCTTCTGATTATCCAGCGAAACATCAAGAATCTTCACCGAAAGCGCCACCTGTCGCTGGCGCAGATCCAGCTGCCTCAGGTAGGTTTCGGCCACCGCCACCAGCGCCGGGCTGCCCACCAGGGTGATCGTGGACAGGCGGGAATCGGTGGTGGCCTGAAGGCCCCGTAGGGGACCGGTTGATGCCCCGTAGGCCTCCACGGTGGTGGAGCTGCTCGACTGGGTGGTCGCGCTGCTCGGGCTGGTGGCAACCGCCTGGTTCTGGCTGATGCCCTGGGTGACCGCCGTGGTGATCGTGTTGGTCTTGGTGACCTGGGCTCCGAGGTTGGCCAGGTAATCGGCGGCGGAATTAGCCCCCACCTGGTTGAGCCGATACACCTTCGAAAGCTGGGCGCCGAAACCCTTGCTCAGCACATTCGGACCGGCCAGCAGAGTGTTGCCTTCCACCTTCCCCTGCAGGCCGGAGGCGAGTAGCACCGAATTGAGGGCCCGGGCATAATTCTCATTCTTGAACGAAATCGAGATCGGACGGCTGGAGGCTTGGTCGCTCGTGGTTTGCTGGGTTGAAGAATCGGCATTCACATACACAAAGCCATAGCCACCCATGCGGCTGAGGCTCATCAGCACCGTTCGCGCCGGGGCGTTCTGCATGGTCATCGTGATCGGCGGACCGCTCACATTCACAAATCCCGAATTCGCGATCAGGATCGATCCCACCGCCATATCCCCCACCGGCGGCGCCACCGCCCGGGGCTGCAAGGGCGGCACCATGTCCGGCTGGGGCACCCGGCCGGGGATGGTGAGATCCCGGCTGAAGGTCTGCTGCGAGGCTTGGGGCGCCGCGGCGAAGGTGAGAATCAAGTTATTGCCATCGGCACTCACCAATGGGCGCCCCAAGGGGAAGCCGGGCACCGGTGCCACCTGGATGTTGAACTGGCTGCCAGTCCCCGAGAGGCTGATCGACTGGAAGCCCGCCTCCGGCAGCGAGAGCGTCTGGGTTCCTCGGCGTAGGCCGGTGGAAGTGGCCACGTAGAGACGGCCGAGCCAGACAGCACCGTTGCTGCTCTGCTGCAGCTGGGGTCCTGGTCCCACGCCACTGATCACCACATCCACGGCGTCGCTGCGACGATCCACCCGCAGTTCCAGCGGAGCGATGCGGGCCGAAATCGGAATCGTGCGCGGCGAGGCCTGGGTTGGGCCGGTGGGCGCCCCCTGGACCTGGGCCAGCGCCGGGGCGAGATCCAGCCCGGAAGCGCATACCAAACTGACGGCCACGCCAGCGGTGCAGATCGGCGAAACGGTTCGGAACACGGATCGGGAAGCGCGAAGGGCAGGGAGGGGAGGCACGGAATTCAGCGGGCTGGGGCGGTGGTTCCCGGACGGGATGGGGCCGGAGGCGGCGCCACGGTCCTGGGTCGCCCGGAGGCGGTCGCACCAGCCGGGGATGGGGGCGGGGCCTCACGGCCGTAGAGCTTGATCTGGAGCTTCATCAGCACCGGCTGCTGCTTGGACTGAGGCGATCCGGAGGCCGTAGCCACCGGCTTTTCGGACTGGAGCACGAGATCGCTCTGCACCACGAGCACATTCAGCAGTTCGAGCCGGCGCAGGAAAGTCACCAAGGCCGGGTAAGGCCCCCGGGCGTTCAGCAGGATCGTGGTGGTGAGCAGTCCCTTGATCTCACCGATCACCGGGGCAGGGGGCTGGCCGGGCTGAACGGGTTGGCCTGTAGGAGGTGCCGCGGCCCCGGCAGGAGGCCGACCAGGGGCGGTTGCCGGAGCCGCGGGCGGAGCGGCGGATGCGGGATCACCAGGCTGGGCAGGAGGGGGGGGTAGCTGGGGCTGAAACAGGTCGAGTTGCACCCCAGCGAGCTGGGCCTCGCGGTCCAGCATCGCCATGAAGGTGGAGAGGTCGCCATTGCCGGTCACGATCTCGAACAGCTTCGCCTGCAAGGCCTGGGCCTTTTCATCGGCACCATCCAGGGCCTGGAGCTGCAGGCGGCTGCTGGCTACCTGATCCCGCAAGGCTTCCAGCTCTGAGCGTCGCTTCATGTCACGCTGCAGGGCCAGCCACTGGGGCAGCACAGCCGTGGCCAGCAGCAGGAAGGCCAGGAGGCCCCCAAGAGCGATGGGAAGACCCAGCCAGAAACGCCGCAGCCAGAGGCCGGATACATGGGAGCCACCCTCCTGAAGATTGGTCATGGCATCAGACCCTCCGACCGAAGCAAGTTGAGGCGCCTCGCCATGCCATCGGAACCGAGTTGCTGCAGCAAGGCCAGCTGTTGGTCGGCATCGAGGCTGGCAAAAGGAGCCCTGATTTCAAAGGCCAAGGGACCCGCTTCCGGAGTTGGCTCCGGCCCGTTGCCGGATCGGAGGGCGGCCGGAACCACGGCAGGCTGCCGCTCCACCTTGGTGAGCTGCACCGCCTTGCGATCAAAGAACGCCAGGCCCTGGAGCTGCAGCTGGAAGGCATTGATGCGCACCAGGGCCAGGGGGTCGAAGGCCTGGCCCTTGATCAGCAAATCATTGGTTGTATCCACCGAGAGCAACTGCACCCCCACGGGCGTGTTGAGCTGCAAGGCGGTGAGCAGGGCTGAGGACGTGCGCCCCAAGGTGAGGGCCTGGGCCAGTTCCTGGTTCGTGGTCTTAATGACCCCCAGTTTCTCCTTGCGCGCGGCGATCTGGGCTTGGAGTTCGGCGGCCTGGCCCTCAAACTGCTCAAGCTGACCCATCTGGCTACGCAACAGGGCGCTCTGCAACAGCAGCAGGGTCCAGAGGCCGAACATGCTGCCCAGCAGGATCAGCCCGATTAGGGCACCTCGCTGCAGGAGGGTTTTCCTCTGAGCCAGGGTGGCAGAAATGGCTTCAATGCCGAGGGTGCTTCGCCGCTCGCGCAGCAGGTCGAGCACCGGGGATCCCTGGGCCTTGCCATTGCCCTTCATCCGAGCGGGGGTCGTCATGGCTCCACCTCCGCAACGGCGAGACCTTCGATCACCAGCGAGTCGAAGGGGGTGGAGTGAATCACCTCCGGCTGCACCCCCAGCCGTGCGGCCAGGGCATCCGCCTCGGCCATGGGCGCGGCCAGCAGGAGGCGCACGGCGCGGACTTCGGGATCCATGCGGCGGTAGAAGGCAACGCTGCGGGCTACATCCTCAAGCAACTGGTGGCCTGCGGCGGCGACGGAGCGCTCGAAGCGAGGCGTGCCATCACGCACCATCAGCAGTCGGGTCGTGGTGGGTCCTGGGGTGAGCAGCAGCACCAGATCCCGGCTGGACACCCCCTCCAGATGGGCGCACAGGGCGAGGAACTCGCAGGACTGGGCCGGGGCCAGGCGCTCCAGCCGGGCCCCGGCATGGTTGAACACCTGGATCCAGGAATCCACCAACTCACGGGAACTGGCGGCCAGCATGGCCTTGGAACCGGAACCGGCGATGGGCCTGATGTCGATCACGGCCTCACTGAGCGAGAAGGGAAGCCGCAGGGAAATGGGATCGAGTTCACGAACCGCCTCGATGGGATCGTCCGGAACCGCAAGACCGGCTGGCCATTCGATCACCCGCCAGGCCGCCGCGGCAGGGGGAAGAGCCGCCATCACGAAGGCTTCCATCAGGTTGTCGCGCACCATCAGGTCCCCAATCAAGTCGCCGATGGGCTCGCGCTCGAGGGGCATACCATTGCGACAGGTGTAAGGGGGAAGAAGCGCATCGAAACGCACCTTCCCGGGGCTGCCATCGGCGAGCACCTGCCCCTGAATCCCATCATCGCGGAGCTCCAGCAGAACCTGGCGAGGGAACAGACGGGCCTGCAGGGGCCGGATCCGGTCCTGCAGATCCTCGATAAGGCTGGAAATCTCCAACGCCACGCTTACGTGTTGGGCACAACTTATCGGTGAATCACCGAATTTTCCGGATCTTGTCGCCAGATTACAAGCTGTTACCAGGCGAGTCTTGAGGAGCTGATCGCCAGGGCAGCCCGGAACCCACCGCCTCCGCGAGGGTTGCCAGACCGTGGCGCTCAAGCTGCTGCACTAGTCCCTCCAGGATCTCCGGCACCAGAATGGGACCTTCGTAGATCCAACCGGTATAAATCTGTACTAAAGATGCGCCGGCGGTGATCCGCTCCCAGGCGGCCTCCGGTCCGTCAATCCCCCCCACACCCACCAGGGGCAGGGCCGGCCCCGCCGTGGCCCGCAGCCGCCGCAGCACCTCCAGGGCCCGCTGCCGCAGCGGCCGGCCGCTCAGCCCCCCCGCCTCCTCCTCCAGCAAACGGCCCGTGGCCGCCAGCCGCCGCTGGCCCAGCCCGAAGCGATCCTGACTGGTGTTCACCGCGATCACCCCCGCCAGGCCCTCCTCATAGGCGAGACGGGCAATCGCATCGATGGCGTCATCCTCCAGGTCGGGGGCGATCTTCACCAGCAGGGGCGGGCAGGCCGGCAGACGCCGCAGCCGCTCCACCAATCGGCGCAGCTGGCTTTCCTCCTGCAGCTCCCGCAGGCCCGGCGTGTTGGGGGAACTGACATTCACCACGGCGTAATCCGCCAGGGGGGCCAGCAGCTCCAGGGAGGAGGCGTAATCGTCGGGAGCCAGCTGCAGGGAGGTGAGACGCGATTTGCCGAGGTTCAGGCCCAGCACCGCCGGCCGCTGCCCCGGTGGGGGCAGCTTCTGGCGTTCGAGGATGCGGCGCACCGCCCGGGCCCCCTCGTTGTTGAAACCCATGCGGTTGAGAGCGGCCCGCTCGGCCGCCAGGCGAAACAGCCGCGGCCTGGGATTGCCGGGCTGGGCCTCCCAGGTCACCGTGCCCAGCTCCGCGAAGCCGAAACCGAAGCGGTCCCAAAGGGCTGCGGCCACACCGTTCTTGTCAAAACCCGCGGCCAGGCCCACCGGATTGGCGAAACGGCAACCGAAGAGTGTCTGCTGAAGCCGCGGATCACGCCGCTGGAGCTCCTGGGCCAGCCCCTGGAGTGCGTCCCGCACCACCGGCCAGTCACGGCGCAGGGCGGTTTCTCCGAGGATCCCGAGGCTGATCCGACTCAACTGCTCGGCGTCGGCTCCCTCATCGGTGCGGAGCAGCGGCTCCACGAAGCGGCGGTACAGCCCGCCGGTGGCTCCCGACCGCGGCAGGGGGGGGGATGGATCACTCACCATGGCGCGACGGTGGTCACTCCGGCTGCGCCAATCCTCCCGCGCCACGGTCCAGGCGCCAGCGCCCATCGCCGAGCGGCTGCACAAGCCAGTCACGCCAGGTCCAGGCGGAGCTGCGGGATTCCAGCTGCCGCAGAGGGAGATCCACCAACTGGGCCAGTTCCACCAGGTTGAGCCCATAGCCGCCCCGAGCCAGCCGATCGGCCACTTCGAGGCGCTCCAGCAGGCGCCCGAGGGCCGGGGGGGCCGGATCGGAGGGCGCGGCTGCCAGGAGGTCGGTCTGAACCGCCTTCGCGGGTGGGGAGGAGGGCAAGGGGGCAGACGGCCGGCCGGCCTCGAGCCCGGCGCTGGTGAGCCGCTCTCCGACCTCCAGCTGGGGGCTCTGGCCGCGGGAGAAGGCCACGGCGATGGCGTCACAGCGGTCGTTGTCGGGATCGCCGCTGTGGCCGCGGACATGCTGCAGCTCCAGGCCCCGGATGCGACTGCCATCGAGCTGCTCCCAGAGATCCCGGTTGAGCACCGCGCCTCCGGAGGCGGTGCGCCAGCCCTTGCGTTTCCAGCCCGGGAGCCATTTCTGCAGGCCGTCGATCAGATAGCGGCTGTCGGTGCGGATCACCAGGCCCGGATGGCGGGGCAGCTCCCGCAGCTCCCGCAGCAGGGCCAGAGCCGCGGTGAGCTCCATGCGGTTGTTGGTGGTGGCGCCCTCAGCCCCTCCCAGTTCGTGCACGGAACCATCGGAGAAGCGCAGCAGGGCACCCCAGCCCCCGGGGCCGGGATTACCGCTGCAGGCCCCATCGCAGGCCGCTGCCACAACCTGCGCTGGCCCCTGAGTCGCCCCGTCGCCCATCGGCCACCCCCCTTGTCAGGTTCGCTTGAATTGGGGGCCCTTCCCGGCGGCCGACCCGGATGCCCCGGGGGCACCGGAGACCCTGCCATGCAGCGAACTTACCTGGCCCTGGCCGGAGGTGCCTTGGTGGCCACGGCCGCAGCCGGGGCTGTGGCCGGCTTCGGACTGACGCCCCAGGGGCAGGCCGGAGAGCTCTTCGAAGCCGGGCCGGTGGATCCCGGCCGCTATGCGGTGCTGGGTCGCCCCCTCGGCAAAGGGGAGTGGACCCTGCTGGTGCTAGAGCAGATCAAGCCAGCGCCCCTGTGCTGGCAGCCGCGCCCCGACGGCCTGGTGGACCCCAGCCTGAACCGCTTCGACTTCGCCGGCATCTGCGGGCGCTACCTCGACAGCAACGGCTATTCGTTGCGACTGGGCAACCGGGAGGGCAGCGGCCTCAGCGCCGGCCCCCTGCGGTTGCGCCTGGAGCAGAGCGGCCAGGACCTGCGCTTGCTGGCCAGCTCCCCCGCCCTGAGCCAGGATCTGGTGGTGGGGCGCGCGTCCGTGCCAGCCCGCGACCGCGATGCCTTTGTGGCCCTGCGACTCGATCCCGGCTGGGAACTGCAGCGGCGCCGCTATGGCGGCCAGACCCTTAACCACCTCTACTTCGCGAACGCGGCCAGTGCCGAGCAGCTCGTGGCGGCCTCCCAGCCGGCGCCCACGGGCCCCCTGGGCGCCCGCCGAGCCTGGAGCCCGATGCGGCTGCCGCCGCCACCACCGCCGGCCAGCGGCCTGCTGGCGCCCTCTGCGGATCGGGGCAGACGCGCCCCCCAACCGGCGATGGCAACCGGCGGCGAGGGCCGGGCGATCGCCTTGCAGGTGATTCCCTTCCGCGAATGAGCTGCCCACGGGAAGGCCACTTGATAATCCGAACGTCCCCCTCCGACCTTCGGGAAGCTTCTGTTTAAATTCTGATTGTGTGAGGAGTGAGGAACGAACCCGAGGGTCGAAACGAGGACAGACTCCCCAGGAACGTTCCAACCTTCAGGCCCCGCTATCAGCGGGGCTTTTTCATGCTCGGGCGGCGACCCGGCCGCCAGAGCAAGCGCTGGCGGCCGGGTCGGGGCGTCGAGCCGGGCACGGACACAAAAAAGCCGGTCCTAGGGACCGGCTTGATCGCATCGGGGCAGAACGCCCGGGGATCACTTGATCGTGACCTTGCCGCCAACTTCTTCGATGGTCTTCTTGAGGGCCTCGGCATCGGCTTTGCTGATGCCTTCCTTGACGGCCTTGGGGGCAGCCTCCACCAGGGCCTTGGCTTCGCCCAGACCGAGACCGGTGGCCTCGCGGACGGCCTTGAGCACCTTGATCTTGGCGGCAGGGTCGAAGCTGTCGAGGATCACGTCGAATTCGGTTTGCTCTTCGACGGGCTCGGCGGCGGCGGCGGCACCGGGAGCGGCCATCACAACGCCGGCGGAAGCGGCGGCGGAAACGCCGAAGGCCTCTTCGATCTGCTTAACCAGCTCGGAAGCTTCCAGCAGGGAGAGGGTCTTCAGCTGTTCGAGAATTTGGTCAGTGGTAGCGGACATGATTTGGGAATCAGCAACAGATCTGTTGGGTTGAACAGTCGGATCGGTGGAGCTCGGTGGAGCGCAGGCCCGTGTGCCCGAAGGCGACACAGGGGCTGGTCCTCAGCCTTCGCCGGATTCGGCGTGCTGCTTGAGCGCCCGGGCGAGGCCGGAGGGAACTTCGTTGATGCCCACCGCCAGCTTGGTGGCCACGCCGTTGATCGCACCGGCGATCTGGGCCATGAGCACCTCCTTGGAGGGCAGATCCCCGATGGCCTTGATGTCGGCGGCGGAGAGGAGCTGGCCTTCAAAAAGGCCTCCCTTCGTTTCCGACTTCTTGCTGTCCTTCTGGAAGGACTGCACGGCCTTCACCGCACCACCCACATCCCCTTTGACGAGGATGAAGGCATTGGTGCCGGTGAGCAGGGATTCGAGTTCCGACCAGGCGCTATTGCCATCAATGGCTCGGCGCATCAAGGTGTTTTTGGTCACCTTGCACACACCGTTGCTGGCCTGCAGACGAGTCCGCAGATCAGACATTTCCTTGATGGAGAGGCCCTGAAAATCAAGGACCAGCGCCATTTCGGCTTCACCGAGGAGCCCCTTGAGCTCTTCGACGATCTGTTGCTTGCTCTCCAGCGTGCGGCCCATGGGATGAGGAACGGATCGAGGGGAACAAGCCGGGTACGCGGCCCAAGGATCGCTGAGTTCCCTGAAGGGAGACTCCGCCATCCATCCCCTGCGCCAATCAGCGGCGGGGACCATCGAGGCCGCTGGCCTGTTCCGCTCTCCGTAGGGACAAACCCCAGGAATCGCAAAGTCAGGTCACGGGTTTGCCGTGAATGCGTGCACCTCGGCAGGACTTACGAACGAGCGACCCCGGCGAACCCGGGCCTTCCTTCACCTGCTGTCTTGGGTCAGGGCGCGTGCCCTTCTGGCTAAAGCCAGCTCAATAACTTACAACATGGCATGCAACCTCCTAAACCAGAGGCTGTAACCCTGCGGCCCGAGATGCAGGCCATCCAGTCCCATGGAACGGCGCAGGCCGGCGCCATCGGCCAGCAGGTCCGTGAGATCGAGGAAGTCTGCGGCGGGAACGGCGCCACGGAGCCGGCGGTTGAGGTCCTGCACTGGGGCGAGGCAGCGGGGGCCCCAGCGGGCGGCTTCACAGGGCAGGGTGGCGACCACCACGACCCGGTCCGCCCCGCGGGCCAGGAGTTCCTGCCGAATGCGCAGGATGCGGTCGGCCACCGGAGCCGGGGCTTCGCCCTGAAGCAGGTCATTGATGCCCGCCATCAGTACCACCGTGGCCCCGCCCAGGCCGGGCAGGAGATCCAGGCGCCCGAGCAGATCCACCGTGGTGTTGCCGGAGATGCCGGCATTCAGCACCGAGCGACCAGGAAACGCCTCACTCCAGGGACCGGCCGCGGTGATCGAATCCCCCAGGGCGATCAGGGGGGCTGCGGGCGACACGGTCTTCCCGGCCCGAGGAGCGGAGGAGCCTCGATCGAAACCGGCCAGGGGCCGCCCGGGGGCAAGGGGATGGCATGCCGGCAGAAGCAGCCCGATCCCAGCCCACCCGATCCCAGCCCAAACGATCCACACAAAAAATTCCCGGCGCACATGCACGCTGCCGGCGCGGTCGGCACGGAACTTGAGTTTGCCGGCCTTGAACTCGGCGATGGCACCGGCTAGGTCGGTGATCACGGTGCCGGCCTTGGGGTTGGGCATCAGGCCGCGGGCACCGAGGATCCGGCCCAACTTGGCCACCTTGGGCATCAAAATTCAGTCTATTGCCGGATCAACAGTGTAGCCATACGACTGCATCAATGCACGAAAGCGCGCATTATCAAGAAGCTGATAGTGCTGCGGTTTAAACTTTTGCCTAAACTGGCCGATTTTGTTGCGCTGACCAGAAGATGTCCAACCCTTCCCAAGAACCTGTCGAGAAAACTCAACAGGGTCAAGTGTTGAGGAATCAACAGAAAGAAATTCAAAGATCATTCGCAGATTTGGTCCAAAGCCCGATGCAGGGCAGTCGACAATTTCGCTGTAGAGATCTTCAAATCGAAGACATAGACTATTTGGATCCTTCAGCCAGGGAATATAGCCTTCAAAATGCTCACTCTCCATCATTGAGCATATCGTGTATGCAAGACTGCTGTCCGTATCGTTAAACATGTCACGATAGAAGCGCTGCTTCTCGCCTGTGACTGTGGAATGACCTGCCTCATCAAACCTGACCATCCAGTTGTCAAAGCTACAGAAGATATCGCGAAAGTCGCGAAACAGGAAAATATGCTTTATACTGGAGTTGCTCGCCAGTAGACTTGACAATCGGTTGTCGTACCTTAAGTGGGCGGCGACAGTAATCCCAGCAGGCAACGACTCAATAACATCAGCGGCAAGTGCGCTGTATACCTGTGAACTCTTACCCCCTTCATCCATGGCCACCAAGGTATGGCTCATGACATGCAGGCCAGGATTCTGCCAGCCACCAAGCGTCCTGATGATCGCATTAAGCAAATAGGTGCCACTTTTCGGAATCGCATTACCGATCACCAGGGTTGGCACAGACGCTTCAAGAGCCTGCAGACGCCCAGAAACAACATTCTTGATACGTCGAAGGTTCTCGCGCTTCTGCCATTTTTCAGTCTCAAAGAGCAACTTGTAGAAAATCTTGGCCTTGGTACTGTCGACAGTGTTCTGCATTTTGTGACAAGAGCAAGGGAATCTGGAAGTCTCTAGTGATTATATCGCTCCCATCCCCAAACATAACGCTGCATGTGCTTTCCTGCGGCTGTTATGGATCTGCAGGTCGGAGCATGAGGTCGTGGGCCGTGGGGGTTCGCCCCACGACCCTGTCAACCCTCACCCCATCGGTACCGGAGCAACCTGATGGCGCTTCATGGCTCGTGCCACAGCGCCGTGGATGCGCCCATGGGGGGCAGCAGAAAACATGTGCTGCCCACGCCAAAGTGGCCGATTCAGAATTGAAATCTGCTACCTAGGAAGGAAGAGAGGAATCGCACAGACAAGCTGGGGCACAGCCTTGAGATCGATTCAGGACAGCGCAGGGCAGCCATAGATCGATGGATGGCAACTCAGCCTTCCTGCTTGATGTCCTGCAGGGCAGAGAAGTCCACGGGCACGGAAGGACCCATGGTGGAGGTGACATAGAGACTGCGCCAGTAGCGGCCCTTGGCACCGCTGGGCTTGTTGCGGTCGATGGTTTCCTGCAGGGCCTTGAGGTTGTCGAGCAGCTTGGCCCCATCGAAACTGGCCTTGCCAAAGCGCACATGCACGATGCCGGCGCGGTCGGCACGGAACTCGAGTTTGCCGGCCTTGAACTCGGCGATGGCACCGACTAGGTCGGTGGTCACGGTGCCGGCCTTGGGGTTGGGCATCAGGCCGCGGGGACCGAGGACCCGGCCCAACTTGGCCACCTTGGGCATCATGTCGGGGGTGGCGATCAGCAGGTCGAAGTCCATGGCGCCACCGGCGATGGATTCCACCAGGTCGTCGTCGCCGGCCAGATCAGCGCCGGCGGCCTTGGCCTCGGCCACCTTCTCGCCCCGAGCGATCACGGCGATGCGGATGGTCTGGCCGGTGCCGTGGGGCAGGGCCACGGTGGTGCGCAGCTGCTGGTCGGTGTACTTGGGATCGATGCCCAGGCGCACGTGGGCTTCCAGGGTTTCATCAAACTTGGCGGTGGCGTTGGCCTGCACCAGTTCGATCGCTTCGAGCGGGGCGTAGGTGCGGTCTTCGACCTTGGCGGCGGCGACGGCAAAACGCTTGGAGATCTTTGTCATGGCGGGAATGGGGTGCGAGCGACCGGTGTGGTCTCCCCCGGGGGGTCAATGGAAGTGGGACAGGAATCGGGGTCAGACCGGCAGGCGGGCCGACGCCGGGGAGCGTCAGTCGTTGATGGTGACGCCCATGTTGCGGGCTGTGCCGGCGATGATGCGCACGGCCGACTCAACGCTGGTGCAGTTGAGGTCGGGCAGCTTGGTTTTGGCGATCTCCTCGAGCTGGGCGCGGCTGATGGCGCCGACGCTGCCCTTGGAGGAGGTGGCGGCACCCTTTTCGATGCCAGCCGCCTTGGAGATCAGCACCGAAGCGGGCGGGGTCTTGGTGATAAAGGTGAAGCTGCGGTCTTCAAAGACCGAAATCTCCACCGGAATCACATAGCCGGCCTTCTCCTGGGTGCGGGCGTTGTACTCCTTGCAGAACGCCATGATGTTGACGCCATGCTGTCCAAGGGCTGGGCCCACGGGGGGAGCTGGGTTGGCTTTGCCGGCATTGAGGGCCAGCTTGATCACGGCTACGACTTTCTTGGCCATCGGCTGGGCTGGGGTTGGGTCTCCTAGGGGAGACGGGGGAACGGGGCCCCCGGTGGGAACGGGGAAGGGTCTGCGGATAACCGGAACCCGAAGGGTCCGGCTGGGTGGTGCCCGCCCGTGGTTGGGGGAGCACCGGGGCCGTCCTCCGCAGGGAGACGGCCGGGGGGGATCAGCTCTGCTTGCTGATCTGGGAGAACTCAAGCTCCACCGGGGTTTCCCGGCCGAAGATCGAAAGCAGGGCCTTGAGCTTGCTGCGCTCGCCCGAGACATCGATCACCTCGCCCTGGAAGTCCTTGAACGGACCGGCGGTGACCAGGATCTGATCGCCTTCGGCCAGATCGACCTTGACCACGGGCTTCTTCTCGGCGGACCGCTTGAAGATGCGGTTCACCTCCTGGCTGCTCAGGGGGCGGGGGCGGATGTGGCCCCGGGCCTTGCCGGTGGCGCGGCGCTCCTCCTGCCCCACGAAATTGATCACGTTGGGGGTGCTGCGCACCGCCATCATCGTGTCCTCATCGAGGATCATCCGCACCAGCACGTAGCCGGGGAACACCTTCTCCTCGATCGACTGACGGCTGCCGTCCTTCTTCAGCTTCACGCCGGGGGTCTGGGGGATCTCGATCTCGAGGATGCGGTTGTCGACCCCGAGGGTGACCGCCCGCTGCTCCAGGGTGGCCTTCACCTTCTTCTCGCAACTGGACGCCACCTGCACGGCATACCAGCGAGCCACCTGGGGCTTGCCGCCGTCTGGATCGGATGTTCCCTCGGCTCCCTCGGGGGCTTCGCCAAGCACCAGAAGATCGGCAGCCGGGTCCGAGGGCGACTCCGGTGTCGGGGGGAGGTCGTGATCAAGCTCAGACACAGGACTGGGAGCGGAGGACATCAACGGAACACCAGGTTGGACAGCCAGCCGTAGAAACGATCGATCGCCGCGATCGCCGCGGCCGAAAGGGCCACCATCAGAATCACCGCAACCGACTCGCTGAACAGCTGCTGACGACTAGGCCAGACCACCTTGCCGAGCTCCGCCAGAGTGCTCGCCAGGAAGCCGGTCCTGGCATCCGGATCAAGGGAATCAGCCAGGCCGAGCTCGGGCTCCTCTGCGGCCGACTGGATGGGGCGGCTTTCGGCGGAGCCTTGGCTGCCTGCGGGAGTGGGAGAGGCCGGATCCACGGAGGAGGCGCGCACCGACAAACGACCACCCTACCGGACGTCCTCACCCTGGTTGAGTCGAGGCACAAAGCGAAGGCTGCCGGCCTCCCCCTCGCTCGCGGCAACCGCCTCGATCAGTACGCCGCTGCAGCCCCGGAAGCGATCCTCCAGGAGATGGGTGGCCAGAGGGTTCTCAATCCGCCGCCGCAGCACCCGCCGCAGGGGCCGGGCTCCGTATTCGGGTTCATATCCCTGCTCGGCCAGCAGGGCCACCGCCGCCTCCTCCACCTCCAGCTCCAGCTGCTGCTCACGCAACAGCGAAGCCAGCTCGGCCAGCTGGAGCCGCACGATCCGCTGGAGATCGGCGGGCCGCAGGGGGCGAAAGCGGATCACCTCATCGATGCGGTTGAGGAATTCAGGGCGGAACTGGCGCGCCAGGGCCTCGTCCACGGCCCGCTCCAGCTCCCGATCCAGCTGCTGTTCACGGCCAGGATCGGAGGGGTCGGAGCTGCCGGCCCGGGCTCGCCCGAGGATCGCCCGGCTGGCCAGGTTGCTGGTCATGATCACCACCGTGTGGCGGAAATCCACGGTGCGGCCCTGGGAATCGGTGAGGCGTCCGTCGTCGAGCACCTGCAGCAGCAGGTTGAACACCTCGGGGTGAGCCTTCTCCACCTCATCAAGCAGCAGCACCGCATAGGGCTGGCGCCGCACCGCCTCGGTGAGCTGCCCCCCCTCCTCGTAGCCCACGTAGCCCGGGGGCGCCCCCACCAGGCGGGCCACGGCATTGCGCTCCATGAATTCACTCATGTCGAGCCGCACCAGGGATTCCTCGCCATCGAAGAGGGAGCCGGCCAGGGCCTTGGCCAGCTCGGTCTTGCCCACCCCGGTGGGGCCCAGAAACAGAAAGGAGCCCACCGGCCGGGTGGGGGCCTGCATGCCGGCCCGGGCTCGGCGGATCGCCGCGGCCACGGCGGCCACGGCCTCGGGCTGGCCGATCACCCGCTCGCCCAGCCGGTGCTCCAACTCCAGCAGCTTCTGGCGCTCGCCCGCGAGCAGCCGCTGGATCGGAATGCCGGTGGAGCGGGCCACCACATCGGCGATGTCGCCCTCCTCCACCTGCTCGCGCAGCATCGGATCGGCCTTGAGTTCGCCCTCCAGATCAAGGCGGCGCTGCTGCAGGCCATGGAGCTGGTCGTGCTCGAGCCGGGCCGCCTCCTCATAGGCACCATCCCGCTCGGCCTCGGCGATGGCATGGCGCAGCTCCTCGTCCTGACGGAGCAGCTCCCGCAGCTCGGCCAGCCGCTCACGCTCCCGGGTCCAGCGGCTCTGCAGGGACTCCAGGGTCTGTTGGGCGAGCCGGCGCCGCTCCTGCAGGGCCACCCGTTCCGCCTGGGGCGCAGCCTCCGCCGACAACAGGGCAAGCTCCACCCGGCGCAGATCGGCTTCGGCCTCCTCCACGGCCCGGGGCTTGGAGGTGGCCTCCATGCGCAGCTGGGCCGCCGCCTCATCCACCAGATCGATGGCGGAATCGGGCAGGCAGCGGTCGCTGAGGTAGCGGTCCGCCAGCCGGGCCGCCGCCACCAGGGCGCCATCGGTGATGGTCACGCCGTGGTGGAACTCGTAGCGCTCCTTGAGGCCGCGCAGGATCTGCAGGCAGGTGTCGCGGTCGGGCTCGCGGATCTGCACCTGCTGGAAGCGGCGCTCAAGGGCCGGATCCTTCTCGATCGTGCGGCGGTAGTCCTCGGGAGTGGTGGCGCCGATGCAGCGCAGATCGCCCCGGGCCAACACGGGCTTGAGCAGGCTGGCCGCATCGGGACCGGAGCGCTCGCCCCCCACCACCGTGTGCAGTTCATCGATGAACAGCACCACGCCACCGCCGGCATCCCCGGCCGCCGCCTCCCCATCCCGCACCTGGGCCAACACCTCCCGCAGGCGCTCCTCGAACTGCCCCCGGAACTTGGCGCCGGCGATCAGGGCACCCAGGTCGAGGGCCACGAGCCGCAGGCCCCGCAGGGCATCCGGCACATCGCCGGCCACGATGCGCTGGGCGAGGGATTCCACCACAGCGGTCTTGCCCACGCCGGATTCACCCACCAGCACGGGATTGTTCTTGCCGCGGCGCGACAGCACCTGGATCAGGCGGCGGATCTCGGCGTCGCGGCCGATCACCGGATCGAGTTCGCCGGCGCGGGCGGCGGCGGTGAGGTCGCGGCCGTAGCGATCGAGGGCGGTGAGGGGGGCCTCTCCGTCGAGCGCCTCCAGGCGGAGGCCGTCGTCGGGGGGCGTTGCCTCAAGCCGGCCCTGGGGAGGACGGCTGCCTTCGGCCCGGCCCATACGGCCTGCGGCAGGGCGGCCGGCGGCCGGGTCGGCCGAAGGGGCAGCCACGGGGGGCGTGACGGGTGGCGTGACGGGAGGCGAGACAGGAGGCGATACGGTGCGAGCGGCGGGCTCGGCGTCCACCCAGCCATCCGCCCCCGGGCCGGAGGCCGGGGCAGCGGCCGGCCGCCACTGCCGCAGCAGCAGGTCTTCACTGAGACCCTCCTCCAGCAGCAATCGGGCGCCGATGCGCGGCTCCTCCAGCAGGGCCAGGAGCAGGTGGGGCAGTTCCAGCAGGGGAGCGGCCCAGGCCTGACGGCGCCGGTCGGCCTCCTCGAGCAGATCCTCCAGGGCATCGCCGATGTAGAGGGTCTGGTCGGAGGCGGTGGGCTGGGCGGCGCAGAAAGCCTCGAGCCGATCCAGCAGACGGTTCTCATCCACCGGCAGCGGCGTGGCCCAGGCGGCGAAGCGGGGATCGGTGAACAGGGTGAGCACAAGGTGCTCCACATCCATGGCGCCGTGCCGCCAGCGGCGAGCCATGTCCTGACTGGCGACCAGCAGATCCCAGGCCGGAGCGCTGAAGCGCTCGGGATCGGCGGTGAGGCTGGCCGACGGTGGAGGTGTGGAGGTGGTGGGCATCGGCAGCGGGATGGCGGCGCGGGAACGGGTCAGGGGGCGGCGGCGGCCACCGGGATGGCAGCCGGAGCGGCGAGCTGGATCAGTTCCACCTTGTAGCCATCGGGATCCTCGAGGAAGGCGATCACCGTGGTGCCGTGCTTCATCGGGCCGGGTTGCCGGGTGATGCGTCCACCGGCTCCGGCGATCGCGGCGCAGGTGGCGTGGATGTCATCGACGCCGATCGCGATGTGGCCATAGCCGCCGCCGATCGCGTAGGCATCGGTATCCCAGTTGTGGGTGAGTTCGATCACCGTGTGGTCCCGTTCTTCGCCATAGCCCACAAAAGCCAGGGTGAAGCGTCCCTCGGGGTAATCGCGGCGCCGCAGCAGGCGCATGCCCAGCACCTCGGTGTAGAAGCGCAGCGAGCGCTCCAGATCACCGACCCGGAGCATGGTGTGGAGCAGGCGCATCAGCTGGGAATCGTTGAGGGCAGGGGAGAGCGGGGAGCGGCTACGGCAGCGGGCAGAAGCTGCAGGACCGGCCGCCACGGCGCCATTCTGGCCGGGGCGGGCCGGCGGCTGGGCTGGTAAACCCTGTACCGGAGGCGACCGGTGGGGGTTGCCTAACGGAAGCTCGATACGGCCCTGGAGAGAGCCGCGCCAGAAGGCGGTATTCGACCCAACGGCCGGGCCAAGCCGTAGGGATCGTCACATCTGGAAGGGAGGGGGCGCCCCATAGGATCGCGCCATCTCCAAGCCGCTCTAGCCCCTGTGTACGACTCCCTCGACCTCGTGATCGATTCGATCGTGGCCCGCGAGGTGCTCGACTCCCGCGGCACCCCCACGGTGGAGGCGGTGCTGTATCTGGAGGGGGGAGCCAGCGGCCGGGCGATCGTGCCCAGCGGCGCCAGCACGGGCGCCCACGAGGCCCACGAACTGCGCGATGGCGACGACGAATACTTCGGCAAAGGCGTGAAGAAGGCCGTGGAGAACATCGAAGAGCGGATCGCCCCAGCCCTCTGCGGCCTCAGCTCCCTCGACCAGGCCGCCGTGGATGCGGCCATGAACGAGCTCGATGGAAGCGATAACAAGAGTGCTCTGGGGGCGAACGCCATCCTGGCGGTGAGCCTGGCCAACGCGCACGCCGCCGCCAACGCCATCAACCTGCCGCTCTACCGCTATTTGGGTGGTCCGCTGGCGAACCTGCTGCCGGTGCCGCTGATGAATGTGATCAATGGCGGCGCCCACGCCTCCAACAGCCTGGATTTCCAGGAATTCATGATCGTGCCCCATGGCGCCGAGAGCTTCCGCAAAGCCCTGCGGATGGGTGCCGAGGTGTTCCACACGCTCAAGGGATTGCTCAAGGATCGCGGCATGTCCACCGCCGTGGGTGATGAAGGCGGCTTCGCCCCGGACCTGGGCAACAACGAAGCCGCCGACATTCTGATCCAGGCGATCGAGAAGGCGGGCTATAAGCCCGGAGAGGAAATTTCCCTGGCCCTGGATGTGGCCAGCACCGAGTTCTACAAGGATGGCCGTTACGCCTTCGGCGGTGGCAGCTACAGCAGTGCCGAAATGGTGGACCAGCTGGCGGCCTTGGTGAGCCGCTATCCGATCGTGTCCATTGAGGATGGGCTGGCCGAGGACGACTGGGAGGGCTGGAGCCTGCTCACCCAGAAACTGGGCTCCGCTGTGCAGCTGGTGGGCGACGACCTGTTCGTGACCAACACCAGCCGCCTTCAGCAGGGCATCGACCGCGCCGTGGCCAACTCGATCCTGATCAAGGTGAATCAGATCGGCTCTCTCACCGAGACGCTACAGGCGATCGATCTCGCCGGCCGAGCCGGCTACACCAGCGTGATCAGCCACCGCAGCGGTGAAACCGAGGATGTGACCATCGCCGACTTGGCGGTGGCGACCCGCGCCGGCCAGATCAAGACCGGCTCCCTCAGCCGCTCCGACCGCGTGGCCAAGTACAACCAGCTGCTGCGGATCGAAGATGAGCTGGGCAGCCAGGCGGTCTACGCCGGCGTTGAGGATCGCGGGCCGCGGGGCAAGGGGTGAACAACGAAACGAGAAGAGCCCGAGCCCTGTTCGCGGAGCAACCAACCGAATTCCCCTGCACCGATAGGGTGGGGCCGTTGACCAAGGCAGCCAAGCTGCACATCCTTCTTCATGGCTCTTCTCGATAACCTCATTGGCAGCGTGGTGTCCGCCGTTGCCGGCGACAAGGCTCCGGCCCTGAACGATTTCCTCAAGACCAACGGCGGCATTGCCGGGCTTGCGGAAAAGTTCCAAAATGGTGGTGCTGGAGAAATGTTCGCCAGCTGGGTCGGCACGGACAAGAACGAGCCGATCACCTCCGAACAAATCAGCAAGGTGCTTGGCAACAGCCAGCTCCAAGAGATCGCCACCAAGCTCGGCATCGACACCACCGCCGCCACCGAATTCATTGCCACCAACCTGCCGGTGGTGATCGACAAGCTCACCCCCGACGGCAAGGTGGAGGCCAACCCCGCCGCCCTTCCCCCCACAGCCCAGCCCCCCATCGCCTGATCCCGGCCCGGGAGGTGCGCCAAGGGGCGCCCTCCTGCCACCGAGGAACACAGTCCAAGACCCCTGACTTCGAAAATGGCGTCAGGGGTGTTTTTCATCCGAGCCCTTGGAGGTGCTGCCGGGCTTACTGACCCGGCAGCTGGTCGAGGCGGCCGTCGCGCTTGAGGCGGGCCTGCAGCTTCAGCCAACCCAGGCCCACCGGCACCCCCAGCACCAGGGGCACGGCCACCAACGCCGGCCGGGCGCTGGCCGCCAGCAGGGCCGCCGCCACCGCCAAGGCGCCCATCAGGAACGACTGGCCGGCGCTCTGCTGGGCCAGGGCGAGCCGCCGAAGCAGGCGATCGGTTTCGCCGGCGCGGATCTGCACTTGGAGATCGCCCTGCTCGATGCGGGCCAGGCTTTCATCGAGCCGCCGCGGAATCCCCAGGGCACGGCTGCCCACATCGGCCGCCTGGCGGGTGATTTCGTTGAACAGATCGTTGGGGCCGTTACCGCTGGCGGTCATCAGGGGCAGCAGGTAGGGACGGGCGATCGCCATCAGGCTAAAGCCAGGATCGAGGCTGCGGCCCACCCCCTCGAAGGTCGAGAGGGCGCGCATCACGAAGATCAGCTCCGGCGGCAGGCGGAAGGGCTGGTCGTAGACGAGGGCGTAGAGATCGCCGGAGAGCTTCTGCAGCACATTGGAGCTGAAGGGCGGCGTGAGGGCTTCGTTGAGCATCAGCCGCACGAGACGTCGCACCGGCCCAAGATCGATGCCGGCGGCGATCACGCCGGCCTGCTGCAGTTCCTCCACAAGGGCTGCCGCATCCCGGGCCGCCGCCACGCGCACCATGCGACCGATGCGGCTGCGCAGGCGCTCCGAGAGCTGGCCCATCATGCCGAAGTCGTAGTAGATGAGCGCCCCATCCGGGGCCACCGCCAGGTTCCCCGGGTGGGGATCGGCGTGGAAGAACCCGTAGCGCACCAGCTGCTGCAGGTAGCTGGCGGCCCCCTTCTCGGCCACGGCAGCGGGATCGACCCCGGCCTCCACGAGGGCGGCCCGGTCGGTGATCTTGATGCCGGGCACGTAGTCGAGGCAGAGCACCCGGCGGGAACTCAGCTCCCACACCACCGCCGGGATGCGGATGCCGGCATCGTCGAGGAACTGCTGGCGGAAGCGGGCGGCATGCTCGGCTTCCAGGCGGAAATCCAGTTCCCGCAGCAACACACGCCGGCACTCCTTGGCGATCGCCACCCAATCGCGGCCACGGCCCCAGCGGGGATGGCGCTGCACCGCGCCCGCCACCTGCTGGAGCACCTCCAGATCGAGGCGAAACAGGGGCTCCAGACCGGGCCGCTGCACCTTGAACACCACCTGCCGGCCGCTGCGGAGGCTGGCGCGGTGCACCTGGGCCAGGCTGGCGGAGCCGAGCGGTTCCACCTCAAGATCGATGATCTCAAGGCGGCGCTCCCCGAGTTCATCGGCGAGGATCCGCTCCACCACAGGAAATGGGAAGGCGGGCACCCGGTCCTGCAGGTGTGAGAGCTCCTCCACCACCTCGGCGGGGAAGACATCGGGGCGGGCCGAGAGGATCTGGCCGAGCTTGATGAAGGCCGAGCCCAGGCCGAGGAACTCGGACGTGAGCCAGCGGGCCTGACGGCGGCGACGCACCGCCAGCCGTTCGGCGCTCCAACCTTCGGGGTAGCTCCAGCGGCGGCTGTCCCACCAGAGGCCCACCAGTAGCTGGATCACCACCCGCCAGATGCGCAGGGGCCGGCCGAGGCGGGTGCCCCAAGGGAGAGCCGGGGGGGTGGTCATCAGGCCTTCGGCCCCGGGCCCTGGTTCGAGGAGGCTCCAGCACCGGCCGCACCACGAGCGGAACCTTCATCTAGACGACGGGCGAGCTGGGCCACCTGGGCCCGCAGGGTATCGATCGCCTCCTGCGGATCATCCTGGGCGGATCCACGGAAGGGTGCGGCGCCGCCGTAGAAGCCGCCCCAAGCGCGGCTGGAGGAAGCCTTGGAGCCCTCCGGAGCCGCGGCGGGGGTTGCCGGGTTGCCCTGGCGATCTAGCCGAGCCGCCTCCTGTTCCACCTCCTCCCAGAAGAGGCTGAGCTCCTGCTGAACGCGGGCCGGCGCGTCCTGGGCCAGCAGGGTGAGGGTGGCGGCGGTATCCGCCAGGCCACTGCCCAGGCGGGCCGCCAGCCGATTCACGGCGGCCTGGAACAGGGATTGGGGGGCACTCATGGACGAAACCGGCTGGAGGGCCACAGGTCTGCTGGAACTGTGGCAGATCAGGGACGGGTTGCGGGGCTCGGCGCCGGTGGGGCTTCCGGCAGGGCCGGCAGGTTCAGGCCCGTCCCGGTGGCCGGCTCCGGGATGGAGCCAGTGGAGGGGGCGGGAACCTCGAGATTGGGTGCTTCGGGCTGGGACAGCGACTCCAGCGGCGTGCTTCTCCCTGCAGCGGGGGAGGAGGGTGGGACCCCATCTAGGGAGTCGAGGCGGGCCCGTTCTGCCTCCTGCTGGGCCTGTCGGTTTTCGGCCCGCTGACGATCCTCCAGCTCGGCGCGTTGCTTCTCGGCATCCGCCTGGTCCTGCTGGTTGCGTTTCTCCTGCTCCAGGGACTCGAAATCGACCCACACATCCCGGGGAGCACCGCCGTAGCGGCGGCGAATGGCATCGAGGGTCTCGCCGGGGAAGGCCTGGACGCCAAAGTTCTGATAGCCGGCGGAAGCGCCCCCCTCGCCCTGGGCCCGGATCAGCCGCTCGGCGATGCCATGGCCAATCCCGAAGCACACGCCAAGGACCAGCCAGTAGATCCAGTCCCGGCGGACGGCGGAGCGGGGGGGAGGAACCGCGACCATGGGCAAGGAAGGTGAAAAACGGAATGGCGCGGGTCCCATACTGCCCGATGCGCCCGACCCCCACGGAGTCCAGCTTGACGCGATCAGATCATTCGCGATCAGCTCATTCGCCATCGGGTCACTCGCCATCGGGGCCTAGAGCCCAGGCGGCCTTGCCCTCTTGGAACGTGACACCATGACATTCAGCATCCGCACCCACGATTCCTGGGGAGTTGTACCGGTCGGGAATTTTCAGAGCATCGATGAGGCGCGACAGGTCTTCGCTGATCTCTGCCAAGACCCCTGGTACAAAGCCGACGGCACCGTGAATGGTGTGGAGTTGGTGCAGGCCAGCCCGCTGGGAGAAGCCCAACGCCTCGACTGGTTTTCCTTCCGATAGGAACTCTCCCGCCACCGAAGGCACACCAACATAGGCTCAGATTAACGAGGCACTATTAAGCGCAATGATCAATAGTCGTCGCCATATTTAACGTTTGAGTCAGCGTTCATTAGCTCCACAGTGGTCTGGTAACCCTTTGCAACGGTAACTTCGTGCTGAGCACCAATGTCATTCAAAGCGGCGACATCAAATTCAGGAGCGGTGATCCAACTGAACCCCTTACCAAAAGTGTTGTCGGGGTTTACAACATACCAATGACAAGCAGTGTCGGGAACCGAAACAGAACACTTGGTCCAGTCGTTGTCCCATTGAGGAACCTGAACAAAGACGAGCGCTGCAAACAACATGCTCAGCAGACTTTTGATCACAACGGCTTCACGAACTGAAATCATCCTACCTGATTTTGCCGTTTCCTGCGTCAAAACCGTGGAACGGAAGCTTCAGGGACCGTCCGATGGAGGCGCATCAGCAACAGCTGCTTGAATTTTATCGCCAAGATCTTCGCTCGCCCATTCTTCTGAAATCATCTCTGCCTGTTGAAGCACCAGTTCAATCGCCGCTGGTTCTTGATCGGGCAGATACTTATAGCGTTTCAGCAGCACCTTGATCATACCGTGCCTGGATGCCATCGCTGATCACCAGCAGCACATTGGGCGTGAATAGATCGGGGATGTCTTGCTTGTAGGTTTGGAATTGGTTGAACGCTGCCCAGATGTCTGCCTTGTGATCGGCGGGGTTCTTTAGTTCGATCACCGCCAGGGGCTGATCGGCCTGGCCAAGCGATTCGTCGTAGCCCTGCTGCCGGGAGCGGATCACCTCTTCGATCGGCAGCCAGGCCAGCAGCGGATTCCAGCGGCTGAGGATCAGGGTCTGCCAAAGGCGGCCGAGGCGGCCATTGCCATCAGCGAAGGGATGGATGAACTCCAGCTCGTAATGGGCCACGCAGCTCACGAGCAGGGGATGCCAGGCGCTGGCGGCCAGCCAGGCCAGCAGGTCGTGCACCAGATCCGGAACCCTTGCGGCTGGCGGTGCCATGTGCACCAGTTGATCGCCGCGATAGATGCCAACACCGCCGCGACGGAAACGCCCCGGCGCATCGATGAGCCCCGCCATCAACAATCCATGGGCTGCCAGCAAATGCTCGTGATTGGCAGGATCCCAGCGAGGCAGGGCGTCGTAGGCAGCGATGGCATTGCGCACCTCCTGGATGTCGCGGGCCGGTCCGATCACCCGCTGGCCATCGAACAAGGCGGACACCTGCTCGATGCTGAGGCTGTTCTGCTCGATCGCCAGGGAAGCCTGGATCGTGTGGATACGGTTCTCCCGGCGCAGGCGGGGTGATGGCAATGCGTCCTGACGGGCGCTCCAGCGGCCGAGGGCTTCGGCGATGGCGGCGACGCGGTTGAGCAGCGCCGGGGTGAGAGTGAGGGGTGGGGCGCAGGGGGCGTCTGGGGGCATCAGCCGGGAACCACGACCCGTGGCGGCAGGTTGAGCTGACGGATCCTGCGGGCGAAGCCGCGATCATCGAAGGAGGCGATCGTTTGGCAGCTGCGGCAGCTGGCGTGATGAAGGGCATCGGCGAAATCCAACCCGGCGCCCAGGCCAGCCAGGGCCTGCACCACGGCGGGCCTGTCTTCCAGGGTGAGGGTGGGATGGCCGAGCAGCAGGTCGAACACCGCGAGCACCTGGGGGACTGCAAAGCCGTAGTAGCCCCGCAGCACCCACTCCAGTTCCAGGGCCACTGTTTTGGGCAGAAAAAGGGGCTGGCCGGATTCGATCAGCTGCCGGGCTGCCTGCCGTTGGCTTTCGGTGGCGGTATCGGCGCCTGCTTCGGCCACGAAGTAGCGGGCCAGCACATTGGTGTCGAGGCCGATCACGGCTCCAGCAGGCTGGCGGGATCGAAGTGGGCCGGCACGGGCGGCCGCTGGCTGGCCAGCATCCCGAAACCACTGGCGCTCAAGGATTGCTCCTGCCTGAGGGGGCGCACCTCAATGTGGTCGCCCACCAACTGAAAGCTCACGCGGCTGCCGCGGGCGAGGCCGAGCTGCTGGCGAAGGGCCTTGGGAATCGTCACCTGGCCCTTGCTGGTGAGGGAGCTGGTGGCCTCGGAATCCATGGCGGCCAACCGGAGGTATTACGCGGTAATACTAGCGAGCCCTAGCTTCGGTCTCCATCCCAGTTCAGCTGTCTTTGACGGTGCTCGCGCAGGGTGAGACCGCTGGCATCCTTCCTTCGAGCCGATGCCGCTCCAGTTGCTCTTCTCCACGATGCGCATGCCTTCCGGCATCCCCGAGGGCACGAACAAGCGCAGGGCGAAGGGATGGGCCGGGGTCATGGCGAGTCCTGATCCTCCAGCAGGGCCAGCACCAGGCGGATGATCAGGTCTTTCTATTGGGGTGCGCTTGCGGCCTTTGCCATCGCTTCCAAGGTTTCGTTGGTCTTGCGGTTTAGTTCGATCTTGTCGTCGAGAGTGCTGAGGATGTGGGCGATTGCCTTTTGAGTAGAAAGCGGAGGGACTTGGCAAGGGGTATCAAGCAGGATACCAAGATTCGCATGAGGAACTCCCACCCTAATGGCATTCATATCGATATACGCCTGCTGCCCTGGTGATGCGAACTGGTAACCATCTGGCACAAGGCAGACCTGCCCCAAAGTCCCTCGTTGCGTAAAAACGATTTCCCCTGGAAAAGCAAGGTTTGCCGACAGTTCCTCTGCCTTGTCCTCGCTAACCCAGGCAAAATCACCTCCAACCCACCTCCCATTCGACATATTTCCCCCTCTAATCACGGGAACACCGCTTTCTGTGTAATCCCTGGAAACCAGATTGGAGCCGAACGGCCCACTGGCAGTTGACCTTTTCCCTTGGTCTGCCAACTCTGAGACCAGAAGGTTTTTCCATTCAGAACTCATATCCCAACCTCCTCAGGTTCACGGCAATCTGCTGATGCTTGCATGTCATACGTTCTCTCCTTCTGCCAGGTAGTTTTCCAGCCTGATCTTCAGGTCCGGCAGATCCGAATGAATGGCATCCCACAAAATCTCGAAGTCGATCTGATCGTAAGCATGAACAATCCGGTTTCGCATGCCAATGATCTTCCCGAGATCGGGAATGGCTTCGCGCAGGGAGTCATCCAATTCAGCCGCTTTGTTAAGTGCCTCTCCAATAACTCCGAGCTTGAATAGCACTGCAGCCTGCACCATGGCGTTGGCCAGGAAGTCTTCAAGCGGCAGAGAGCCAATGAAACTGTTGATCGAAGCGATGGCTTCGATCGCATCAAGCAGTCGCAGCTTTGCAGTCGCAGCTTTGCAGTCGCAGCTTTGCAGACTTTGCCATATTATAGATCAACCACTATCGTGCGATCCTTCTGAACCTCGGCCTTGAAATACGGGTTCTTAATCATCAGCTCTGTCAGCAGGTCCACCGGCCGTCCATAAAGAGCCTCTAGGGCATCGGCGAAGTCGCAGAAGCGACGTGCATAGCCTGGTTCACGTCGCCCTTTCATCTGCACGATGAAATCAAGATCGCTGTGGACTGGATCAAACTCACCGCGAGCCGCTGAACCGAACAGCTCCAGCTTCTCTACGCCATAGCGCTCGCAGAGCTCCCTCAATGGCTGCAGCTTCGCCTGCAGCAGCTCTGGCAGGGGCGCTGCGGTGGTCATCTTGCCGATGCACAACGTAGACATCCATCCTACCGAAACTGGGCAAAAGCCCTATCTGTTCTCAACCCAGCCATTCCTGGGCGAGGCTGCGGATCGCCTGGAATTCCGGATCCTTGTGTACCAATACCGCCCCTTCCTGCTGGGCGGCGGCGGCAATCCAGGCATCGGCCACCGAGAGGGCATGGCAGGCCTTGATGGCGGCGGCCCGCTCCAGCAATGGGTCGCTGGCGGCAACCCAGTGGATCGGTAGCGACTGCAGCTGGGCATCAGCGAGGCGGGCCTGCCGTTCGTTCTCGTCCTTCCAGACCCGATAGAGCACCTCCATGCGGCTCATGAAGCAAGCCAGCACCATGCTCTGACCGTCGATGGCCTGCCGGAGCAGGGCAGCCACACGCTCCGCACCCGCTTCGTTATCGCGCAGGGCCAGCAGAGCGGAGGTGTCGATCAGCCAGCGGCTAGCCATCAACCCTCCCGCTGCCGCTCAGCCTGGCGCTCCGCCAGGAGCCGGGCGGTGGAGCCGCCGGGACCGGAGCCTCGGAAAGCGGCGATCGGATCGGCAGCCACCGGCACCACGCGGATCGAGCCATCGCTCTCCACGATCCACTCCAGCCGGGTGGCGGGCCCCAGCCTGAACCGTTCGCGGATTGCTGCAGGCACCACCGTCTGCCCGCGGGAGGTGATCGTGCTGCGCATCGATGAATTACGGAAACCGTCTCATGGTAATTCGGCTGGGTGGGGTCTCGGCTCCGGGTAGATCACCATCCCCACCCGCGCAATGCGCTCCAGCAGCGGCGTGTGGGAAATGGCCGCCAAGGCGTGCACATCAAAGCGATACGGCAGGGGCAGCTCCTCCAGTTCGGCGGCGATCGCTTCGGCGCCAAGAGCTCCCAAGGGGCCGACCAGGGCCAGGTCCACATCGGAGCGATCGCTGTGGGTGCCCTTGGCGCGGGAGCCAAACAGGGTGGCGCTCACCACCTCGGGAGTTGGCGCAGCACCGAAAGCACCAGCTCCAGTTCGCTGGCCAGCAGGGGATCTCGGGTCATGGCGTCACCTCCTGCTGCAGGAAGTTGATCAGCCGCTCCATAGCCGGAAGATACTGCTGGTGAATGGCCTCCACCGCCTGCTCAAACACCGTTGGATTGTAGGTGTGCGAGAGCAAATTGCGATGATCGAGCATGGCGATCCAAACCTGGCCATCAGCGATCAGCTTGGCGGCAAAGGCATCTTTGAGCACCTGGCGCGGCATCACCACCGCAAACACGAAGCCGTTGGCCTCCATATAGTCTTTCGTGGTTTTCCAGGCCAGCTCGAAGCAGGATTCGAAGCGTTGGATCACCCCTTCCTTTTCCAGCTGGTTGAGGGCTGCGGGGCCATTCACCATGCCTCGCGCAGCAACGCCAGCACCCGATCAAAGTTGCTCAGGCGCCCAGGTTCCCGTTGGGCAGCGCCGAACCGCTTATCCAACTTGCCCCTCAGGGTTGGGTTCTCGTTTTCGATCGCAACCAATGCCTTATCGATCAGTTGACCAATCTCAGGCTGCTTTGCCCGTGCCCGTAGCGACTCCCAGCGAGCATCATCAGGCACCCAGAACACGTTCTCCTGGGTGTAGTAGTCACGGTCTTCCAGGGATGCCTGGTGATCAGCAGGGTCATCGCCGATGTAGTTGTCAGAGTCAGGGTCGCTGACCATCAGCAGCACCCTGCCTTGCTGAGCAGCAAAGGTGTCTGAAATGTACTTGAGGAAGATCAGACCCAGAACCAGGTGCTTATATTCCGCCGCATCCATCTGGGCACGAAGTTTGTCGGCACTCGCCCAGAGCACGGCCTTGAAATCCTTGGCGGGTGCTTCCTTCTTGGCTCTGCCTCGACCGTTGCCTGCTGCTGGTGCTGCAGGTGCCTCGTAGCGACTGCCGCCTTCGATGCCCTCTGCCAGTCCTATGGCACCACCACGCCCTCTGCCCTTGCGAACCAGACCCAGAGCAACCAGGCGTTCCTTGACCTCTTCGTAGTCCTCTTCGTAGTCCTCTTCGTAGTCCTCTTCGCTGATCTCCCGCCCTGCTGCCCTACCGAGTGCCTCCCGTGCTGCCAGGTTCCCGATGCTGCCCCCATCACCAGGGAGCACCTCCAGCAATCGATCCCCCAGGTCCTCTTCGTCTTCACTCTCCAGGGTGGTCCACGTGGCTGAGTCTGTCACTGGGACTGGTCGCTGATGCCCATTCAGCAATCTCCCCGCTATGGAGTTCCTTGCTCCTTCGCCCAGATCCTCTCTAGGGTCTTGCGGAATGCGGCCTCGCTCAGCGGCTTTGCCAGTTCACGCTTCCTCAGAGTGCTGCTGATCCACCAGACCTGAAGACCGCCAAAGACAAGGGCGACAAGACCTAGTTGGATATATCCCCAGTTCAGGTTTTTCATCATGTCGATTGCCGCGCTTTCACACATCGCTTGGTTACTGCTGTCTCCTTACGTCAGAGAACCCTTGGCACTCCTGGATATCCTGTGGGGCATGGAAGGCACCCTGAGCAACACGATGGGCTATGAATGACCTGGGAGGCAAACCAATCAGAGCCTGCCCTAAACAGTTGCTTTTTGATTCTCGGAATTAACTTCCTGTGCTTGGAGTCGATCAATGAGACACTTCAAAATGTCAGAGCAAAGTTCTCCATTGCCGTCCCAGCACAGTGCTGTTGGCAAAATGTTGATCTGCTCTTGACCCATTTGCTGCTGATGCACTGAACAAATAATGTCAAGCGAACCCACCCCCTGTGGATGCCAGACTTACTTTTTGGTGGAAGAAATCCTAAAGACCTTCAGGGCGCCTCGCTGACCTCCGTGGAGCACTAACCATCTGTGAGTCCTTGGGGAACTTGGCGGGGTGTCAACGATCTAGCCCAAACCCTTGCTATATTAAGTTTTTTAATTATGTCGTGTAATCGGCATTGATCCGCACGTACTGATCCGAAAGGTCGCAGCCCCAGGCGGTGCCGGCTCCTGTTCCCGCGCCCACCAGCAGGCGGATCATCACCGTGTCGCCCACGGGGCCGGGACCGCCCAGGTAAGCGCCAGCGGCGCAGGCCCGGAGGTAGGTGCTGGCGGCGGGGCGATCGAAGGCCAGGGGCTGGCCCCGTTCCATCAGCTGGTGCTCGCCCAGCCAGAGGGCCACCGCCTCTGGATCGAAGGGCACCCCAGCGCGGCCCGCCGCCGCCACGATCCGGCCCCAATTCGGGTCGCGGCCATGCACGGCACACTTCACCAGCGACGAACCGCACACCGTGCGTGCGATCGCCCGGGCGCCGGCCTCATCAGCGGCCCCCTCCACCCGCACCTCGATCAGGCAGGTGGCCCCTTCTCCATCACGGGCTATAGCGCGCGCCAAGTGCTGCGCCACCGCCGTGACCCCCTGCTCCAGCGCTTGCCAGTGCTGCTCGGCCAAGGGTTCACCGGCGGCGAAGGCCAGGAAGGTGTCGTTGGTGCTGGTGTCGCCGTCCACCGTGATCGCGTTGAACGAGCGCGCCACCGCCCGGCTCACCATCGCCTGCCATTCCTCAGCCGGCACGCCCGCATCACAGCTCAGGTAGCCCAACATCGTGGCCATGTCCGGGTGGATCATCCCGGAGCCCTTGGCCATGCCGCCGATCCGCACCGGCCGACCGCCCAGACTGGCCTCCAGGGCGATCTGCTTCTCCACCAGATCCGTGGTGAGGATGGCGCGGGCCGCCGCCTCGCCCCCCTCCGCGCTCAGGGCCGCCACCAGCGGATCGAGGCCCGCCATCAGGGTGTCCATCGGGATCGGCACACCAATCACGCCCGTGGAGCAGATCAGCACCTGCTCCGGCTCCAGCCCCAGCCGCTCGGCCAGTTCGGCCGTGGCGGTGAGGCTGTCGGCCCGGCCCCGCTCTCCCGTGCAGGCATTGGCCTGGCCGGAGTTGATCAGCACCGCCCGGGCCTGGCCGCCGCCCTGGGCCAGGCGCTCGGCGCAGAGATCCACGCAGGCGGCCCGCACCAGGCTGATGGTGTAGGCGCCGGCGCAGACCGCTCGTTCAGGGGCCAGCAGCAGGGCCAGGTCCGGGTTGCCGGAGGGCTTGAGCCCGGCCGTGATGCCGGCCGCCCGAAAGCCTTGGGGGGCGGTGACGCCGCCGCTGATCGGGGCCCAGGGGTCGCTCACGCTGTCAACAGGGTGCTGAGGCCATTGTCTGTCCTGAGGGTCCCGGCGCGGCGGGGGGGGGCGTCCCCGTTCCAGCGCCTGAGACGCTATCCAGCCTGCGCTCGTCGGTTGCGCTGTCGGGGAAAGGCCGGGCGGGCAGAGTTTCCCTCACCCTATCGCTTGCAAATGCGAGTAATTTGCAGTTAGCGGCTGATGGATTGCGAGCCATAACGATTCCGGCACTAAAGGCAGGTTCGGTGCAGGTTCGGCCTCCCGAAATCCCACGGGCTCCGGATCGCTTCAGGGGCAGGTGCAAGCACCTCGCTGACGGCCGGCAGCACTCATTTGCGCGGGTCAACAACATGCTGAATACACCAACACCACAGCAACAAGGTCATTCATATCATGGACTCACGGATGGCGCGAATTGGCAGAAAACCTAGATGCCGCAATGGTTCTCTCTCGCTTGCTTGGCCTCAGCCCGCTTGGCTGCCGCGCCAGAGTTGGCAGCGGCCATGGCCAGAAGCGCTGAGTTTGAGGAAAGCCAACTGGGTGTAGTGTCCAATCACCCTTGAACGCGATATTGCACCTGTCGCTGATCAGGGAAGGCCGCAACCCGTTATCTCCTCTCCCATGACCGCCACGAACACAACCAATGTCTATTCCGCCTATCTGGCTGAGCCGATCGGCAGCACTGGAACCGGGCTCGATCAGCTGATCGCCTGGGATGCCCTCGACGGCGGCCTGGCCGGAGCCAACGAAGCCTCAGCCCTCGACGAGGGTATCCGCGCCGCCGACGGGCTCAACCAGCTTCTGATTCAAGGCTTGCAGGCCACTGGAAACCTCGCCAAGGAGGTGCTCAGCGTGGCCGACATCGTGGCCGTCAATGCCTGGGTGCGCAGCGACGCCACGCGCCTAGCCCGCTTCATCGAGCTCCACGGTGATGATGAAGGGGGCGTGGCCACCGGCTTTCACCAGATTCAAAACAACGGCGGCAATCGCCAGTTCGATGGCCGAGCCCTGATCGACACCGTTCAGGACGGCCTGTATCACTTCGGTTTTCCGCTCAGCGCCGACGGCACGCGCTTCACCAATGAGGACGGCGACAACAACGCCTTGCTCAGCGATGTGGCCCGCTGGCTGACCGCCCTCAAAACCGATCTGACCAGCACCAACACCGGCCTGGATCGCATCGTGGACACGATCGTGGCTGATCCGGGGCTGGCCGCCAACAACACCTGGCCCCAGATCAAGGGCGGCGCCCTGGCCGCTGACGGTCTCAACAACCTGATCGTGAGCGGCATCAACGCCCTCAACCAAGCCGGTGCGGCCGACGCGGACGCCACCCGCCTGAGCGAAGCGGAGGTGCTGTGGATCAATGGTTGGATCCGCAGCGATGCCGATCGATACGCAACGTTTGTCGATCTGCATGGTGATGACGAGAATGGCGTTGAGACCGGTTACCACCTGGTCCAGAATGATGGCGCCAACACCACCCTGTTTGCGCAGAATGCCATCAATACGATCTTTGATGGCATCTACCATATCGGCTTTGATATCACGGTTGATGGTCGCTTTGCCAATGAGGATGGCAATGCCAACGCCAGGGTCGGTGATGTTGCCGAATGGATCACCTATTACTACGGTGATCCTTCCACCACCGGCACCGGTTTTGATCGGCTCACCGATTGGATGCGCCTCGATCCCGGCCTCGCCAAATGGACGTCCGCCCTGGACATCAATGATGGCTTGGCTGCTGCCGACCGCTTACTGCACCTTTATGTGGATGCCATCGCTGCTACGGAGGTGAATAGCGATGGCTGGATCACCAAGAACGACCTGCGGTTGATCAATGGCTGGATTCGCGCCAACCGCTATGCCGAGTTTGTGGAAGATCATGGCGACGACGAGGGTGATGGCACCGAAACTGGCTTCCACAAAATCCAGAACGATGGTGGCAGCACCCAGTTTTTCGGTCGCAATCTGATCAACACCGTCGCTGACGGCATGTTCCATGTTGGTTTTGAGATTGAAGGCGAAGTCTTTGTCAACGAAGACGGAGATCGCAACCAGAGTCTCAGTGATCTGTCGTCTTGGGTGAACTACTTCCTCAACACCGCCCGCCTCACGGTTGGTACGGATGCTGGCGAAGTGCTGGTCGGCAATGACGACCGCGATCAACTGCTCGGTAACGGCGGTGAAGATCTGCTCCAGGCTGGAGCGGCGGCCGATCTGCTTGATGGTGGTTGGGGACGGGACACCCTGCAGGGCGGTGCGGACAATGATCTGCTGGAGGGCGGCTTTGATGAAGACCTGCTCGATGGTGGTGAGGATTGCGATCTTTATCTGGTCAGCGGTAGCATTCCTGTTGAGTATGACTGGCGCACGTATAGCTTTCAGGGCTATGACACCTATGCCGATTCAGGAACAACTGGTACGGACATCATCCTTGTGCAGGGCACTGGCCCCGTGGATGCAGGTCTCGACAGCTTTGGCCCCGCCAACGGCATCGAGCATATCTTCAACGCCACCGACGATGGCAACGGCGGCACGGCGCTGGTGCGGCTGCTGGGCGGCTGGTGGAACAACCAGCTGGATTTCTCAGGCGTCAGCTTAATCGGCGGCAACTTCATCATCGATGCCGCCGATGGCAATGACACGGTCAAGGGTTCCGCTTTGGCGGACACGATCAAGGGCGGCCGCGGTGAGGATCTCCTGGATGGCGGCGAGGGCGGCGATTCCTATTGGGTGAGCGGCGCCGGGCCCTGGTGGGTGGAGGGGGTGCCTTACACCTTTGAGGGCTACGACACCTATGCCGACAGCGGCAGCAGCGGCGTGGACCAAATCGTCGCCCTCGGCGATGGTGCGGTGGACATCGGTTTTGCCGACTTCTTGGCGAGCACCGGCATCGAGGAGATCGTCAACGCCACCAGCGATGGCAGCGGCGGCACGGCGTTGGTGCAACTGCTGGGCGGCTGGTGGCACAACCAGCTGGATTTCTCAGCCGTCAGTTTGGTCGGCGGCAACTTCATCATCGATGCCGCCGATGGCAATGACACAGTCAAGGGTTCGGTGCTGGCGGACACGATCAAGGGCGGCCGCGGTGAGGATCTCCTCGATGGCGGCGAGGGCGGCGACAGCTACTGGGTGAGTGGCGCTGGCCCGGGCTGGGTCGAGGGCGTGCCTTACACCTTTGAGGGCTACGACACCTATGCCGACAGCGGCAGCAGCGGCGTGGACCAAATCGTCGCCCTCGGCGATGGTGCGGTGGACATCGGTTTTGCCGACTTCTTGGCGAGCACCGGCATCGAGGAGATCGTCAACGCCACCAGCGATGGCAGCGGCGGCACGGCGTTGGTGCAACTGCTGGGCGGCTGGTGGCACAACCAGCTGGATTTCTCAGCCGTCAGTTTGGTCGGCGGCAACTTCATCATCGATGCCGCCGATGGCAATGACACAGTCAAGGGTTCGGTGCTGGCGGACACGATCAAGGGCGGCCGCGGTGAGGATCTCCTCGATGGCGGCGAGGGCGGCGACAGCTACTGGGTGAGTGGCGCTGGCCCGGGCTGGGTCGAGGGCGTGCCTTACACCTTTGAGGGCTACGACACCTATGCCGACAGCGGCAGCAGCGGCGTGGACCAAATCGTCGCCCTCGGCGATGGTGCGGTGGACATCGGTTTTGCCGACTTCTTGGCGAGCACCGGCA
>JBIJAG010000041.1:0-33760 GCA_044345855.1 Cyanobium sp. | reverse complement strand
TGAAAGGCTCTATCTCATCCTGAAGCTTCTTAAGTCTGACCTTCTCCCAGCTGGAACTTGTGTCGTGATGCTCCCTGATGAAGGCTTGGGGCAGTGTGTAGAACTCAGGCTCGCAGAAGCCCGTGCTTCCATCGTTTTTTCCATTGAAGTTGCCGATGTTCAGAAAGGCAACAACCAGGTAATCAAATGCAGCCAGGCTCTTCTCCTTGACGGGGAAGCCACGGTCGCAATCCGTTGCATACCTGCTTTTCACTTGGGCCCTGATTTGCGCCTTTTCCATTTCAGATGGAATATGCCTGGGATCCGGGTGAATGTAAATCAAATCGTATCCCTCGTTTCCAGGCGGTGCCTTGTAGGTAAGAATGTTTCTACGCATTAAATAGCCCATTGCTAGGTACTCAGATCCCGCGGTGACTACCGGTAGGCGAAGCCAGTCCCTATCTGTTTCTTTCATGCGGACTAATGGTTGCCACTGCAGGAGCAAGCGACTGTCTTGCCAGTGTCAACTGGTTCTGTCCTTGCTGTCCAGTCGTTGGGGGCGACGCAGCTCAGCAGGAGTGTGCCGCTGTGTCGTTGCTGGCGAAGGACGTAAGCAAGCGCCACCGGCCCGGCGCACACCCACCGCATCCCTCGTCCAGTCCTCACTCCGAGTCAAGGATCGGGCCAGGCACCCTCCGGAGTCGGGCGTCCTTGTCTCGGCGCTGCGGCTGGCCGGTGGGGGTGGGGTTCTCCGCCGTCCCTCAGGTGGCCTCCCCCGCTTCCTCCTCCCGCCGCCAGCAGCAGTCCACGCCTCTCAGCCGTTCTGCCCTGCGTGCCCGTGATGCCCTGGTGCTGGAGCACCTCCCGCTCGCTGATGCCCTGGCTTCCACCGCCGCCCGGCGCCTCTTCCCGCTGGTGGAGCGGGAAGATCTGATCCAGGTGGCGCGAGAGGCCCTGGTTCGCTCCGCTCCCCGCTGCAGAGCCGGCGAGCCCGCTGGGCCCTATCTGCGCCGCTGCATCACCGGGGCCCTGCAGCACCACCTCCGCAATCGGGTCCGCCTGGTGCGCATCTCCCGCCGGGAGCACGAGAAGGGCACCTGGCCGCTCGGCCACACCAGCCTCGATGCTCCCTTCGCTGGTGAGCACTCCCTGCTCGATGAGCTGGCCGCTCCCGCAGCCGAGCCGGCGCTGGATCCTTCCATCACCGGGCCGGCGCTGGAGCAGCTGGTGGAGCAGCTCCCGGCATTCAGGCCACGGCCCTGTGGCTCACCGTCCTCGAGGGGCTCTCCCTGCGAGCCGCCGCGGCGCAGCTGCAGATCAGCCCGATGGCGGTGCAGCGGGCCCAGAAGATGGCCTTCGCTGCCATGCGTCAGCAGCTGCTGGGGGCGGGCTGAGGCCCCCACTGGGTTCCTGCCATGCCTGTGGCAAGAGCTAGAGGACCGCCACCTCCCGGCCTCATGCCCCCTTTCACGCGGCTGGCCACTGCCGCTGCCTCTAATGGCCACCTGACCGGCCAGATCCTTTTCTCCCTGGCCTTTGTGGGCAGTTGCGAGCTGCCCAACTGGATCAACGGACCCCGGGAGGCGAATGGCTGCCTAGAGCGCTGGATGACGGTCAGAGCCCTGTTCTTCCCATCCGGCATGCAGACCACCCTCGGGAAGATCCAACCGGCCCTAACGCCCGGCCGGCGAGGGGTGTTCCGATGAGCCACCCAATCCCTGTTGGCGACTAAGTCGAGCACTTCGATCCCGAGTTGCCGCACCATCGGGCCTGGCTATTGGCTGTACTGGAGCAGCTGGTGGCCCATGAGCCCGAGGCCCTGGAGAAGGGCGGAACCCTGCGGCGGCTCTGGACGGCCCATCAGGCCGGGGTCGCTTCGTCCCCGGCGCCGTCACTGCCTATCCCATCACCGTCGCCAAGGCCCCCCGGCCGAGCCAACCCACTGCCAGTGACCTGGTTTGCCCAGCTGGATTCAGCCACTGATGAGGGCCGGCAGATGTGTTTCTCCTCCAGCTGCGCCATGCTCCTGGCCTTCCTCAAGCCCGGATTCCTGTATGGACTGAACGGGGACGACCAGTACCTCGCCCGGGTCCACCAGTTCGGCGACACCATCGATCCGGCGGCCCAGATCAAGGCCCTGGCCAGCTACGGCATCACCGCCCGCTTCTCCAAGCAGGCGAGCTTCTCCACGCTGGAGCAGCAGATCGCCGCCGGCATTCCCGTTCCCTGCGGCTACCTGCACCGCGGCCCGATCAGCAGACCAGGTGGAGGCGGCCACTGGCTGATCGTCGTCGGGTTCACGCCATCCCACCTGATCGTGCACGACCCCTTTGGGGAGGCTGATCTGGTGAACGGCACCCCCCTCGGCGGCATCGCCCGCTTCTGCCGCTACAGCCGCCGGAATTTTGCGCGGCGCTGGATGGTGGAAGGAGATGGCACGGGCTGGGCGGTACTGGCGCAGGGTGATGGCGAGCCCCGCTCACCGCATCGGTCGGGTCCAGCGATTGATCGGCGCCACCACCGGCCGCAGGGGTTGGGGGATCTGCAGCTGTTGCTCTGCCCAGTGGGCAGCTAGTGCAGCCAGGAGGCTGTTGCGATCGCCGTGAATCCGGAGCATGGCGTGGTGAGGAATGGCTGTCCTTCATCCTGTCCCCGCCGATTGATGGCCCCACGACGGGGGCGACAGTGGGGCGCAATAAAAGGCACACCAACTTCCATCAACGCCGGGCGTTGGGCCGGGCCTCTCCACGCTGTGGCCCTGCAACAGTCTCTGCGGTCTCGGCCATCACCACCTCCGCCCGCGTCGCATCCCTGGCATCGAGCACCAGCCGCCAGGGATGTCGCCGGCCAGCTGCGGTTGGCGTAGTTCCTCGAACATGCAGCTAAGCGCCCCTCCTAGGCGCCGGATTCGCCTTCAACATGAGCCGCAGGCGGCGTCGCCGGAGCGGATCAGCGGGCCTGGGCCTCAATCCTCCTCAAGCAGGCAGGCGATCTGGTTGCGGCCATTGCCCTTGGCCAGCTGCAGGGCACGATCGGCCCGGTGCAGCAGGTCATCGAAACTGCGGTCGGCGGGGGCCAGGGATGACAGGCCACCGCTGATATGCAGGGTCACATCGGAATGGGTGTGCACCCCGGGGAGGTGGGCCGTGGCACTGCGCAGGGCCTCCGCCACCGCCATGGCTTGATCCACGCTGGTGTTGATCAAGAGCAAGCCAAATTCACCATCGCCGAGCCGGCCGGCGTAGTCCTGTTCGCGCTTGAAGCCACGCACCAGATCGGCGAAGTCCATCAGCACCCGGTCCCCGGCGCGCTGGCCCCAGCGCTGGTTGATGCGGCGGAAATCGTCGATGTCGAAGCAGAGCAGGGCCAGGGGCAGATGGTCGGAGCGGGCCCGCAGCCATTCGCGCTCCCCGATCTCCAGGAAGGCGCGGCGAATCGGCAGGCCGGTGATCGGGCAGTGGAGCGTGAGCCGGCGCAGTTCCAGCTCCCGCATTACCAGATCAGCCAGCCACTGCAACTGCTGTTGCTGCGTGGCGGTGAGCGGCGGACGGGGCTGCAGATCAATCACGCAGAGGGTGCCGAGGTTGTGCCCGTTGGAGCTGCGCAGCGGCGCCCCGGCGTAGAAGCGGATCCCCGGCTCACCCACCACCAGGGGATTGGCGCTGAATCGCTCATCCAGGCAGGCATCCGGCACCACCATCACCCCTTCGCCAGCGATGGCATGGGCGCAGAAGGCCGAGCTGCGCGGTGTCTCGCACACCCCCCCCAGCCCGCGGGAGGCCAGGAACCACTGGCGCTCCGCTTCCACCAGCGAAATCGCCACAATCGGCGTGCCGAACAGGGACGCGGCCAGGTCGACCAGCCGCTCGAAGTGGGGGTCGCTGGCGAGGCCGATGGCGGCATGTCGCTCAAGATCCCGCAGCCGCAACGGCTCATCGGCAGGCACGGGATAGGGAGTCGGCACAGCGGAGGCCATGGCCAAAAAGGCAGTACCTCAACGTAGGCGATCAAAACGGGTTGCCAGAGAGGATCGACACTATTGAGGTCGAGAACCAACTGGGTCAAGCATCCCGAACCGGCCTCGATCCGACCAACTTCAGGCCGCTGGCGTGGCGAGGATCTCCTCGTAGCCGGCGCAGCGGCGCTGATCAAGCTCGCCGAGATAGCGGCGCTCGCTGTAATAGGCCTCCTGGAAGCGGAGGGCATCGACATTGAGGCTGGCGAAGAGCTGGTCGATGTGCTCCTCCATGTCGAGCAGGGGGGCAGGAAGCAGATCCGCAAGGGGCATCAGGGCTGCAGAGCCGGGGACCGCGGCCGGGGCGGGGCTGAGCAGCGACACCGTGCCGGCGGAGGGAGCCGCAAGCGCAGTGGTGGTGGAGGCCTCGAGGAGCTGAGCGATGCAGTGCTCCAGGGTGGCCAGCCGCTGGGCGCTCCAGGCATCCAGCAGGTGGCGACAGCGCTTGAGGGTGCGCTGCCGCTCCATCGACGCCGTGGCGCCGCGAAGCTGCAGCTCGGGCTGACCCAGCGACAACCGCTGCACATCGGAGGGCTCGAGCAACGGCGTGAGCCTGGTGAGGAGGGTGGAGTGGTCGCCATCGAGCACCAGGCGGTCGCCCAGCAGCCGGGGCAGATCGAGATCAGCCAGCTCCTGGCCGGGGTCGATGCCGCGATTCACCTGCTCGAGCCGGCCGGACCCGAGGTTGTCCTCTTCGATCTCGCCGATCGTGGCCCAGAGCTGGCGGTGGTGCTGCAGGGCGAAATCTTCGAGATCGAGATGCCGCAGATTGGCCCGGATTCGGGAGCGCCAGGTGGGGCAGTGGAGGTAGAGCCGCAGCACCTCGGCCTCGGCCCGCTCTCGCACCCCCGCCTCACCGGGCTGCTCCCAGCGCGATGAACGGCCATGCCAGCGCTGGCCCCGCACCTGCTGGCGCAGATCGTCCTCCAGCTGCAGGGTGAGGCGGGCCTGGCCACCGGAGAGGCGCTCTGCCACCCTCTGCAGGTAATGGCTGCGCACCGCCGACTGAGGCAGCTTGCCGAGCAGTTCGACCAGGGCTGTGACCGCCTGCTGGAACTGATCGGCTCGGGCCAGGTCACGGCCGGCGAGCACCTGCTCAATCTGCCAATCGAGCCAGAGCGGGGCCGCCTCCAGCAGGGCGCGGTAGTCGCCTGGGCCGTGGGCCTTGAGGTAATCGTCGGGATCCTTGCCGGCCGGGAGGTGAAGCACGCGCAGCTCGAGCTGGCCCTGGAGGGCCAGCTGCTCCGCCTCGCCGATGGCCCGCTGGGCAGCGCGCACACCGGCGCCATCGCTGTCGAAGTTGAGCACCAGCCGCTTGCCGTCGCAGCAACGGCAGAGCTGGGTGATCTGCTGGCGGCTCAGGGCCGTTCCCAGGGCTGCCACCGCATGGGTGATGCCGGCGGCATGAAGGGCGATGACATCGAAATAGCCTTCCACCACCACCGCCTGGTCGGCCCGGCGGATCGGGTCGGCGGCCCGGTCGAGGCCGAAGAGGTGTTGGCCCTTCTCGAACACCTCCGTCTCCGGTGAGTTGAGGTACTTCGGCTCGGCCCCGTCGAGGCTGCGGCCGCCGAAGCCGATCACCCGGCCCTGCCGGTCGCGGATCGGCACCATCACCCGCTGCCGGAAGCGGTCATAGTGGCCGTTGCCTCCCTTTCGGGGCACCACGAGACCGGCGGCCTCAAGCAGCTCCGGCTCCAGCCGCTCGACCTGCTGGAGGTGACGCAGCAAGCCATCCCAGCCCGACGGCGCATAGCCGAGCTGAAAGGATTCCAGGGTGGCCTCACTGAGCCCGCGCCCCTCCCGCAGATAGGCCAGGGCTGCGGCCCCCTCCGGTGAGCGCAGTTGGGCCTGGAACCAGCCGGCCGCCAAGGTGAGCACGCGATGGAGCTTCTCGCGCCGCGAGAGCTGCTGGCGCAACCGCTCCTGTTGGGGACCCTCCAGGGTTTCCACCGGCAGCTGGTATTTACGGGCCAGTTCCAGGACCACATCGGTGAAGCTGCCCCGCTGCAGCTCCATCAGGAACTTGATGGCGTTGCCACCGGCGCCGCAGGAGAAGCAGTAATAGAACTGCTTAGCCGGCGACACCGTCATCGATGGTGATGTGTCGTCGTGGAAGGGGCAGATCCCCACGAACTCCCGCCCCTTCTTCTTGAGCACCACGTGCTCTCCCACCACATCCACGATGTCGGCGCGCTCCTTGACGGCCTCAATCGTTCGAGGGTGGAGACGGGGGCTGGCCAAGGACGGCAAGGGCTGGGGGTTGGGGTGAGGAGAACCGGAGAGCGGAGCAGGGAGCGAGGGCGGGAACTGGGAAGCTGGAGGCCCCTGGAGTGGGTGACGGTGGTGCAGCAGGAAGAGACGGTGCTGGTGAAATCGATCGGACGGGATGGTGCCAGTGCGGGAGGTTCCTGCGGCGGAGGCTCCGGCCAGCGGTCATGGGTGGGCGGTGTGGCGCGGGGTCGGAGCGGCCACCGGCAGCTGCCGAAGCTGGCGAGCGACGCTTGATGCCGCGCATACCCCACAGATGGAGGCGAAGGTCTCCGCATTGTGATCCATCCCACCAGGGATGGGGCTCCTCGCAAGGGTCGGTTCTGGCGCTGCTAGCCGGGGCCTTCTGCTTCAGCCTGATGACGGTGTGCGTGAAGCAACTCCGCGGCCGCCTGCCGGTGGCGGAGGTGGTGCTGGGCCGAGCCCTGGTGAGCGTGGTGCTCAGTGGCTGGCTGGTGCGCCGGGCCGGCCTCAATCCGCTGGGCCAGCGGCGCGGGCTGCTCGCCCTGCGCGGGACCGTTGGAACAGCCGCCCTCTTCTGCGTCTATCTGGGAGTGATGCGATTGCCCCTGGCTGCCGCCACGGTGCTGCAATACCTCTACCCCTCAGTCACCGCCCTGCTGGCCTGGGCGTGGCTCGGCGAACGGCCCGGATCCCTCATCGCCCTGGCCATGGCGCTGGGTTGGCTGGGGGTGCTGGTGATGGCCCACCCCCTGGGTGCCGCTGGCTCCGGCCCCACCCTTCCCCTGGAGGGAGTGGCGTGGGCTGTGGCTGGCGCGCTGCTGACCGCGGTGGCCTACGTGAGCGTGCGCGAACTGGGCCGCAGCGAGCATCCCCAGGTGATTGTGCTCTGGTTTCCCCTGATCTCGCTTCCGCTCAGCCTGCCCCTGGTGGTCCTCCACTTCACCATTCCCACCCTGCCGGAACTCGGCTGGTTGCTGGGGGTGGGCCTGTTCACCCAGCTGGGCCAGATCGGCCTCACCCACGGCCTGGTGCACCTGCCCGCCGCACGGGCCACCACGATCGGCTACGCCCAGGTCGCCTTCGCCGCCCTGTGGGGCTGGTTGGTGTTCGGAGAAGGGATTGGCGCTCCCACCTTGGCGGGGGCAGGGCTGATTCTGGCGAGCATCCTGGTGGGTCAGTCAGGCAAACAGAGCTGAGGTGATTGTGTTCTGCGTCGTCAGCCACGGCCACGCTGACCGGGGAGGGGCAGGGGATAGGTGATCCAGGACTGACTCAATGGAGTGGCATCCGCTGCGGGCGCTGCTGCGGTTGCGGGATCCGCCGGCGAGGGATCCAGGGGCGCCGGGGAACCGGGCCGCGCCAGCCGCCAGCTCTGGCCGCGCTCCCCTCGGGCCAGATACAACTCGAAGGGGCTGTCGACCCGGATCGGATCGTCGGCGAGGCGCCAGTCGAATCGTCCAGCCAGCCGCAGGCCGCGGGCCTCCCCGATCGCCAGGGCCTGCTGCTCTTCCACCCGCACCCGGCTCACCTGGGGCGACCCCGGCGCCTCCAGTTCCAGGGCCTGGGCAATGGAAGCCTGGGTGAGTTGGATCTGGAGGGTGAGGGCATCGAGCACCACCGAACGCGGTGGCTGGCCAGGACCACCGCAGGCAACCAGGACGAGGGGAAGAAGCAGCAGCAACAGCCCAACGGCGAGCCTGTTGAGAGCCCAAGGCCACAGGGCCTGGGGGAGGGGGACATCGGTGCGGTTGGGGGGCGACGGGGAAGGCAGCATGGGGGCGTTCGCTCGGATCTCCATGATCGGCTGGCTGCAGGGGCGACTTTCTGAGACCTGGCAACAGGGCGGTCGCTGCGGGCTTCTGCTGATCTGCCAGGGGGTGGGCTACGAACTGCAGCTCAGCCAGCGGCACTGGCAGCGGCTTCCAGCCCCAGGGGCGGAGCTCAGCCTGCATGTGCACCACAGCATCCGTGATGACGGCTGGACCCTGTTCGGTTTCGCCGACCGGATCGAGCGCGATCTGTTCCGGGAACTGCTCGCTGTGAGCGGGGTGGGCCCCCAGGCGGCCCTCGGGTTACTCGGGACGCTCGAGCCCCGGGAGCTGGTGAGTGCGGTGGTGCGCAGCGATCTGCGCCGTCTGTGCCAAGCGCCCGGCGTGGGAAAGCGCACCGCTGAGCGCCTGGCGGTGGAGCTGCGGCAGCGATTCAGGGAACGCTTTGTGGCCTTGGTCGATGGAGCCGACCTCAGCAGCGATGGAGATGAGCTGCCGGGGGAGGCGTTACCGGATGCCGTTGGTGCCGACGAGGTGGGCATCACCCTGGCGGCCCTGGGCTACGAGGCCCTGGAGATCCATCGGGCCCTGCGGGCCGTGGCCGCCACAGGCCTTGCCAGCGATGCGCCGGTGGATACCTGGATCCGGGAATGCCTCCGCTGGCTGTCCCGAGCCGCGGCTTGAGCATTGACTTGAGCATCGGCCGCGACTGGCGTGAGAGCGACAACCGCTCTCGATTGGGGAGCATTGGCTCATAAGGGAGCTCCGCCAGGTAAAGTGATTGTTTGCACCATTCGGGGCCAACACCCGCCCATGCCGCTCACCACCACCAAGAAACAGGAATTGATCAACGGTCACCAGACCCACGGCACCGACACGGGTTCGGTGGAAGTGCAGGTGGCGATGCTGAGCGAGCGGATCCAGCAGCTCAGCGGCCACCTGCAAAAGAACATCCACGATTTCTCCTCCCGCCAAGGGCTGCTCAAGATGATCGGCCGCCGTAAGCGGCTGCTCGGTTACCTGCGGGTCCAGAGCGAGGGGCGCTACGCGGCCCTGATCGAAAAGCTCGGCATCCGCGGCTGAGCGCGCCATGGCCCCCCCGCGGGAACGGCGCCCCTTCGTGCCGAAGGGCTCACCAAAGAACGTTGAGCCCAGCTCCTCATCGGGTCGGGCAGCACCCAAGTCCGGTGCTGCGAAGCCGGGAGCAACCCAGCCAGCAGCGGCCAAGGAGGGCAGCAAAGCCCCTGGCCGCAGCAAGGGACGTGCCTCCAGCCAGGTGATCCCCGATGCGGTGGCGAGTCGTATGGCCCGCCGCATCGCCCTTGCCACCGGCCTGCCCACCCTGATGGGCATGGGCGTTTTCATCGCCAGCTACCTGCTGGTAAGCCGCCACATCCTCGATATCCCCCCTTCGGCCACCCTGTTGGCCTCGGGAGCTTGTTTTCTCCTGGGTTTGGTGGGCCTCAGCTATGGCGTGCTTTCGGCCAGCTGGGAGGCCGAGCCCGGCAGCCTGCTCGGTAGCGAGCAGATCGGCGTGAACATGGCCAGGATCCGCGGCTCGATCCGGGCGATGCGCCAGGCAGGCGCCGATGATTCCCGGGGCTGATCGCGATACCTGAGGATAAGGGCTGACCGCCGCCCAGCCCAGAGAGGGTTAATCCGCTGCAGCGAAGAGCTGATCCATTGGCAATGCGATGGATGCCGGCGCAGGAGTAGTTAAGAATTTGCTGACGACCTCTAGAGTGTGGCGCCGTCAGAAGAATTGAGAATGCGAGCCGGTATCACCGCCACATGCATGGCCCCGGTCAGGGCCCTGGCGCGCAGCTTCGAGGACCTCCGGCATACCACAGCATTGACGCTGACTCGCATAGATAACTTCGCCCAGGTGGGTGATTCGGAGTTTCTTTTGCGCCCTGGTGGTCCAGCGTACTGGGAAGCTTATCCAGAGATGAGATACTCTATGCACAAGGGGTTCAAAAAAGAACTATCGCATGAAAGCGAAGTCGCTCAGATGCCCACATGGATGAAAATCGAATCAGGTTGGTTGTCCCCCCCTGAGCCTTCATGGCAGCTTAACCCAAGTCCAGCTGTGAGGTTCGCTCGAATGAATGATGCGATCCTCTGGCTTTTCGATGGCGTCGCAATGACCGGCTCAGGCCATGTGCTTAATGAATCTGCCTACACCCTCTTAGAACGCGGCGCAGACGATCCTCGGGTAGTAACTCAAGGACGAGGACGGCGGTGCCCCGATCTTACCTCGATGACAGGGACAAAGTTAAAGCGTGGGAAAATCGTCTTCGATCGGCGCACCCTGCTGGGCGTGGAGATTATTGATGAACCTGTACTTATGCCAGCAAATGGCTGGAACCGAGCCTTCGGCCACTGGATCTATGACACCCTTACCGCGATCGTGAGCTTCATTGAGCCCATTCGCTCCGGGCGTCTGCGGGTAGTGATGCCTGAAACAACTGCCTGGCAACGGAGCTGGCTCGACCTGCTGGGCGTGCCGGAGAAGGCGATCATCGAGGGCGGCTATGGATTTGTGAAAGCACGGCACGCGATCATCCCCTCAACCTTGTCAATTCAGAATGTCCAATACCCGGGGCTCCACACCGTTGAACTGATCAATGCGCTCCGCCCGCATGCCCAAAGCCCGGGCCTGGCCAGCCCCTACCTATACCTTTCTAGGCTCGGACGAGGTGAAGCCTCGCATCGAACATTGGTGAATGAGGAGAAACTCGTGGCCGCACTCGAGCGGATCGGCTATGTCGCCGTAGCACCGGAAGCCCTCACACCCGCCGAGCAAGTCGGCCTATTCGCCCAGGCCCGGGTGATTCTGGGACCGGTGGGCTCAGCTTTTGCATTGAGTGGTCTGGCCGCCCCGGGCAGCAGCATCGTCGAGATCCTGCCACCGCCAGCGGCCCATAGCTGGATCTACCGAAGTTCGGCCAACTTCAACCACCTCTACGGCTGCATCATGGCCGAAGTCATCGAGGATTCCCAACGGGATTTAGATCGTGATGGTATCCAAAGACCCGATTGGTTCTACAGCTACCAGGTCGACCACGATGCGGTGATCAACATCGCGCAGCTTGCTATCGAACTGTCACGCTGATCGGGCGTGCTGATCGGGCTTCAGCCCACCCCCAAGGGGGAGCAGAGGCTCACCTTGAAGCTGGCGGAGGTGAGGGTAGCCACGGCCGATTCCCCATCGGCCACACAGAACTGGGCACCCAGGCGGACATAGCGGCTCAACTGGTCGTCGAGAACCCGAGCCACCACCGGCACCCGAACCCCCACCTCCTCTTGGCCAGGTCGGTGCTGCAGCAGGCACTCCCGCAGCCGATGCTGGATCGCGATGTCGCCGGCTTGATCCGCTGGCAACTCCACCACCAGGAAAAGTAGATCATCGATGCTGCGGCAGTCGTCGAGGATCAGCTGCACCCGCTCATCGCGGCGGTCCACCGCGGCCCACACCAGCAGGCGGGCATCCAGCATCAGGTGATCGGCCAGGCGCGCAAACGCCTTGGGAAACACCACCGCCTCACAGCTGCCGGTGAGGTCCTCCAGCTGCAGCACCGCCATACGGTCGCCCTTGCGGGTGGTCACCTGGCGCAGCTCGGCCACCATCGCCACCACGCTCACCTTGGCCTTGTCGGCCTGCTCCTCCAGGTTGCCCAGGCCGATCGGGGCCAGCAGGTTCACCTGGCTGCCCAGCTGGCGCAGGGGGTGGTCGGAGATGTAGAAGCCCAGGAGCTCCTTCTCCAGCTTGAGCTTCTCCCGGGGCGGGTAGTCGGCCACCGGGGCGGCCTTCGGAGCGGTGGAGAGATCCGTGGTAGCCACTGCGGAATCGGCGGCGGGGGCGGCGAACAGGTCGAAGAGGTTGCCCTGGCCGCTGGCCCGGTCCTTCGCCCGGGAGGAGGCCCAGTCGAGGATCAGGTCAAGGTCGGCCATCAGCTGGGCCCGATTGGAGCTGGGGTCGAGGGCATCGAGGGCGCCGCAGTGGATCAGCGATTCGATCGCGCGGCGGTTGAGCTGCTGGCCGCTGAGGCGGTCACAGAGGTCCGCAAGCGACTGGAAAGATCCATCGGTGCGGCGTGTCTCGATCAGGGCCCGGATCGCTCCTTCACCGAGATTGCGCACCGCCGAGAGGCCAAAGAGGATCCGTTCGCCAACGGGGGTGAAATCGATACCGGAGGCATTCACATCGGGGGGCATCACCTCGATGCCCATGGCACTGCAGTTGGCGATGTAGCGCTGCACCTTGTCGCTGGCGCCCGCGTTCACCGTGAGCAACGCGGCCATGTAGGCCACCGGGTAGTGGGCCTTGAGATAGGCCGTCTGATAGGTGACGGCCCCGTAGGCGGTGGAGTGGCTCTTGTTGAAGCAGTACTCGGCGAAGAGCACCATCTGCTCGAACAGCGCCTCGGCCACCTTCGCCTCCACCCCCCGTTCCGTGGCCCCGGTCACGAAGAGGGTCTGGTGCTTCTCCATTTCGCTCTTCTTCTTCTTGCCCATCGCCCGCCGCAACAGGTCGGCCTCGCCAAGGGAATAGCCGGCCAGATCCTGGGCGATCTTCATGATCTGCTCCTGATACACCATGATCCCGTAGGTCTCGCTCAGGATCGGCTCGAGCTTGGCGTGAGCCACATCGAGCCGCTCACGGCCGTGCTTCCGGTTGATGAATTTGGGGATCAGTCCGGCATCAAGCGGGCCAGGACGGTAGAGAGCCAGGATCGAGGAGATGTCCTCCAGCGATGAGGGCTTGAGGTCGCGCACGATCTGGCGCATGCCGCTCGATTCGAGCTGGAAGATGCCCTCCAGATCACCGCGGGCCAGCAGCGCATAGGTGTCCTCATCGCCGGCAGGCAAGGCATCGGGATCCACCCGCACACCGCTGCTCTGCTCGACCAGATCGAGGGTCTTCTGGATCATCGTGAGGTTCTTGAGGCCGAGGAAGTCCATCTTCAGCAGCCCCATCGACTCCACGTCCTCCATGAAGTACTGGGTGATCACTTGGCCGTCATTGTTGCGCTGCAGCGGCACCAGCTCGTCGAGGGGATCGGCGGCGATCACCACCCCGGCGGCATGAACCCCGAAGGTCTTGTTGGTGCCCTCGATCCGCATTGCCAGATCCACCCAGTGCTTCACCTTCGGATCGCCCTCGTACTTCTCGCGGAACTCAGGATTGGGGGATTCGGAGCCGATCATCTCCTTCAGTTTGGCGGGTTTGCCACGAGCCACAGGAATCAATTTGGCCAGGCGATCGGCCTCTCCATAGGGAATATCGAGCACGCGTGCCACATCCTTGAGCACCGCCTTGGAGGTCATGCGGTTGAAGGTGATGATCTGGGCCACCTTGTCTTCGCCGTAGCGCTGGGTGACGTAATCGATCACCTCGCCGCGGCGCTCGATGCAGAAATCGGTATCAATATCCGGCATCGACTTGCGTTCCGGATTCAGGAAGCGCTCGAACAGCAGGCCGTGCTCCACCGGATCGATGTTGGTGATGCCCAGCGCCCAGGCCACCACCGAACCGGCCGCCGAGCCCCGGCCTGGCCCCACCGGGATGCCGTTGTCGCGGGCGAAGCGGATGTAGTCCCACACCACCAGGAAGTAGGTGGGGAAGCCCATCTGCTCCATCACCTGCAGCTCGAACTCCAGCCGCTCGCCGTAGGCCGGATCGAAGGCCTCGCTGGCCGCCAGGCCTAGGCGCTGGCGCAGGCCGGCCTGGGCCACTTCGGCGAGGTAGGTCACGGCTGTGTGCCCCTCCGGAATCGGGAAGCGGGGCATCTGGTAACGGCCGAGGATGTCGTAGTCCTCCACCTTCTCGGCCACCCGGGCCGTGTTGGCCACCGCCTCGGCCACCAGCGCGGGTTCCAGGTGGTCGGCGAAGAGGCCGAGCATCTCGGCCTCGCTGCGGATGTACTCGGTGCCGGTGTAGCGCAGCCGCTTTTCGTCACTGATCAGCTTGCCGGTGAGCACGCAGAGCAGGGCATCGTGGGCCTCCACATCACCCACGCTGAGGTAATGGGCATCGTTGGTGGCGATCAGCGGAATGCCCAGCTCGGTGCCGATGCGGGCCATCTCCACGTTCACGATGCGGTCCTCGATGCCGCCGTGGTCCTGGATCTCCAGATAGAAGTCGGCGCCGAAAACCTCCTGGTACCAGGCCGCCACAGAGCGGGCCACATCGGGGCGACCCTTGAGAATCGCCTGGGGGATCTCGCCGCCGAGGCAGGCGGTGGCCACGATCAGCCCCTCTCTGTACTGGCGCAGCAGCTGCTTGTCGATGCAAGCGCGCGCAAAGATGCCTCGGCCGCGCATGCCGCGCAGGTGGCTGATGCTGGTGAGCTTCACCAGATTGCGGTAGCCCACCGCATTCTTGGCGAGCACCACCAGGTGGTAGCGGCGCTCTTTTTTGGGCTGCGGATCCTCAATCGAGCCGTTGATCACATACATCTCATTGCCGATGATCGGCTTGATGCCGGCCTTACCGCAGAGCTTGAGCAGCTCAATGGCGCCGTACATCACGCCGTGATCGGTGAGCGCCAGGGCGGGCATGCCCAGCTCCACCGCCCGCTCCACCATCTGCGGCAACTGACTGGCCCCATCCAGGAGGCTGTAATCGCTGTGGTTGTGGAGCGGAACGAAGGCCAAGGGGGCTAGGGCCGGGCGACTTCAGGCTAGGGGAGGACGCAAGCGGCAGTGTGCTGTCGATGCCGGGAGACGGTCGACACACCAGATCTGGTGGCCCCGGGTCCCACGCAATCGGCGCGGCGACAAGCTCTGGCGACTGGGCAAGGGTGCTCAGGCCACCAGCGCCGCGGCCGGACGGGACGCCATCACCCGGGCCTCCTGTTCGTAGGCGTGGGCCACCTGCAGCAACCGCTCCTCCTGCAGCACATCGGTGATCAGCTGCAGTCCGATCGGCAGGCCCTGGCCATCGAAGCCGCAGGGCAGGCTCAGGGCCGGTAGGCCGGCCAGGTTGGCCGGGATGGTGAGCAGGTCGGCCAGGTACATGGCCAAGGGGTCGTTGGTGTGGGCGCCGAAGCGGAAGGCGGTGGTGGGCGAGGTGGGGGTGAGCAGCACATCCACCGCCTCGAAGGCCCGGTCGAAATCGCGGCGGATCAAGGTGCGCACCTGCTGGGCCTTGCGGTAAAAGGCGTCCACATAGCCGGCCGAGAGGGCGTAGGTGCCGATCAGGATGCGACGCTGCACCTCGGCGCCAAAGCCCTCGGCCCGGCTGCGGGCGGTCATCGTGGCCAGGCTGTCGCCCCCTTCGGAGGTCTGGGCGCGGAATCCATACTTAACCCCGTCGTAGCGGGCCAGGTTGGCCGAGGCCTCCGAGGGCGCGATCACGTAGTAGGTGGCGATGCCGTCATCGAAGCGGGGGCAGCTCACGTCCACCAGCTCGCAGCCGAGGGCCTCCAACCTTGCAGCGGCGGCCAACACCGAGGCCTTCACGGCCGGATCCAGGCCCGGCTGCTCGAAGCATTCGCGGATCAGGCCCACCCGCAGGCCCTTCACAGGCTGGTGCAGGGCGGCGGTGTAATTGGGCACCGGCACCTTCAGGCAGGTGGCATCGCGGGGATCGGCACCGGCGATCGCCTGGAGGATCTCGGCGGCGTCGGCGACGCTCGTGGTGAAGGGACCCACCTGGTCGAGGGAGCTGGCGAAGGCCACCAGCCCCCAGCGGCTGACACGGCCGTAGGTGGGTTTGAGCCCCACCACGCCACAGAAGCTGGCGGGCTGGCGGATCGAGCCGCCGGTGTCCGAGCCGAGGGCCGCCACGCATTCTCCCGCCGCCACTGCCGCCGCACTGCCGCCGGAGCTGCCGCCCGGCACCCGCTCCGGATCCCACGGGTTGCGACTGGGGCCGAAGGCAGAGGTCTCGGTGGAGCTGCCCATGGCGAACTCGTCGAGGTTGGTCTTGCCGAGCAACACGGCGCCAGCCTCCCAGAGGCGACCGGTCACGGTGGATTCATAGGGCGGCACGAAGCCCTCCAGCATGCGACTGGAGCAGGTGGTGCGAATGCCCAGGGTGCAGAGGTTGTCTTTGATGGCCAGGGGGATGCCCGCTAGGGGTGGCAGTTCTTCACCAGCGGCGCGGGCGGCATCGATGCGGGCCGCATCGGCGCGGGCCCGCTCGGAGGTGACCTCCAGATAGGCGTGGATGGTGGGATCCACGGCCGCGATCCGCTTGAGATGGGTTTCGGTGAGTTCCCGGGCGGACACCTCACCCCGGCGCAGCTGCGCGCGCCACTCGGCGATCCCCATCCACCCATCGATCCAGCTGGGGCGACGCTATCAGCCAGAGCCCGGAGCACTGCCGGTTGCCCCGCGGCTCTACTCCCCTGCAGCGGGGAACGCGGTATCGCGGGGCTCAAGCGAGATCGGCCGCCTCGGTGAGAGGTTCGCCCCGCTGGGTGCGCAGCAACTGGTGCTCGATGGAGGCCGGCGCTTCGGAGCGGAGATCGGCCAGAAAAGGTTCCAGGGCCGCTTCGAGGGTGGAACGTCTCACGAATGGACCGAACCAGTACACCGCATCCGGTGAGCGAGTCTGGACGCGAGCCCACCACGCCAGGCCCAACCCGTTGGCAACGCTTCGCACAGGCCAGAGAAGCGGATTCATGGGCTGGGGAAAGGGTTGGGTTTCATTCTGAACCTCGGGCTCCACACCGTCCGCCCCGGTGCTGAGCCGAGCACCGGCATCGGCGGGGTTCGGGCATGAGCCCCGCTCACCAGCTGGGTCACAGCCGGATGTCGGCCTGGAACAGGCTGGGTTCGGGGGCCACCGTGGCATGCCAGGAGGTTTCCGTAGAGCCCTCTGGGGCTCCGGCATCCCCGATTCCGGCCGGGGGCTCCGCGCCTTCGTGGGGAGCTTCGCTGCGGTGCGGCCCGACAGCCTGACCGCTGGATTCCCCTCCCGAGAATGGGTCTTCGAAGGATTCCCCTACGGCACTGACCTCGCCTGAGGGGTCCTCGCCTGAGGAGCCCTCGCCTGCGGGTGGTTCCGGCGAGAGCAGCTCCGTCACCTGATCCACCCCAGCGGACAGCAGATCAGGATCAGGGGCCAGCCACGCCGGAGCCGCGCTGGCGGCCCCATCGTCCGTAGGACCTTCGTCCAGGGCTCCGTCGTCTAAGGCCACAACGTCTAAGGCCCCGTCGTCCAGGGCCCCGTCGTCTAAGGCTCCGTCGTCGATGGCCTCATCGGCTTCCGGAGCAGGAATGCTGGAGGAAGCCTGCTCGGGATTCAGAGGGCTAGGAACCGCTTCCACAGGAGCCGGAGTCGGGAGGGCAGGCCTCACCAGGCGCGGAGCGGGGGAGGTGCCAGAGAGCCCCTTCATCCAGCTGCGGCGGGCCACCTCGTAGAGCAGCAGGGCCGTGGCCACCGACGCGTTAAGGCTCGGGGTGGCACCGCGCAGGGGGATGCGCACGAGCTGATCACAGTTGCGGCGGGTCAGCAGGGAGAGCCCGTCTCCCTCCGATCCGGTCACGATCACCAGGGGACCCTCCAGATCCGCCTCCTCCAGGCTTACGGTGCCCTCTCCGGCAAGCCCGATCACCCGATAACCCTCCTGCTTGAGGGTGTCGAGGGAACGGTTGAGATTCACCACCCGGGCGATCGGCAGGTGCTCCAGGGCACCGGCCGCCACCTTGGCCACTGAACCGGTGAGGCCGGCGTTGCGGCGCTGGGGCAGCACGAGGCCGTGGGCCCCGAGGGCCTCGGCGCTGCGCACAATGGCGCCGAGGTTCTGGGGATCGGTGAGGCCATCGACGGCCAGCAGCAGCGGCGCCTCACCGATGCCGCGACAACCCTCGATCAGGCTGGCCAGATCGAGGGTGTCCACGGCCGCGGGCTGCAGCACGATGCCTTGGTGCACGGCACCGCCGCTGATCTGGCCGAGCCGGGCCCAGGTGACCTCCTCCACGAGCACACCGGAGGCCTTGGCCTCCCGCAGCAACTGCAGAAAGCGGGGGCTGAAGCGCATCTCGGGGGTGCACCAGATGCGGTGAACCGGCCGACCGCTCTCGAGGGCGGCCTGGGCGGTGTGGCGACCCCAGATCAGATCGGAAGGAGCGGCGGCGGCGAAGCTCTCGGCCTCGCTCCGCTCCCGATCGGCAGCTGGGGCGGGAGCCGCCGCACCGGAACCGCGCGAAAACAGTATCGGTGCCGGGGGCCGGACGGATGGGGCCCCGAAGGGAACGCGCCGCTGGGGCTGCCCATCTCGAAAACGGGGCGCAGAGGGGCGGTCGGCGCCGAAGCGATCGGGCCCGCGCCGTCCCTGAAAGGGGGCACGGACATCCGTGCGGCGGGGCCTTCGGTCGGCCGCGCCGCGCCCCTCGGGGGGACGACCAACGGCGCCCCGGCTGCCCTCCCCGTCCCGGCCGCCGTAGGGGGCACGGTCGCGGCGAGGCTCGAAGCGCTGGCCGTCGCGGGGGGCATAGGCCCGGCGTTCTCCGCCCAGGCGCTCGAAGCGGCCAGCGCCGGGCTCGGCGGCATAGCGGCCTCCATCACGGTCACGGCCTGGCTCAGGCCGCGGGGCCCCGGGCCTGGGCGGTCGGCCGACGGGTCGGCTGAAGGGGCGGTTGGGGGGATCTCCCCCGGAACCACGACGGGGGCCACGGTCGGTGGGACCGGTGGGACGGCCCTGGGAACGGCCTCCGGGACGGCGATCAGGGGACGGGCTCATGGGGTGCGGGGCGACGGGTTGGGTGGATCGGTCTTCGCGAGGTGGTCCAGGAGCTCGGCCAGCCGCCGTGGGTTCCGCAGAAAGAGCCATCCCAGCATCGTCTCAAATCCTGTGGCCTGCCCATAGATGGCGGCCTCCGAGCGGCGGGGTCCACGGCCGGCCCGGTTGCGGCCGCGACGCACCAGATCCCGCTCCTGCTCCATCAGCAGAGGTTCCAGGCGCTGGAGGGCCTCCGCCTGGGCCTCGGCCCTCACGGCCGCCACCACGGCCCGATGGGCGCTGGCGGTGCGGGTGGCCTGGTGGCAGTGGAGCAGGCGCTGGTGGAGTTCCCAGACCGCATCCCCGAGCCAGGCCAGTTGCAGGGGACCGAGGTCAACGCCGTTGGGCAGGGGCGGCTCCACGGGCAGCCAAACCCCAGAGGATGGCGGACCGGATCGATCGGCGGACGCCGCATCAAGCGGCATCAAGCTGGCCAAGCGCACTCTCAAGGTCGGGCTTCAGGTGAAGGAAATCCTCCAGGCGCACCAATTTCACGGTTTGCACCACGCGGGCATTGCCCACCACCACGAACTTCAGGGCGGCGTCGTTGCACTGCTTAGCCAGCTGCACGAGGGCTCCGAGGCCTGAGGAATCGAGGAAGTCGATCCGGCTCAGGTCGATCACCAGGGGGAGGCTGCCGCGGTGGATGTGGGCGGCCACGAACTCCGAGAACTGTTTGTCGGAATAGGCATCCAGTTGCCCGGTGAAATGGAACAGCACGCAGTGGGGCTGCCGTTCGTAGCCGCCCCGCAGGGATACCGTCAGTCGCTGCAGGTCGTTGATCGCTCCAACCCTCTCGGAAGCCTTCGCGGGCAGTGTAGTGATCGCGACCGCCAATGCCACATCCGCAACAGAACGTGGGCGAAAGCTCAGCGGCGCTGGGCCATCAACTCCGCAAAACGGGCGAAGTGGTGGTCGGCATCATGGGGGCCGGGACTGGCCTCCGGGTGGTATTGCACCCCGAACACCGGCTGATCGCGCAGGGCGAGGGCGGCCACGGTGCGGTCGTTGAGATTCAGGTGGGTCACGATCACGCGATCCGCCGGCAGGGAGGCGGCATCGAGGGCAAAACCATGGTTCTGGCTGGTGATTTCCACCGAACCCGGGGAACCGCAGGGGTGGTTCAGACCGCGGTGGCCGTAGCCGAGCTTGAAGGTGCTGCCCCCGAGGGCCAGCCCGAGGATCTGATGGCCGAGGCAGATGCCGAAGAGGGGCAGATCGGCATGGGTCAGCAGCGTGCGGGCCAGGGCGATTCCCCCTGCCACGGCGGCCGGATCCCCGGGGCCGTTCGAGAGAAACACCCCTTCAGGCTCCAGGGCCAGCACCTGTTCGGCGGTGGCGTCGGCCGGCAGCACAGTCAGGGAGCAGCCATGGGCTACCAGCCGCTCGAGGATTGCCCGTTTGATGCCGAAATCGATCGCCACCACCCGAAAGGGGCGCTCCGGCGGGTTCTGAAGGCGGGTGTCGAATCCGGCCCTGCAGAGGTCGTTCCACACATATGGACGGGTCGTGCTGACCGTGGCCGCCAGGTTGAGTCCATCCATCAAGGGAGCGCAGCGCACCCGCTCCAGGAGCGAGGCGGCACCGCTGCCATCGGTGCTGATCGCGCCGTTGATGGCCCCGCCTTCGCGCAGATGACGCACCAGGGCGCGGGTATCGACGCCACGGATCCCCACCACGCCGTGGCGGCGGAGCCAGCTCTCGAGATCCTCTCGGCTGCGCCAGTTGCTGGCCACCGGAGAAAGCTGGCGCACAATCACGCCGCGCACGTGGGGATGGTCGGCTTCGTCGTCCTCTCCGTTCACCCCGGTGTTGCCCAGTTCCGGATAGGTGAAGGTCACCAACTGACCGGCGTAGCTGGGATCGGTCATCACCTCCTGATAGCCCGTCATGCCGGTGTTGAAGACCACCTCACCGATCACGGTGCCCCGGGCCCCGAAGGCCAGGCCCCGCAGCACGGTGCCATCGGCCAGCACCAGGAGAGCCTGTTGAGGGGGAGAGCCTGAGGCCTGAGCCGGAACCTCCGGACCGGGAAGGGGGGTCGCAGTCGCCGGGGCGGGGGAGGAGACCATGGCCGGGGGAATGGGAATGGGCGGTGAAGAAAACTGGTTCTGGGCCGATCATCCCCCAACGGGGGACGACAGGGCGGCGCGCAGCTGCTCGAGCCGCTGCCAGGGGGCGCCGCTGGCCAAAACCTCCAGGGCCGTCGGCACCGCTTCGGCCACGCCGGGTGCCACGCCTGCCGCCCAGAGCACCAGAGCGGTGTTGAGGGCCACCACCTGCCGCTGGGCCCGGCTACCGCCGCCCTGGAGCACCGCCTCGAGAATGGAGCGGTTGGTGGCCAGATCGCCGCCCAGCAGGGCTTCCAGGGGGGCCGGCTCCAGCCCCACGTCCGCTGCGTCGAGACTTTGGCGCCGCCATGCACCCCGCTCGACCAGGAGCAGGTCGTTCGGGCCGCTGAGGGTGGCCTCATCCAGGCCGCCATGGCCATGCACCACCACGGCCCGGCCCGGGCCGAGCCGGGCGAGGGCTTCGGCCATGGGCTCGAGTTGATCGGGCCGCGCCACCCCCAGCACCTGGGCCTCCGGCCGCAGGGGATTCACCAACGGACCAAGCTGGTTGAACACGGTGCGTACCCCGAGGCTGCGCCGCAGCGGAGCCAGACCCACCAGGGCCGGGTGCCAGCCGGGGGCGAACAGAAAGGTGACCCCCGCCTCCCTTAGGGCGGCCAGCACCCGCTCAGGCGGCGCCGCCAGATCCACCCCGAGAGCCTCGAGCACATCAGCCGAGCCCACCCGACCGCTGGCACTGCGGTTGCCGTGCTTGGCCACGGTGGCACCACAGGCGGCGGCGGTGAAGGCCACGGCGGTGGAAATGTTGAAGCTCTCGACCCCGGAGCCGCCGGTGCCGCAGGTATCCACCAGCGGCAGCGCGGGCCGGGCGGCGGGCACGGGGGAGGCTTCCCGCAGCACGACCGCCATGGCCGCCAGTTCCGAACCGCTCACCCCCTTTGCCCGCAGGGCGGCCAGCAGGGCGCCGGTGAGCACCGGTTCGATGGCACCGGACAGCCAGCCGTTCATCAACGCGCTGGCCTGCTGGGGCTCCAGGTCTCGCCGCTCAAGCAGCAGATCCAGAAGCCGGGGCCAAGGGACGGATGGGGTCATCGGAGGTTGGGGGAAGCGGATCCAGGCCTTGAGCGGATCCGCCAAGCCGTGATGGCCAGGCCGAAAGGCAGGGCCAGAAAAAAGGCCCGGGTGCAGGCACACCGGGCCGGGTGATGGGGACCCCCCCACTATCACCCGGAGACGCGGATTCTGGCCAGCATCCCCCCGAGCGGCTCAGGACTCGGCATCGGCGGTATCGAAGCCGGAGCCCACCGCCTCAGCCCCGGCGGCCAGGCCTGGACGGTAGCCAGCGGCCCAGATGGCCCGGGTGCGGTCTCGCAGAGCGGTTCGGTCCAGCCCCCAGAGCCGTAGCAGCCGCTCCAGATCGTCCTTCAGGTCGACAGCACCGGGAAAGCCTTCATAACGGTGAAGCAGGCGAGCGGCGTCCACCAGATGGCCATCCTCAGGGGTCGCGGCCGCCAGCAGCTGATCGATCACCTGCCGATCGATCGCATGCAGCGGGTGGCTCTGCTCCGGCGCGGGGATCTCCGGCATGGCCCTTGCTCTCCGGGGTGCTGCGTAGGTTAGTTGCCTCCTGTTGGCTGAAGGAATCGCATGGATGGACCGCGGCTCCGGCGCATCCTCCATTACCTGAAACCCCACCGCCGCATCGTGCTCATGGGGGCGGTGTCCCTCGTGGTGGTGAACCTGCTCGGGGTAAGCCTGCCCCTGATCGTGCGCAACGCCGTGGACGCCCTCCATGGCGGCTTCGCCCTGAGCGATGTGCTCCAGAAAGCAGGCCTGATCATCGCGCTGGCCACGGTGATGGGCCTGGTGCGGCTCTGGTCGCGGATCCTGGTGTTCGGGGTGGGCCGGCAGGTGGAGGCCGATCTCAAGCAGCGGATCTTCGATCACCTGCTGCTGCAGGAACCGGGCTGGGTACAGAGCACGGGCAGCGGTGAGGTGATCAGCCGGGCCACAAGCGATGTGGAGAACGTGCGCCGGTTGCTGGGTTTTGCCGTGCTCAGCCTCACCAACACGGCCCTGGCCTATGCCCTCACCTTGCCGGCGATGCTGGCGATCGACCCCCTGCTCACCCTGGCGGCGGTGGGGTTATATCCGCTGATGCTGCTGGTGGTGCGACTGTTCGGCGGCCGGATGATGAAGCAGCAGCGGCGCCAGCAGGAGGCCCTTGCCCAGCTCAGCGACCTGATCCAGGAGGACCTCTCCGGCATCGGCGCCATCAAGATCTACGGCCAGGAGCTGATGGAGCAGGAGGCGTTCGAGGGGCGCAACCGCCTCTACCGCGATGCCGCCCTGAAGCTCGGGCGCACCCGTTCCACTCTCTTTCCCCTGCTCGAGGGCATCGCCTCGGTGAGCCTGCTGCTGCTGCTCGCCATCGGCAGCGGCCAGATCGAGAGCGGCCGGCTCACGATCGGCGACCTGGTGGCCTTGATCCTCTTCGTGGAGCGACTGGTCTTCCCCACGGCCCTGCTCGGGTTCACCCTCAACAGCTTCCAGACCGGCCAGGTGAGCCTGGATCGGATCGAGGCGCTGTTGCAGCGTCAGTCGCTGGTGGAGTCACCGCCGGAACCGATCGCCCCCGTCGAGCCCGCCCGGGGGGTGGTCGAGGCCCGCGGCCTCACGGTGCGCTACCCAGGGGCGGCGCGACCCAGCCTCGATGGCCTGAGTTTCCGGATCGAGGCCGGCGAACTGGTGGCGGTGGTGGGGCCGGTGGGCTGCGGCAAAACCACCCTGGCCCGTGCCCTGGGACGGATGGTGGTGGTGGATCCTGGTCAGCTCTTCTTCGATGGCATCGACATCACCCGTTTGGCCCTGGAGGATCTGCGCCGCCAGGTGGCCCTGGTGCCCCAGGAGGGCTTTCTGTTCACCGCCAGCCTGGCCGACAATCTGCGCTACGGCGATCCCGGCGCCACGATCGAGCGGGTGGAGAAGGCCTCACGCCAGGCCCGTCTGGAGGGCGATGTGAAGGGATTCCCCGATGGCTACGCCACCCTGGTGGGGGAGCGGGGCATCACCCTCAGCGGTGGCCAGCGTCAACGCACGGCCCTGGGGCGCGCCCTGCTGGTGGAGGCACCCCTGCTGGTGCTCGACGATGCCCTAGCCAGCGTGGACAACAACACCGCCGCGGGAATCCTGGCGGAGATCCGGCTGCAGCGCAGCCGCTCCGTGGTGATGATCAGCCACCAGCTCTCGGCCGCTGCCGCCTGCGACCGCATCCTGGTGCTCGAGGAGGGCCGCCTGGTGCAGGAGGGCCATCACCGCGACCTGCTGAAGGTGGCCGGACCCTACCGGCGGCTGTGGGAACGGGAGCAGGCGGAGCGGCTGCAGACCGCATGAGATGCAGGCCGCATGAATCGATGGTCCCTGCCGGCCTGATGGATCCCGGGGCGCCTTTGGCCTGAACAGATGTTGCCCAAACCCTGCAGAGGGCTCTGGGCTCGCTTCACTGGAAGCACCGTGTCGGGCCTGAGCGCCGATCAGCCTTCGTCCGGGCTCCACCACCCACCACCCCCATGACCACCACGCCAGGCCCCAGCATCCGCCCTTACAACCTGCGCTGCACCCTCACCTTCGGTGACATCTACGGCCAGATCCTGATCTGGATGGCCGTGATCTTCGTGAGCCTGGCGGCCGGCCTGGCCCTGATGGGAGCCTCCAAACCGATCTTCGCCCTGGTGGGAGTGGGCTTGATCCTGGTGCTGTCGCTTCCCTTCTTGTTGTTTGCCTTCACCACAACGCTGCTGAACCACATCGCCCTGGTGCCGGAGCGAGAAGCCTGAGGGGCGACCTAGGCTGGCTCAGACGACAGTGTGCCGTCTTCCGACAACCACCGTGTTCAACAACCTGTTCAGTGACCTGCTCGGCACCGCCGGCTCCGGCATCAACCAACCGGTGAGCCCAGGCCCGGCGCAGGAGCTGAGCCACGCCGTGCTCCACACCCCGATCGGGGCGCCTGCGGGGGAAGGGGAAGGCGAAGCCCTCTTCGGCTGCGGCTGTTTCTGGGGTGCGGAGAAAGGCTTCTGGCGCCTGCCCGGTGTGGTCACCACCGCCGTGGGCTATGCCGGTGGTCAGGGTGCCGCCCCCAGCTACCAGCAGGTCTGCAGTGGACGCACCGGCCATGCGGAGGTGGTGCGGGTGGTGTGGAACCGGGAGCGGATCGACTTCAGCGATCTGCTCAAGCTCTTCTGGGAATGCCACGACCCCACCCAGGGCAACCGCCAGGGCAATGACCGCGGCAGCCAATACCGCTCCGCGATCTTCGTGAACGATCCCGAGCTGCTGAAGCTGGCTCAATCCAGCCGCGAGACCTACGCCGCCCTGCTGGCAGGAGCGGGCTACGGAGCGATCACCACCGAGATCGGACCGGACCGGACCTTCTACGCCGCCGAGGCCTACCACCAGCAATACCTGGCCAAGCCCGGCAGCCGTCCTTACTGCTCCGCCCAACCCAGTGGGGTGCTCCTCGGCCCCTTTCCAGGCGCCTCCTACCGCCTCCCGGATGGGGTCTGGCAGGCCTACGACTGGTCGGTGGCCCACTGCGTGCTGCGGGGGGACAACACGCCGATCGCCCTGCCGTGAATCAGAACCCAGCTCAGCAGCGTGAACTATCGGTAGAGTGCCCTGGATCTGGCCGGCTCGCGGCACGACGCCCCGGATCGGGGAGCAGGGAAACCCTGGCCCTCGCTTCCGGTACCTGCCTCCTGCTCGCCCTGGTGGGGGCAGCTCCCCTGCGGGCGGCCCCCGGACCGATGGGCTCCCCTTGGTGGGAGAACTACGACGTGCGTCAGAGCTACCTCTGCCCGGGCCGTGGCGCGGTGGTGCTGGAGCGCAACGACAGCCAGGCCTCCCTGCTCAGCGGCGGATCCCGCTCCACCCTGTTCCGGGAGCCCGCCAGCGGCAGCGAACTCAGTTTCCGCAACGATGATTTCCGTGTGACCCTTCAGGGCGATGTGCTCACCCTGGAGCGAGACACCCGGCAGATCACCTGCCTGCGCACCGAAGAGGTATGAATCCCCCCCCCGAACCCCTGCCCGACAGGGTTGTGATCCTGGGCCTGCTGGCCACCCTGATGCTCTGCTTCGCGCTGGTGTTCTGGAGCGTGCGGCTGGCTCCGGGTCCTGAGAACCGGCCTCTGCAGTGGCGTGAGCTCCCCGCCGCCCCCAGCAACCGCCCCCTGATCTGATGGCCGAGGAGCCCGCCGACCTCAGACCCCGCCGGCTGCACCCCCTGCCCCGGGGGCTGGTGGAGCTCTACGGCCTGCTGGCCGTGCTGTTCGTGCTCGTGCCGGAGTGGATGGCCGGGGGGGCCCTGTTCGGCTTCCGGGAGGGGCGCGAGGGCTCCGAACTACCCCTGCCCTCCGGGGCCTGGAACCGGCTGCCGGAACTCCACCTGGCCACGCTGAATCTGGCGGAGCTACGCCAGCTGGCCCGCTCCGAACACCTCCCGGGCTATGGCGGCCTAGCCCGGGATCGGCTCACGGCTCGTCTGCTGCGGCGACTGCGGAAACGCGAGAAGGGTTCCGGCAGGAGGGGGTAGGGGCTGTGATAACTTCATTCAGCCGGGGCGTAGCGCAGCTTGGTAGCGCACCACTTTGGGGTAGTGGGGGTCGCAGGTTCAAATCCTGTCGCTCCGATTTTGCCGGCCTGAAACCAACCGATTGCCGCCCTTTTCCGAGGCGGCTTTTTTTGTGGCTGAGGTGGCGTGTTGGCGGCGAGGCTCAACGCAGCCGCGTAGCGGTGTGGAAGCGCTCAAGCCACTGGTTCACCCGCCTCCGCATGCGCGGCGGCACCTCCTCCAGCAACTGGCCCAGCTCCATCGCGGCCAGGCGGTGCAGGATGCGCACATCCACATGCCAGAGCGCCTCCGCCTCCCGGATCAGCCGAGCCCAGGTGCGGGCGGTCTGCCAACGGCGCAACCGATCCAGCAGGGGATCCCTCTGGTGGGTGCGATCCGGCGGCAGCGGCGGGCCGAGCATGGGGAAACCGACCAACTTTCTCCAGGTTGTCTCCCTCACGCGGCGCCGGCAATGAACTGCTGGAGGACTTCGGAGATCGGAAGACAATCTGCGCCTTCCGCAAAGGGCAGCAACAGGTCAGCTCGACCTCCTCATCCCCACGGTGCCGGTGACCCAGGTGCTGGATAACACCAGCTCGCTCAGGGTCTGCGCGCTGGCGGTTGCCGCGCCCCGACAGCACTCTCGACCGTGTGATTAGCAGTTTGGTGAAGAGAGTTATCAAGAGCGCTGTGCAAATCATCTCGGCGAACAACATCAAGACCGGGCCTAACGCTTCCGATCACTGCCCGCCATGAGCTGGTGGGTGTGCCAGCAAGTCTTAGGCGGTCGGGTCAGGTGTATTGGATTGTTAGTCACTGTCTTTTCGCGGTTACAGGCCTTAAAGAACGAAGCAGGAGTCAGGCAGATGCCTCATAGAGATACCTCTGGAAGCCTGAAAAGAGCTGGCCGATGTCTTCTGGTCTGCCCAGATCAGCGACGGCATCAGCGATGGAGTTCTGGTAGCGAAGCTGCAGCAATGGCGTGAGCTTTTCCAGAGCCAGCTCCTGCACACCGAGCGTCACGCAGTGCTGGAGAACAAAATTCAGGAAGAGCTGCTGTTTGCTCGTGCATTTGGAATGGATATAAAGGCGTGCATGCGCAGCGCGCTCCTCACGGGGGATGGGCTACAGGGCATAGGCCACATGGGCCAGCACGTCGAAAAGATCACTGTTCGCGGCATTGATGATCATCTGCATCTCGGCCAGCTGGGCTGCACCAAACCCCTTCTCCTCGAGGCCCTGCAGCAGCTTGCGGCGGGTGTCTGGGGAACTCCAGAGCTCCCGCAGCTCGGCTTCGTCTTTCACGAACTCCGGCAGTTTTCCATAGAGCAGTTCCAGGAACTGCTGGGAACTCATCGGTGTGCCGTCTGGGTGCCAGAAGCTGGTCACCATCATGTGCTGGATGGAGCGTTCCTTGCCGTCGCCCAGCTTGATGCGTGCCTTTTGGCGTTGGGGCTGGCCGCTGGTGTCGTCATCCCCGTTGGGGACCTTGGGTTCCGGGGGTTCAGGGGGTGGCAGGGCTTGCCCGAGACCAACGGGTTCGGGCTCCAGGGGTTCGCCATCCCACTCAGGATCACTGAAGTGATGGTGGGCCTTCACGAAGTCGTAGATGGTGAAGTACTCCTTGCCGTCGAACAGGCGAGTGCCACGGCCAATGATCTGCTTGAACTCGATCATCGAGTTCACCGGCCGCAGCAGCACGATGTTGCGCACGTTGCGGGCCGTCCACCCCCGTGGAGAGTTTCTGCGAGGTGGTGAGGATGGTGGGGATCGTCTTTTCGTTGTCCTAGAAGGCCCGCAGCCAGGCGTTGCCCAGTTCACCGTCGTTGGCGGTGACCCGCTGGCAGTAGTTGGGATCGGTGCTGGTCTTGAGCTGGTTGATCAGGTCGCGGATCGCCAGGGCGTGGTCCTGGGTGGCACAGAACACCAGGGTTTTCTGGCGTTGATCGATCTGGTTCAGAAAGATCTCCACCCGCTGCTGTTCGCGCTGTTTGATCTCGATGATGCGGTTGAACTCGGCCTCCTTGTAGAGCTTGCCGGCTTCGATCTCACCTTCCTCCACCGTGTCATCGGGGGTGTAGACGTATTCATCGAGAGTGGTGGTGATCTGCTTGACGCGGAAGGGGGTGAGGAAGCCGTCGTTGATGCCCTCCTTGAGGGAGCAAGTGAACACCGGATCGCCGAAGTAGGCGTAGGTGTCGGTGTTGCCGGCGCGACGGGGGGTGGCGGTGAGGCCCAGCTGCATGGCAGGGGCGAAGTACTCAAGGATGCCGCGCCAGGTGGATTCGTTGTTGGCTCCGCCCCGATGGCATTCATCGATCACGATGAAGTCGAAGAAATCGCTCGGGTACTGGCCAAACCAGGGGGAGGGCTTGCCGTCCACCGGCGGGCCGCTCATGAAGGTCTGGAAGATGGTGAGGAAGACGCTGGCGTTGGTGGGCACCCGACCCTTTTTGCGCAGGTGATCGGGTTCGATCCGCGCCAGGGCGTTCTCCTCGAAGGCGGCAAAGGCGGTGAAGTCGTTGAAGGCCTGATCGGCGAGGTTGTTGCGGTCGGCCAGAAACAGGATGCGGGGCCGGCGCGTGGGCTCGCCACTGAGGTTCCAGCGGGCGGCAAACAGCTTCCAGAGGATCTGGAAGGCGATCGAGGTTTTGCCGGTGCCGGTGGCCAGCGTGAGCAGGATGCGGTTCTGGCCGGAGACGATCGCCTCCAGCACCCGCTTCACGGCGATCTCCTGGTAGAAGCGGATCTGCCAGCTGCCGCCCTTGTCGGGGTAGGGGATGGATGCGAAGCGATCACGCCAGGCGTTCTCTTCGGCGAAGGTGCGCTGCCACAGCTCCTGGGGCGTGGGGAAGGCTTCGGCCTCCCCCTCCTCGCCCGTTTCCCTGTCAATGGCGTAGATGCCCTTGCCGTTGCTGGCGTTGGTGAAGCGCAGCTGGAGCTTGGCGGCGTATTCCTTGGCCTGGCCCACCCCCTCGGTGAGCGGCAGGGAATCGGCCTTGGCCTCCACCACCGCCAGGGCGGTGTTGCGGTAGCTGAGCACGTAGTCGGCGCTGAGGGACTTGCCGCGGCGGCCACCGCCTTCAATGCGCCCGGGGGCAATCGGAAACTCGCGGCGAATGCGGCTGCCCTCCACAACGCCCCAACCGGCCGCCACCAACAGCGGATCGATCAACTCAGCGCGGGTTTCGGCCACGTTCATGGCAGCAGGCTTCCCACGTGATCGAGCAGACCAGCGGATATGGAACTAAGGATCCGGTTATGGGCCAATTTGCAGCCCAGGGCATCGGTTTCCATAAACCGAGAATAAGCGGCCAAGCAATCATCCGGCACGGTGAGCAACAGATCCAGATCGGAACGTTCAGGCCGGTGTCCTGCTCGCCAAAGGCAAGGCAGGCAGCACCGCTGGCAACCTGATGGGCTGCGAGGGCGCAGAGCGCGGCATCGATCAGGTTGATGCTGGTGAGCGGTGAGGTACTGATGCCGGTCTGGGCGAGCAGGGCCGTGCGCTGCGGCCGCTTCTGGCGAGCCTTTGCCTCCCCGACCCGCAGATGCCAGGTGATGGCATGGGGGAAGGTTTCGAAGCAGAAGATTTCCTGCTGCATCAACTCTCGTTCGCAGGGACGCGCGCGGTCCGGGACAGGCGTGCATGTCCAAGGCCTCTGGATCCCTATCGGGATTCGTTCGACCAGGAGCTGAGCTGCTGAGCAAGAACCGGCAAATCGGTCTGCACGATGGTCCAAATCACGGAGAGGCTGAGGCCGAAATACTCGTGAACGATGCGGTTGCGCAGCCCTCTGATGGCTACCCAGTCGATCTCAGGCTTCAGGAGCTGCTTGTCATCAGGAATGCCCCTGGAGGCTTCACCAATGATTTCAAGGTTGCGAACCACGGCATCGACAGTTCGCGTATCTGCGCAGAAGTCTTCAAAACTCATCCCACCGTCATAGCCACTGATCTTGCCGGATGCTTCAAGCATGTCGGCCACAAACAGCCTCCATTCACGGCGCGACATGAATGCGGCTGCTCAGGATGAAGGAACGCCTGTTTTCCTTGATCCCATCGGACGCCACCAGGTCGACACGACGACCGAGAAGGGTTTCCAGATGGTCGGCCAGGTGCATGAAACCGAAGCCAATGGGCTCGGCGAAACTCACCAGCAGATCCACATCGCTGGTGGCCGTTGGCTCATCGCGAGCGAAGGATCCAAACAGGGACAGGCTGCTCACCTTGAACTGGGAGGCCAGATCCGGGTAGTGCTGACGCAGCCTCGCCAGCACCTCAGAGCGGCTGGTGGAAGGGGTGACCGCAGGGGCGGACATGGATTCGTTGGGCTGGCTGAACCAGCTTAAGGGGATTGACCAAAGACTCCAAACGCCTGCGGTATCAGAGGTACACGCTGGCGGGCTGTTCCTCACCCCCGCCCGCCACAGCCCGCTTCAAGTACTCATTCAACTCCGGATCACAGGCAAACACAAAGCAGGCCTTCGTGCCCCGGCTCATCAGAGTGCGGTGGGTGTTGCTGATGATCGCGTCCGCCTTGCGGAGAATCCCGCGGGATCGCAGATCAGGCCCACCTTGTAGCCCTTGAGTGACTGATCCGTGAGGGCCCGCGCTGATGGCACCGTCACAACCTCGCCATCACGGACGGCCAGATCCGGCCCGATGATGACGCCGATGGTCTCCAACTCCAGGCCTTGGCAGGTGTGGATGCAGCCCACCTCCTCCACCGTGCCCGGCGTCATGATCCAGAGGCTGCTGTCCTTGCTGAGGTTCCAGCGGGCCCGGTAGCCGTAGGGCTCGATCGTGATGTCCCAGTCGCTGGGGTGATGTTTCGAATTCGGTGTTGCCCTTGAGCATGCGCTCCACCGCATCGGCCAGCTGCTGGCTGGGTTTGGCCTTGCCGCCGCGGATCTGCTCAATCGTGCGGCCCCGATCGCCCACCTCCAGGCAGCGCCGCAGAAAGGCGGCCATCTCCGCGTTCTCGCGGCGCAGGAACGGCGAGAAATTTGCCTGCGTGCAGCCTCTTCCAGGCAAGAAGTCCGCCATTATGGACATTTGTTCTGAAGAATGTCCATAATGGCGAAATGCCAAGCAAACCCCCGGTCGTCTTCCCGCAGGAGCAAAGGCTGCTTTCCCAGTTGGGCGAGCGGCTGAGGCTCGCACGCCTGCGGCGCAAGCTGAGCAACGCCGTCGTGGCGCAGAGGGCCGGCATCTCCAGAACGTCGCTCTACAAAGTGGAGGCGGGCGACCCGGGAGCCACCTTGGGCACTTACCTGCGCGTGATGGCGGTTCTCGGGCTTGAAGCCGACTTCAATGCTTTGGCGGCAGACGACAAGGTGGGCCGCAGGTTGCAAGACCTAGTCTTCAAGCCGCCCGCGTCACAGGCGCGGCGCAGACAAGCCTCCGCCGAAGCACACAAGGCTCCTAGCGGCCGCGCGAACGGCACGGGGAACTCATCATGAGCAGCCAGGACAACGCCCTAGAGGTCTGGCTCGAATGTGACCTGGGGCCGCCATGCCGGGTCGGCACCCTGGCGCATGACCGTGGGCAGATCCGCTTCCAATACGAACAAGCGTGGCTAAGGGACGCACGCGCATTCGCGATCGACCCGGACCTGTCGCTGGACAAAGCACCGTTCTTTCCCAAGCCCGAGTTGGGCAACTTCGGCATCTTTCTGGACTCATCGCCGGACCGTTGGGGCCAGACATTGATGAAGCGTCGCGAGGCCCTGCAAGCCAAGGACGAGAAACGCCCTCCGCGGACGCTGTACACGTGGGACTTCCTGCTCGGAGTCCAGGACTTCACCCGGCAAGGCGGCCTGCGCTTTCGGGGGGTCGGAACGCAGGAGTTCTTGGGCAACGAGAAGATGGCCGCACCGCCCGTCACCACGCTGCGGGAACTGGAGGCGGTCGCGTATCAGCTCAGCAACCGGCGCATCGACGACCTGGACGCGCTACGCAAGTGGTTGGCAGTGCTGGTTGCACCGGGCGCGTCCTTGGGTGGTGCACGCCCAAAAGCCAACTTTACGGACGCAGACGGTTCGCTCTGGATCGGCAAGTTCCCGGCGCGAAACGACGACCGGGACGTCGGCGCCTGGGAACACGTCGTGCACGGCTTGGCGCAGAAAGCCGGCGTGGACGTGCCTGAAGCCAAGGTCGTGCGGTTGAGCAACGAGTTCCATACGTTCTGCGTGCAGCGCTTCGACCGCGCCAAGGGCACGCGGCGCTTCTATGCCTCCGCGATGACCTTGCTACGCAAGGAACAGAGCGAGGGCACAAGCTATCTGGAACTGGCCCAGCTCCTTCGGACGCGAGGCGATGGTGCGCATACGAGTGCCGACCTGGAGCAGTTGTTCCGCCGCGTCGCATTCAATGTGGCGATCGGCAATCGCGACGACCATCTGCGCAACCACGGATTTGTGCTGGCCGATACCGGCTGGCGTCTCGCACCTGCATTCGACGTGAACCCCAACGTCGATAAGGCAGAACACGTCCTCAACATCGACGACTCGGACAACCGGCCGAGTCTCACAACGGTGCTATCCACCGCGCTGTTCTATGGGCTGGATGAAGAACGCGGAGGGCAGATCGTTGAGGATGTTGTGAGTGCCATCGATGGATGGAAGCTCGCAGCAAAGAAGGCCGGCATCGCGCGTAGCGATATCGAACTCACCGGCAGCGCGTTCTCTGCGCATGCGGAGTACAGGTCAGGCAATGCAGCCAGACGCGTCGGCCGAGCGCTGCCCCTAAGTGGCAGGCAAGGAACCCAAGGAGGCGAAGCGGAGAGTTGAAGGCGGCCTGTCCACTCGAGGGGTGTGTTCGAAGTGTCATGTCTTTACAGATAACATCTGCAGACCTGCGCCTAAACTGCAAAATGAAATTCATTCACGGGGTCACCAAGGGAATCACCTGTCTTCCATGACGGCGGTAAATATGAAAATCACTGTCGGTAGTAAGGAGCAATGGGGAATCGTTGATTTCCGCCAGCCGAATCAAGGCAGCGTCCGCAAGGGAAGCGGGGACATTCTCGTACCGCTTAAACAAGGAACTGACAGAACCAATCTGTTCCTGCAACACGAAAGGCAGTTGAACAACTCCTCGTTCGATGAACCGCAAAGCCAATGAAGGATCAAAGCCCGACCGCTTGAGCAGAAAACAAGTCTCAGCAACCACAGCCTCACAGCTCAGCAATGGAGGAGTCAACAGTCGAAACTGTTTGTCAGCCGACATCGAATACTGAGCCAGCGCCGACACCAAAAGTGAGCCACCCGGAAGCGATGGGGGAGCCGTTGCCGGCCGCGTCAGCGGCGGGTAATGGCTCGGTATTTCAACGGTCATCGGC
>JBIJAG010000040.1:0-34853 GCA_044345855.1 Cyanobium sp. | reverse complement strand
GAAATCCGGGCCACGCTCTGCCGGTTCGGCGGACTCATCCGCCTTCTGACATCAGCCTTGATCGCCTCGCTGTAACGACGCATTGCTCTGCTCCATCAAGCCCCCAGGTTTGCGATTGAGAGGGGTGTCATCTTTCCTGAACGCGGGGGGCCATGCCTCTCCATGGAGGAGACAAGCACATTCAGGCATTCATTCATGTCGCAATTGGAAAGGTTATGCTTGATAGATGCTTTGCTTTTATAATGCTCCCAAACCTTCTGCAACAGCTGGGCACGGTTCGTAAAGCCCTGCACCGTTCCATGCTGTGCAAGCTCAATCCATAGCCGCAGATTCTGGCAATTGCGAAGAATTTCTTTCTCTTTTGGCAACAGCGACGCATAGATCATGCCATAGTTTCCAGCCAAGGCAGCCACATCCTCTTCCGGCAGCGCTCCAACCGTGAATCCTTCGATCGATACAGCATCGCTGTTGGCGAGTTCCTGCTTCCAATGTTTGATTTTTGGGTCATCGTCGAAGTCCATTGTTCGCCCAACCACGACCACGGACATCTCCGGCGAGCGCAGAGCATCATCTAGAATCTCCTTGCAGATCTCCCAGGCCTTTTCAGAATTTCTTGATGTCCAACGAATGGCATCGAGTTGATCAATCAGCAGAACGGCCCTCTGCTCGCCAGCATAAAAACGCAAACACTGGCTGGGACTATGAGGAAGATCTAAACTCTCTTTACTAAACGTTCTAACACTCTTTTCGGGATAGTCGGCATCTAGCCGAATGGGTAGATGGGGGATCGCATGCTGATCGAGGAGATCCATCAATTGCAGAAGCACCCCACTTTTGCCACAGCCGGGTTCGCCAGTCACAAAGATAAGTCTTGCTTTCCCAGGGGCGAGGGCAAGCTGCAGGAGGGATTCTGATTCAGAACGCTTCAATTCCTGCTGATCAATCAGATACGGTACAAGGGCCTCTCGAAAACGATCTTGAAGTTTGTTGATAGCGGACGGGAGGCTTGGATTTGATATAAGGTCACAAAGCGAATACCCATTTTCATGTAAAGCAGAGACAAGCTGAAAGGAGGCCAGCGTTTTACCCAGATTCTGTTCGAGGTAATCTCCCAAAAAGCGAACTACTTTTTTGCCTTCATCCTCAACGATGGTCTCCGCCATTCGATGCAGTTTGGTCTCCTCTCTATCCCGATACCCTCGATCAAACTCCTGCGAGAGAGAAAACCCAAAGCCAGCGCGGCATCTCTCTCCTCTTCTGAATCCAAAGCCCAGCATTGCCTTAGTTTATTAAAAGAATCGCGGGCTGACTTTGAGATCAGGCAATATCTAGCGAAGTCGTTAGAATTTCCATCGCAACTCTTTGCATGCATTGCCATATCTCGCAACTCCGGCACGGTGCTATCGGAGATGAAGACAAATTTGCAAATAGGATCAGACTCGAGTTTTTTCTTGGCAGTTTGAAGAACACCATTCTTTGCGAGTTCAGCAATCGTCCATGATGCTTGATTGCCATTCTGGATTTTGCATTGATGGTATATCTTTGCTCCATCAGTGTGGGTGACGACGCACTCGACACCTTCACCCTCAAATCCCAACGGTTCCAATTGGATGGAGCCAAGGCGGCCATCGATGACATCCAAAGCCAGCGACACAATCCAGAGGCGCTCAAAGCGGTTACCAAATTTATCCGCTCTTCCGCCAGGGATCAGCGACATGATGGCTGTGTCTTGACGCCTATTCTGCCATCCTACTCAAATAGCTGGCAGCAACTGAGAATGAAGTCATCACTCTCGGTTCACAGCGACAGAGCAGGTTTGAACTCTGGTAGCCCTCCCCCAGGGCTTCGCCAAAGGCGGCAACGCCAGGCACCAGCTGAAACGCCTTGGCGCGGCTGCCCACCTGCTCGGCGATGCGGTTCAGTTCGTCGTCAAACACGTCACACAGTCGCTTGGTGAAGATCAGCGGCAGGATGTAGTCCTTGTATTTGGCCGCATCCTTGGCGCCGCGGATCGAGCAGGCCGCATCCCAGATCCAGGTTTCCAGCGATTTGTCCTTGGGCTCCGCTGCCGCGGCCTTGCCGTTGCGGCCGGCCGAACGGCCGCGGCCGTTGCCGGAGGGGCTGCTGCCGTTGTCTGCCTGAGCGGGCTGCTCCACGAGCTCAGTCCCCACCAACAACACCGAATCGCTGCGCCCCCGGCCGCGCACAACGATCCGGCGCCCTACCAGCTCCGCCTTCGCGGCCTCATACGTGGCCTCGTCCCACCCCAGCCGCTGCCGCAGCACCGGATTCTTCACCGGGCTGCCGCTCTGCTCCAGGGCCTCCAGGAAGTCGTCGAGCAGCTCCTGGTCGGGCATCAAGGGGCTGGGGCGTCTGTCTTCGGGCCAGTCTGCCAGGCAAGAACCGCTGAGGGAATGGCCGACAACTTTCCCCGTGAGGTTTATGCAGATCCTGCATCAATTGGAGGCCGATGCCTTGCGTCTTCCACCTGCATCGCCACGCTCGTCGGCAGGTTCGGGCTTTCGGGGTTCACCTCCAGGCTCTGCAGCTGGGGCCGCAGCACCAGATCCATGTCCTCCATTGGGATGGCGCCGAGCAGCACCTCGGTGCCCAGCACCATGGCGCCGGTGAAGCAGCGGCGGTTGCCGAAGCGCACCTCCACCGGACCCACATAGGGCACCGTGCGGCGGCGGCCGTCGGCCAGCACCACCTCGCGCCGCTCCAGCTCCGCCAGCTCCAGCTGGATCGCCAGGTGCTCCGGGATGCAGAGATGCACCGCGCCGGTGTCCGCCAGGGCCGACACCGGCAGGGGCACCAGCTCCGGCCGGGTGGGGTTGGCGAGGGTGACGCTGCCGCGAATCAAACCCATTCTCCGATGCCTGGGTTCACGCTAGCGACAGTGTTCCCATGGGCTGCCGGTGCCCTCCTCCACCGCCTGAACGGTCTTGGGCCAGCAGCCCGGCAGCGCCTCAACAGAGGGGAAGCGAGCACCTCCACCAGGCTGCTCTCGTCGTTCGTGGCGGATAGACAGAAACATCAGCGTGCCCCCACTCCAAGTGTCACCAGAGGCCCTTGGAGCGAGGCGGAGCCGGGCTGCACCGCCATGATGAAGCGACCGAATCCATCCTCACCGCCGCGCCTTTCCATGGCCCAGCCCCGGATCCTGATCGTCGGCGGCGGTGCCGCAGGCCTCACCGCCGCGAGCCAGCTGCGCCGGGCGCGGCCCGAGCTGGCGATCACCATCCTGGAGCCGGCCCAACACCACGATTACCAACCCGGCTGGACCTTGGTGGGGGCCGGGGTGTTCAGCCTCGAGCAGACCCGCCGCCGCGAGGCCGAGCTGATTCCGGCGGGGGTGGAGTGGATCCGGGAGGCTGCGGCCGGTTTCGATCCGGCCGCCAACACGGTCACCACCACCACAGGCCGGCAGATCGGCTACGACGTTCTAGTGGTGGCCACCGGCCTGCGGCTCTGCTGGGAGGCGATCGAGGGGCTCCCCGAAGCCCTCGGCCAGGGCGGTGTGTGCAGCAACTATTCGCGCCAGCACGCCGCCTACACCTGGGAGTGCATCCAGGCCTTCAAGGGTGGAAACGCCGTGTTCACCTGCCCGCCGATGCCGATCAAGTGCCCGGGCGCGCCCCAGAAGATCGCCTACCTCGCCCACGACGTGTTCCAGCGTGATCCGGCCGTGGCCGCCGCCACCAAGGTGATCTATGCCACCGCCACCCCGGGCATCTTCGGGGTGCCCACCTTCGCGGCGCCGCTGCGGGAGGTGGTGAAGCGCAAGGGCATCGATGCCCGCTACAACCATGTGCTCACCGCCGTGCGGCCCGCCACCAAGGAGGCGGTGTTCCGCGTACAGCCCGCCAGCCCCGGTCAAGGCGAGGGGGAGGAGCCCCGCGAGGAGGTGATCCCCTACGCCCTGCTGCACGTCACCCCGCCGATGGCGGCCCCCGCGGTGGTGGCCAGCAGCCCCCTGGCCGCCGCTGGGCCGGGTGGCTTCGTGGAGGTGGATCAGTACAGCCTCCAGCACAAGCGCTTCGCCAATGTCTTCGCCATCGGCGACGTGGCCGGCATGCCCAACTCCAAAACGGCCGCCGCCGTGCGGGGCCAGGTGCCGGTGCTGGTGGCCAACCTGTTGGCCCAGCTCGATGGCCGCCCCCTGGTGGCCCGCTACGACGGCTACAGCTGCTGCCCGCTGATCACCGGTTACGGCCGCACGATCATGGCGGAGTTCAACTACGAGCAGCAGCCCGTTCCCTCCTTCCCGCTCGATCCCACCCAGGAGCGCTGGAGCATGTGGGTGGTGAAGAAGGACCTGCTGCCCTGGCTCTACTGGAACCGCATGCTGCGCGGCGAACCCCACGAGCGGCGTTACATGCCCGGCGTGAAGGCCTGAAGGAGGTCTCCGTCAGCTCCGGGGCCGGAATGCACCCGGGCAGACTCCCTAGATCTGCCCTCTTCTCCATGCGCGCCGGTTCCGGTCCCCGGCCGCTTCGGCTGGCCCCAGCCCTGCTGCTGATCTGGTTGCTGGCCCTGGTGCTCGCCCTGGTGGGTCTGGGGAGCCAGCCCCTGCGCGACTGGGATGAGGGAATCGTGGCCCGGGTGGCCTTGGAACTCAGCCAGGCCCCCTGGAGCGAAAAGCTCCTGCCCACCTTCTGGGGCGATCCCTACCTCAACAAGCCGCCGGCGATCCATCTGCTGATCGCCGCCGTGATCGGTCTCTGGCGCGCCCTGGCCCAGGCACCAGCGGAGGCCCTACCGCCGGAGTGGGTGGTGCGGCTGGGCCCGGCCCTCCTATCGGCCTGCCTGCCGCCCCTGCTGGCCCTGGTGCAGTTGCGGCTGCGCCCAGCCGAGCGGGGCACGGCCCTGGCCACCGCCGCCCTCGCCCTCACCCTGATGCCCCTGGCCCGCCATGGGCGCCTGGCCATGCTGGATGGCGCCCTGCTGGTGGCCATGGCCCTGCAGTGGTGGGCCGTGCTGGGCCTCGATCAACGCCTCGATCAACGCCTCAAACAACGCCCTAGCCGGAACCTGGTTCTCGCCCTGGTGGCTGGCCTGGCCACCAGCCTGCTGCTGCTGCTCAAGGCCCCCGCCGCCCTGCCGTTGCTGCTGGCGGTCCTGGCCCTGCGCTGGCTGGAACCGGATCGGCCCCAGCTCCCTTGCGGGCCGCTGCTGCTGGGCCTGGCCCTGGGGTTGTTGCCGGGATTGGGCTGGCATGGCCTCCACCTGATGGCCCGGGGGCCCGATGCCCTGGCGATGTGGACCAGCCAGGGGTTTGCCCGGGTGGGTGGTTCGCTCGAGGGCCATAGCGGCGGGCCGGGGCCGCCCTTGCTGGAACTGCTCAAGGGAGGCTGGCCCTGGCTTCCCCTGTGGCCGTTTGGTCTGGCTCTGGCCTGGCGCCAGCGCCGCCAGCGCGCCGGACACTGGAGCCTGGGCCTCACCGTGCTCACAGCCCTGCTGGTGTTGCCGCTGGGCACCCAGCTGCCGTGGTACAGCCTGTTGTTGTGGCCCCCTTTTTGTCTGGTCTGCGCTCCGGTGCTGGCCTGGCTGATCCGCTCCGGCCCCGAAGGCCGCCCCCCCGCCGCGGCTCAGGCCGCCGCCATCCCCTGGTTCTGGTGTGGTCTGGGCCTGCTGCTGCTGCTGGCCTATCCCGTGGCGGCCTTGGGAATCCTGCCCCTGCCTCCGTACACCCGGCCGCTGCTGCTCAGCCTCGGCGTTGCCTTGCTGGCCGGCGGCGGCCTGCTGCTCGCTCATGGGCCGGCCGGCCGCCGGGCGGGGGGGCTGCTCCTGGTGGGGGGGGTGTGGCTCACCCTGGCCCTGCTGCTGAGCGGGCCCCTCTGGCTCTGGGAGTTAAACGAATCCTGGCCGGTGCGACCCGTTGCCGCCCTGGCGCGGCGACAGCCGGTCGGGGCCACCGCTCCCCCCCTGGTGCTCTGGCGCGAGGCCGAACGACCCAGTCTGAACTGGTACGCCGGCCGTCGGGTGCGCGGCAGCGCAGGGCTAGAGGATCTGCCGCCATCGGCCCAAGGCGAGCGCCTGCTGCTCAGCCGCGCACGACCTGATGCCGGCGATCTGCGCTGCGCGCCGATCGAGCCAGCCGGTGAGTTCCACCTCTACCGCTGCCTTCGGTAAGGGTTGGGTTGGCGGTGGGCTGGCGCCGCCGGGTTGGTGTTCACTGAAACACCTGATATCTCAGCGGTTCGCGGGCTCGCCGGAGGAGCCGTCCTCACTTAGCAGGTTGTTTTTGCTGGAGCGCAGCGATTTCCAGAGCTTGCGGATTTCGGCGTAGGCCCCTTCCTGGCTCAGTTTGCCGTTGCTCTGCAGGCCCACGATCAGCCCCACCCGTTCGGCGAAGCTTTCCAGGTTCTGGTGGAAGGCCAGTCGCTCCGGCGACCAGTCGGATCCCCGGTAGCTGCCATGGGCCTCCATGGGGGAGGCCACGCCCGATCCGGCTCTCTGGTTGCCATCGGCGCTGGAGGGCAGGACGCCTTCTTTGTCGTTTGCCACCGCACAAGATCGGATGGGGGCAAGTTAGCGGGGTGTGGCCCGGTTCATGCCACGGCAGGGTTGACGGCGAGCATCCCCACGTGATGAGGGCGACAGCGGTTCCGGAGCGGTTTCCCTGGAATACGGCCAACGACTTGAGGGGTCATGGTCCAGAAGCTCCGCGTCTGGTTTCCGCCCGTTGGCTGCTGCTTGCTGCTTCAGGCTGCGATCATCGGGACGGGCCTTGTGCTCCACCGCTGCATCGAGCCCCATCCCCCGTGCTGCGACTCACCCCTGGCGCTCTGACCTCGAATCTGCTCGAGCAGCGGCCTGCTGCTCTTCCCGCCGATCTCTTTGTGCACGGTGGCGTTGCGCCCACCCACATCGATCTGATCATCTTCGGGTCGGAAGGTCCCAGGCGTCAGGCCTTCACCTCCCGCGACCTGCTCGAGGCCATCCACCAGCTCCGCGTGCCCGTGTGGGTGAGGATCCGAGGCCTGGCCGATACACGGGGTATCCAATCCTTGCTCGATGATCTCGGGGTGCCCCCCACCCTGGCGGAGCCCCTGCTGCAGCCACCCCAGCGGCCCCAGGTGGACTGCCTTGATGAGGTGCTGATGGTGGTGATCCACCGCCTTCGCTTCGGTGCCAAGGCCACCTCCCTGGTGAGTGACCAGGTGGGCGTGATGCTGATGCCGGGCCTGTTGATCAGCGTGGAGGAGTCGTGCCAGGGGGAAGCCTTTCCCGATCTCACCCGCTGGCTGATCTCCAGACACGCGGCGGTCGAAGACCGGGATCTCGATGACATCCTCCACTTCCTGATCGACGACCTCCTTGATGATCTCTTCCCGATGCTGGAGCGGATCTCCTACAGCCTCGATCAGCTGGAGGAGAAGGTGCTCGGCCGCCCCAACCCCGGCCAGCTGGCCCGCACCTTCAAGTTCCGAGGCTGTCTGCGCACGATCCGCACCCAGGTATGGCCGCTGCGCCACCAGATCCGCATGCTGGTGCGTGAGCGCCAGCCCCTGCTCGGCCCAGAGGCCACGGCGGGCTTTCAGGAAATGGCCGAATTGGTGGAGCTGCTTCACGGCAACTGCGAGCTGCTGCGCAACCAGTGCGATGCGATCTCGCAGGCCTATGCCGCCAGCGTGGGCAATCGCATGAACCAGGTGATGAAAACCCTTACCATCCTCACCAGCATCTTCGCACCGCTCACCCTGATCGCCGGCATCTATGGCATGAATTTCGAGGTGATGCCGGAGCTGCGCCTGCGATATGGCTACTTTGTGGCCCTTGGCCTGATGGTGGTCGTAGCAGCTGGGCAAACCTACTGGCTCTGGCGGCGCGGCTGGTTCGAAGACTGGACCCAGCGCCGTTAAGCGGGCCTGGCCTCGCCCGGCAGCCGTGAGTGATTCTTGATCAGTTCTTAACCCTTTCCTAACGACCTGGCTCAGGGCTGTCCGCTATTCAAGGGCAGACCCAAACCCCGGCTCCTCAATGACCTTCGCCAAGAAGGCTCTTTGCTTCGGCATCCTCGGCTCCATGGCCGCCGGCCTGGCCGCTTCCGCTCAAGCCACCCTCAACGGAGCCGGTGCCTCCTTCCCGGCGCCCTTCTACCAGAGCGCCTTTGCCTCCCTGGCCGGCCAGGGCACCAAGGTGAACTACCAGTCGGTGGGTTCTGGTGCTGGTATTAGGCAGTTCCTCAAGGGCCCCGTCGATTTCGCCGCCACCGATGAGCCGATCAAGGCTTCCGATGCCGCCAAGGTGAAAAGGGGCGTGATTCAGTTCCCTACGGTGGGTGGCACGATCGCGGTCGCCTATAACAAAGCCGATTGCGCCGATCTGAAGCTCACCCAGCGGCAACTGGTTGATGTCTTCCTCGGCAAGATCAAAACTTGGGATGCCCTCAAGTGCGGTAAGGGGCCGATCGCCATTGTCCACCGTTCGGATGGTTCCGGCACCACTTTCGCTTTCACAAACTCCCTCTCCGCTTTCTCTCCTGCCTGGAATCTTGGCGCCGAGAAGAGCGTGAAGTGGCCCGTGGGCGTGGGCGGCAAGGGCAATGAAGGTGTGGCCGGTATTCTCACCAACACCCCCGGCTCGATCGGTTATGTCAACCAGGCCTTTGTGAAGGGCAACCTCAAGGCCGCTGCCATCCAGAACCGCTCCGGCGCCTTCGTGAAGCCGAATCTCAAGTCGGGTATCGCTGCCCTGTCGAACATCAAGCTCGATGGCAATCTCGCTGGCGAGGAACCCAATCCCGCCGGTGCGGCCAGCTACCCCATCTCTACCCTCACCTGGATCCTGGCCTACGACAATGGCAATGGTCCTAAGGCCGGTGCCGTTCGCAAGGCCCTGCTCTATCTCTTGAGCCCCGCCGCCCAAAATCGTGCCGACGATCTGGGATACGTTCCCCTGAGCAATTCAATCCTGGCTGCCAGCCGCAAGGCCGTGGCACGCATCTCTGACTGATCTTGATCGATCTGATCAATCGATCTGATCGATCTCATCGCCCTGATCAATCGGCTGAGTCCCCGTATCCTGTTATAGCGTCTAGTCAGCATCTCCTCTTCCAACCCGGTGGGTTTCCCACCGGGTCTTTTTGTCTTATTGCTCCCTTAACCCAACGACTACCGGATCTTGGTTTGGCGGTTGGTTTCCCTCCATACAATTCATAAGACATCGGCAGCACAGACCATGGTGTTCACGCCTTCCCGTGAAGCCGGCAGCAGCAGCAGCGATGCCTTCCGCAATCTGCTGGAAGACAGCTACCACAAACGCAGCCTCATCCACCTGGCCAGCGGCAGCCAGGTACCGTTGTTGCGCAACAACGTTTGGCTGGTCGTCCGGGGCATGGTGAAACTCGGTGCCATCACCATCCATGGCGATGACCTTCTGCTCGGCCTGGCGGGACCCAGTGAACCCTTCGGTGAGCCCCTCAGTGGTGTCGAAGCCTTCGAGGCCCGCACCCTCTGCGACACCGACCTGCTTTGCCTCACCCTCCAGGACATCCAGGCCGACCCAGCCCTGTCCGCCGGCATGCTGCAGGCCCTCGCCCAGCGCTACCGCCAGAGCCAGGCCCTGCTGGGCCTGATGGCCCTGCGTCGGGTGGAGGAACGGGTGCGGGGCTTCCTGGAGCTGATCGCCAGCGACTACGGCCAACCCTGTGAGGAGGGGCTCCGCCTCAACCTCCGTCTCACCCACCAGGAGGTGGCCAGCGCCCTGGCCACCACCCGCGTCACCGTGACCCGGGTGATCGGCAATCTTCGCGATGAGGGTTGGCTCCGCACCGATGCGCAGCGCCGCCTGGTGATCAGCCATCTGCCCCGCCGTTGATCTCTGATTTCTGGCAAGAGCCCATCAGCCCTGAGAATGGGCTGATGTCTTCCTCCTTGCTCGTCGTCGAAGACGACGACACCATCCGCGAAACCATCCGCGATGCCCTGACTCTCGAGGGCTTCGAGGTCACCGCCTGCGGTAACGGCCGCGATGCCTTGCAGAGCCTCCAGCGGGCCAGCGGCACCGAGGATTCCTTTTCCCTTGTGGTGCTTGATCTGATGTTGCCCGGGCTTGGTGGGCTTGAACTCTGCCGCCAGTTGCGCAAGGCGGGTGACGCCACCCCGATCCTGGTGGTGAGCGCCCGCGATAGCGAGGCGGATCGGGTGTTGGGTCTGGAGGTGGGTGCCGACGACTACCTGATCAAACCGTTCGGCATGCGCGAACTGGTGGCCCGCTGCCGCGCCCTGCTGCGGCGTAGCAGCAGTGGGGCCTCCCCGTCCAGGCAGGTGGTGCATGGCAACCTTTGCCTCTATCCCGAGGAGTGCCGCGTCACCCGCGATGGCCTGGATGTGAATCTCTCTCCTAAGGAGTACCGCCTGCTGGAGCTCTTCATGCAGCATCCCCGGCGGGTCTGGAGCCGCGACAAATTGCTGGAGCAGGTGTGGGGGCATGATTACTTCGGCGACAGCAAGACCGTGGACGTGCACATCCGCTGGCTACGGGAGAAACTGGAGGTCAATCCATCCGCACCCGAGCATCTGGTCACGGTGCGGGGCTTCGGGTATCGCTTCGGCTAGTGGTTGCCCTGCTGGCCCTGTTGATCGGCCTGGCCTTGGGCGGCTGGATCGCCCACAACCGCGGCAGGAAGCAGGCCCGGGCCAGCGCCATCGAACAAAGCCGGCTGCTGGGCTGGATCGATGCCGCTCCCGTGGGCTGGCTGATCCTCGATCCCCTCGATAGGGTCGTGGTGATCAACACCCGGGCCGAGCAGCTGCTTGGCACTTCGCTGGCCACCCTCTCGGCCGGGCAGCCGCTGGAGCGTCTCTGCCCTGAGCTGGCGCTGGTCGGGTTGATCCAGGACACCCGCTGGCGCAACCGTCCCCAGCGACTGGCCCTCCCCCGGGGCGATCAGGAGCTGGAGCTGCTCACCTTGCCGGGACGGGACCGCTGGGTGAGTGTGGTAATCCAGAGTCGCCGCTCGCTCGAAGCCCAGCTCGATCAGCAGGAGCGCTGGGTGAGTGATGTCGCCCACGAACTGCGCACGCCTCTCACCGCCCTGCTGCTAGTGGGCGACAGCCTGGCCGCCCAGGTCAACAGCAGCAACGCGGTGCTGGTGGAGCGGCTGCAGCGAGAGTTGCTGCGTCTCCAGGACCTGGTGAACGACCTGCTTGAACTCTCCCGGCTGGAGAATGCCTTGCCCGCCGCTCCTGCTCCCCGTCCGCCGGTGGCGCTGCTCCCCCTGCTGGAACAGGTCTGGACCGGTCTGCGCCCCCTCGCTGAGGCCCGTGGGGTGAGCCTGCAACTGGCGGAAGGTCCCGCCGACGATGGGGCTGCGGTTGTGCGGGGGGATAGCTCACGCCTGCATCGACTGTTCTACAACCTGCTCGATAACGCCCTGCGCTACAGCCCCGATGGCGAGCCCGTGGCGGTGGATCTGCGCTGCGGGGGCGGTTGGTGTCGGGTCACGGTCCGCGACCGCGGACCAGGCCTCAGCGAGGAAGACCAGGAGCGAATGTTCGAACGCTTCTACCGCGGCGATCCGAGCCGTGCCCGCAGCCGCAGGGGCGGCACTGGGCTCGGCCTGGCGATCGTGCGCCAGATCGCGCTCACCCATAGCGGCCGGGTCGAGGCGAGCAACCACCCCGCCGGCGGTGCCCTGCTGGAAGTGCTGTTGCCGCTGGCTCAACGGGAGACGAACTGATTTTGGAAGGACATCTTGCTCTTTCTTGGGATCCCTCTAATGGTTTTTCCGTATTGAAGTTAGCCTGTTTGAGGTTTGCTAACCGGCTCAATTCAATGCCAGGTAACTGCGAGTTGATGCGACGCTAAAATAAGCAACAACGCCAATCAAGAAAAGGATCAAGGCTTTTCTGAGGCGACCAATTCAATGATAATCAGATTTCCTGCCAATAAACAAGGAAGCAATTATCAAGGTCAACGGATAAAGCGGAAGACATGAACGCGATTGTGGCGACAGCCCAAGTCCAGGGGCGCTCTGGGTCCTGACTGGTCCGCATAAGCTTGTTTCAGAACATCTGATCCCGAGCCCGGTTCTTCTTTTGGCTCTTTGTTCCACTCCCGAGAGCTTTCTGCCTGCCTCTCGCCTCGCCACTGTGCTCACCCCGGTCATACCACGGGTCGGCGAGCTCATGCGCCGCCGTGCCGATTGCCTCTCGCTCGCCCAGGGGATGGTGAGCTGGGGGCCGCCTGAAGGGGTTCGCGAGGCTGTAAAGGCGGCGCTCATCGCCGAATCCACTACGGCCAGCCTGGATCGCTATGGCCCAATGGAAGGCGATCCCGAGCTGCTTGATGCGGTGCGTCAGGAGCTGGCCGGCCGACAGCACCTAGACCTCGACGGCGCCGCCCTGCTGGTGACGGCCGGAAGCAACATGGCCTTTAACGCCATCGCCCAGGTGATCCTCGATCCCGGCGATGAGGTGATCCTGCCCATGCCGTGGTATTTCAACCATGTCATGGCGATTCAGCTGGCCGCCGGGGTGCCCGTGGGAGTGCCCGCGGGCCTCATGCCGGATCCGGACCGGTTGGCCGCCGCGATCACCCCCCGCACCCGGGCCATCGTGACCGTGTCGCCAGCCAATCCGAGCGGGGTGGTGATTCCGGGTCCCGTGCTGGCGGCCATCAACCACCTCTGTGCTGAACGCGGCCTGTTCCATATCAGCGATGAGGCCTATGCCGCCTTTGTGCATGGCTCGGTGCCCCACCAGCCACCCGGGCGGATCCGCGGCAGTGGCCGCCACACCATCACCCTTCATTCTTTCTCCAAGTCCTATGGCATGGCCGGCTGGCGACTGGGCTACGCGGCGGTGCCGCGCCAGCTGCTGGCCAGCCTGGCGCAAGTGCAGGACACCGTGATGATCTGTCCGCCCCGAATCACCCAGCGGGCGGCCCTGGCGGCCCTGGCGGCCGGTCCCGACTGGATCGCCACCCGCGTGGCCAGCCTGGGGGAGCGCCGTCGTCTGGTGCTGGATGCGGTGGCCTCGGCCCGCAGCCAGGGTCTGCCGATCACGCTGCCGGTCGTTCCTGATGGTGCCTTTTATGCCTTGCTGAGCTGTGCCACGCCCCTCGGTGGCGAGGCCCTGGTCGAACACCTTGTGCTCGATCATGGCGTGGCTGCCCTGCCGGGGGAGGCCTTCGGCATCGGGGGTGGGGAGGGTCCATCCCTGCTGCGACTCAGCTACGGAATGCTCGAACCACCGCTGTTGGCGGAAGCCCTGGATCGCCTGCTGGTGGGCCTGCGGCAGCTGCTCGGATGAACGCTATCGATGAATAACGCTATCCATGAAAAACCCATCCATGAATTCGCCGAGTTCCACGGCCGCTGGCCGGGGTAGAGCCCCCCAGGGTGATCCCGGTTTGCCCTGGGGGGCTTTCACGGGAGGGGGGAGCGGACCAGCCAGAGCGTGGAATTCTCCACCCAGAGGAGCAGCAGGCCATCGTCGAGGCGCACCAGCCTCCGGTGTCGGATGTCGGCCCTACTGCGGCGGGCCTGGCTGAGGGGCACCTCCCGAACCGCCAGCTCCGCCGGCAAGCCCTGGAGTGAGCCTGGGGCGGGCCGGCTCGGTTTTGCCAGGGTCCAGAGCCGCAGGTCGGCCGTGCTGGCCCGTGGGGCCGGCCCGCCCCCAGGGGGCCGCGCCAGATCCCCGCTGGAAGGCTTGCCCGCCAACTCCGGGCCCGGGGTCCCGCCACCGTTTCGCGGATCGGTCTTCTCGTCCCGTCCAGGCTCCGGGGCCTCTTGGGCGCTGGCGCTTCCGGCGTCATTCAGGGCTTTCTCCAGGGCGAGACGGGCTGGCGATCCAGCTCCGAGGGCCAGGGGAAGCGGGGCCACCGGGGTCGGAGCAGCTTGGGTTCCGCTCACTTTCGGCCGTACCAGCCTGGATGAGGCCCTGGGTGCGGCGGGCCTGGTTCCGGCCTTCCCCTGGGTTGTCCGCGCTGCCGTCGACTGCCGACTGGGCACGGTATCGGACTTTCCAGACCCGCTGTCTCTTCCCGGGAGGGCAGTCGGGTTAGGGGCCTGGCCTCCGATCGGAGGGGGGAGGGGCGCGGCGGGGGGCAGGGGAATGCTCCCTGTCTCTTGGGCCAGGGTTTCCTCCCGACTGAACTGCAGCAGCATCGGGGTGTCATCCGCGGCCCTGAGCACCTCAGGAGGCGGCTGGCGACGGCGCACGATTTGCCAGCCGGCCAAAGCGAGCAGGTGCACCAGCACCGCCGCCAGCAGACTCAGCCGCCATGCCTTCGCGGTGGCCTTCATGGCAGTTGCAACTCCAGCGGCACGCCCGAGGTCTCAAGGGCCGCCGCTGCCTGGCGCACCACCCCCCAGGGCACAGCGGGATCGGGGATCAGTCGCAGCACCGCCTGGTCCTTCTGCGGTTGATCCTTCGAATCGGCCAGCAGTTCCGCCACCTCCTGGGCGCGCACCCGCCGATTCCAGAGGCGCAGCTGACCAGTGGGATCCAGGTTCAGGGCCAGCACGCCGCGTTGGGCGGGGCGCTGGGCGATCCGCTGCGGTACCACCACCAGCGCCGTGGTGATCACGGCCAATCCGGTGCTCACCACAGCGAGCCCCATGGCGTCCAGCTGGCTCCGCCTGTTCATGGCTCTCGCTCAGGGATGGCGAGCACCGCAGCGGCCGCACCGCTGCGGCGTAGCCAGGCCAGCGACTGGGCCACTTGCCCCACGCCCAGGGCCGCGGAGGGCAGATATCGCACCGGTTGGGTTGCACCCTGCTGGCGCAGTAGCTCGGCGAGCGCGCCTCGGCCGATCGGATCGCCGTTGAGAAACCATCGTCCACCGGGCGCTTCCACCACCCGCAGGCTCTCCCCGGCCACCGACAAGGGGGCATCCGCGTCTGCGGCCACCGGTTCCGGCCGGTCCACCACTACCGGCACCGCCGCCACGGCGCCGCAGGTGAGCAGGGTGAGGGCCACCAGGCTTTGAAGCATCAGGCTCATTAGGGTGTCTCCACCGAACGACGCCGTTCCCGCCGCAACTGGTTGATCTGCCAGTGCCGCAGGCCCTGGTTGGTGAGCAGGCCGGCGCTGGACACCAGGCTTACCACCAGTCCGGCGGCTGTGCTGAGCAGCACCTGTCCGTAGGTCGCCAGGCTCGCCCCGGGGGGAAGTTCCAGGCGCGGTCCCAGCTGGGCCAGCACCCCCATCAGGCCGGTCACGGTACCGATCAGCCCCACCAGGGGGGCCAACAGCGCGGCTCCCTGGAGGAGGGGTTCGCCGTAGCTCATCGCTAGATCCCAGTCTTCAAGGCTCTCCTCCAAACGCCCGGCGTCGGCCCCTGCGGTGATCCGTTGGCGCCAGGTCCTCGATCGGGCCTGCCGCCGCCGCCACCAATGGATCCAGAAGCGGGTCCGTTCAATCACCAGGGTGAGCACGGCCACGGAGAGCAGCAGCAACAGCAAGCCGCTCAGGCTCGGCAGCAGCGGGAAGGGTCGCGACACCAGGGATCGAGTGATGGCCAGCTGGCCGAATCCTATGGAGCGGGGGCGGGGCCGCAAGGTGTCACGTCTTCTTGACAGGGCAGGATCACCGCCTCTGATTAGGGTTGCTTAAAGCAGCGGCCCCGGATCCCCGCATGAGCCCCATCCTTGCTGACAACAGCTTGAGCATCGGCCACACACCCCTGGTGCAGTTGAACCGGGTGACGGAAGGATGCCGCGCCAAAGTGCTGGCCAAAATTGAGGGTCGCAATCCGGCCTATTCGGTGAAATGCCGGATCGGCGCCGCCATGATCTGGCAGGCCGAAAAGGACGGACTGCTGGGATCAGGCCGGGAGCTGATCGAACCCACCAGCGGAAACACGGGCATCGCTCTGGCCTTTGTCACGGCGTCCCGGGGGATCCCCCTCACCCTCACGATGCCGGAAACGATGAGCATGGAGCGGCGCAAGCTGCTCACCGCTTATGGAGCGCGCCTGGTGCTCACCGAGGGACGGCTGGGCATGGGTGGCGCCATCGCGGCGGCCCGGGAGATGGTCGAGAGCCATCCCGACCGCTACCTGATGCTCCAGCAGTTCAGCAATCCGGCCAATCCCCGCATCCACCACGACACCACCGCTCCGGAAATCTGGGAGGACACGGCTGGAGAGGTGGACGTCTTCGTGTCCGGTGTGGGCACCGGGGGCACGATCACCGGCGTGAGTCGTTATTTCAAGCAGACCCGTGGACGTTCGATCGTGTCGGTGGCGGTCGAACCGCTCAACAGCCCGGTGATCGGCCAGACCCTCTCGGGGGCGCCCCTTCGTCCCGGGCCCCACAAGATCCAGGGCATTGGAGCAGGCTTCGTGCCGGAGAATCTGGATCTCAGCCTGATCGATCGAGTCGAGACGGTGAGTGATGAAGAGGCCGTAACGATGGCCCGGCGGCTCATGAAGGAGGAGGGGATCCTGGCGGGTATCTCCTGTGGTGCCGCCACCGCGGCGGCCCTGCGGCTGGCCAGGGAGGAGGCGTTCGCAGGTCAGACCATCGTGGTGGTGCTGCCCGATTCCGGCGAGCGCTACCTCAGCTCGGTGCTGTTCGAAGGGGTGTTCAACGAGAAGGGGCTCGCGGCCGTCTGATCTGGGCGAGTCGTGCGCAATCAGCTCGCCATCGTCACGAACTCCTCGGCCACCGTGGGGTGCAGGGCCATAGTGCGATCGAAGTCGGCCTTGGTGGCCCCCATCCCCACGGCGATCGCCGCCATCTGGATGATCTCGGCGGCATGGTCGCCCACCATGTGGCAGCCGAGCACCCGGTCGCTGGCCACCTCCACCACGAGTTTGAGCAGCACAGCCGGTCCCCGCTTCGCCAGGGCTTGGGTCATCGGACGGAAGCGCGCCCGGTGGACCCGCACCCCCTCGCTGCCGTGGCGGCGGAGAGCCTCCTCTTCGCTAAGCCCCACGGTGGCCAGCTCCGGTTGGCTGAACACGGCACTGGCCACCAGATCGTGGTTCACTCGCCGGGGACGGTTGCCATAGGTGCTGTCGGCGAAGGCGCGGCCCTCATCGATGGCTACGGGGGTGAGGTTGATGCGGTCGGTCACATCGCCCACCGCAAAGATGTGGGACACATTCGTGGCCTGATCCTGGTCCACGGGAATCCGCCGGTCGACCACCTGCACACCGGCCGCCTCAAGGTGCAGTCCTTCCAGGAAGGGCCTGCGGCCCGTGGCCAGCAACACGCCGCCGCAGCCGATCGTCTCTCCGGTGGCGGTTTGCAGGCTCAGGCCCTCACCATCCCGTTCGATGGCTCCCGGCACCGTGCTGGTTCGCACATCGATGCCGCCGGCCACCATCGCCTCCTGGACGTGGGCCGCAGCCTCACCATCAAAGCCCCGCAGGATCCGCTCGCCCCGCACGATCTGGATCACCTCCACACCGAGGCCGTGGAGGATGCCGGCGAATTCGCAGGCGATGAATCCTCCTCCCACCACCACCATCCGCTGCGGCAGTTCCCGGAGTTCGAACAGGTCGTCGCTGACCCAGCCGAGATCGGCACCTGCTAGTGGCGGCCGGACAGGGCGCCCGCCCACCGCGATCAGGATCCGCTCCCCCCGCAGCCGGCGCCCCTCTCCCCGGGAGTCGGTTACCGCCACGGTGTGCTCGTCAACAAATCGTCCCCAGCCCGGCACCAACTCCACCCCCGCCTTTTCGAGGAAGCCGAGGTGGAGGTGGTGGAGGCGATCCACTTCGGCCCGAACCGCCGCGAATAACCGGGGGGGGTCGCAGCGCAGGCCCTCCGCCTTTAAGGGTAACCAGCCATGGCTAGGGGCGTCAGCGAGCCACTGGCGATAGGCGGCTCCATAGACCAGCAGCTTCTTGGGCACACAGCCCCGGATCACGCAGGTGCCCCCGACCCGATCGCCTTCCACGATGGCCACCCTGGCCCCGTAGGAAGCGGCCCGTTTGGCGGCCGCGAGGCCGCCGGATCCAGCCCCGATCACGAGCAGATCGACTTGGTCAGGGGCTGCGGGGGTCGGCACGGGGATCTGAGGGAATGGGGCGTGATGTGCCCCTGTGATCGCATTCTGCGGGACGATGCCTGTATTATTGGAATCCTGAGAGGCATTAATGAATCCCTGGTTTCGTCCGAAGTCGAAGCCCGAAGGGGTGAAATTACGGCATAAACGCCGGGAACCTCGTTATTCGGTTCCCGTGCTCAGCGTGCGGATCAGGGCTGAGTTGATCACGTCTACATGTACATACCATGGCATGTTGTGGGATATCAGCACTCGCGGGGCTTGTGTTCAGTCTTACGAGCCGATCCCCTCCGGCATCACCTGTATCCTGCGACTCCACCAGCACGCTGGTTCGCAGGTTATTGCACGTCATGCGCGGCTGCTATGGAGAGATGATGTGATGCGGGCTCATTATGTGGGCATGAGTTTTGATGAGCCGATCCCAGTTGATTCTTCCACGTTTCTTGGTACATTCATTTTGAATTCCTGTGCCTTCCGGGACGGCGTTGAGTGAATCACTCATAAAAAAAGGCCCCTAGATGGTGGGGCCTAATGGTTGGTTCAACTGGATTCAGAGTGCTGAAGCGCCGCGATCTCCTGTGCGTATTCTGATGGCCGTTTCCACAGAATTCACGAAGATCTTGCCATCACCGATCTCGCCCGTTCGGGCGGCTTCGGTGATGGCTTCGATGGCGGTCTCAACCTTGGCGTCATCGACCACCACAACGATCTTGGATTTCTGGAGAAATTCCACGGTAAATTCATTGCCTCGATAACGCTCCACTTGGCCCTTCTGGCGACCGAAACCGCGCACATCACTCACGGTCATGCCCACGATGTCGAGGGCAACCAGAGCGGTCTTCACGGGGTCAACCTTGGAGGGACGCACGAGGGCTGTAATCATTTTCATGGGATTCTCGGCTTCAGTTGGTCATCGGATCGTAGGCTTCTTCCCCGTGGGCCACATAATCGAGGCCCCGTTCCTCATCGTTTTCGTTCACGCGCAGAGGCATGAACAGCTTGAGGAACCAGAGAATCAGGGCCGTGCCGAGACCCACGAAACCGTAGGTGAACAGAACGGCCTTGAATTGTGCGATGAACAGGCCTGCATTGCCACCCTCTTCCATAATCTTTGCGGAGAGGGGGAAGTAGTCGGCGGAAACCAACGATTTGGCCGCAAGAATGCCGGTCAGCAGGGCGCCAACGGTGCCGCCGACTCCATGCACCATGAAGGTGTCAAGGGAATCGTCGAACTTGATTGCCGCCTTGATCTGAACGGCGATGAAGCAGGCGAGGGCGGTGAGAGCACCGATCAGGATTGACTGGGGCATGTAGACGAAACCGGCTCCAGGAGTGATGCCCACCAGTCCGGCCACAGCACCGGTGGCAGCCCCGACGGCCGTAGGTTTACCATGCTTGAACCATTCAATCAGGCACCAAGCCAATAGACCGGCAGAAGCCGAGGTGGTGGTGGTGAGGAAGGGATAGCCAGCGGTCTTGGCGGCGAACATGCTGGCGCCGTTAAATCCGAACCAGCCGAACCAGAGCAGACCCGCACCCAGCAGGATGAAGGGAACATTGTGGGGAGGACGCTTGCTGTTCGGCCAGGTGCTGCGTTCGCCGATGATGGCGGCGGCGACGAGGGCCGCCACACCCGAGGCGATGTGCACCACGGTGCCACCGGCGAAGTCAATCGCTCCAACGCTACCGAAGGGACCGAGGAAACCACCGCCCCACACCATCTTGGCCATCGGCGAGTAGATCAGGAGGCTCCAGATCAGGCAGAACCAGAACCAAGCCTTGAAGCTCACCCGTTCAACGATGGCGCCCGAGATCAGGGCCGGGGTGATGATCGCGAACATGCCCTGGAAGAGGGCGAAGGAGGAGGCGCTCAGGTTGAAGCCGTCGGCCAGGGGGGCATCCCCGAATTCGCCGCCGACTCCGTTCATCCACATTGATCCAAGCCCACCGATGAAGGGGCTCTTGAAGCCGGTGTCGAAGGCGAGGCTGTAGCCGATCACCACCCAGAGCACCCCGATGAGCCCCATCAGGAAGAAGCTCATCATCATCGTGTTGAGCACGTTCTTCGAGCGGGTGAAGCCGCCGTAGAAGAAGGCCAGGCCTGGAGTCATCAGCAGCACCAGGGCCGAGCCGATCAGCATCAAAAGAGTGTCTGCACCGTCGTTGACGGCTTTGGGAAGGGCGGCGTGGGCAGCTCCTGCCATCAGCGGGGCCAGACCTGCGGCGATGCCGATCATCACGAATGCGGAGCGGCGCAATTGCGGATCCTGGACCCCCGCCAGGAAGCGCCTGCGCCATCGGTCAAAGACAGTGAGCGGTGAGAAACCACCGCCGACCAGGGGGACAAAAGCCATGAAAGAGAGGGACCTCGGCGTTCATCCCCACCATCCGTCGTGAGCGTGTCATGAGCCGGTAGTCATCGTTACCACTTGAGGAAATGATGCTGCAGATTGCATGCGAGCATCGCCTCGGTAGAGCTTGATGCGGGAACGGAAGCTGCAAGCATGGTGTGGATCTGGGGTGGAGATCGCACATCCCCACCCTTCAAGCTCATTTCGCGGAGGCGAAGTCCGGATAGGCCTCCATGCCATGTTCGCCGATGTCGAGACCTTCGGTTTCTTCGGCTGGTGTAACGCGAATGCCGCCGAAGATAGCGCCGATCACCGACCAGACAATCCAGGAAGCGACCGCCGAAAAGATCGCAAAGGCCAGCACGCCCACGAATTGCACACCGAGCTGGCTGAAGCCGTTACCGGTGAACAGACCCTTGTCCATGTTGAACAGGCCCACGGCCAGGGTGCCCCAGATGCCGCAGGTGCCGTGCACGGACCAGGCACCGACCGGATCATCGATGCCGAGCTTGTCGATCAGGGCCACGGAGTAGACCACAAGGATGCCCGCAATGAAACCGATGACCCAAGCGGCGGGCATGGAATAGCCGTCGCAGCCTGCGGTGACACCCACCAGACCGGCCAGGATGCCGTTGATGGTCATCGAGAGATCGGGTTTGCCGCCTGTGAACTGGCTGAAGAGGGTGGCGGCAATGCCGCCGGCAGCTCCACCGAGCGTGGTGGTGACAGCGATGTAGGGAACCTGTTCGTTCATGGCCAACACCGAGCCGGGGTTGAAGCCGAACCAGCCGAGCCAGAGGATCAGGCAGCCGAGGGTGGCAATCGCCTGGTTGTGACCGGGCATGGCCTGGGGGGTGCCGTCGACGAATTTGCCGATGCGGGGGCCGAGCAAGATGGCTCCCATCAGACCCGCCCAGGCACCAAAGGAGTGAACGACGGTGGATCCAGCGAAGTCGATGAATCCAAGTTTGTTGAGCCAGCCCTCACCCACGTTCCACTGCCAGGAGCCAGAAATGGGATAGAGAATGCCGGTGAGGATAAGCGAGAAGATGATGAACTCACCAAACTTGATCCGTTCGGCCACCAGGCCCGACACGATTGTGGCGGCGGTGCCAGCGAAGGCGAGCTGGAAGAGAAAGTCCACACTTGGCACCAGCTTGCCGCCGGTCACCATCTCCGGAGTGACGGTCGGATCGAAGAACAGACCTCCGAACTTGAACCAGCCCGGGATCACCCAGCTGGCGTTGTACATGATCTTGTAACCGATGAACCAGTAAGCCGTCGCCGCCAAGCAAAACACAATCAGGTTCTTGGCCAGAATGTTGACGGCGTTCTTCTGGCGGCAGAGCCCGGCCTCGACCATGGCGAAACCGGCGTTCATGAAGATCACCAGGGCGGCGCAGATCAGCACGAACATGTTGTTGGCCAAAAAGGCCGGGGTCAGTTCGGGCAGCTGGGCCGCATGGGCCGACAGGTTGAAGAGGCCCAGGCCCAGCAGCGCGATCGGGATGCAGGTGAACCAGGTCAGCGTGCGGTTGGAGGACAGGCCGCGGATCCTGCTGAACAGAAGCCGGGGGGCCTCCGAGAGACTGGCTTGCTGGAGACTGCGCGCCGCCGGCCTGTTCGGATGGGGTGGTGCAACGGTCATGGGTGATTGGATCGTGATGGGGCAGCCACGAGCTGCCTGTCGATCAATGGTTCAGCACCTTGCGGCAGGCGTCGGTAGTCGCAATTACGAAATCTGGAGACTTCGTAATTCGCCTGGAGGGTGCGCCAGGCGCGGCTGGAGCCGGATTGTGGCTCTGAGGCTGGGATATCGGCGCGGGGTTTGACACCCTGTTGTGTGACGGCAGATGAAGGAACTGGTGAAATGTCCACCACGAACATTCTTTCGTTGCATAATGAGTTGGAGGACAAAACGTTGGGTGATTGGTCCGCGGACCAAGGCCTCCCGGTTTCCCGGGATCGGCATCACCGGAAGTAGCCATCCGCTCGGCGAAGCAACGCCCCTTTCTCCACTCCACGAAGCGGAAACCAACCCCACCCTTCGAGGCTGAGTCCATGACCCGTCTTCAGTACCGCGGCATCCGCTACGACAAGGTGCAGCGCCAGCTGCCCTCCGCCATCCCGGTGGACCATGCCTACCGCGGCCTGCACTACACACGCACCCTTCTGCACGAGGCCGCTTCAGTCGATCCCGACCGCGTCTTGCACTATCGCGGCCACGAGTACCACCACCAGGTCGAGGCCACCAAGGGCTGAGCCCGCACCGGCATCCAGCCCCACAATCCCGGATCCCCCCTTCACCCCAAGGGAGCGGGTCCGGTTTTTTGCTTTGGGATCCCCACGGCCAACGCTCAAGCTCCGCCGGTGGCTCCGCCAGGATCAATATGCTCCTTGCAACCTTGGCCGCTCCGTTGTCCGCCGAATCGTCTTCCCCGAGCATTCTTTCGCCTGGATTGTCCGCCAGTTGGACCCAGCTGAAGGGATGGGCAGCCCCGCTGCCCGATCGCATCAACGGCGCCGCCAGCGCCCAGGCCACCCTTCGTTTGTTCGGCCAAAGCGAGGCGTCGGTGCGAGTGACCCTCTACCGCGATCACCACGCCTGGTGTCCTTATTGCCAGAAGGTGTGGCTGTGGCTCGAGGAGAAGCGAATTCCATATCGGGTTCGCAAGGTCACGATGGTCTGCTACGGGCAGAAGGAGAGCTGGTACCGCCAGCTGGTGCCCTCCGGGATGTTGCCGGCGCTGGAGCTCGACGGGCAGCTGATCACCGAGAGCGATCGCATCCTTCTAGCCCTGGAGGCGGCCTTCGGGCCGCTGCGTTTCGCGATGGAGGCTCCCGAGGTCATGCCGCTGCGTCGGCTGGAGCGGCTGCTGTTTCGGGCCTGGTGCCAGTGGCTTTGTGTGCCGCATCGGGGCCCCAGCGCCGAAACCCTGGCCGCCCAAGACTTCGATCGCATGGCCACCGCCATGGCAGAGGTCTTGGGGGCCACCCCTGGACCTTTCCTACTGGGGGAGATCAGCTCGGCTGACCTGGTGTTCGTTCCCTATGTCGAACGGATGGGGGCGAGCCTGGCCTATTACAAGGGTTACCTACTGCGGCGCCGGCACGCTGCCATCGACCGCTGGTTCCGGGCCCTTGAGGAGCGTCCCGCTTACCTGGCCACCCAGAGTGACTTCCATACCCATGCCCATGATCTGCCTCCCCAGATGGGGGGCTGTTATGCCGATGGTTCCCCTCTCCAGCGGCAGCTTGCGGAACGGATCGATTACGGTCCCTGGCCGATCGGTGCTCCTGGAGAGGACGATCCGGAAACCACCCAGGCTGAACCGCCCGATGGGGTGGCCGTGGCCCTGGCCCGGGTGTTGCGGCACCGGCGCACGCTGGTGGCCCGCTACGGGGATTCAGGCAATGCCGACTCGTTTGACACGGCCTTGCGCTGTGCTCTCACCCTGCTGAGCCGGGGCTCCGCCTGCCCTCCTCCGGGTGGTACGGCGGCAGGCCTCCGAAGCCTGGCCCAGCGCATCAGCGTGCCACGGGACATGCCGCTCCATGCCGCCCGCAGACTGCGGCAGGCACTGCTGAAAACCGCTGCTCTCGATCCGGTCGCCGCCGCAGCCCCCGGCCATCCCCTGCCGCTGCAGCACCGTCGCGATCAGGATCCCCAGCCCTTCCTGATGGCGAGCCGGCAGCAGGCTTAGCTTTTCACCAGTCGATGGTCCAACCCGCTGATGCGCTGGCCACCTCGTTGGATGGGAGTTCTCGTCGGAGCGGCGTTGCTGGCCTGGGGTTATCCCGAATCTCCTCGCTTCACAACCTCTGAGCCGCCGGTGTCTCTCCAGCCGAAGCCATGGCTTCTGACCCTGCCAGGTGCTCCTGCCAGAGCCCTTGAGCTGGCGGGTTCCACCGTGTTTGTGAGGGCCCCCTGGCAGGTTGACTTGGTCAGCTACAACACCACGGTCGGCCAGCCGTTGCCGGAGTATTACTTCACGCTGAACCTGGACCATGAGGCTGGAGCTTCCCTCGCCGGTTTCACGTTCCAGCAGATCCGCGGGGTCGACCGACAGTTTCCCTTCCTGGTGGAGCGCACCCGAGCATTTCTCGGCAGGCCGCGGCGCGAGGGGCGCCCAGTGCCCGTTAAGGCGCGCTTCAACAACGACACCCGCACCATGACCCTGGAGTTTCCGGAGCCGGTTCCGCCGGGCAGCACCGTGACCGTGTCGGTGGTGCCCTGGACCAATCCGATCCAATCAGACACCTATCTCTTCCAGGTGGTGGCTTACCCGGCTGGTCCGGATCCTCTGGGAAGCCCTGTGGGGGTGGGCACACTGAGGATCTACGAGAACACTTACTGGTGAACTCGTCGTGGTGAAGCCGCTGAAGCTGAACCGTGGTAGTCAGAAGCCACGCGGAAGCTGAAGTGTTCAGCCCTCCGGGTGCCTCAGGGTGCGCCACACCCCACTGCCGGTGCTCACTTCAACGCCGATGCCCACGGGCGGTGCTGCTGGGCCCCGCTCCCCATGCCACCAGGAGAGGGCTTCCGACCAGGCCGAGTCGAGGGTGTCGTAGAGATCGTCGAGGACGGGATGGGGATCCCCCTGGTGATCCACCAGCCGGTAGACCCGCTGATTGGCAACCGAACCTGTGCCCGGTCGGGTAACACCGCTGGCGACCTTGGTGTCGGACTGAGGCTGAAAGGGCAGAACCATCGAACACATCCCTGCGCATTTACCTATTTTGAAGGCTGTGCCAGCTGCTGACTGTCACCGTCGCGACAGCTTGGGGTGCCGGTTGTGTTCTCACACGATCAGCGGGACTCAGCGAAGGTATTGGCGCACCCCCGGCCGACACCAGAAGACCAGCGCAGCCGCCTGGCCTGCGAGCAGCAGCGGCAAGGCCAGGGCCAGGACCAGGCGGCCCTGCGCCACCATCACCAGCCGCACGATGCCGTAGGGCAACGCGATCGCCAGGTTCAGGGAGAGGGCCACGATCGCCAGCACCACCCCCCAGTGCCGCCAGCGCAGCAGGGCGATGCAGGCCACCAGACCCACCACCGCGCAGGGGAGAACGGCCCCCGCTCCCACGGCGATATTGGGGATCCGCCAGATCGGATCCCGCAGGATTGTGAAGATGCCGGCCGGGATCAGCAGAGCGTTCGCCACCAGGCCAATCCAGGCCAGAAGCCGATAGCCCCGGGGGGGATCGAGCTGATCTGCCTGGGGATGGGGCCCGGAGGCCGGGCGGAGCGTCCGGATCGAGGTCATCGCATCAAACGCCCAAGGGCATGGGGCCATCCCGATCGGAACGGAACACCGGGGTCAGATGGGGCATGGTGTTGGTGGCCAGGTTCACCAGTCGCTCGAAGCGCTCCCGCGTCAGCGGAGCTCCGCGGCCCATGGCCTCCCGGCTCATCAGAACCACCTCCAGAACCCGACCCTCCAGCTTGGACTGCACATCGGCGAACAGCTGCAGCCGCAGGTTCTCGGAACCGCTGAGCATGGCGCTCAGGTGGGCCGCCGTGCGGTGGTCGACCTCAGCTTCGAGCTCATCGAGCATCGGGTCCAGTCCCGCGATCAGGGCTGTTGTGTCCAGGGGAGACCGGGGTTTCAGCACCAGCAGAAAGCGGGCCATGGAAGCGATCGGAATCCATCCATCCTCCTCCTTCGCTGCACCTGCTGGTCCCCATGGACCAGGCCTGCTCCGATCAGCCCCGCGTCGCTGCATCCAGCCGCATCCACGGGACTCCCCGGCCCCCCCGGTTGCGTCCCCCTAGCCTCGACCCCGGCCAGCGGTTCAGCCTCAGGATGTCCATCGTTAACCCTGCTCCTGTCGGCGCCGTTCGGGCTGCGGACCCTGGGGACCACACGCGGCTGACTATGCAGTTTCCCGCTCTCCGCCGCGGAGTGCTCTCCACCCTGCAGGTGAACCTGGGCTACCGCTGCAACCAGGCCTGCAGCCACTGCCACGTGGGGGCCGGTCCGAACCGCACCGAAAGCATGGAGGCCGCCACGGCGGCTCTCATCCCGGCCGTGCTCCAAGCCCGCCGGCTCTCCTGTCTCGATCTCACCGGGGGAGCCCCGGAACTCCATCCCCAGTTCCGCAGCCTGGTGCGCCAGGTCCGCGCCCTGGGTGTGGAGGTGATTGATCGCTGCAACCTCACCATCCTTCAGGAGAGCGGCCAGGAGGGCCTGGCCGCCTTTCTGGCCGACCAGGGCGTGCATGTGGTGGCGTCGTTGCCCTGTTATCAAGCGGACAACGTGGACCGGCAGAGGGGGGCCGGAGTGTTCACGCGCAGCATCGCCGGCCTGCGCGAACTGAACAGCCTCGGCTACGGCCAGCCAGGCTCCGGTCTGGAGCTGGACCTGGTGTTCAATCCCCAGGGTGCGGCGCTGCCGCCGCCCCAGCGGCAGCTGGAGGATGACTATCGCCGGGTTCTGGCCCGGGACCATGGCGTGGTGTTCAGCCGGCTGCTGGCCCTGACAAACATGCCGATTCAACGCTTCGCCCAGGCCCTGGGTCCGGAGGGCCTAGAGAGCTACCACAACTTGCTGCGCCTCCACCACCGGCCGGAGAATCTCCCCAACGTGATGTGTCGCAGCCTGCTGAGCGTGGACTGGCAGGGCTGCCTCCACGACTGCGACTTCAACCAGCAACTGGGGCTTGGTCTGCCGGAGCCTCGCCATCTGAGGGATCTGCTGGACTGGGACCCTTGCGGCGGGCCGATCCAGGTTGGGGGACACTGCTTCGGCTGCACCGCCGGGGCGGGATCCAGTTGCGGCGGATCCCTTGCCTGAGGGCGGACCGGGAATCACCCGGCAGTGTTTCTCACCTCAGGAGGCAAGGTGGGCATCGGGGGCGTCCTTGCCCAACAGCCGGCAACCGATCTGCAGTTGGCCCTCATCAAGCAGCCGGCCGATCTTGAGGGCCATCGCCTCCTCCTCTCGGCTGAAGCCAGCCTGATGGGTGGTGAGCCAGTCGATTTCCTGCTGGGTGATGATCCCGGTGGCCATGGTTTCCAGGAACACTTCGCCAACGAGCATGGAGGTTGCTGCGTGCTGCTGGGATGGTATTGCTCCCGTGCCGCCACGCAGCGCCGGTTCACGCGTCGTAGTGGTTCCCGGGCTCGGGGCGGCATCGAACGGCAGGAATTCGCCATAAAAAAGCCCGATCCTTGATGGATCGGGCTTCAGCGGCACGGTGCTCTCCCGATGGCCGCCGGCCGTGTTGGCTGGCGTTCGTGGATGGGTGGGTCGTGATCCGCGTGGTTCTTGGGCTGGTCAGGGCTGATGCGACGAGGGGCCCGTCGGGCCAGGATGGGTGATGGGGCCGAACTGGCACGAGGGTCCAAGCCGACACCATGCGACGTCCATCAAGAAGGGTCAGCTTTTGGTGATCATTTGATGACCAGAAACGATGGGTTGGGGGCGGAGCTGCGGAAGGCGGCACCTGGGGCCATGGCATCCATGGGATTGGTTTCCGTGACCCGGGGGCACCTGGGGCGGTGCATCGGGTGATCCGCTGGGGACCTGGAAACCTCAGATCGGAACAAGACTGTTGGAGCAGGGGCCTGCGGTCAGCGCACTCCTGGAACCTGATTGGGTGGCGTGTCGTCCATCGCTGGTGCCTCCGGTTCGATGCTTCCACTGTTGCCCCATCCGCAGGGTGAAGCCATAGGCATTCATGCCTGATTGTTGTGGAGTTGCTGACCTAAGGCGGGATCGCTGCGCTCCTGCCTCCCTTGCGCTGCGGGTGATCAGTTGCCACTGGCTAAGCAGGTGTGAGCTGGTGGTGCTCTCGGCCGATGAAGACGGGGTGATCGCCAGGAGTTGCCGCTGGGAGGCTGCTGTTGTCGCGATGGGAGTGGCCTGATCGGAACAGGTCTGAGCGGAGGGAACGCTCGGATCCCTTCAGGCCCCCAGTTGGCCTGCAAGCGCATCGATCCGCTGGGCCAGTGCCAGATCGAGGCTGGAGAGGCCGCCACAGTCGTGGGTGGTGAGGTTGATCACCACCCGGTTCCAGACGTTGCTCCATTCGGGGTGGTGGTTCAGCTGTTCCGCGGCCAAGGCCACCCGGGCTATGAAGCCGAAGGCCTCGGAGAAATCGGCGAAGCGCAGCTCGCGGTGGAGTTTCCCCTCCTTCAGGGTCCAGGCGGGGAGCTGCTGGGGTAGCTGGGCGATCGCATCGGGGCTGAGGGGCTGGGCGGCCATGGGGGAGTGCAGGGTTGGTTCTCAACCATGCCGGATACCTTCAAGGAACGGGCCGGTTGCGGCGCCCGCCTCACTCGCCGATCAGATGCAGGCTGAGCTGGCGCCGGTGGGGTCGGGCCCGATGCTCCCAGAGGTACACCGCCTGCCAGGTGCCGAGCAGCAGACCTCCGCCCTGAAAGCACAAGCTCAGGCTGGTGGCCGTGAGGGCGGTGCGGATGTGGGCCGGCATGTCGTCGCGGCCTTCGTCGTCGTGGCGCCAGGGCCGCAGCTCACCCCGGCCGCTCAAGGGCCGCACTCCCTCCGCCGGCACCAGGGCCCGCAGGAAGGTGGCTAGATCCTCCAGCACGCGGGGATCAGCGTTCTCATTGATGGTGAGGCTGCAGCTGGTGTGCAACGAAGCGAGGGTGGCCAGGCCGTTCTTCAGCCCGCTGGCGCTGATCTCCCGGTTGAGGGCCCCGGTGAGGTCGGTGAAGCCCTCACCGCTGGTCTGGAGGCTGAGGGAATGGAGGCTCTGGCGCAGCATCGGAGGAACGAATCCTGCGTGAAGGCTGGCAACCCGTTGCGTGGTTGGCCGCCGCCAACCCCTGAATGACAGGCCTGAATGGCATGCCTGAATGGCAGTGCGGCTACCGGGATCCCGATCGATCCGCATGTCGTTGGTCTGGTGAGGGATGGGCTGGAGAAGCCGGTGCCGTTGGAGGAGCTGCAGAAGCTGTTTCGTGGCACGGTTCGGGTCCCTCAGCGGGGCCGCTCGTTTGCTTAACGTCGAACCATGGCTGAGCTCACGATCCTCTACGACGGCGGCTGCCCCCTCTGCGTGCGGGAGGTGCGCTTTCTCGAGCAGCGTGACCGGCGTCTCCATCCGAGTGCTCCTCGGCTCGCCTTCGTGGACATTGATGCCGGCGACTACGAACCGGCGACCCATGGCGGCATCAGCTATCGCGAGGCGATGGGCCGCATCCATGCCCTTGAAGCCACCGGCGAGGTGGTGAAGGATGTGGATGTCTTCCGCCGCGCCTATCAGCTGATCGGCTTGGGCTGGCTGTATGTCCCCACCGGTTGGCCCCTACTGGCGCCTCTGGTGAACGCTCTGTACAGCGTCTGGGCCACGGCGCGGCTCCGGATCACCGGCCGACCCAGCCTTGAGCAGCTCTGCTCGATTCGCGCTGGCCGTTGCGGGGGTGCTCCCTCCGCCGGCGATCGGGTTGCTGTTCGGCTCGTGCCACTGGCCGGTTCCGCCGATCTGGAGCGAACTGAGGATGCCGTTTCTGCCGGAGGGTTGTGACCGGTACGGCAGGGCTCCGAGAATCCGGCTCGATTTCGCCATGTCTGTTGGAGCCCCCCTCCTCGGTAGCCGTGACGGTTCAACCTGTCGCTGAGCAGGGGCTGATCTGGGAGCCACGATGAGCGCTGAAGCGACTCCTGGCGGTCGCCCCGGCGAACCCGACCTGATCGTGATCGGTGCCGGTCTCGGGGGCCTCTGCGCCGCCGCCATCGCCGCCCGCCATGGCCTTGTGGTGCTGGTGGTGGAGGCCCACAGCGTCGCCGGCGGCGCCGCCCACGGCTTCAGTCGGCGCGGCTTTCAGTTCGAGTCGGGCCCCTCGTTGTGGAGTGGACTCGGTCGCTGGCCCTCGACCAATCCCCTGACCCAGGTGTTGCGGGCGGTGGGGGAATCGGTGCCGGTGGTGTCTTACCACCACTGGGATCTGCTGCTGCCGGAGGGCCGGTTGCGGGTGGGGGTGGGGATGGAGCCCTTTCTGGAGGTGCTGCGCCAGTTGCGGGGACCCGCCGTGGCCGACGAATGGCACGCCTTCCTGATCGCGATCGAGCCCCTCTGCCGCGCCGCCCGCTCCCTGCCGCTTCTGGGCCTGCGGCCCGGCCTCGGCAGCGTCCTCACCCTCGGCGGTGGCGCCGGCCTGGAACTACTAGGCCGTGCTCCCCAGTTGGCGGCCCTGGGAGGGGCCTTCGGCCCTCTGGCCCGTCGCCACCTGAGCGATCCCTTCCTGCTGCACTGGGTGGAGCTCCTCAGCTTTCTGATCTCCGGTCTGGGGATCGACCACACCAGCGCCGCCGCGATGGCCACGTTGTTCGGCGAGTGGTTCGAACCCGATGCCTGCCTCGATTACCCCTTCGGTGGCAGTGCCGCGGTGGCGGCGGCACTGGTGCGGGGCATCGAACGCCATGGCGGCACGGTGCGCACCACGGCGCCGGTGGAGCGAATCCTGGTGGAGGGTGGCCGGGCCGCGGGGGTGCGGCTGACCCCCGAGGCCGGTGGCGCGATCCTCCGCGCCCGCCGCGGGGTGATCTGCAGCGCCAGCCCCTGGGACACCCTTGAACTGCTATCCCCGGAGCTGGTGCCCGATCGCTGGCGCGCTCGCCAGGCCGCCACGCCCGCCTGCGCCAGCTTCCTGCATTGGCACCTGGGCCTGCGCGGCGGCGAGGAGCTCGCCGATCTGCCGGTTCACACCGTGTGGGTGGGCGACTGGCAACGGGGCATCGGGGCCGAGCGCAACATGGTGGTGCTGTCGATGCCGTCGCGCCTCGATCCCTCCCTGGCTCCGCCCGGCCACCAGGTGCTGCATGGCTACACCCCGGCCAATGAACCCTGGGAGATCTGGAAGGATCTGGAGCGGGGCACCCCCGCCTACGAGGCGCTGAAGCGGGAGCGTTGTTCGGTGTTCCATCACGTCTTCGAGCAACTGCTGCCCGACTGGCGCGAGCGGGTTGTGCTGGAACTGCAGGGCACCCCCCTGAGCCACCGGAACTGGCTGCGGGTGCATCAGGGCAGCTATGGCCCGGCCTGGCCGGCCGATCGTGGGCCCTTTCCGGGTGGTTCCACCCCGATCGAGGGTTTGGTGCTGTGTGGTGCGGGGGTCTTCCCCGGCATCGGAGTGCCGCCGGTGGCGATCAGCGGCGCCCAGGCGGCCCATCGTTTTGTTTCCGCCCGGGCCCAGCGCCGCCTGCTGCAGGAATTGGAGCTCGTGGGCGGCTGAGGGCTTCGGCAGCCAATCCCGCGATGGGGCCGCGGCAGCCATCTCCGCACCCTCGAGAGCTTGTCGCGCCGCGATCGGGGATCAGCATCGGGATCTTCCGCCATGGGCGCCATGACCACCATGACCTGCCGCTACGAAGGCCAGCTGCGCTGCCAGGCGGTTCATGTCGCCTCCGCTGCCGAGCTGCTCACCGATGCGCCGCTCGACAATCAGGGCCGCGGTGAGGCCTTCTCGCCCACGGATCTGGTGGCCACCGCCCTGGCCACCTGCATCCTCACGATCATGGGTATCACGGCCGAGCGCCACGGCCTCGCCATCGAAGGGAGTGAGGCCAGGGTGGAGAAGACCATGACCAGCTCGGGGGTGCGGCGCATTGAGCAGCTCACGGTGTGGATCACCCTGCCGGCCGGTCTGCAGGACTCTCAGCGGGAGCTCATGAAACGTGCCGGTGAGGGCTGCCCCGTCAAAAAGAGCCTGGAGGGAGCCGTGCCGATGCAGCTGCACTGGCAGTGAGCTTCGCCAGCGCATGGGACTCGGGGATCAGGGTCGCCGCAAGCCGGTGGCACAGAGGCTGCGGAACAGGCTGATCACCGTGGCCGGGGCCTGGAGCTCCATCCAGAAAGCTTCCGCTTCCAGCCGCTGGTCGCCGCTGGGGTAGCCGAGGTCGATCAGCTTGGCGTAGTGGGGTGCCATCGTGCGCAGCTCCCGGAAGGTGCGGGGCATGTATTCATCGGCGATGGCGGTCGTGCCGGTGCAGGCCTGCATGATGTGGGTGGATTCGTGGGCCATCACCTCCCACACCGCCTCCACATCCGCCAGGTTCACCACGTTGTGGCAAAGCACCAGACGATGGCGGCCGGCGTTGTCCCGTTCGTAGTAGCCGGCGTGGTTGGCGGGACACCGATCGGACACCAGGGTCACCACGCCGGCGGCGTTGATCAGATCCTCGAGCTGGCGGATGTCCTCCAGGCTGGCGGCCTCGACGCTCCTGGCTCCCGCCAGGAGTTCGGTCAGCCCCAGGATCAGGCCAAGCGCCATCCCAGCCCTTCCGCCCGTTGCCCGGTGGCTGCATCGGCGCCGCCCGAGGGCCCAGGGACCGTCCTCTCGTCGGTAGCGGCGTTGTGACATGGCGGTATCCCGCGGAGGGCCCTTCTCCAGCCTGGCTCCGGATGCCGAATTGCGCCGCGATGGAGGGATTGGCCTTGCCCCGGTCCGCATCCATCACCCCCGACTCTCTCCCGCTTCTGCCCAATCCCACCGCAAGCGGTCGAGCCGGGGCGCCAAGCTGGCGGTCGCTGCCGTTGTGTCCCATGGCCGAGGTCGGAACCGCCCACCAGCGCCTGAGGGACCATCTGCATCAGACCCGGCTGCTGGGTTCGATCAGCAGTGCTCTTTACTACGACCAGAACACTGTGATGCCGGCCGCGGGGGCCGCCTGGCGCGGCGAGCAGCTCGCGCTTCTCGCCACCCAGCTGCACCAGCGGCAGAGCAGTGACGCCTACACCGACCTGCTGGCGGCGGCGGAAGCGGAGCTCGGTCCGGAGTCCTCCGAGGCGAGCCGCCGCAATTTGACCCTGCTGCGGCTGGAGCTGGAACGTCAGCGCTGCCTGGATCCCACCCTGGTGGCCCAGCTGGCCAAGGCGCAGTCGCAGGGGAATGCCCTCTGGCAGGAGGCTCGTCGCTGCAACGACTTCCCTTCTTTCGCCCCCGCCCTCGCGGAGCTGATCGCTCTCCGCCGGGAGCAGGCCTCCCAGCTGGCCACGGCCGAACCGATTCCCCGCAGCCCCTGGGAGACCCTGGCCCAGCCCTTCGAGCCGGAGATCAGCAAGGCCCGCCTTCAGGAGCTGTTTCAACCCCTCCAGCAGCGCATTCCAGCCCTGCTCGAGCGGGTGAATGGCGCCGCGCCGTCTCCCCCGGAGTCGGTGGCACTGCCGGAATCGATACAGGAGGACCTCTGCAGTCAACTCCTGGACAGCTGGGGCTATGACCCGGCCCGCTGTCAGCGTTCCCGCTCGCCCCACCCCTTTTCCTGCACGGTGGGCCCGGACGACTTCCGCATCACCACCCGCGTGGTGGAGGGGCAACCCTTCTCCGCCTTCCTGGCCACGGCCCACGAATGGGGCCACTCCCTCTATGAACAGGGGCTGCCCCGCCACGGCGATCACTATTTCCCCTGGCCCCTCGGTGAGGCCACCTCCATGGGGGTGCACGAGAGCCAGTCCCTGTTCTGGGAGTGTCGCGTGGCGCGAGGGCAGGCCTTCGCGGCCCGCTGGCAACCCCGCTTCGTGCAGGCCCTCGGGACTGATCCCTGGGGGGGCGCCCATGGGTTCTGGCGTGGTCTCAACCCCCTGCGGCCGGGCCTGATCCGGGTGGAGGCCGATGAACTCAGCTACACGCTGCACATCGTGCTGCGCTTCGAGTTGGAGCAGGCTCTGCTGGAGGAAGAACTGCCGGTGCTGGAGCTGCCGGCAGCGTGGAATCGTCGCATGGTGGAGTTGCTGGGACTCACGCCGCTGAATGATCGCGAGGGCTGCCTCCAGGACATCCACTGGGCCGAGGGGCTGTTCGGCTACTTTCCCTCCTATGCACTGGGGCACCTGATCAGTGCCCAGGTGTCCGAGACCATGGAGGCCCAGTTGGGGCCGATTGAAAACCTGGTTGCATCCGGTGAGGAAGCGAGGCTGCGGGGCTGGCTGAATCAGCAGGTCTGGCCCCTGGGCCGCTCGGTGACCGGGGATCAGCTGGTGGAGCGGGTCAGCGGCGCACCGCTCAGCGCCGAGCCCTTCCTCCGCTACCTCGAGGAGAAGGTGAACCGATTGCTCGCTGAGGCCTGAGCCCCGCAGGGGGCCTCCCGCTTCGGTCCACGCCATGGATCCGTCGATGGGGGTGTCCTTAGGATGCCCCCGCGCAACGCTCTCCCATGGCGAACATCGACCACGCTCCCAGCCGCACGATGCTGAACCTGCTGCACGTGCTGCCGGCCTTCGCCGATGAGGCCGAGCTGCGGCTCAACGCCATCGTGGAGCTCAACTCCAACACGATCAACAAATACGAGCTGATCACCGAAACCGGCCACCTCAAGCTCGATCGGGTCGGCTACTCCTCCCTCGCCTATCCCTTCGCCTACGGCTGCATCCCCCGCACCTGGGACGAGGACGGAGATCCCCTCGACATCGAGATCGTGGGCGTGACCGAACCGCTGGTGCCCGGCTCCCTGGTGGAGGCCCGCATCATCGGCATCATGAAATTCGATGACGGCGGTGAGGTCGACGACAAGGTGATCGCGGTGCTTGCGGATGACAAGCGCATGGATCACATCACCTCCTA
>JBIJAG010000039.1:0-35069 GCA_044345855.1 Cyanobium sp. | reverse complement strand
AGAAACTCTCCACCCGGTAGGGTTCGGACTTGGCGTTTTCCCTTGTTGTCCTGATAGCAGAAGCTGACCATGCCATCACGGTCGGCGATGATCTTGTTCTCCGGCAACACGCCACGATAGAGATAGCTGCCTAGATAGATCAGCGCCAGCTTGCCCCGCCCCACTTTCTTGCAATGAACCACCCACTGATCGGGCAGGCTTTCCTCGCAGTGGAGGCCCGCCAAACGCATGGCCTCAAACCATTTGGCTCTGAACACATGAGAGAGATTCTCCGCCCAGAAGAGAACCTTTTCATTCGCTCTTTTTTGCTGCCATCTCATGTTGCGCATGTTGAGTGCACCGGCAGGCACAATCAGATGCACATGCGGATGATAATCGAGGTTGCGCTCATGGGTATGCAGAACTGTCAAGCGACATCGAAAACTGAACCACCGCTTTGCATCATTAACTGTTACCTCCCATTGGTGTCGCGACAGGATTGGTCATTTCCTCTGTCTGCGTCCCCTTTCCGGCTGATCGCATCACCCCCAGTAGCCGCTCTGCTCGGGCTGTTCGCCATTCCTTGACGCGCCGCTCCATTGAGCGCAACTGACCCTCGTGGTAGCTGCCCGGAGCCAGCGCCATGAGCCGTCTGAGGATCTCGGCGGCATTCATGCAGGCCTCGCTCTCCAGCCACTGCTCGATCTGCTCCTGGTGCTCAGTGAACAGGGTGCGCCTGCGAGGGGTGTATCGGCGCTTCTGCTTGGGTTCCGGCAGCGGTTGGCTCTCCTGCCACAACAGCTGCAGGTTGCTCAGGAACCGGTTCAGCGAGCGCTGCTCCTTGCCTGCCTGCTCAGGATCCACCGCCCCTGTCCTGGGTCTTTGCTCTTGGTTTTCTTGCCCGGCCGAGATGCTGGCCAGGGAGGCCTGGCAGCGACGAACCGTTTCCAGCAGGGCCACCGGATCGCTGCTGCGCTGCAGTTCCTCCAGCGCCTTCCCCTGGGCATCCTTGATCTGGCTGAGCGCCAGCAGCCGTTCTTGTGGTGTACGGGGAGGATGGTGCCGCCGCTTGAGCTTGGCGCCCTCGCGGATCGTCTCCTTGAGCTTGAACGAGGGCTGGTAGAGGTTGGTGAATAGCCGTAGGGCCCCGTACAGCTCCCCCAGCAGCTCGGCGGCCACCAGGCCCTCCAGCCGTTCGTAGCCCACCACCCGGCGGACAAGCATGCCGTTCTTCTGTTCAACCCAGGCCTGGTCATTGCTCTGATAGGCACGGGAGCGGGTCAGTGCGATGCGGGGTTGGTGCTTCTCGCACCACTGCTCCAGCGGCGCATTGAGGAACGCCCCGTCGTTGTCCACATCGATGCCCCGCAGGGGGAAAGGCAGCAGCTCCTCCAGCATCCGCAGGGCCGCCATCACCGAGGCCCCATCACGGTTGAGCAGCGGCAGGCACTCGCTCCAGCCAGTGGCCATATCGGTGGCCACCAGAGTCCAGAGAAACCGGCCCTCCATCCACTTGCCGCAGTGGGCCACCAGGTCGATCTCCAGCCAGCCGGCCTCTTTCACCTCGCCCCAGCCGTTAAACGTGCGCACTGGCGTCCGCCGCTGCACCGCGCTGCGTGCCCTCGGTGGTCGGCGCCAACCATTGCCCGGGCTCGTCTTTCGCACGGGAGCCAGCAGCCGATCGATCGTGGCGCTGCTGATCGTGAGCAGCTTCTCCCTCACCTCCAGATCGAGGACCAGGTGACCGTGGCGCTCCAAAGACTCCAGCAGTAATGGCAGCAGCGCCTTTAGTCGCTTGCCGCAGAGCCGATCACTGGCCTCCCAGAGCGGCACCAGCGCTTCCATCACCTCCGGCCCATAGCGGCAGCGGTGGTGCCGATGCGGTTCTGCGGAGATGTCATCACCATCGGCGGAAATGGGCCTGCGGTTGAGCGCTCGCAGCACCGATTTGCGGTGATAGCCGGTGATCACCACCAGCTCATCCACCAGTGCCTTCTTTCCTGCACCACTCAGGCCCCCGTAGCGCTGGTGGGCCGCCCCCATGGCGGCCCGCCTGCGCTGCGGATCAGGGCCGGCCGCTCTCCACTTTCGCTTCTCAACAGACCGCCCTGCAGCACGGCCCATAGCGGCAACAGTTCAACTGAGGCAACAGCCTACGCAGTCAACAGTTTTTAAGATGCAATGCGGGTTCAGTTTTCGATGTCGGCTGACAACGGCTACCGGTGGTGCTGACCCCGGGGGAGGTGCGGGCGGTGCTGGAACGGATGAACGGAGTGGAGAGCTTGGTGAGCGAAGTGTTGGTCGGGAGTGGGTTGCGCTTGATGGAAGCGCTGCGGTTGCGAGTCAAGGATCTGGATTACGAGCGTCGGGAACTCACTGTTCGCGACGGGAAAGGCAGCAAGGATCGCCGCACGATGCTTCCCCTGGGCGTGGGGGAGCGGCTGCGAGAGCAGTTGCGCGAGGTGAAACGCCTCCACGAGAAAGATCTGGCAGACGGGTACGGACGTGTGCAACTGCCCGGAGCGCTGCACCGGAAGTACCACCATGCCGACAGGGAGTGGTCATGGCAGTGGGTGTTCCCCCAGCACCAGCGCTGGGGCAACGACGAAACCGGCGAGCAGGGCCGGCATCACCTGGATCCGAGCCTGGTGCAAAAAGCGATCCGTCGGGCCGTGATTGCAGCAGAGATCAGCAAGCCAGCCACATCCCACAGCCTGCGCCATTCCTTTGCTACCCATCTCCTGGAACGGGGGCATGACATCCGCACCATTCAGGAACTGCTGGGATACAGCGACATCCGAACCACCATGATCTACACCCACGTTCTGAACCGCGGCCCATTCGGCATCAGCAGCCCAGCCGACACTTTGTAACACAGTGAACACAACTTAGGCGGATCCACCTAAGATGAACGTAAATTGCCGTGGAGATCCAAGATGGACAGCAGCGCAGCACCTTTGATGCTTGACTCGGAGCCATTTGGTGCGTCTTAGGCGGACAGCCGATGGACTCGGCGCGCCTTGGACGGATCCTCCCAAATAGTTGTTAGGCTTTCAGGAGAAGAGAACTCATGCGCGTGTTAAAGGCCGCGGCCTGGATTGGTCTATTCCTCTCGATCGTTTGGCTTTTCAAAGCCCCAGGCTTTGAGCCTGCTCTCGCTTGTATAGGTTCGCTAATCACACTTGGTGGATTAGCTTTCAAAGATAGAAATAGGAAGCCCCAAAAACCCAATGTTCAAAATCAAACGGTTAGCGGCGTTTCTACAGGCATTCAAGCGGGTGGCAACGTCTCAATCAAGTCTCATGCCAAGCGAAGAGATGAGTAGCAATCAAGGGCAGCACGCAGACGGGCAATCGGTTGCGCTACAAGCTGGTCGAGATGTGAATATCGGCCTTTCTTATTCCGATGTAAAAGAAATCGCGCTTGATGTCTATCGAGCCAATTTTTATCAGCTGTCCGGTCTTGCCAAGCAGGAAGCCGCAAGCCGTGCAGAGGAGATCACTAGGGAATTCTTGGATAAGCTCGAACGTGAGAATCCGGATGGCTTTAGACAGGCAAACGACCCTGGATTCCAATATGCACTCTACACAGCTCAAAAGGAGCATGCTCGGTCAGGCAACAAGGATCTAAGCGACTTATTGGTTGATCTACTCGTAGATAGAACCAAGCATCAATCTAGAGACTTTGTTCAGATTGTATTAGACGAATCTTTAAGCACTGCGCCAAAGCTCACGAATTCAGAATTGGCAAGTCTGGCAGCGGTATTCTTCCTCCGATACACGCAGAACAACTCGCTTGGCACGCATGAGTCGTTCTGCTTGAATCTTGATTGGTTCCTTGCTCCACTTGTGGCGAGCATAACCAAGAGTTTTGCGTCTTTTCAGCATCTAGAGTTCAGTGGTTGCGGCGCTATTGCAGTGACCGAGATTTCATTGGAAGGGGTGTTTAGCGATAGGTATAAAGGCTTATTCATGAAGGGTTTTGATGCTAACGCGATAGAAGATCAGGGTGTCACGCTTGGGAGTGATCCTCGTGTGTTCATTCCTTGCCTTAATGACCGATCAAAACTCCAGGTCAAAGCCCTCAACCGGGAGGGGCTCGACACCTACCTCAAGCAACTAGGAGTCTCAGCAGAAGACATTACTAAGATTAGTGCCCTGTTTGACTTAAATGCTATGTCACACGATGAGGTCCGGGAAAAATGTGTTGCGCTAAGGAGCTATATGGCAGAAGTCTTCGACTTCTGGCGTGATTCACCCGCGAAGAACTTTACGCTTACAAGTGTAGGAATCGCCATAGGACATGCAAACATTAAACGGTTTGCCGGAGAATTTGCCGACCTTTCGATCTGGATTAACTGAAGCCTAACAACCAAATTCAGAAGACGGGAGCAAAGCCATGCATCATTGCCAACTTTGTCTGCCCGCTTCTGATCTTGAGCGATAGCCATCATGACCGAGGTCGAACGCTGGGCGCATCTTGTCGCTCTAGATGATGAACTTCTCAAGGGAGGTGCCATCATCTCGGAATGGTGCACTTTCATCATTCGAGACGCAGATATGGCGTTCGCAGGTGGAGCACATTTGGCCGCAATACTTACTGCCGTTTCGGGCATTGAGACATATCTCCGATCAGAGTATTCCGTGACCAAGAAGGAGCGCTTTATGGAGTTAATTAATAAAGCAGAGATTAATGCTAACTTGAGGGCTGACCTACATGCCCTGCGGAAGTATCGAAACAAGTGGGTTCATGTTGATAGCCCGTGGGAGGATGAAGCACCGCTTGAACATCCTGATATGGTTGAAGATGAGCTTGAAGAAATGGCGTTCTTTGCTGTGCGTGCATTGCGCAGAACAATCTATGAAAACCAGTGGGTATAGCCGCTGATGGCTAACACTGTACTCAACCCTTTCGCTTCGCTCTCTGCACTGGGGCAGCCATTAGCTATTGCTAAGATCCGTTACAAGGCAGTATATTTTGCGATATCCTGGCATGATAATGCTGATTGGCTTGGTTGATCAAAATTATTGCACGTGCATGGAAAAAATCTATGACTCCACAGGCCCTGACTTACGAAGAAAAGCTTAATCTCCTAAAGAATCAAGTTAAAGGCTCATTGGAAGATACTTGGAAAAAATACACAATAAATAATAATCTGGATACTTTCTTGACTATCTCGTATATTATGCTTAGTACTGCTGTGACAATATTGGGATTCTTTGGACAGGCGACAATTGCTGGAATAGTTGGAGCAATCTTAACTCTATTACTTAGCTTCCGGAAAGTATTTAACTTTAGCGAGAAGGCTAGTTTTTATAGAGGTTTCCATATCCAAACAAAAGAACTTAGAGACAAGCTAACTTTTAAAGTCAGCACCGAAGAAGAATTACTAGCTATTGTTGATTCCTTCATAGCAATGCGAAATGAGAGGATTTTAAAAAATCCCATGCGTGGGAGTTTAGATAAATAACACCCTCTAGTCCCCTCTCTGTCCAATAAGCTGAATCAGATCATCAGTTTGTCGAACCCCGACAAATTGCCGCTTCCTTGCTTGATGGTCCATTCACTTCTAATGCAGCAGTGGGTCTCGCTGTTCAGCCCTGCATGAAGCGAAGGCTAACATCTAGATGCAGAAGACGGGAGCGGAAGCTGGATTCTATGCTCAAACCTTTGCCCGCTTCTGATCTTGAGCGTTAGCTGCACGGGAAGGCCTTGGTCGTTATCGTCGGTGTGATCGTGGCGATTTCGGATGCCGACAATCCTTAGAGGCGGTCCTTACAGGATCTACTTCTACAGTCACGAGCAAAATGAGCCTCCCCATGTTCATGTTGACAGAGATAAGGCGTCATGCAAAGTCTGGCTTGTTCCTGTGGCATTGTCCTCGAGCCTTGGATTTAGCGCCAGAGAGCTGCGCGAGATTGAACGGCTGGTCAGCTTGAACCGAGCTATCATGCTTAAAGCATGGGAGGAGTTTCATGGCTAACCCTGGCGAGCAGGTCACAGACGTTTCCTTGACAGAAGACAGACTGATCGTTGACCTGGCTGATGGACGATCTATCTCGGTGCCGTTGGCTTGGTTCCCAAGGCTTCTGCATGCATCATCCCAGGAGCGTAACAACTGGGAGATTGCAGGTGCTGGCTACGGAATCCACTGGCCAGATGTTGATGAGGACTTAAGTGTGGAAGGCCTTCTACGTGGAGCACCAGCGCCCCAAGTAAAGACATTGGTCAGCTAACACCTCCATGCACCTGTGACGCCAACGGAAGGCTATCTTCTTCGCTGAGAACACCTTGCGGCCATGTGATAGCGAGCGATGGGCTCATTACCAATGCCCCGCACTCAGCGGGGAACTCGGAATAATGACAAGGCTGGCTGCTTCCGAGTATAGTTCCGATTAGCATCGATCTCCTCGACCTGCTCAAGCGTCCTGAAGGCAAGACGATGGAGTTCAAGCGTGATCTCTCCTCGCCGGATGGGGCGTTGAAAAACGATCGTGGTCTTCGCCAACACGGCCGGCGGCATCCTGCTGATCGGGGTGGAGGATCGCAACCGCAATGTGCGCGGCGTTTCCGACCCGCTGGATGAGGAGGAGCGGCTCGCCAACCTCATCAGCGATCGGATCAGCCCTCGGCTCATTCCGGAGATCAAGACCCTGTCCTGGCGGCAGACGCAGGTGCTGGCGCTGTAGGTTCATCCCAGCTGATGCCGGCCCCATCACCTGATCCACAAGAGGCCTGCCGCAGGCGTCTATGTGCGGGTGGGCTCCACCAACCGCCATGCCGATGCCGAGCTGATCGAGGAACTGCGGCGTTTCTCCCGGTTCGAGGGCTTCGACGAGCAGCTCTTGCCGGGCCTAAGCTCGGAAGCTATCGACTTCCGAGCGACTTCCGAGTCGTTCGCACCCTTCCGCGAACTCCGCCGTCGCGATCTGGAGACCCTGCATCTCGTGGGCGACCACCAGGGGCAGACCGTGCCGACAGTGGGCGGTATGATCCTCCTGGGTCATGACCGCGAGCGGCACTTTCCAGATTCCTGGATTCAGGCCGGGCGCTTCGCCGGCAGCGATAGGAGCCGCATCCTGGATCGGATCGAGATCCACGCCTTCCTCGTGCAGGCCGTGGAGGAAGCGATCGCCTTTGTGCAGAAGCATTCCTGGCATGGCGCCACCATCGGCGTGGTGCGCCGCACCGACCGCTGGAGCCTGCCCCCTGAAGCCGTGCGCGAGGCCCTGATCAATGCGGTGGTCCACACCGACTATTCCTAGCGGGGTGCACCGATCCGGATGTCGATCTTCGATGACCGACTGGAGATCGAAAATCCCGGCCTGCTGCCCTTCGGCCTCACGGTGGAGGATCTGCCCCATGGCGTATCCAAGCTGCGCATTCGCGTCATCGGCCGCGTCTTCCAAGCCGATCTTCGAGGAGATCGCCACCTGTGGGATTGCCGCCATCATCGGCCTGTCGGCCCGGGCCACGCGCACGCGGCTGGCCCGTCTGATCGATCGCGGGCTGGTGCGCGAAAATGGATCGGGGCGGATCACCACCATGTCGCCCATTGAGCCCGGGTCCCTCTACGCCAACCATCCCCGCTTCAAGACCTTGCTAGCCAGAGCTGAGGCAACGACTGATGACGGCAGAGGTGGCTACAATGTGAGCACGCCTGTCTGAGGTCGCCATGGTTCGGGCGAAGCTTGTCAAAATTGGGAACTCGCGGGGCGTCCGTCTCGCCAAGCCGTTACTTGAGGTTGCGGGGCTTTCTGATGAGGTCGAAATCGAGGCTGCGCCTGGCGTGCTGACGATTAGACCCTCTGCACATCCAAGAGCAGGCTGGGCAGAAGCGGCTGCAGCAGTCGATCCAGATGGTCTTCTCGATGAAATGAGCAGCACCCGCTTTGACGACGAAGAGTGGTCGTGGTGACAGAAGAAGCTGTCTCAAGAGGGGATATCTACCTTGTTTCCCTTAATCCCACGCGAGGATCAGAAATCAGGAAAACGAGGCCGTGCCTTGTCGTTTCCCCGGATGAGTTGAATGCCCATCTCCGTACGTTTATCGTTGCGCCACTTACAACAGGTGAGCATCCCTATCCTTTTCGCATACGTTGCCGATTTGATGATAAAGATGGCCATGTGGTTGCCGATCAGCTCAGGGCTGTCGATAGAGACCGGTTGATTAAGCACCTAGGCGTTTTGGACGAAGACACGCTTGATGAGGTGCTCAGTGTTTTGCAGGCTATGTTTGCTGTGTAGCGGCCTGGCTAACACAGCCAATTACCTGAGCCGCCCCCGATCACCATCGACGCACTGGAGGGTTCGTGACACACACTCACTGCTGCCAGGTGATGGCAAGCGCTGTTCGCCGTAGCACTGTCGACACATTAACCTAGTGAAAGCACTCAACCCGAACTGACCACCTTTCCCATTCTTGGAGAACACGTAACATGGAACTCGCTGGCGGTTGTCACTGCGGCGCAATTCGCTACCAAGTCGCGGGAGATCCGCTGACGCATGCGCTTTGCCATTGCTCCGATTGTCGTCGTCATGCCGGGGCACCAATGGTGGGTTGGACCATGTATCCCGAGGCTGCCCTCCGGGTGATTCGAGGTGTACCCAAAATCTACAAGTCGTCGCCCCATGTCCAACGTCACTTTTGCGGCGATTGCGGCACTGGACTCTTCTACTACAACGCCGAAGTGCTTCCTGGGCTTGTCGATATCCAGAGTGCCACATACGATTCCCCGGATGCCGTACCGGCACGAATTCACATCCAGGTGGCGGAGAGAATAGCTTGGATGGAGCACGCGCACGAACTCCCTCAGTTCCAGCGCTTTCCTCCCCAAGCATAGGTGTCGAGGTCGTGTCGACTTACCACCGCTTAAACCCCACTGCCGTTAATCTGACAACTGATTCATAACCCCTTACTGGAGACAAGACCGATGCGGAAGCGAACACTTGGCACTACTCGATGGGAACTCCCAACGATAGGCCTTGGCTGCATGGGCCTGTCAGAGTTTTACGGTCCACCGATGGAGAAAAGATCTGCCATCCATCTATTGCACGAAGCAATAGATCTGGGCGTCGAACACTTCGATACAGCAGAACTGTATGGCATTGGCGGTGCCAATGAAACGCTCCTTGGTGAGGCATTCGCAGATCGCCGCGATAAGGTATTCATCGCCACCAAGTTCGGCCCGACCCGGGATTCCCAAACGGATGAGTTCACGGGCCTGGATGGGTCGGCTGAGAACTGCCGGCGCGCCATCGAAGCTTCACTGCAGCGTTTGCGTACTGATCATGTCGACCTGTATTACCTGCATCGTGTCGATCCGACCAGAGCTATTGAGGAAACGGTAGCCGCGATGGCTTCGCTTGTGGCCGAAGGCAAAGTGGGCGCCATCGGCTTATCTGAAGCAGCGGGCGACACGATCCGTCGTGCAGCCAAGGTTCACCCGATCGCGGCCGTGCAATCGGAGTACTCGATCTTCAGCCGGGATATCGAGGTCGATGTCATTCCTGCCTGCCTTGAGGTCGGCGCATCGCTGGTGGCCTACTCGCCGCTCGGCAGAGGCATGCTGACGGGCCGATTTCGTGCAGAGAAGCTGTGCGAAGGCGACTGGCGATCGACAACACCTCGCTTCCAGGGTGAGGCCTACGCCGCCAACCTGGCGCTCGCTGAAGAGATCGAAGCGGTGGCCTTGGCAAAATCATGCACACCGGCGCAGATCGCTCTCGCCTGGGTCATCGGCCGTGGTGAACACATCTTGGCCCTTACTGGGACGACGAAACTTGAACATCTCAAGACAAATCTCGGCGCCTGCGATCTGGAGCTGTCCCACGCTGAGCGGATGACCCTGGATGCGCTGGCTGCTCGCGTCATGGGCGATCGCTACGACACATGGGGTATGGCAGGCATCAACGGCTGAACGGCTGCCATCCGGTGGCACGTGTCACCCGTCTGGTGAAAGACGCAGAACCGTGAGCAGAACCGTGATCGGACAGGCTCCCGCCGTGACCATCTCACCTGGTTGCGCGGCTGTTGAAGGGAGGCCACACAGGATGCTAAATCAGCTGGGCTCTGCTGATCAGATCGGTCATGACCTGGCTGACCTTTGCCTCCACCACCGCTCCCATGGGGCTGCCTGTGGTTCTTCCCGCCCTGGCCGGTGCGGGCCTGTTGATCTTCCTCTCCCAGCTGTTCGTGCCCAAGAGCGGCTCCTGAGATCCGGCAGCCTGAGGGCCTCCCTGGGGAGGCCGCTTCTTGCCAGCCTCTGGCAGCTCGGCAGCTCAGCGGCCCGGATCGCTCGATGGGCTGGCCTTGGGGGCGAGCGCGTCCTCACCCAACTGCCCTTGCGGCGGCGCGTTGAAGTGGCGCCGCGCTGATTCATAGAAGAACAGATCAATGCCGCGATACCCCCGCCCCTGCACCAGCTCCAGTTCCCTGCGCAGCTGGGCCGGATCCTTGGGCTGGCTCTTCAGGCCCGCCAGCAGACCGATCCGCACCGGCACCCGCTGGGCCGCTGCCGCCAGGCTGGGGTGGGCCAGCTCACGGCCCAGGGCCGCCAGGTTGTCGCGGTAGATCTGCACCACCACCTCATCCACCAGCCCACGCCGCACCCAGCTGCTCCAGTCGGCCAGATAGTTGCTGTAGGAAAACTCCTGGGGATTGGGCGACACCGAAATCCGCACCGCTGGGCAGGCGCTGTTCATGGCGGCGCGCAGCCGCTCCAGCAGGGCCGTGACCTGCTCGGCCCGCCAGGCGATCCAGGCCGGCTCCCCGGGAGCGGGGCTGGGGTTGCGGCGGCCAGCCTCGGTGGCCCGCCAGGCCGCCAGGGTGGCCGGGTCGTAACCGAAGCGCACCGGATAGCCCAGGTGGTCGTCGAACTGGATCGCCTCCAGCGGCAGCTGGGTGCAGGCATCCACCACCAGGTCTTCGAGCAGGTGCTGCACCTCGGGCAGGATCGGATTGAGCCACACCCGGTTCAGCCCCGGGCTCTCCTGCCAGAGGCTGGAGCCGCTGGCATCGCGCAGCAGCAGGTCGTCGCGGCCCGCCAGCCAGGGGGCTCCTACCGGGGCCATCAGGCCGAATTCAAACCAGCCCACCCGCTCCAGGCCGGCCCGGCCGAGGGCCGCCAGCAAGGAGGTGGTGGGGCCTACTCCATGGGCGGGGCCAGCGCCGGCTTGGATCGAGGAGTCCGGCGGCATTGCGGCGGGGGGCAGCAGCGGGTCGGTGGGAATCGCGAGGCGATTGCGGGCTGGCGCCGGGCTCCAGGTCACCACGCCGGCGGTGTACAGCGGCAAGGCCGCCCGGCGGAAGCCGTTGTGGCGCAGAAAGGCCAGGGCCCGCTGCGCCTCGGCCGGGCTATACATCACGGCGCTATCGACCGTGGTGAGCCACACGCCGAGCGCCGGCTCCGGGGTGGAGGCGCCGGGGGCGGGCAGCCCGCCGGGTAGGGGGCCGGAGAGGGGGTTAGGGAAGGGATTGGGTAGGGGGCTGGCTGGCTCTCCGCTGGCCGGAGCTGGGGCGGCGGGGTCGCGCACGGCGAATCGGGTGGAGATGGGGCGGGGGTTGTGGGCGGAAGGCGATGCGGAAGGCGGAGCGATCGTGGTGCCAGCCGTGGTGCGGGGCTGGCCTGCAGCCGCCGCCCGGCCACCCCCGGCCTGCGGGGCCAGCAGGGTGAGCAACAGCAGAGAGCAGGCCAGCCCTGGACGCAACGCCCAACGAGCCGCCCCCTCCGAGCACCGCCTGGGGCTGGAGGCCGCCGGAGCTGCTGGGGGAAGAACCATGGGACGGGCGCAGCTGCGGGCCAGAACGGAATCACCGCACAGATGGCAGCAGGATGAACCATGGCGGGGTGTTCCGGCTCGCTTCAGCCGGTATCCCGCAACAGGCTGGGGACGCCAGCCAGCCCTAAGGTCCTGGCCGATCCCCGGTGCTGGGAGCGGGTGGGCACTCTCCGGATCGCGCGAACGAGCAACGCAGGGATCTCGGCGCCGATCAGCCTGAGGTGGTCGTCGCAGGCCCCCTCCGGAACCGCCCCCGAAAGCCCAAGACCGCGGACGTCCTCGCCTCCCCGGCGGATCTGGCCACCGATGCCGATCTGGCCGCCGATGCCGATCTGGCCACCGATGCGGATCTGGCCAGTGATGGCGATCTCGCCAGCGCTAGGGATCTCGACGCGAATCTCGCCATGGATCTCGTCCTGGGCACCGCGAGCGGATCGGGGCGGAGCCAAGCCTCGGGCGGCCCGCCGGGACGGGGTAACGGCCGCCCCGCCGGGCCAAAGGAATGGAACGCCCCAGCGCCGGGCAGCTGGCCTCCGAGCAGCTGGCCTCCGCACGGCTAGCCGCGGGGAGAGCTGGCGGCGAGCGAGCTGGCGACGGGCGGCGGAGCGCCTAGCGGCCCTGGCCCTCGCCCTCGCCGTTCCCCTGGCGCAGACCCCCGCCGTCGCCTACGGACCGGGATCCCGCTCGCGACTTAGCCCGACGGACCCGAGCTGCCGGCGCCAGGGCCAGCGCCACTTCGATGTGATCGTGTATGGCGACGAACCGGCCGGGGTGATGACGGCCCTGGAGCTCAGCCGCCAGCTGCCCCGCCTGGCCGGCCTGCCCAGGCCCCGCATCGCCCTGCTCACCCCCTCCGACCTGCGGGCGGGACTGGGGGGCACCATCGCCCGCTCCGGCCTGGCCTACCTCGATCGCAACCAGGTGCCGCGCGACATGTGGGGTGTGCTGCCCCCCTTCGCTCCCTCCTCCGATCTCTACCGCCGCTTCCTGCGGCTCACCGGCGTGCAACAGATCGCCGTGGATCCCCGCCAGGCCTCGCGGGCCTTCCATCGGGCCCTTGGGCGCGAACGGATCACCCTGCTGGCGGGTGTGGAGCCCACCGGCACCGAGCTGGAGCGTGCTGCCGGTGCCTCCGGGGGATCGCTCCAGGGGCCTGGGAGCCAGCGCCTCTGCGTGATCGAAACCGCGGGCCATGGCCGCCTCGGCGCCGACCTCTTCATCGATGCGAGCCTCGGCGCCGACCTCGCGCATCGAGCCTCGGTGCCCTTCCTGCGGGGGCTGGGGCCCCGCGGGCTCTCAAGGGAAAGCATCTCCCTGGGCTGGATCTTCGAGGTGGAAGGCCTCTCGATCACCCAGCTGCGCAACCTGGAGGAGCAACTCACCCGGCGCCTGCTCGACCGCCGCGACCGGGAAGCCCAGCACTGGCTGGTGGGCTGGCCCGCCTACCGCAACAACCGCCAGCGCCTGCTGGCCGACCTGGTCGACCAGCGCGGCAATCCCCTGCTGCTCTATTCCGCCACCAGCGACAGCGCCGACCAGCAGAGTCCGGCCCTGAGCATCGCCGTGCATGGCGAGCAGGGGCTCGCTCCCGGCCTGCGGCGTGCCCCGGCCCGGATGGATGCGGCCAATGTGGCGATCCTTCCCGATCGGCTCAGCTTCAACGCCCTGCTATTCCGCAACAGCGCCGCTCAGAACCGCGAGGTGATCGCCCGCCACGGCCGGCCGCTGGGCTGGATGGTGCCGGCGGCGGCGGATGTGGAGAGCTTCTTCCTGCGCCATGGCGCCCGGCGGGTGCACTGGATGCCGGAGCTCTACATCCGCTCCGCCGACCAGATCGCCCACCCCCGCATGGCCCTGAGCGCCGGCCTGATGGCCCGGGGCGGCGTGCCCCGCCCGGAGGCCCTCGGCACCTTCAGCTATCACCTGGATTTCCGCGGCGGCATCTCCGCCTACGTGCCGCCCGCCAAACCCACCTTCAACTTCGGCTACCGCCACACCCTGCCGCGGGAGGTGAGCAACCTGGCGGTGCTGGGGCCAGCCAGCGGCTTCGGTGGGCTGGGGCAAGGCGCGGGGCGGATCATCGAGCTCAACATCTCGGTGGGCCAGGGGCTGGCAATCGCCTCGGCCCTGGCCCTGGCACGCCGCCTTCCCCTGGCGGCCGTCGATCCACGCGAGGTGGCCCGGCTGATGCCGGCCGGCTTCGCCCCCTACGGTCGGCCCTCCGGGAGCACGGCCTTCAGCCTCTTCCTCGGCCGCCTGCTCTACCAGCTCGAATCCTGGTTTCCCCGCTGGCCCTGGGAACCCGGGTGGCACCGCCCCCTGGCCTCCTGAGCCAACCTGTCCAATCGATCGGATCTCCTCCAGCATGGTGTCAACCCCGTGCCGTTGCCTGCTGCCGCCGCCATGCCCGACCTGTTCACCCCCCTAGCCCTCGGTGATCTGGAGCTGCCCAACCGAGTGATCCACGCCCCGCTCACCCGCTGCCGCGCCGACGACGACCACGTGCCCGGCCCCTTGGTCGCCACGTACTACGCCCAGCGGGCCAGCGCCGGTCTGTTGATCGCCGAGGCCACCATGGTGATGGAAGGCAACTCGTCCTTCTGGCACGAGCCAGGCATCCATTCCCAGGCTCAGGTGGAAGGGTGGCGACTCAGCACCGACGCGGTGCATGCCGCCGGCGGGCGCATCGTGCTGCAGCTCTGGCACGGCGGCCGGGCCTGCCATCCCCTGCTCAACGCCGGCCGTCAGCCGGTGGCCCCGAGTGCGATCGCGATCACGGACGATGAAGTGCGCACCCCCGCGGGCAAACAGCCCTACGTGGTGCCCCGCGAACTCGCCGACGATGAGCTGCCGACCATCGTGGAGGGGTTCCGCCACGCCGCCCGCAACGCCACCGCCGCCGGCTTCGACGGGGTGGAGATTCATGGCGCCAACGGCTACCTGCTCGATCAGTTCCTACGGGATGGCAGCAACCACCGCAGCGGTCCCTACGGCGGCCCGATCGAACACCGGGCCCGGCTGCTGCTGGAGGTGATCGATGCGGTTCGCCAGGAATCCCCCCTGGTGGGCCTGCGCCTTTCGCCACTGAACAGCTACAACTCCATCGCCGACAGCGATCCGATCGGCCTGATCACCTGGCTGGCCGAGCGTCTCAACGGCTGCGAGCTGGCCTACCTGCACCTGATGCGCGGCGACTTCGCCGGTGTGCAGCATGGGGATGTGCTCACCCCCGTGCGGCAGCACTTCCAGGGGCCCCTGATCGCCAACATGGGCTACACCCCCTCCGAGGCCTCCGCCGCGATCGGCGCCGGCCTGCTGGATGCGGTGGCCTTCGGGCAGGCCTTCCTCGCCAACCCCGACCTGCCCGCCCGCATCGCCGCCGGGGCGCCCCTCCAGGCGGCCGATCCAGCCACCTTCTACACGCCGGGGCCCGTGGGCTACATCGACTACCCCACCCTGGCCGAGCTCCAGGCGGGCTGATCGCCGCGGCTCAGCCTGCGGGCCCCACCGCCAGATGCTGGCGCCCCCCCAGCCGCTCCAACCAAACCAGCACCGCCACGGCGTGCAGCAGCACGGCGGGCCAAAGGGAGCCGCTGACCTGGTAGAGCCCGGTGGTGGCCACCCCCAGCAGGGCCGTCTGCAGCAGGAAGCGGGGATCGTGGAACACCCGCTCGGCCCGGCGGTACCAGAGCCGCCCGGCCAGGGGGTGATAAAGTACGAACAGCCCAATGCTCAGGGCGCTCCAGGCCAGCAGCTGCGGCCAGGGCGTGCCTTCGCCCGGGTGGGGCAGCAGGGCCCCCCGGAACAGCAGCTCCTCCCCTAGGGCGGGCATCGGCAGCAGGGCGGCGGCCGCGCTCACCAGGCGCCGCGGCCGGGGCCAGGGGTGGCCGGGCTCCAGGAAACCGGAACCGAGGCCCAGGGCCAGGGCCACCGCCGCATAGAGCGCGAAACCCAGCAGGCAGAGGCCCACCTGGCGGGCATCCAGGGGCACCAGCAAGCCATCAGCCAGGCGGCGCTGCAGCTCCCCCACCAGCGGCAGGCGGCCCAGCAACAGGGTGGGCGCCAGGGGTTCGTAGCGGGGACTGGCACCGGGGATCTGGTTGGTGCGCAGCATCCACAGGGGGGCGCCGCGCCGCAGGAACAGGGCCGCGAAGGCATCGTGGCCGCGGCGGGGCAGGATCGAATGGAGGCTCAGCAGCGCATCGAGGGGGCTCTGACCGCGCTGAAAGGGGCCCACAAGCGGCCCCACAGGGGGCCTCGCAACCGGCCCCGCAGCCGGAGCCGCGGCCGGGCCGCCGGAGCCCACCGCACCGCCCACCCCGGAGCCCGGTCCGGCCCGGTCCGCCTCCCGCAGGGCGGTGGCAATCAGATCCGCATTGCCGTGCCAGTCGGGGCGCACGATGCCGAAAGGCACCAGCACCGCCTCGATGGCCCGCCCCAGGGATTCCCCGCCGGCATGGCTGGCCGAAGGGGAAGGACCTGACAGCAGACCCTGGCGCAGCAACTCCACCGTGGTCCAGAGGGCCTGGGCCGAATCCTGCACGCAGGAGGTGGTGGCCGTGACCGCCGCCACGCCGCGGCCATCACCGCTGCGATAGCGGGCCATCAGCACCTCGGCCTGGAGCCGCAGCGCCGCCAGCAGCTCTGGATCCTGCCGCACCAACACATCCGAGATCGGCCGCAGCCCCAGCCAGCCCCGCTGCAGGTCGCCGCTCCAGGCACTCCATTCCTGACTGCCGGCCACGATCCCATCGGGATTGTTGGCGTAGATCTGGTGGTAACGCAGGTCGAAGCGCGGCTCACCGCCAAAGGGGTCGGCGATCACCTCCGCCTCGCCGAAGGCAAAATGGCCGGTCACGGTGAAGCCCGGTGTGGGCTCACCGCCGGGCCCGCCGATGCCGCCGAAGGCGTGGATGAGCAGGGCATGGTCGCCGATCGCCCAGGGGCGCGCCATTCCATCGGGCTCAAGGGCGGTGCGGCGGAAGCTGCCGCGCCGGTTGGCGGCGGCGTTCCAGTTGCCCCGGGCGATCTCGCCGAGGCCCGCGGCAGTGCCCCGCAGCTGCCCTTCGGGGCTCAGCTGCACCAGGGCCTGGGGCAGCAACGCCTGCACCGTGAACAGGCCATCCGCCGCCGGTGCCCCGTAGACGGTCCATCCCTCGGCGCCGATCGGGTGGTCGAGCAGGCCGGTGGTCTCGAAGAAGCGCCGCCCATCCCGGTTGGGGGGCTGGCTGGGGATCCGCACCGTTTCCTGGGGCCCCCTATAGCTGCGGCTGCGGGGGTCGTAGTGCCGCACTACGAACAGATCGCCGCCGGCCCCCTCCCTCGCCGGCAGGGCCTTCACCAGCCGCACCCGGGCCATCCAACGCCCGCTGACCTGCACCGGCGGGGTCGGGATCCGCAGCACCGGCCCCTCCCCAAGGCCCTGCTGAGGGGCGCGGAGGTCGGCGGCGGCAGCCAGCTCCACACCCTCCAGCCGCACGCTGAGGTCATCCTCGGGGCGGGCACCAGCCAGGGACTGGAGCGGCCCGACCCGGGAGCGGCCATCGAGCCGCCAGGGCACCACGTTGCCCTGGGCCGCCAGGGAGCGGGCCTCGGCCCCGAGGTGGATGTCCGTGGTGAGCAGCCCCACCAGGGCCCGCAACCGGGGCTGATCCGCCCAGGCCAGGGGAAGCCGGCGCCCCACCAGCTGGGCAGCGGCGGCAGGGGCCTGCTCCACCTCCAGCCAGACCCAGTCCTCAGCGCTGGCGGCGGCCTCGGCCGGCTCCGGCAGGATCAGCCTGCCGATCCAGTCGGCATGGGGCCGGTAGAGGGCCGGATCGGGGCGGCGATCCAGCGGATAGAAGTCGGGCCGGTTGAAGGGAGCCCGTTGAAGCAAGGAATAGGACGAAACGGCGACCCGATCCGCTCCGGGTGGCGTTGTGGAGCCCGCTAGCAGGGAGCCCGGTAGGAGCGTGAGCAGGGCTACCGCCAGCAGCCCCCAGGGCAGCGCGGCACGCCAGCCACGACGCGGCTGAACGCCCCTCGATGGGCCTGACCATTGCCGACCCATGGCGCGACGGACAAGCGGAGCGGACACAGCGGGGAAGGGATCACGGGTGGGCCGGGGCTCAGGAGCAAATCTGAATGACGATCCCAGGAGCCACGACAAGAGCCGAGAGACAGATCGCAACAAGCGCTAATCTAGTTATGTACTTTTTGTCGGCACGAAAGCCTATCGATGCAAAAGCGCACCTACGGCATCTTGGCTGCTGGGGTGATCGCCACCACCGCGGTTGCGGTAATCATCAATCAGTCTGCCCGGTTGCAGGAAGCGGCCCAGCATCGACAGCGGCTTGAACAGGCCGCCGAACGCCTCTGCCGGGCCCTGGAGTCCTCCCAGCTGTTCTTCCTGCAGGTCACTGGGGGCAAAGGCGCGCCTCGGCAGGGCAGCAGCCGATTGAGCCAATGGGATGAATTTAAGGCCCTTGGTCTGAGCCCGACCCCGCCGGCCTATACCTCGGGGCGGCAGCCCGGGATCGAGTCCGCCATCTCCCCCGGAGCCAGCGCTGTCCCCGCGACGGGCCGCGCGGCCGGAGGGGATGGACAAGGGCGAGAACGCCTGGACGAACCGGACATCATCTGCCTGAGCGACAACCGCCCACCACAGGTGCGCGTCCTGGCGGATCCGGTTCAGCGCAACCTGCTGTGGCTGGCCCCTGTCCCGGAGCCGGGCCAGGGGCCATCACCCTGGCTGCAACTGAACCTTGAGCGCACCCTCGGGAACGGGGCCGGATTCAGCCTCATCCCCCTGAAACGGGGAGCCCCGCCGCCGCTGAACCTGGAGTGGTCGCGCCGGTTGCACTTCGATGGCCAGAGCCTGCTGCTGCTCCATACAACCAACGACCACCAAGGGACTGGGGAGAGCAACCCGCTCGCTCGGGCGCTCGTTTGGCCCCTGGGAGGCCTGCTGATGATCCTGAGCGGCCTGCTGGCCTACCGGTCGGAACGACAGGCCCGCCGCCAGCACCAGATCCTCAACCGCCTCTGGCAGGACCGACAGACCGGCCTACTCTCCCGCACCGCCCTCGAACATGACCTGCAGGATCCGGCACTGCTGGACTCAGCTGGGAATGGCCCACCCTGCCTACTCACCATCGTGACCCTGAGGCTGCTGGAACGCCAGCGGGCCTTCCTGCCCGACGGGGAGATCGCCCAGTTGTTCCAGGCGGCCTGCGAGGCCGTGAAGCACCATCCCGGCTCCGGCCCGCGGGTGCGCTGTTACCGGGCCTCGGAGACGCGCCTGGCGGCCATCCTCACCCGTTGCGGCGATGACCCGGGCCTGCAGGTGATGGGGGGCAAGGAGCCGGATCCCGATCAAGACCGGCTGCTGCTGCACGAGCTCCAGAGCAGCGTGAGTGCCGCCATTCAGCGGCAGTTCCAAGGGCTGCTGCGCGACGACGACATCGTGGTCACCGGTCAGCGGCTGCGGCCGGGAACCGCCGGGGCCACCATCCTCCAGAGCCATGGCTTCGGGGAGATCTTGGCCGCCGAAGCCGGATCGAGCATCCGCCTGATCGAGGCCAGCGACGCGAGCCAGGTGCGGCAGGCCAGCGCTATCCGCGACGCTCTGCGTCAACTCCGCAGCGAGGATATCGATCTGCACGTGCAGCCCATCCTGCTGCTCGCCAATCCCGGCCAATTCGGCCTTGAAGTGTTGATCCGATTCCGCACGCCGCTGCTGCAGGAGCAGCCGACCGGGGAACTGATCCGCATCGCCCATGAACTGGGCATCACCCACCAGATCGACGCCCTGGTGATCGCGCGGGTGGCCGGCCTACAGAGAAGCCTGGAGGCAACCCCCTTGCTGCGCCAGCGAATCGACTACCTCTCAATGAACATCAGCATTGATTCGATTGCCAGCCCCGCTCGGCTCAACCAACTGATCGCTTGTCTGGGCGAACACAAGATCGACAGTTCGCGCATCTACCTCGAACTCACGGAAACCCCCGGCCGGGGCCAGCACAGGGACAGCGTGAATACCGCCTCGGAACGGCTGATCAAGGAGCTCAACTTCCGGATCCTGATCGATGACTTCGGCTCGGGTCTCTCCAATTACCAGCGCATCTGCGCCGCCTGGTATGACACCATCAAGCTCGACATCGATCTGGTGAAGGGGCTCGGGGATTCCTTCCGCATGCAGCGGTATCTCGGTTCCTTCATCGACACAGTGCATGCCCTCGGCAAAACCGTGGTGGCCGAGGGCGTGGACGACCATGGCGACCTTGCCGCAGCGATCCGGCTGGGCACGGATGGGCTGCAGGGATACCTGATCGCCCGGCCGATGGAGTGGAAGGCCATCGCCGGTTTCCTCACCGACTCCCCCTGGAGTTCGGCCGAGGCGATCGAGGAGATGGTGACGAAGATTCGCTCCTCCGACCGCCTGCTGGAGGCCCCGGTGCCGAGCGCCGATGGCAGCGGCGGCGTACCCCTGGAGCGCTACATTCTCGACAAATGGTTCGAGTTGCGCAGTTTCGAGGAATTCCTGCTGCTGTTCGTGAACGAACTCAAGAGTTGGGGCCTCGACATCCTGAGGCTCTCCCTGGCCTTCCTGCCGGATGATGCTGACATCGACTGCAGTCAATATGTCTGGAATCACAACAAGCCCGGTGAGGTCACCACCCTGCGGATGGACCGCTCCTTTCTCGAGCGCGAGGAGCACCTTGCCAGCCCGCTCCACTACATTGCCACCAAGGTTCAGCTCTACCGCCAGCGGCTGGGCAGTCACCGGGAGATGCTGTTCCCATTCCTAGTGAAACTGAAAGAGCAGAACTGCAACGACTATCTCGGTCTGCGGCTCGATTCGCGCGGCATCTCGATCCCGGTTCTCACCATCGCCCTTCGGGGTGAGAGCAACTTCAGCGATGAGCAAATCCAGAGAATCTGTTCGATGAGCAGTCTGCTCAGTCTGCTGTTCTACACCTTCGAGAGTGAGCGGGCCAAACAAATGGCCCTGCTCGATCCCCTCACCAACGTGGCCAACCGGCGCAGCTTCGACTCCTTCCTCAGGTCCCTGGTCAACGCCGCCAAGCTGAACAAAGGCGGCCTTGCCCTGGCCCTGGTCGACATCGACCATTTCAAGCAGGTGAACGACAGCCTCGGCCACGCTTACGGCGATGCCTGCTTGAAGGAGGTGGCCACGATCCTCAATTCCGACCTGCGCCGCAACAGCGATGTGGTGGCCCGGCTGGGCGGTGAGGAGTTTGCCCTGATCCTGCCCAACATCAACGGCCCCGAGGCCCTGTGGATCTGCGAACGGCTGCGGCAGGCGGTGCTGCACACCCGGGTGCCCGGCCCCGACGGTGGCGAGGGCATGCCCCTCTCGGTGAGCTTCGGGGTGGCGCTGTGGGATCCGGAGGCGTTTCCGGAGTGTGATGGCGACCAGCTGCAGCAGCTCGCTGATGACTGCCTGTACGAGGCCAAACGCCAGGGCCGCAACCGGGTGGTGGCTCGGCAGGCCGCCGGCTGACCCCTGGCGCTTCGCTGCCGCAGCCCCGCCTCTGCACCCTGGCCTCGCCCGCCGGATCAGGCCCTCTGCAGCAACCGTCGCCGCACCCGGTCGCTGAGTTCCTCCCCCAGCAGGGTGAGCAGGGCATACACGGCCACCAGGGCCAGCAGTTGGTCCCAGGCGAAGCTGCTGAGGCTCTCCAGCAGCTGGCTGCCCAGGCCCGTGGCCCCCACCAAGCCCACCACCACGGTTTCGCGAAGCAGCACATCGGCGCGATAGGCGCCATAGGCGAGATAGGGGCGCGCGATCCCCGGATAGCGCCCATAAAGCAGGGCCAGCCGCGGCCCAACGCCGCCGCTGGTAAGGGCCTGTTCGTTGGCGGGCGACCCATCGGCCAGGGCCTCGGCCAGCAGGCGGCCCAGAATGCCGGCGTTGTGCAGGCCCAGGGCCAGGGCCGCGGTCACCAGCCCCGGCTGCAGCAACAGCAGCAGGAGCAGGGCCGTGAGCGGTGGCGGCCAGAGCCGGGCCAGGGCCCAGGAGAGCCGCACCAGCAGGCGGACCGGCGGCCAGGGGGCGCTCACCAGCAGCTGCAGGGGCGGCAGTCCCACCGCCAGAACCGCCGCCAGCAGGGTGAGGGCCAGGGTGCCGCCGATCAGGGATGGCCAGGGCAGGGCCAGCAACTGGCCGCCATCAATCCAGCCACTGCCACCCACCCCCTGCAACGGCTGCCAGGCCAGCAGGGCGCGGGGATCCACCCCCAACGCCCAGCCGACCCCACTCGTCAGCGGCAACAGGGCGGCCACGGCCAGCACCATCTCCCGGGCCCGCACCCCTACCCCGGCCCGACCCCCGCCGGCCCGGGCCAGCCCAAGCCGGCGGGGCATCAGCCAGCGGCGCCGTAGCCGCCCCAGAGCTGTTTCCAGGGCCAGCATCGCGGCCAGCAACAACCAGAGCCCTGTCCACAGTTCGTGGAACTCCAGCGACTGCAGCGTGAGCTTGAGGTCGGTGCCGAGGCCGCCGAGGCCGAACACCCCCAGCAGGGTGGCGCTGCGCAGGGCGCATTCCAGCCGATAGCCGCCGTAGCTGAGCAGCCCCGGCAGCAGCGGCGGGCCCAGGGCGGTGAGCAGGGCCGCCGGGGCCGGAGCGCCGGCGAGCCGCAGGGCCTCGAGGCGGCCGGTGTCGAGCCCGTCGAGCAGGTCGGCCACCACCCGGGCCACCAGGGCGCCGAAGGGGATGGCGATCGCCACCACCGCCACCACCGGCTGCAGGCCCACCAGCTGCAGTAGCAGCAGGCCCCAGAGCAGCTCATGGATGGCGCGGGGAATCGCCAGCAGGCGTCGGATCAGTCCCGCCGGCCAGAGTTGGCCCCAGCAGCTCCGCCAGAGCGTGCGGGAGCTGGCCAGCCCCAGCAGCAGGCCCAGCACCAGGCTGGCGGCCCAGCCCAGCAGGGCCATGCCCACGGTGGTGGCCAGGCCGGTGAGGGCCGAACGGAGCACCAGCGGATCGAGCGAGGGCGTGAAGGCGGCAAGGGCGAACTGGCCGAGCAGATCGAGGCCGCCGCCATGGGCCAGAAAGGGCAGGATCCCGAGCAGCGGCAGCAGCACCAGGGAGGGCAGCAGCACCAGCAGGGGGGCGGCCGGCCGCAGCAGAATTCTTCGCCCAGCTCCCCCGTTGTGCCCGCTGGCCGCGCCCTCCAGCGCTGGGGCCTCGCTGCCGCCGACGCCCGTCATTGGTCCGGGGCGGCCCAGAGCGGGCCCGGTTGGCTATCTCCGGCGCTAGTCCTCTCCCCATCTGTCTCGCGGTCCTCGCCGCGGTATAGCTCCTGCAGCAGGCCCCCCGCCGCCCCCTGGAGGGAGGCCGCGGCGGCATCGAGCACCACCCGGCCCGCTCGCAGGCCGATCACCCGATCGAAGCCCGCCAGCAGATCAGGGCGGTGCAGGCTGAGCAGCAGGGCCCGGGGCGGGGTCGCCTCCGCCAGCAACAAGGCCAACAGGGAGGCGGCCAGGCGCGGATCGAGGCTGGCCAGGGGTTCATCGGCCAGCAGCAGGGTGGGGTCCTGGCGCAGCAGGCGGGCGATCGCCACCCGCTGCCGCTGGCCGCCGGAGAGGGCCGCCACCGGTTGGCCCAGCAACTCCGCGGCCAGATCCACCCGGGCCAGCACCGCGGCGTTGGCGGCGGTGTCGAGGGGCAGCAGGAGGTTGAGCAGGGCCCGGGGCCAGCCCCAGACCGCCAGCCGGCCGGCATTGAGGTTCTGCTGCACGCTGAGCTCCTCGATCAGGCGCAGGTCCTGCCAGAGGGTTCCGATGCGGGCTTGCTGGCGGCGGCGGGCCCGGCGGGAGCGGGCGGGAGGGGCGCCCTGCCAGAGCACCTCTCCGGAAGTCGGGGCCAGCAGCCCGTTGGCCACCGTGAGCAGGGTGCTCTTACCGGCGCCGCTCGGGCCGAGCAGAGCCACCCGCTCGCCGGGCTCGATCACCAGGTTCACCCCCTCCAGCCTCGGCACACCGCCGCGGCCGGCCACACTCACCCGCCGCAACTCCAGCAGCGGCGCCGCGGCCATCAGCGGATCTTGCCGATCTGGCGCCCCACCTGCTCGATGCGGCCATAGGCGGCGGCATCGGCCTCGGTGAACTGCTGCGCCCCGAACAGGGCCAGGATCTGCTTCTGCTGAGGATCGCTGGGCCGCCAGGCCAGGATCGCCCGCTGCAGCTTGGTGGTGAAGCCCTTGCCGAAGCGGGCGTCCAGGTCGCCCTGAGCGATCCAGTGGTAGTCCGGGTAGCCGGGACTCTTCCAGATCGGGATCACCTTCTCGCGGCTGGCCCTGCCGTCGTGGAGGCTGGTGCGCCACACCTGCTCGTTCACCACGCCGGCGTCGTAGGCCCCACTCGACACCAGGGCGATGGTGGTGTCGTGGCTGCCGCTGAAGCCGGGGGCGCCGCCCTTGAAATCGCTGAGCTTCACGCCGGCCTGGGAGAGGAACCACTGCGGCATCAGCCGGCCAGAGGTGGAACTTTCCGAGCCGAAGGTGAAGCGCCTGCCCTTTAGTTCCACCAGCTGCTTCTGCTGGCTGATCGGCTTGATGCCGCTGCGGGCATTGGCAATGAAGATGCTGTGGAAGTTCACGTCGATGTCGCGCTGGGCGATCACCCGGGCGCCGGGCTTCTGCAGGCGGGCCTGCACGCCGGTGAGACCGCCGAACCACACCAGATCGAGGTTGCCGGTGCGGAAGGCGCTCACGGCGGCGGCGTAATCCACCACCGGCACATAGCTCACCTTCACCCCCAGCTGCCTGCTGAGCTCGGCGGCCACGAGCGGGTAGAGGCGGTTGAGTTTCTCGGGCTTCTGGTCTGGGATGGCGCCGATGCGCAGCACCGGCTGGGAGGCGGGCTGCTGGGCACCGGCCGGCGCCGGGGCGAGCAGGCGGGCCAGCGGGCCGGCGGGCAGCGTGGGCGCCAGCAGCGGGCTGGCCAGCAGACCGATCAGGCCAAGAACGGCACGGCGTCGGGCCATGTCGGGGCCACGCCGGAGGGGGGACGAGGGAATGGGCATCGCGATGGGGGCAGGAAGAGGCACCACAGCTGAAGCGCAGCAGGCGCCGTGCAGCCACAGGATGGGGCTCCCCATCTTGGGTTGTGGGCGGCGCGACCGGCCAAGGAGGCCAACCAACGGCGCCGGGCGCCGGCGCCGATCCGGGAACCAGATGCCGCTGGCGGTGCGCAGCTGCTGCAGGAACGGCAGGCCGAGGCCCCGGGCCGGCGCGAGGCCGCCTCCAGGGCGATGCAGGTCTTGGTTTTGCCGGTGCCCGTGGCGATTGAGGGGTGCCTTCGGCCCAATCCAGTCGGTACGACTCGCGCGCTCAAAGCGTCGCCCGGCCCCGGTCGTAGGCGGAGAGTCCACAGCGCTGGGCCGCTTCCCGCCAGGCGGCATCGAAGGATTCCCAGCGGAAGCTGCGGGGATCGCGGCGGCTGTGGCTACGGTCCACGGCCTGGTGGGTGGTGACCCGGCTGATCGGGATACCGAAGGCCGCCTGCCACAGCAGCACCTGGCCCGCCGCCACCCGGTATTGCTCCGCCGTGTAGCCCGAATGGGCATCGCCATCGCCGCGGCCATCGGGCGGACTCTCGAGGCTCAGGTGCAGGGCCACGTTGTTCAGCGATCCCACCGACTGCGGCCGGATCCGCACCGTGAAATCGCCAAAGGCCGCCATGCCCGCCCCGAAGGCGCGGCCCGCATCGGGCACAATCCGCAGCCGCTGGCCGTCGCGATCCAGCAGCAGGTGGTAGCTGGCCTGGTCGTCGTCGCGGGGGTGGGGGGTGGCGAAGCGGCGGGCCGTGTCGGCGGCACTGATCACCGTTTCGTGCAGCACGATCAGCTGGGGCACATGCGGCACCTCGCGGCCGAAGGCATCGCGGCGCTGGCGCACACCGAAGTTGGTGGCATCGGCGGGGCGGGGCAGTTCGGGGGGCAGTTTCAGCTTCGCGGCGCAGGCCTCCAGCTGCTCGGCGGGAAGCGGCTTGAGGCCGGCATCGGCGAGGGTTTGCACCTCAAACGGGGGGCGGGGGCCACAGCCGGCTAGGGGGAGGAGGAGCAGCAGGGGAAGCAATGCACAACGCCTCCGCGCAACGCCAATGCCCGCGTTGGATCCATCCACTGCCATTGAGCGCCTGCGAATGCGCTCAGTCAGGGGCTGCGGAGGCCTGTCGTCAACCACCACCACCCCACGTCGTCCATCCGAATCACGGGGGGGGGGGGTGATGTGGAAGTCGGTGGACTGCAGCTCGGCAAACACAGTCCGGGCTGAGTGAAACCAACTCCGCCAGCAGGCGAATCCCCAACACCACCCACAGATCAGGCTCTGCCTCAGGGCACTTCCTGGCAGGGCATCGAGCAGCCGCTGGGGGGTCCAAACGCTTAGGGCCATCAAGACCGTTAGCAATGCCTCCAGCACCCTGGGTCTCTGCAGGATGAGCCGCCAGGAAGCCAGCAGACCAGCAGGGCAGGGACGAGCATCACGTTGTCGAGGTTGCGGTGGTAAGGGCCACAGCCCCCACCACGGCTCAGAGGACGCTGAGTGCTAGGGGCTTATGCATCCAAAGCCGGTTGAGGTGGCATAAGCACCACCTCCATGAGTTGGCTCTTGGGTTCCCTTTCGGTGCCACCACCATGCCCGATGCGGGGTCCTGATCAAGCGACGCCTTTCGCGTCTGCCGCCGCATCCACGTGATGCTGCAGGGCGTGGGCAATCGCCACCGCCGCCAGCAGCCAGTCATCGCGCAACTTGACAGGCCGATCACGCAGGGAGGTCGCGACAAGGCCGGCGAGGTTCTGGCAGCGATGGGCCGTCTCTCGGGGGAAGCAGCAGGGTGAGCCCCACCAGCAGCCAGGTGGCGCTGATCAGGGCCTCAGGCAGGGCGCTGTTGGCGGTGAGATGCACGGGGGTCCAGAGCGACAGGGCCATGGCGACCGCCATCAGCTGCGACCAGGGGTCACCATGCCTGAGTGCCCGGGCGAGGATCGCGAGCAGTGCCGGAAACAGCATGATGTTGTCGTAGTTGTAGTGGTAAAGGGCCACCGCCCCGAGCACCGCGCACAGGCCCTGAATCTGAAGCGAGGGCGCCAGGCTCCGGGAATCAGCCTGTGCCTGCTCGGGCCGCCAGCCTCTGCCAGTGGCGAATCGGCGGGCCAGCCACCGCCAGGCCAGCAGCGCGATGAGGCCCGCCAGGACGAGGGCCGCGCCGAGCCTTGCCCCGAGCAGGCTCATCAGGTTGGTGTTGCCTGCATGCACGAAGCCGAAACGGCCCGGCTGGAGCCAGAGTGCTAGGAAGCGGGCGGGATTCACGCCGGTGTGGGCGAAGGCGATCAGGCTCAGCAGCAGCAGCACGGCCAGCCCGAGCATCAGGCCTGGGCGTTTACCCCGCCGCAGCATCGGCAAGCCGAAGCTGAGCGCGATCTGGGGCTTGAGCATCGCCGCCGCCCAGCAGAGACCCGCAGCCAGCGGCCGCCGTCGTTCTAGCAGCAGCCACTGCAGGCTGATCAGGCCCATGCAGAGGATCGAGAACTGCCCGTGGAACAGGGCGTTGCTGTTGCCGCTGATCGCTGCCGGCGCCAGGGCCCCGAGCAGGCCGGCGGCAGGGCCGGCGAAGCGCAGACACCGCCAGCCCACCCAGCCGATCAACCCCAGGCTGAGCAGGCTGAGGCCCTGCACCAGCGCCCAGGCGAGGGGAACGCCCCCGGCAAAGAACGGCAGAAACATCACCAGCGCATAGGGCGGATACACCGTGTAGGGAAAGGAGCGGGGCAGCGGCTGGGGCACCAGGGCCCGCATCGGGTAGAGCCCCTCGCGAAACACGGCGAATTCCTGCGCTCTGGCCATCAGATCAGCGCTGTGATGGCCGTGGCTGGCCAAGATCCCGCCCACCAGCGAGAGCAGCGCATAGGCCAGCAGCAACAACAGCAGCCCGGCGATCAGGCCTTGCCGCCAGGCGTAGCGGGCCGAACGAGGCTTCAGGGAGCGGGTCATGGCTTCATCCACATCCGGGCCGCAGCGGCCCGGATAGCGCAAAGGTGGTGCTGCAGCAGCACCACGGCAAAGGTGAGAGCAGAGTAAAGGAAATAGATAACCTGCAGGCTGATCGCCACCAGGGCCAGTGCGGGGCCGCCCTGCCGGAGGCAGAGCCGGTGAAAGCGATGGTTGAGCAGCAGCACGCCGGCCAGCGCCAGCAGCGGCAGGGGCCAGATCCAGGGCCACCAGGCGAGGGCGCCGCTGGAGAGCGCCAGGGCCAGGCTGAGCAGGGTGCTCAGACGGGAGCGCCAATCGAGGTTGAGCACGCTGCTCCCCTGGTGCCGCTGCAGCAATAGCCGGCTCCAGGGAATCGCCCTCTGGCGGATGTCTGTCGTGAGCATCGAGCGCAGCGTCCAGAGCTTGTGGTGGGTTCCCTGGATGGCTGGATCGAGCAGCAGGCGGGCGCCGCCGTCGCTGAGGCGCAGGCCGAGTTCGATGTCCTCGATGCTGGGGCGCGGATAGGCAACAGCATCGAAGCCCCCCACGGCCAGGAAGGCCTCGCGGCGGATGGCTCCGAGACCGGCCCAGAAGGTGCTCGCTTGGCCGGGATGAGAGCTGTGGGTGTGGTGATGCAGCAGGTTGCGATAGCGGCTGACCAGACCGGGAGCGGCGGGCTGGTTGTCGTAGCTGCCGAACACGGCACTCAAGCCTGGATCGGCGCAGAAATGCGCCCGGAGGCGGTCGAGCGCATCGGAGTGGATCTCCACATCCGCATCCACGAACACGAGGATTGGCTGGCGGGCCTGCCGGGCGCCAAGGTTGCGGGCGGCGGCGGGGCCCTGGCGATGGCTGGTGCAGAGCAGACAGGCGCCGGTGGCCAGCAGCCAGGCCGGAGGTTCGGGTGGGCTGCCGTCAAAGACGAACAGGGCCTGATCACCCGGCCGCAGGCTCTTAAGCGCGGCATCGGCGCAGCGGGGGAAGGTGCCTTCCCAGGCGATGGTGGGCATCACCAGACTGAGGGTGGGGTGGTCTTCCCCAGCGGTGGTTCCGGCCGGATCGCCGCTGGCCGTGGCGGCAGCCCATGTCGGCAGTGGGGTGCCACTCACGGGCATGCTTCCGGGGAAAAGCGGTCGCTGGCCTGACGGCACCAGATCTCGGCATAGAGGCCATCCAGAGCCATCAACTCGGCATGGGTGCCTCGCTCCACCAGAAGGCCTTGCTCCAGTACCACGATCTGATTGGCCTCGCGGATGGAGCTGAAACGGTGCGCCACGGACAACATGGAGAGGCCACTGGAGATGTGGCTGATCGTGTCAAGGATACGGACCTCGCTGAGGCTGTCGAGGGCGCTGGTGGCCTCATCGAGGATTAGCAGCTGAGGGCGGCGCAGCAAGGCGCGGGCTAGGGAGAGGCGCTGCCACTGGCCACCGCTGAGGCGAAAGCTCTGCTCGCCCACCACGGTGTCATAGCCCTCGGGCAGGTTGAGGATGAAGGGTTCAGCATCCGCCAGCCTTGCCGCTTCGGCGATCGTCTCCGATGAAGAGTCAGGAAGCCAGAAGGCGATGTTGGCGGCGATGCTGCCGTTGAGCAGTTGCACGTCTTGGCTCACCACTCCAAGCAGCCGCTGTCAGGTGTCGATATCGATCTGCTCAAAGTCGATGCCATCGATGAGGATTGTACCGCTGCTGGGAATACAAAGACCCACGAGCAAGTCTACAATAGCAAAAGCCATGCCGATCGCTACGAGCGAGAGCCAGGGACTTAACAAAAACAGAGCTATCAGATAAACCAGAACGAGCACACCGTTACTGAGTACCTGTTCCCATTCCATGATCTGGATCTGTACGGTTAAAGGAACTTTTCCCAGTACGTTGACAAGGTGGCCAACACGGAAGCGGCTCAGGCGATAGAAGCTGAGGCTGAGCAGGTGGTGATGCAGGGTGGGAATGATTCGACCTTGGCCGCTTACGGCAAACAAACCGGCGAAAAGGCCGTTGCCATAGCGCGCTAAACTCGTTGCAACTTGCAGAACTACAGCGAGAAGCAACAGCAGCAAAATTGCTATCCGCGCCCCATGCTTGCCAGGTTCCCAGCGGGAATTGATAACCCAAACCAGCGAATATGTTGGAAATCAGCATCGGCACTCACCAGGTTTACCGCTGCGTAAATCGCGGTGAAGGTAAAGATCTCACTGAGGGCAAGCAGCAGATTGCAGCCCATGATCAAGGCGAGGAAAAGCCGCTGACTCGGCGCCGTTTAGCAGATCTTGCGACTGACATGCGATGTTCTGGGGAGCAGTTTAGAAAACCCCAAAAAGGAAGCTTCCGAGGCAGAGCCAGTTGCTCGATCAAGGCACTCAATGCTTCGGCCCCGCCAGTTCAATTGCGAGGAAGAAAACTGTTACAATAGAACAACTGGAAGGAAAAATCATCCCCTTAAATCGCGATGAGAAGGAGCTGGCTGAGAGTGAGTGATTGTGCGCTTGTCGGAGCCCAGGATGGATTCGAGCAGAAAGCCGGCGGCATTCGCAACCTGCCAAACGCTCAGCGCCGCGACCGTCGCGATCCCGGAGCCCACGCGGCCCCGCCGTTTCAGGTGACGCCAGACGCGGCGCGGTAGAGTTTTGTGAAAGCTTATATCTTCAAGCATGGTGCCAGAGCCCCGCTCTTTACGGATCGCCTGATAGCGGTAGGCACCACGACCGTAGCGGATGTAGAGATCAACAAACTGACGGAATGACTGGCCGTGGCGATGTTCGACGCGGGCTGCCGATTGCCATGTAATCGGCCAGCCCCGCATCCGCCAGCGGTCGCAGAAGTCACGGTCTTCGCCACCGGCCCGCGGAAAGCTTTCGTCGAATCCGCCCACCTCCTGGAACCACGCCCGTGAGCAGAGGATGTTGTTGCTGGCCAGGAAGTAGCCGTCGTCAGGATTGGCGTTGAAGTGTTCGTAGACGAAATCCACGATCAACTGGCTCGTGGCGGCGAAGAAGTCGCCCTTGAGCCCGTTGACCGTTGTTCCGCCAACGAGCGCATGCGGGCGCAAACGGGCTTCCTGCAAGAGCATGCTCAGCCAGGACGGCTCGGGAAGGCAGTCGTCGTCGGTGAAGGCGATGAACTCGCCTCTGGCTTCCTTCACACCCCGGTTGCGTGCCGCCGATGGGCCTGCATTGGGCTGCCGGACGAGCTGCCAGCCGCGGGAGGCCACCAGGCTCTCCACACTGGAAACCGGCGGCTCCGGGCTGCCGTCATCGACGACGACGACCTCCCACGGTTCCTGCATCGTCTGCGCTGCCAGCGCTTCAAGGCAAGCCTGCAACTGCCTCGGGCGCCGGTAAGTCGGCACTACGACAGAGACGGTAATGGATCCGTTGACGGTCACTTCGTTGTTCTCCTCTTCAGCCTCGCGGCCTCTAGGTGGGTGGATACGGCAGCCCGCTCGGCTGCAGCGTCCATGCACTCAGGCGAATCGTAGACCGGTCGCGTGCCCATGATCACGTCGGTGATCCTGTCGAGGCCCTGATCCTTGCCGTGGTCGAGGCTCCCCGGAACGTCGGCTCGGTAGGTGATCCGGGCGAAGTCAAGGCCGGGATGGCGCAGGAGCGGGCTGGTGATGCTTGGCCCGAGGTGGTAGTCCCAGAAGAAGCGCATGGCGCCAGCAGCTGCCGCCGGGCAGGTCGCGGCATGGCACACGCCCAGGAGGGCGAAACGCCCGCCGAAGATCATCGACCGACGTCAGCGAACCAGCTTGCCACCGGATTCCGGCATCCTGCAGCGCTGGCGGGATATCGTTGACAACGAGCACGCCGCAATCGAGACCGGCTCCATGAACAGCATTTACCACATGGCAACCTAAAAATCCTGCTCCTCCCGTAACAAAGATGTTCATGAGGCTTGGCGATTGACGGGGGCGCGGAGCTGTTCAGTGAACAATTCACGCTCCAGCTCACCCTCCCCCATGATACAGTGTCTTTAGTTTATATTCCAAAATCCAGGCTTCGCCGCTGAGAGCCAGAAGCCAGAGCAATGTTACCCAAGCTTACGATTTACGTGGCGTTCCGCAACTATGGCCATTACTTGCATGAAGCACTCGAAAGCATCGTTTGGCGCGAAGTCCTGCAGCACGGCTGCCTGTATCAGAGCCGGATCGGCCACACCGTGATGACGCGGCTCGATAGCCTGCAGGCGAAACACCCCGCGGACCGCGCCAGTGCCGAGGCCGTGCTGCTCAGAGCCTCGACGACGGCGCATTCAACCTGCGAGTTCGTCGATGGCGAAAGACGCTCCCAACCGGTGGGGTAGAAGTATGGCTGCCGGGCCTTGCGTGAGCGTAGTGGTGCCATCGTTCAACCAGGGCACGTTCCTGGAGGAGTGTCTGAACTGTCTGGCGCATTACCCAGCGGACGTCTGCGAGATTCTGGTGATGGATGGCGGGTCGACGGACGGATCGGTGGATGTGATCAAAAAGTATGAACATCGGCTTGCCCACTGGCAGAGCAGACCAGATGGCGGGCAGGCGGTCGCCTTGCTGGAGGGCTTCCGGCTGGCAAGAGGCTCCATTTTCGGCTGGCTGAACAGCGATGATCGCCTAATCGACGGCGCATTGCGAACGGTCATCGAGTTCTTCGGCCGAAACCCCAGCACTCAGTGGGCCTATGGCGACCACGACTTCATCGATGGGGAGGGGCGCCGTCTTTCTTCGCGGTATGTGGCTGCTGTGGACTACCGGGAGCTGTACTGGGGCAATCGCTATCTGCCGCAGGAGGCGGTTTTTTTCCGACGGGACCTGTATTTCACGGTTGGAGAGATCAATCCCAACCTTCCGCTCACGATGGATTACGACCTCTGGCTGCGGATGGCCAGGGTGGCCACCCCAGGCAAGATCCTTGCGAGGCTGGGCCAATTTCGCCGACATTCAGGTCAGAAGACCAGCGACATCGATGCCTACCATGCTGCGGCTGACCGAAACCGGTCGGCACACCCAGCCCCGCCCCCACCTTCGGCACTCAGGCTAATGTGCTGGTCAATGAAGCATGCTACTTATCGCTACGCTCGCACGACGACCGACCACGGAATCCTGTCCCTGGTCACTGAAGCGAATGCCCGTCGTCGTGGGGGGCGAACATGAGACTCAACTCAGGGGTCGATCTGCCCCGTTGAATCACAGGTCCATGGTTTGTTCAGTTGTTTTCCGATGACCGAAGCTTTCACTGCCCTTGAATCGCTGTCGCACCGTTTTCCCTGGCCTTCCCAGAGGCCTTCTGTGCCTGCTGTGCCATGGGTGATGGACTATGGGCTGCAGGGATCTGATCAGGCACTTGATCGCCGTGCGACAACCCCGCGTCATTGTTGAAATCGGTGCATTCATGGGGGGCTCGGTGCGGCAATGGCTTGCGATGTCCCCCGACATAAAGGTGGTGGCGATCGACCCGTGGCCGCAGATCGAGGGTCCCGATCCATTCTGGGACAGCCATCCTATCGGGCGGCTGCACACCGGCCAATTCCGCGAGCCCGACGGCCTCTACCTCGCATTTCTGGCGACGATGTGGGACCATCGGAATAGAGTGATTCCCGCGCGTGGCTATGGATGTGACATCCTGCCTTTGCTGCATGCACATGGCCTGCGGCCAGACCTAATCTACATCGATGCAGATAAGCGAGGCGAGGAGATCTCGATCTGCGACGAGCTATTTCCGGAGGCGATCATCTGCGGTGATGATTGGCTCTGGTGCGACGGGTGGTGCTACCCCACGCAGAAACCTGTGGCTGATTCCGCACGCCGCCGCCGCCGCGTGCTCAAAACCGCCAGCAACACGTGGCTGATTGACGATCGTCCTTGGACCGCAGCGGAACGTATGATCTGGCTCCGTTGCCTGCCGCAATCCTTTGTGAGACGCTTCAGGGCATGGATGCGGGCCCGCCATGGCTGCGATAGTTCGGGGAATCCTGTATCTCCCGCGAAAAACGGGTGCGACAACAGTCATCAAGTGGACGAGGCGTGAGCCGCTATGCACGATGCTGAATCATGGACAAAGTTCACGGTAGGCGTTGCGCCACTTGCCGACGGTCATGCCCATCAGGCGGCAACACGAGCAATCCTGCAAGTGCCTGCAGTTTCAGGATCTCGTCTTAGCTGAAGACCAGCGGAGCTATCGGTTGACCCAGAGCCACGGCACTCATTGCCAGGTCCGCAGCACATCTCGACTACAGAACTGCCAGGCACCCCAACATAGTCATGAGATACAAGATGATCCCGTCTTCTTCAAAATGTGAATAGCAACGAAAACCCGCTTCAGCAATTGAGCTATAGGGGCTGTTGCAGAACTCTCCCCAACTTATCAAGGCATTTGCAATGCTGAACTGTAGCTGTTGACCAAGAGAATACACATCAACGTGCCGACTAATCCCCTCGGTAACGGCATTGGCCACAAAGGACGTTTGGGGAGTCGCCTGGGGGCATTGGATGGTGGAAAGGCTTGAGATCCCGTGCGATATCCGAGATAGACCTATGTCATCAAGCAGGCTAAGGAAACTCTGGCCAGCACGCCTATGAACACCGAAAAACATCTCAACTGTTCCACCTCAGGCTTTCATTGGGCTCTGAGCGCCGATAGAGTCAAAGTTGGCCTAATTATCAGCCTTTTTTCTAGCCTATTAAGCCCTGTTAAGGAAGAACAAACAAACTGATCTCCTTTTCATATCGGGTCATGCAACAGATAGCGAGCCATGAAAAGGTTTGCCAACGCTTCGAGCACATGCACCTTGTAGCGGTTTCTCGCCATTCAACTCAGCCTCGTCCTCTGTAAGCTGAACTGCTGCATCACGACCCGGAAGGGATGCTCCCCTTGACCTCAGGCGTCGACAACAGCAGATCGAGGAATTTGGCCATGAGTTCCTCGTTCAGCAGCTCGATCAACATCCGCTCAAAGCGGATGCCGTAGATCGCCAGCAACAAAAGGGCCAGCAGAAGCTGTTGGGGCGGGATCGAGGGGCTTCCACCGTCAGGGTAAAGCCTACAAAAGGTTGGATTGGGGCGATCCAGAGCTTGATCGGCAAGCCGCCGCACCTGCCGAAAGCGATGACTGGCCGGGACCGAACTTCTGTGGAGACGTAGGAGAAAAGAGGACCGGTGCGATCCTGCTGGCCGCGCATCCACTCAGTTCCGTTAGACCATTCGCCCTCAGCTGGCGGGCTTTTTCAGGGTAGCGCCCCTTCGAGTGGTGTAACTCAGGAGGTCCTGTGACCCTTTCTGGAGGGTGAACAGGAGCAGTCAGGGGATGACTGCTTGGAAGCTGAATGCGCAGCTCCGTTTCTCCATTATGCACCG
>JBIJAG010000038.1:0-35215 GCA_044345855.1 Cyanobium sp. | reverse complement strand
TGAGCAAGCAGAGGCACCGCCGGCGCAGCCAAGGCGGAACCAGTCCGGAAACGACGCCCCAGACCGGGTCGGGGGTGGCTCACTTTTCGGTGTCGGAAGTGGTGCAGTTTTCGATGTCGGTTGACAATGACCTCGCCCAGGAACCTGATCTGTATAGCTTCAGTGACGGCGAACCGGTTGTGGCCGCATGAACACTCTGGCTGCGCCACTCGTCCGTCGCCGGATTGGCAGGCTGCCGGAGGGTCTGCAGCCAGCCTGCGTGCAGATCCTGCGGGAGATTGTCGGCGCTGAGGCCTGATCAACAAGCTGTGTCCCGATCATTGATGGTCTGAGCGATGACGCAGAACCCGCTCACGAATCGGCGGGCACGTGGCTGCTCTCGCGTGCAGAGGCCTAGCAAAGAGGCAGGATTCTTTAGGCCACACTCGCTGCAATGGATCTGAGCAAAAAAACCTCGATCTTTTGTGGATTCTTTGAATTATTTCGACAGCTCCTAATGACGCTGCGAATGACAGTATCAGGTGAACGCCACATCGTGGACGGACGGGCATGACTGCGCTGAAAACCAACGGATCAATGCGAGGCGACAACTCCCAAGGCCCCCCAGTGTTGGCAGAAATGCGATTTGAATGGGTTGTGCGCAAACCCTACTAATCTGTTTTCGATAATTACCAGTAATTGACATGCTTATCTCACGTCAAGATTTGTCCTGCTAGCAGAATCGCCTCTAAACAAGCAATTAATCGTAGTGAATGGATGTGGAGGATCGTCGATATTAGTTCCGATTATGAGGCATCTTTGTACGTGTACCTGTTCAAATGCTTGCTCGGATAAATCCTCCATTATACTGCATCTGCGCCCTTTCTGGCCCCCTTTGAATCCGTACAGCATAAGGGCGTCAGATCTGTGCTTGTGTGGAATGTAAGAAACTGAGCACAGATGCTTAGGATCCTTGTAAGTTCGATGAATATCACTTCTCAGCTGGGCGAACATCGCCTCGCATTTTTGTTGCTCTTCATACGAGCAGTTCAGCAGGATGCTGGCTATATCCGTCCATCCGCAAAATCGACGCTCCTCAATGTTGGAAAGAATCGATCTCCACCAGGAGGTCAGTCGTAGCCTGGGCTTATCCCTAACTATGCCCTCAGCCCGCGCCATACAGTATTCATCCACGGCTTTTGACATTCCGTGGAGCACCAACTTATCATTCCCAAACTCCGTCAAACCGATATTAAAACCAGTCCCGAAGTAGAAGCCCAGCAAACTGATCTCCTCCGCCAAAATGACCATATTTTCCGCAAGTTCGGATCTTCTCCGTAGGTAGTGAATCTTCTGAGCCACTGAATCGAGCATCTCGAACACAAGTTCCAGATCTGCCAAGAGAATACAAGGAGCAAGACGATGCCCCTCTGGTATCCACTCAGTGCCGTCGAACAGATGCTGGTTCGTTTGAATGACTGCAAAGTCCTCCAGGGTCACGGATAGGCGTAGTACCGTGTGGACACTTTGTAATTCCAGCGGGAAGTTCGGCAGGAGTTTTGCCTGCAGTTCTGGTCTTAGGAGCACTTCGCGAAGACGGCTGGCCAAGCGCCAAGACTGCTCTGAAGATTCTAGTATTATTTCCTGGATGTGTCTTTTTGCTCGCTCGGGGGCTCCCCGCAGAGCCGGCCATGAGATCGAATTTGATTTCGCCTCAATGATGAGAAGGTGTGAATCGATTCGAACGAGAAGGTCATTCTCAAAGACTTTGTCCCCATCACGCCACTCATAAGAGCTTCGGATTTCACACCCTGAGAAGCTCTTGCCAAATAACCTGCCGATCTCATCTTCAAGAAATTTAGCCTTTCCAGCGTGGTAAGCTCTTTTCAGCCTCTGACTCTTTTTCGCAATTGCACTTAAGATATGAAATGCGAAGCTGAATGGGACCATCGGGAGTGGGCAAAAGAACTGTCCATCACCTATATGAATGACAGGCTTCATCCAAATGGGGTTATCCAGCAGCATTGACTCAGGCTTTTTGTCGGCGAGTGCCCCCAAAGGGAAACTAATTTCCCCCATAATATAATTGACTTTCTCGCTCGCCATGTGAAGGTCTTCAGCAATCTTACCAGCTGCAAATGTGTATACCTCCCTTAAAAGCAGATCAGAATGAGTGAGCAAAAGAAATTTCAGCTGTTCAAAACCAACCTTATCCCTCTTCATCTTTAGTATAAAATCACCTTCGTCACTTCTGTCGCATCCAAAAAGTATGTTGTACGTTCTGAACGCTTCTTCAACTGTGTCGCGCCTAAAAACTTCCTTAAGTTTTCGATATCGCAGATTTCCTCTATTTTCAGATGTTTCAAGTAGATACTGAAATACCTTCAAAATCTGCGTTGCCGAGACGCCAATTTGACTCAGAAATTCTGCATCAAAATAGCTCGCAAGGCTGTTAAGCATACGCTTAACAGCATCAGCATAGCCCCAATTTCGAACTATGTGTGTGTGTGCCCGCAGATGTTCCTGGAGCAATGAAATCGACTTCTGCTGATCCGATAGCTGCTGCCCTAAAGCAGCCATTCTCCGTGCGGCAAATGCTTGGCTCAGCTTCGGAAGATTGTCGAAGCAGCGCTGAACATGATCTGGAGTAACCAAGCCAGCCCCGATTTCATCCGGAGCCAACTGTAACGAAAGAGCTTGGACAAGTTCTACATTTGCCTGACTAAAGCCCTTGTCGCTGTTCCACGCTGATATCTTTCCATCTTGGCTAAGCCCCCCAGATAGACCATACCAAGCCAATTGCGACATGAGGCTTAATGGATCCACTTGCCTTAAGAGCTCTTGCACCTCGGCGAGGTAATCCTTAAATTTCACCTCGGATTCACGCGCGTATTCGCTGACATGGCTGCGCAAAGCATCGGGCGGTAGATCCGTCGTCGGGTTATGGAAGTAGAAGGGGCCACCGCCTTCCTCAGGGCTTTTTGGGCTCTTCGTCCTGGCTTTCGACGCGCGCTTCTTTTGTCGCTTCTGGGATCGACTCATGTCTGTCGGTCGGGTAGAGAGAAAGCCCACCAGGCAACCCAGGTCTGGGGCCATGGGGCAGTGGGCCGGTGTTGTGCGGATCGTGCGGTCGCTGGCTCGGGGCAGGCCTTGCCAGCGGGGATCGCCGATCACCGGAGCGGGTCTGGACCCTTCTGGTACGCCCGCTGGAATCCCTTCCAACGGCTCTGACGGTGAAGGGTGCTGGGGGGGAGAAACAGCCGGGACGGACGCCAACGTTGGTGTTGACATTGTCCGGATGGTTGCTGTTCCGGAAGGCGGCGCGGGCGTTGTGCGGATTGTTGATCCACGAGCCGCCGCGCAGCAGCTGGGCGACCCGCCCTCCATTGCAACTTAGGTGCGCAGCAGAGGGGGATAGGTGGAGCGAAATGAAAAATCATTCGAGGCGCCTGCGGCGCCATCCCGGAGCAACAAACGGCCAGCAAACCAACAGCCAGGGCAAAGCCAAACAGCCAAGGGCCAAGGGCCCGAGGGCTCAAGGACCAAGAAGGGAGCCTGGGGGGGAGAAACAGCCGGGACGGACGCCAACGACGGCGTCGACATTGCCCGGACGGTAGCTGAGCCGGAAGGCGGCGCGGGCGCCGCGCGGATAGCCGATCCACGAGCCGCCGCGCAGCAGCCTGTAGGCCTGTTCCTGATTTCCTTCCAGATCTGCATCCGGGTCTTCCAATGGGCTCCCGTCGCCAGTCGAGCCGTCCCTTGGATCGCGATGCCACTGGTCAGCACACCACTCCAGCAGCTGCCCGTGCATTTCCGCCAGCCCCCAGCGGTTCACAAGACCAAAGAAGCCCATCGGCACCGGTCGCTGGCGGTAATCACCAGTGCGGCCAGGGCCGTAGGTGGAGCCGCCTTGGTAATTCGCCCAGCTGGCATCGAGCGTGTCGCCGAAATGGAAGGGTGTACTCCCCCCGGCCCGGCAGGCCACCTCCCACTGGCTCTCACTGGGTAGGCCAAACACGGGCGCATCCCCCTCGCCGCCGAACTCCGGCCACTGCTCCTTCAGCCAGCGGTTCAGGCGCTGCAGCCATTCCTGGCAGTCGTTCCAGCTCACGCTTTCCACCGCCAGGCCGCCGGGCTGGGCAAAGCGTTCCCAGAGGTCGTCTGGCTTATGGCTGCCAGGGGTGGGATTCAGGTCCCGCTCCAGTCGGGGCAACGCCGCCACCGCGCACCATTGCGCCTGCGTGAGCGGGTGGCGCACCAGCGCGTAATCCCTGAGGACCACCCGGCGCTCGGCTTCCACGTTCACCCCCTCGCACTTCCGGCGGAACAGGGAGTACACATCACGGCCTTCTTCCTCCTCCGGCGAACCGATCGGGTACTCCCGGCCTTCCACCACCACCAGCTCCAGCTGTTCGCCGCCCGGCAACGGCAGCTGCCACACCGGCGGGGTCACCACCTCCGTGCGGATGCGCAGGCCCTCCCCTTCCTGCAGAGCAGTGAGCGTGAGCATCGGCACCTCCCGGCCAGGGACGTTGCCCAGCAGGGGCAGGTCGGCGGAGGCCGCCAGTTGCAACCCCCTGGAGGTTCCCTGCAGGGGTGGCAGGCGCCGGTCGTGCTCCGCCCAACCCGCCTCATCCGTCACCAACAGATTCAGACCATCGCTGCGCAACCAGCCCTCCAACTCCTGCCGCAGGCGCTGCCGTTGATCACCATCGGCGCACCGAAACGCCACCAGCCCCAAGCCCTCTGCCGCCTGGCGCCGCAGCGCCACAGGTGCTCCTTGATCCGCCAACACCTCTCGCAACAGCCGATCCCCCCCAAACAACGCCAGCACCATCAGCGCCTCACAGCGCTCCGCATCCGCCAATGATTCGTTCCTCACCAAGCGCGCGCCAACCTGCTCCTCCAGGGCTGCAAGCTGGGCAGCAGGTAGGGGGGCGAGCAGGTGGTTCGCCAACCAGGCCAGGGCTTCACAGGCCGCCTTCCGTACGGCGGCATCGGCATCCGCCAGGCAACCCAGAAGGGGTAAGACGAATCTGGGCTGAGCCGTCTTGGCAATGAGCGGTATTAGGTAGCGCTTCTCATCGCCATCGGAGGCCTCGGCTCGCTCAAGAGCCCCCAACAGCAGCTCCGTCTGTTCTTCGGTTGGTTGCCAGCCACCACCACCGCCCACTCCCTCCCACACCGTGGCCAAAACAGGGGGATTCAGGCGGTTGTTGGAGAAGGAGCCGCGTTTTGCCCGATCCGTGGGTGCGTCCACGCTCAACCAAGCCAGCGCCCATGCAGCCCCATGGGCACACGCGCTACCACGCCCGAGCAGCGCCAGCAAATTCTGCTCCAGCCCCTCTCTCCCACCGAGCAATCCTTGAAAGGCCAGTTCCAGCACCTGCAGGGCTGCGCAGATTGCTTCCGAGTCGTCAGAAGAGGCCAGGCAGTGGCGCATCGTCCCCAGGCTCTCTTCTTCCGCCTCGGTGGTGATGGAATTGGATGCACCAAGGAGCTGGGCCAACACCGCGCCGCAGTGGCGCCCCATGGAGGTGGCTGGCTCAGCGAAGGCTTCCAGCAAGCACGCTTGCAGGGCATTGCGATGGTCTGGATGAGAATGCCACACCTCCAGTGCCACCTTCTCCAGGCTTGATTCGATGGCGGCGATCCCGTCATTCTCACCAATCGACGCTGCCAACCGCTTCAGCACCTCACGGGCCGTGGCTTCGTCGACATTCGGTTCCTCGGCCAGGCATTGGGCCGCCAGGATTACCCTCGGCCTCTGGGTGCTCTCCGCTTCTTCGCCGGGGCTCGGGTCGAGGATGCTCTTAAGCACGGCATCGACATCATCGTTCCTGCAGATCGAAACCAGCAGCCGCAAAGCCTCACGCCAGGAGTCGGAAACAGCATCAACGCTCTCCTTGAAATGGCCTGTCTCTGGAGCCTCTTGGGGCGAGGGTGAGGCGAGGGGGGCTACCTGCATGGCCAGAGATTGACTGGCGTCACGGCCCTTGTAGTGGCCCATGTTTAAAGCCACAGCAGCGAGGTATTCCTGAAAGGTGAGATGGCGAAATTCCCAGATGGCTTTTTCCTGCGCATGATTTGGCTGCCAGTGCACACCAGATCGCATCAACAGACCAGAGCGCTCCTCCAGAAGATGCAGGAATTCCTGCGAACTTCGTTGACGTAGCGCACGGATTTTCGGGTAATCGACACGCAATTGATCCAGCAGATCCAGCACTTCCTCCCCCAAAAGCTGCTGCACACCGCGGCGGCACATCTCGTAGGCCAGAAAAGCCAACTGAGGCAAAGCCTCTTCATCCTCAATCACGGTGTAAACATTTGGATTCCAGTTCAGCAACACTGAAACAGCTTCGGCATAGAGTTTATGGCGGCGTGTGGGCAACTTTCCTACCTTTCGCTTCACCAATGCCATGGTAGTCAGCAACATCGGATTACTGGTGAGCCGCTCGATGCGATCAGACGAATGCAAGGCTGCCATCAGGTCTTTCGCACTTCTCTCCCGATTCGCCTTGGGCTGGTGTGCCTCGGTCGCCTCCACCCAGCGCTTAGCAAACAAGTCTTTGGTTTCTGGATGCAAGTCGCCGATCACACCATGGGCAAATCCTGTGCGCATACGATCGGGCATGTCGCGATAACCAACGATCCGAGAGGTCGCCAGGATCGGCGCATTTGGATAACGCACGGCGGTGCGTTCCAGCTGCTGGCAAAAGGCCTGCCGCACTCGCAGGTTGCTGATCTCATCCAACCCATCCACCAACAGCAGCACCTCACCTTTGGCGAGCCGATCGAGGATCACAGCAAACATCACTTGGGCTTCTTGAGGCTGAAGTTCTGACTTATCAAGATGCATCTTCAGCACATCTTTGAATGAGCGGCACAGATCATCGTCGCCAATCTCGCGGCAGCGAATCAACACAGGAATCCAGTTCTGTTCTGGCAGTGTCTGGACATCCGGAAGCTGGTCAAAGGCGGGGTCGTTGATATGGCGGAGCAGAAAGGCCGTGGCCAGCCAGCGCAGCATGGTGGTTTTGCCACCACCCGGGTCTCCAAGCACAACAAAACGCTGGCCAGTCCCAAGTCGTTCGCCAATCGCCACCGGGTCGCTTAGGGCATGGGCCGCGTGCGCATCACGTGCATCGCGACGGCCGGCATCGCGCAGGCGGGAAGCTTCACGCTGCTGCTCGAGGTTGACCAGCATGACCTGATCATCGCGATCAGACTGTCGCGCTTCAAATCCAATACGTAGTGGCATATACAGCTGCCGCAACAGCAGCCTTTGGGTGGCGATATCTGGGTCATTCGGCAGACTGGCAAGGTCGATAATGTCCCAACTCAACAAGGCGTGGCGGCAATAAGCCTCAAGTGCAGCCAATTGACGCTCTGGTGCATACTTCCCTGCAGCTTCCTCAGCCAATCGTTTTCCTTCAGCAACTTGCTCTCGCAGAAAGCGAAGACTGAGATCGAAGCGCCATCGCGAAAGAACATCATCCGCAAAGACCGCCTTATCCAGGGCAGCAAAGAAATGGTTGTGCAAAAACTGGCGCTGTTCCTCGCTAATCTCAGCTCCCGAAAGCAGGACCTCCATCTTCTGAATCATGCGCGCCTTGACTGGTTCTCCCTCCTCAATGCCACCAACTTGCAGCCACTCGACGAAATCCTGATGAAAACTCGGGTCGCGCAACAACGGCCGCAACTGCTTCTGGGCCGGCGAAACCCACAGCTGTTCATGCTGGTCTGCCAACTCAAGGCAAGCGATGCGGAAATCGTCGGCAATTGAACGCCAGGCTTTCAGCGCCTCGCGAGCCTGATCAGCTTCCAGAAATTGTGCCGCTTGTCTATCTTTCGGCGCCGTGATGATGTAATCGGAATGCAGGTTCGCTGCCAAACCGAGAAAGTGATTGAGGATATACCCAGTGATGAGATCCATGCTGTGTGGAGCCTATAAGTTCTCAGGCATTTCTTTCTGGGAGGCCACCGCTGTCTGGGAGAAACAAGAGTGAAGGCTCACGGTATCACCCAGGTCTGGGGCCATGGGGCAGTGGGCCGGGGTTGTGCGGATCGTGCGGTCGCTGGCTCGGGGCAGGCCTTGCCAACGGGGATCGCCGATCACCGGAGCGGGTCTGGACCCTTCTTGCACTCCCGATGGAATCCCTTCCAACGGCTCTGACGGCGAAGGGTGCTGGGGGGAGGAGACAGCAGGGGCGAACGCCGTTGTTGGTGTTGACGTTGGCCGGGTGATTGCTGTTCCGGTTGGCGACCCAGCTCAGATGTCATCGAACTGCGGCAGTGGGGGCAAGCCAGCGCAGAAGCTATGGGGCGCGAACAGACGCTGGCGCAGCTGGAGGGTGTGGCCATGGGCTAGGTGGGCGTTCCAGCTCAGGGCCGAGGCGCGGGCCCTCTCTTTGCTGAGCCGACGCTGGGCGATAGCCCGATCGCAATGCCGCAGGCCGCGGCGAATGCGGAGCAGGCTGTGGTTGCGGGGACGAATGCGACCGCCGATCAGACGAAAACCCACAAAACTTGCACCGATGCTGGTTCGGTGGAGGTGGGTCTTGTTCGGATGCAGTTTGAGCCGCAGGCCAGCCAGACTTTCCTGCAGAACGGCCAGCGCCTGCTGCAATGGCTCAGGCTGATTGGCGAACAGGGCTAGATCATCCACATAGCGCAGGCTGGCCCTGACGCCGGGAAGTGCCCGCAGATGGTGATCGAGGGCATCGAGGTGGAGATTCGCCAGAAACTGGCTGGTGAGGTTGCCGATCGGCAGGCCTCTGGGTCGCTCCAGAGGAGTGAGCAGGGTGTCGCCGCGAAAGACATCGATGGCGGGGCCACCGCTGGCACCGTTGGCCAGGATGGAGCGGAGCAACCAGAGGGTGCCGGAGCAGGCAATCCGGCGCTCCAGTTGGGCGATCAGCGCGAGGTGATCGATGGAGGGGAAGTAGAGGCGAATGTCGGCCTGAAGGATCCAGCGATAGTCGTGGCAGGCCCGGGCAAAGCGGCGCAGGGCGCGATGGCTGCCGAAGCCTTTTCGGTTGGCGAAACTAGTGGGGATGAAGTGCCGCTCCAGGGGCGGCGCGATCACCGCGATCAGGGCATGGTGCACGATCCGATCGCGAAAGGGGGCGGCGCTCACCAGCCGGGGTTTGGGCTCACGAACCAGGAACTGTCGGTAGGGACCGGGGGCGTAAGTGAATCTCTGCAGCTCGTGCTGTAGCTGGAACAGTTCAGCCTCCAGGTTGGCGGCAAAGGCGAGCACATCGGGGCGGTAGCGCTTGCCCTTGCTCGCCTTGCGGTAGGCAGCGAGCAGCGTGGGGAAGCTGGTGATGCGGGGAAAGAGATCCCGCAGTGGCGGTGGGGGCTTGGCCATTCGACGAGGCTCAGGCCGGAGAGGCCGTCTGGCCCTGGCGTCTCTGCTGGCTGATCCAACCACCGAGCTGTCGACCCACCTCCTCCACCAGACGGGCCACATGCTCGTAGCGGCGATCATCGATCAACTGGAAGTTGTGCAGCAGGCGGATCTGCAGGCGCAGCAAATCGAGGCGAGCGTTGAGGGGTTCGAGGCGCTCCAGCTTGGCGGTGCTGTAGCGGGCGGCGACCATGCCCTCCAGCAGGTCGTAGAGGCCCTGCACCAGGCGATCGCCGAGGCCAAAGCGGTGATCGCGGGGCAGGCGGTTCAGCAGGGGCACGAACCACTGGATCAGATCCATGGTGGCCTGGATGATCGGCAGTTCGCCGCGGCTGGGGGTGGGGCTGGGGGCACTCATTGCGGCAGACGATCCAACATTGGAGGGGAGGCAAAAAAATCGAGGCGCCTACGGCGCCCGAACCACCAGCCAAACAGCCCAGCAGCCCCAAAACCCAACAGCCAGTGCAAAACCAAACAGCCAAGGGCCAAGGGCCCGAGGGCTCAAGAACCAAGAAGGGAGCCTGGGGGGGAGAAACAGCCGGGACGGACGCCAACGTCGGCGCCGACACTGCCCGGATGGTCGCCGAACCGGAAGGCGGCGCGGGCGCTGAGCGGAATGCCGATCCACGAGCCGCCGCGCAGCAGCCTGAAGGCCTGTTCCTGATTTCCTTCCAGATCTGCATCCGGGTCTTCCAATGGGCTCCCGTCGCCAGTCGAGCCGGCCAGCGGATCGCGGTGCCACTGATCAGCGCACCACTCCAACAGCTGGCCGTGCATCTCGGCCAGGCCCCATCGGTTCACCAGCCCAAAGAAGCCCACCGGTACCGGCCGCTGGCGATAGGCACCTTTGCGGCCTGTGCCATAGGTGTAGTTGCCGTCGTAATTCGCCCAGATCGAGTCGAGCGTGTCGCCGAAGTGAAAGGGTGTGCCTGCACCGGCGCGGCAAGCGGCCTCCCATTGGCTCTCGCTGGGCAGGGCGAGCTGGGGCGCCTCGCCCTGGCCGCCCTGCTCCTGCCAGTGCACCACCAGCCAGCGGTTCAGCCGCCGCAGCCATTCCTGGCAGTCGTTCCAGGTCACGCTGTCCACCGCCAGACCCATGGGCTGGGCGTAGCTCTCCCACAACCCTCTGGCCTCGTAGGTGCCGGGGGTCGGGTTGATGTCGCGCTCCAGTCGCGGCAACGCCGCCACGACAAGCCACTGGGCCTGGGTGAGCGGATGGCGCACCAGGGCGAAAGCCTTCAGGTTCACCGTGCGCTGCACCTCCACGTTCACCCCCTCGCACTTCTGGCGGATCCGGGGGTACAAATCACGACCGGCCTCCTCCTTCGGGGAGCCGATCGGGTACTCCCTGCCCTCCACCACCACCAGCTCCAGTTGCTCACCCCCGGGCAGCGGCAACCTCCACACAGCTGGAGTCACCACCTCCGTGCGGATCCGCAGGGCCTCGCCCTTCTGCAGGGCGGTGAGGGTGAGCATCGGCACCAACCGGCCGGGTCCGCTGCCGAGCAGGGGCAGCTCGGCGGAGGCCGCCAGTTGCAGTCCCCTGGAGGCTCCCTGTAGGGGCGGCAGGCGGGCGTCGTGTTCCGCCCAGCCTTCTTCGCTCTCCACCAGCAGATCCAGCGCATCGGTGCGCAATTGCTCCTCCAGGAACGCCTCGATGCGCGGGCGCTGCTGGGCTTGATCTCGGGCCGTCAGCCCCAGCGCTTCCAGCGCCGCACGACGCAGCTCCGGCGGCTGGACCCCATCGCTCGCCAGACCCTCCAGCGCCGCGATTCCTGTTTCCGTGCCGATCAGGCCAAGCACCACCGCGGCTTCCTGTTGCTCCAGCCGCCGCTCCACCTGCCGCTCGTTCAGCACCTCCAGCAACAGCCGCGCCAGCCGCCGGCTGGCCACATCCCGCGCCGCCCGCCGCTCCGAATCCTCCGGGGCCGCCGCCATCGCCGCCAGCTTGTTGATCGCATCGCGCCGCTCGCTGGCCACCGGCACCCCCAGCTCCCACATCCACTTGCGGGCCCGCTGCAACGCCAGTCGGTAGCGCTCGCCCTCCGGATCCAGGAAGCCCAGCTTGGCCAGCCGGTCGGGTACCTCCGGTGGCATTGCCAAGGCTCGCTTCCCTTGGGCCTCCATCGCCCCGTCGCGCAGGGCCAGCAGAAAACCCCGCATCCGCTCCCGTTCCGCCTCCGGGCGGGGCTCCAGCGCCGCCAGGAACGCCTCCCACACCGCCGGTTCCTGCTCCCGCGTCGCCGGCTCCAGGATCGCTGGCTCCAGCGCCTTTTCCTCCAGCCGCTCAAACTGCTCCGCCGCCGCCAGGTGATCGGCCAGAGGATCCAGCGGGAAGCGCAGGCGGCCCACGGCCGCGCCGGGCTGTAGCAGCAGCCGCAGCTCGATCAGGTAGCCCAGCAGGGCCTCGGCCTGCTCGCGGCTAAACCCCAGGCCCGAGGGCTCCTCTGCCATCAGGGCGCTGCGGGCCAAGGCGTCGCTGAACTCCAACGGCTGGAACAAGGGCTGGCCCGGCTTCCCCTGGCGGTGGCTGGCCAGGGCCACCACCCTCAGGGCCCGCTGCACCAGCGCTTCGTTGATCACCAGTCCCGCTCGGCGCCGCAGAGCTGGATCAGCCGGCGTATCGAGCCGCCGCACGTAGCTGAGCATCAGCTCCGGCACCGAACCCGCCAGCAGACCCTGCTCCCGATTGGCGATCACGTCGTCGATGAACATCTGCGCCAGCAGCACCGTGATCGGCTTGTCGCCCACGATCCGCTTGAGCTGCGCCTGGGCCGGCATCAGGTCGTCGTCGCTCAACGCTTCCCCCTGGCCCTTGCGGCGCAGGTAATCCAGGAAGAAGGCCTGCAGCCGCTCCACCGCGATCCGCTGCGGTTCGATCCGGCTCAGGGGGCGCTCCTTGAACCCGTCGTCATCGCTGCGGCTGGTGACCACCACCAGCCCAGGCGGCAAGGCGGCCAGGAACTGCTCGCGAGCGGCGGGCGTGAGCTCCGAGAGGTGATCCACGATCGGGATCAAGCGCTTGGCGGCCAGCAGGGCCTCGATCAGCTCCGGCGCTAGCTCGTCCTCCGCTGTAGCGGCCAGCTGGTTGCACAGCCAGCTCCGCACTCGATCCGCCACCGTCTCCTGGGGGGCCAGGGCGGTTTCGATCAGAACCGGCAGGCGCACCACACCTCCGGGCTCCCCAGTGAGCCACCAGCGGGCGATCGCAAAGGCCAAGCTCGTTTTGCCCGCCCCGCCATCGCCGCTGAGCAGCAGCACATGGCTGCCCGCTGCCGCCAGCAGGGGTTCAAGATCCTGCGGCTTAAGGAGCCGTGGGCCCTCCGTGGTCGCCGCCCCCGCTGGGGTGAGGCAGACATCCAGAGGCACGTGCACCTGGCGGGCCTGCACCGAGGGGAGGCCCTGGAAGGCGTCGGCAAGCCGGGCCTGATGGCGGTCTACCCAGCTTTGGAGGTCGGCGGGGGTGTAGGTGCGTGTTCGCGGCGAGCCTGAATCCAGGGAGGGCGGCCTCAGGGCTTGCAGCGCCTGCTGCACCAGGCTGGCCAGCTGATCCGGCGTGGTGAAACTCCCAACCCCATGGGAAGCCTCCACCTCAGCCCGGAAGGCCGCCAGATCATCCGCGTCGGCGTTGCGATCGATCCACGGCGGCGGCCAGGGGTGATGGCGATCCACCGTGAAAACCAAGCGTGGTTTGTTGCGGCGGCGGGCTTCCTCGTACTCCAGCTGGGTGATCGAGCGCCGTTGGGGATTGTTTTCTGGTGGCCTGTAGCCGGAGCGGTGAGCGATCAGCAGCACATACACATCCGTTGCCGCCACATCCGCCAGGCAGCGATCCAGCGGTGGCTCATCGAACGCCGTGTACTTCTCCATGCACTCCACGTCGTAACGCGACTTCTCCAGCGCGGTCTTGAGCGCGGCGCGGTGGCCCTCCAGGTCGATGAACGTGGAAGAGACGTAGACCGTTTGCTGTCCCTTGGAGTTGGGCACCGCAGGCAGCTTGAAGGGTGTGGCTTGGCTCCGCATTCTGCCGTAGGAAGGGGAGCCGCATCACGCTTGTGGTAGGCGCGCGCGAAGGAATTCACCCAACCGCTGCTGCGTAAGGACTGACGGCCTCGCTTCTGCCCATGCGCGTGGTGGTGGTCGTTCCCAGCGAATCAGGCCTCACTTGCCTGTCTCGGACGGATCTCAACCCAGGGCTCTCCGTCACGCAGATGATCCATCGCCCGCAGCAGGGTGGTCGAGAGAACCTCCTGCAGAGCAGCGTTGCTGCAGTTGCCCAGCCGCAACCAGAGCACCTGAGGTGGTGGGCCCTGTTCATCCAGCAGGTGGATGAAGTCACGGTCCTTGGTCATCACCACAACGCCAGCCTCTCGGGCTGCCTGAAAGATCGCAGGGTCGCTAGCTTCGCGCAGCCCGAGATCACGCACCGCGACCGCCTGGATTCCCCACCCCTGCGCATTGATCCAGCCCGCCAGCAGCGGCGGCAGCTGGGCATCCAGCCAGAGCCTCATCCCACCAGGACGGGGTGGTCGATCTGCCGTGCGGCATAGGCCAGGGCGGCCTGCAGGTCTTCAGCTTCCAGATCCGGGAAGTCGACCAGGATCTGCTCGCTGCTCTGACCGGCGGAATAGAGCTCAAGGATGTCCTGGACGCGGATCCGCATGCCGCGAATGCAGGGCCTGCCGCCGCACTGCTGGGGGTTGTGGGTGATGCGACTGCTCATGGCGTAAGGCTAAGCGCCGCCACCGGATCTGATCCGTTGGCTGGCGGTATCGCCGACCGGCGCCATGCCCAGCGGTGCGGTTCCCCTTGAGCTCGATCGCCAGTACCGCTTCTCGGCGCCGGAACTCAAGGCGGGCAGCCATCGGCTCGATGGCGTGCTCTGGCCCCTGGGAAGCGAGACGGGCTCAGAAGAGCTGCCGGTGGTGCTTCTGGAGGTGCAGATGCGAGCCGACATCGGCTTCCACCACCGCCTGGCGGCCCAGACCTATCGCTTCCTGCAGCTCCACCCCCGCATCGAGCACTGGCGGGTGGTGGTGATCAGGCCGCACCAGCGACTCCAGCTCGGGCCGGTGATGCCCCTGCGGGGCTTCCTGGAGCAGGTGCATTGGGTGAGCCTGGAGGAGTTGGGAAGGCAAGAAAACCTAGATGCAGCAGTGGATCTGCTCACCCTGCCGGTGCGTTCCGAGCAGGAGCTGGCGGAGCGCTGCCGGCGGATCCTGGCGAGCCGACGGGATCTGGAGCCGGTGGTTTTCTCTATGCTGTTTGAACGTTTTCCACAGCTGAGCAAGGAGGAGATTCTGATGATCGCCGGGTTGCCGCTGCAGGAATTGCGCCACACCCGCGCGGTGCAGGAGATCCTGGAGGAGGGAAGGCAAAAAGGCCGCCAGGAAGGCCGCGAAGAGGGACTGGAAGCTGGTCGGCAGCAGGAAGCCGCTGCCCTGGCCATTCGCCAGCTCAGCCGCCGCTTCGGCAGCCTCGATGAGGGCAGCCGGGAGCTGCTCTCCTCCCTGCCCCTGCAGCAGTTGGAGCAGCTGGCGGAAGACCTGCTCGATTTCACAGAGCCTGCCGACCTGCAAGCCTGGTTCGACAACCACCCGGCTGGCTGAGCCAGGCCCTTTGACCAACCCACCTAACGGCCCCGGCGAATGCGGAGCAGGCTGTGGTTACGAGGGCGTATGCGAGCGGCGATCAGACGAAAACCCACAAAAGTGGCACCGATACTGGTTAGGTGGAGGTGGGTCTTGTTCGGATGCAGCCGTAGCCGCAAGCGGTGATCGAAGCCATCGAGGTGAAGATTCGCCAGGAGCCGTGGCCCAGTTCCCCACCTCCTCCCGCGTTCCGAAGCTATCGCGCTCCCCCTGCAGGATTAGGGTCGGCGTCCGCAGAGCGACCAGGTGATCGGTCAGGCTCCTGGCGTCGCCCCGTCTCCCGCATCCGGGCCATGGAGGGGAACTCAACGCGCACCACCCGCCAGCCGGTCCCCGCCAGCCCGCTGGCCATCGCCGCCATGAACGGGCTGTCGATCCCGTCGCCCGCCCATGGGCCCGCAGCACGGTGACCGGCGCGACCTCGGGACCCTCGATCAACCGTGGTGCGGGAGGGCAGGCCCTCACTCCTCCTCGGCAGCGCCCAGGGGGATGAGCTTGATCTGCTTGCGACCCAGTTTGATCTCAAACTCATCGCCGGGCTGCAGGCCCAACTGGGCGGTGTAAGCCTTGCCGACGAGCAGGTTGCCGTTGAACTGCACCTTGGTGTTGAAGCTCAAGCTGCGGCCAGGACGCCTCTTGCCGCCACTGCCGCCGCCATCACCGAAGCTGACGCCCTTGGCTTCCAGCAGGGCCTCGTAGAAGGCGGTGAAGTTCAGGCGCTCGGTGCCGTCCTTCTTGGTGCTGACATAGCCGGCGGAACGAACTAGATCGGATTTCGAGACATCGCCGAGTTCCTTGATCTTGGCGAGTAATTCAGATCCGGTGAGCATGGTGCAAGGAAGTTGCTTTCAGGTCGTACTGTATCGAACCGCCTGGAATTGTCTATGGCTGGAAGCTGACAGCAGAGCGCACGATCGGGAATGCAAGAGCCACTTTCTCGCCTCGCTGATTCAGCATCCCCAATTGCACCGCTTCTCGATCACCGGTTGCATCGCTGCGGAAGCTTTCCGGGGTGCGGGAGACGTTGGCTTTGGCCATGGCGCTAACGCCGGCCACGCTGGCGCAGGCTGCATTCTTCCGACTGATGGCTGCATCGGCCCCTTCATCAAGCACGGCGAGCACGGCTGTTCGTGGTCGCTGCGCCAGGGCGGAACATCAACCGTTGCAGCCGCCAGCGCCCCGGTTACGCGCTTCTCCGCCAGAGTGAAGGGTCAACCGGGCTCGCCGCCGCCACCGATGGACAGGTACGACCACCAGGCGCCCCGACGTCGCCGCGCCGCACCGATCCGCCGGTCCGTAACCGTGCGGCGGTCGTTCCGCTCCTGGCCGGCCATCGCCGTGCTCGCTCTGGTGCTGGTCACCGCTGGGATCCTTCTGTTCAACCAGCAGCATTCCGGCCAGTCCCTCAAGATCCGCAGGGAACTGCGCAAGTTCTGAGCACGCCAGCGGAATCGTTGCTTCGAAGCCGGCGGGGATAATGGCCGCACGTTTCCCACCCTGGGACATCCCATGACCCCAGCCCAACGGCTCGCCCCTGCTTTCCTGTTGGCAGCCCTATTGCCGTTCGGGTGGCTTCCCCAGCCCGCCGTTGCCCAGCAGTTCCGTTCCACGGTTTGCTCCTTTTGGATCAAGGGCAACCCGATCGCCTCCAGGCAGTGCCGTGTGGGCCGGACACCGGAACGGGTGTTCACGATCAACTATCTGGCCGATATTCCGCCGGGTGAGGTGAAGGCGGAAACCGTTTCCGCTGGTAAGGACAACTGGCAATACGGAACCAAGCCGGAATGTCTGGTCTATGGGCCGACCGGCTACACCATCTGCGCTCAGTAAGGGACTCATCAGGCTCAAATCTGCCCGTGAGGGCTGGTGGTTCGTGGTGCGCAGACCTGTTGCTCCAGGGTCGTGGCCAGGTCCGTCAGGGCCCTGTCGCGGTAGGCGCCATAGCGGCGGCGCTTGTCGCGGATGCGCTCGGACAGGTCCGGCAGCAGGCCAAAGTTGGGGGGCATCGGCTGGAAGCGCCCCTTGCCCCGTCCATCCCCGCATGGGGCTTCGGCCACGAAGTGGGTGAGCGCTCCGACCATCGTGGTGGGGGGGAGGGTGATCGGCTCCAGGCCCCGGGCCAGGCGGGCCGCGTTGGTGCCGGCCAGCCAGCCACCGGCCACCGCCGCCGCATAGCCCTCGGTGCCGGTGATCTGGCCAGCGGCCAGCAGGGAGGGGCGCTGGCGGAACTGGAGCGTGGCATCCAGCAGTTGGGGGGACTCCAGGAAGGTGTTGCGGTGCATCACGCCGAAGCGCACGAATTCGGCGTTCTCCAGGCCCGGGATCAGGCGCAGCACCCGTTTCTGCTCGCCCCACTTCAGGTTGGTCTGGAAGCCCACCAGGTTCCAGAGGCGACCGCCCTTATCTTCCTGGCGCAGCTGCGCCACGGCGTAAGCGCGGTTGGCGCGGCGCACCTCGCGGTCGTTCACGTCGCCCCAGCGGGGATCCCAGAGGCCGATCGGCTTGAGAGGGCCGTAACGCATGGTGTCTTCACCGCGGCGGGCCAGCTCCTCGATCGGCAGGCAGCCCTCAAAGAAGTGGGCCGACTCGGCCTCGAAGTCCTTGAGATCCGCCTGTTCGGCTTCCAGCAGGGCCTGGCGGAAGGCCAGATACTGCTCCCGGTCCATCGGGCAGTTGATGTAGTCGGCGTCGCCCTTGTCGTAGCGGGAGGCGCGGAAGGCCACGCCCAGATCGATCGATTCCCCCTCCACGATCGGGCTGGCGGCATCGAAGAAGTGGCAGTCATCGCGGCCGGTGAAGCTGCGCAGCTGCTCCGCCAGCGCATCGGCGGTGAGGGGCCCGGTGGCCAGAACAGTGATCTGATGCGGGCCGGGCAGCTCCCTCTGCTCGCGGCGCTCCACCGTGACCAGGGGATGGGCTTCAAGGGCGGCGGTGAGGGCGGCGCTGTAGCGGCCCCGGTCGACCGCCAGGGCGCCACCGGCGGGTACGGCGTGCTGATCAGCGGTGCCGATCACCAGGGACCCCAGGCGCCGCAGCTCCTCCTGGAGCAGCCCGGCGGCCCGGTCGCTGCTGAGGGCCCCGAAGCTGTTGCTGCACACCAGCTCGGCAAACTCGCCGCTGTGGTGAGCGGGGGAGCGGCGCACCGGCCGCATCTCCACCAGCCTCACCCGCACGCCGGCTTGGGCCACCTGCCAGGCGGCCTCGGTGCCTGCCAGGCCGGCACCGATCACAAGCACCTCAGGTTCTGATCCGCCGATCTGATTTCCGAACCCTCGATCCCCGCTGACCATGGACTCCTGCCTCGTGGGCTCAAGGAGAGCCGCAGCGGTGGCATCAGCCGTGGAACTGACCACACGGGTAGGGGCAGGGTGACGTCACGCTAGAGCTTGGGTGCTGGGCAACCAGGGGATTGCTCAGGCACATGTCTCGGGGCCCAGCAGGTCCGAGCGGTTCCTATCAGCGGTTCCTATCAATAGCCCTGTAGCGGCCCAAGAGCCCTGTAGCGGCCCAAGAGCCCTGTAGCGGCCCAAGCGTCAGGCTGCCCGCTTGATAAAGAGCTGAAGCTGGCCCACGGCGGCACGGCCGATGTGGAACACGGCCCAGCTGGCGGCCAGCAGGATCGGGGCGGCGACCAGGATGAGCCTGAGGTCCATGGTGGCTGGTGAGCGTTGTTGAGTGATCTTAAGGAACGGCCCTGGTCCTTCGCGCCGCCGGGTGGGGATTGATCGATTTCGATGCACTGGCTGCCAAGTCAGGGTCAGCCCTAGGACCGTGGTCATTCCCAGGACCGTGGCCAGTTCCAGGACCGTGGCCAGCCACGACAGTCCCGACTCAGGCGCCTCCGTGGACGCTGACCAGCGGCAGCCCGGGCTGAAACAGAGAACAGGGTGCCTGCCGATCTGCATCCCGACATCTCAACTCGCGCTTGCCTGTAACCGTTGGAATCCTGACCCCTGAAAGCCTCTGACACCTGAGGGTGGATTTCCCGCCACAGTGATCGGAAGCTTCCCTGCGTTGCCGATCCTGCCGCTGAGCCCCCAAGCGGCCAGGCCTGATCAGGCTCCTGAGGCGCCGCAGTGCTGCCGACCCTCCCGAGCGGCATGGGCCATGGCCAGTTGCCGGTAGCGACGGGCGTGTTGGCGCTGTCCCTCGATCGCCTCGGCGTCCAGTTCCCGTTTCGACTGGGCCGGCGCCCCCATTACCAGGGTTCCCGGCGGCACATCACGGGTCACCACCGAACCCGCCGCCACCAGCGCCCCCGACCCCACCGTGACGCCATTGAGCACCACCGCCCCGATGCCGATCAGGCAGCCGTCCTCCAGGGTGGCGCCATGGATCACGGCCCGGTGGCCGATGGTCACATCGGCGCCGATCAACACCGGTTGGCCCGGATCCCCATGCAGCACCGCGCCGTCCTGCACGTTGCTGCCCTCCCCCACCACGATCGGGCAGAGGTCGGCCCGGGCCACGGCCGTGGGCCAAAGGCTGGCCCCCGCCGCCAGCCGCACATCGCCAATCAGCACGGCCGAGGCGGCCACCCAGGCTTCGCGGTGCACCACGGGCTCCCCCCAGGTCGCCATCACGTCCGACTCAAAGGGTTGGTTCATTCAAGCGCAGGGGATTTCGGGCCATTCTTATGGCGCTGGGACGTCCACCCACCCCTGGCCAGCCAACCCCGGCCGACCCGGGAGCCGCACCTCAGGGCGCCCCCACAGGTCTAGGAGCTCCCCACCGGCCTCCTTCTGCCGCAGGCAAGCAGCCCCCGCCACCTGGCGGACGCTGGCGAGGGCGGCCCTCCGGGTGATACCTTCGCTTCAGCCCTGGATGGCGATCCGGATGTCGGCACCAGCCGTACCTCCAGTACCCGTCCCCCAGGCCCTTCGGGTCGCTAGCTCAGCGGTAGAGCACTCGGCTTTTAACCGATTGGTCCTGAGTTCGAATCTCAGGCGACCCATTTTCTGAAACGCCTTGGAACGACTGGGAGTTCCATTCCGGCGGTACAGGTTTCAGCACCTCCAGACCCGTGCTTGCTTAGCCGGAATGGGATCTGGGAAGGTGCCAGAAAACCGTAGTTGGGTCACTTCATTGGCATAACTGCCAAGGAACTGCCAAGCGGGGGGCGTCTCAGAGAGACGGTCCCAGCAATCTTGACGGCATGGACCGGAACCCTCTGACGCCTCAGGTTCCAGCGGCCTTCATGGCCAATCTCACCTCCGCCCTTAATCAGGCCAACGGAATGCTGAGGCTCAGCGGCCTCTCAGTGCGCATCCGTGAACGCCGTCACAGCCAATGGTTGAGCGTCTACCAGGTCCTCCCTGGTGGAGGGACAAGGGAGCGAACCATGCGCGGCTATGCCGCGGCGGATCCAGAGGCGGTCGGGCGCTTGCCTTGCGGCTTCAGCAGCGGGTCCGGCGCCAGGAAGGCCAATGCCGCCAGGCACAGCTTCAGCACCGGGCCGAGGCTGAACGCGCCGCCACCCACGATTGCCACCACCTCGGCGAGGATCACGATGGCGATGATGTCGTCGAGCACGGCTCTGGGCGAGTCGCCTCCCCGTCGACCCAATCAGCTAACCCTCATGACGGAATCAGACCCAATCTCGGGACAAAGCTCCTAATCTCAAGACGACGTAATCTCAACGAACCAAAAGAGGACTTGCCTTGACAGACTTTCTCGCCTATCCGGTAGAGGCTCTGCGCGATCATAAATTCTAAGCTGGAAGAACCTGTTTCCCTGAGCACCCAAGGGTCGCCATGGAGGCGATCAGTAGCCACAAGCAGTAGCCACAAGCAGTAGCCACAAGACGATCCAGAAGTTCGCCGCCGACCATGCCAGCGGGATTGCGCCATGCAGCGCACCTTCCGGTGCGACCCAATCCAGGTCAGGCGGCGAGCAGCAGATGCTGGCGATCGCCCGCGCTCTGATGGGCCGTCCCACCCTGCTGCTGCTTGATGAACCGAGCCTGGGCTTGCGTGCGTCTGGCGGGTAGCGCCGCCGAACTGCGCCACGACCCCGAGCTGCAGGCGCGATATCTGGGGGAGTAGAAGAGCGCCCAGGCAGCACCAGCTCCAGCAATCCATTGCAGCCGAAGCCCATCGGCAGCAAGGGACGGGCTGTTGAAGCATGCTAAGATCAATGTGGAAATAGTATTTTCACCGTGGCAAATAATCAAAATCCCCTATCTTCGGCGATTTCGAGTGCATTGATCCTCCTCGCCGGCGCTGGCGGGCTGGCACTGGTGGTGTGGGTCACGATCGTGATGCTCGACCTCAAACACCTCAACACTTCAGGTTTTACCCTGCCCTGAGGCCGCCTAGCCCAATGGGTGGACGCGAGCGCCGGAAACATAAATGCACAAAATATTTAGATAAATCCGCTCAAATGATCAAGCAAAACATAGCGTTCCGCGAAGGCGCTGCCCACCTCCCGCAACTGCGGAATCTTGCGCACATCATCCATGGCGGCTAGGTCTTGCTCGGGAATCTGGGTGAGTCCTAGTGCATCGAGACCCTCGCGGTTGGTGAGGGGGTCGTAGCGCACATAGGCGAACTGCTTCGCACCGCTCCAGTTGCCCTGATCCGCCGGCATGCCGGGAGCCTGAATCATCGTGCCAAACTCCCGATCGACCTGCCCCCCGAAACGGCACTCCCCCACGATCCGGCACACCATGTCCCAGCCGGCGGTGGCGGCGTTCATCAAGGCTAGGGGAACGCTTTTCGCGTGATCCAGGAGCCATAGCTCTTCGGGCCGGAGGTCTGGTCTGGCGGCGGGCGCGTTGCCGGTTCCCACCGAGACCACCAGCAGCTGATCGGCTCCGGTGCGCCAATTGATTCGGTAGGGGCTCGCCGTGGCCATCTGCACCGCCATCCAGGCCGGATTGTTGTAGGTGGTCATGCCTCCGTCAACGAAGACAAAGGGATTGGTACCGGGAGCCAGGGTGACCACCTCGGGAGGAAAGAAAGTGGGTGCCGCGGTGCTGGCGCGTACCAACTGCCAGAGGGGAAGGCGAAGATTGCAATCTTTACGATCAGGCTGGTTGTAGCGGGCGAGGGGGTTATTGCAGACGGGCCAGGGTGAATCGGTGCTGTGGTTGCGGAGCATGAGCATCAGCAGTCCCTTCAGACGCGGGTCGCCCAGCTCGACCACCGCATCGCTGTCCTGCTGCTCAGATGGATGGCCCTGGAGCTGGTTGTAAAAAGCTTGGCGGAGAATGCCCGCCAGCGGCTCCGCCTCATACTTCTCGTGCAGCTGCAGATACCAGCGGGCACGCTGGAACATGCTGACACCATGATCGAGATAGAAGTTGCGGATTGTCGCCATGTCCATGCCGCAGGAAAGGCAGCTGGCGATGATTGCCCCTGTGCTGGTGCCGCAGATGAAATCGAAGTAGTCGCCTAGCAGCAGATCGGGCTGAGCGAAGTGATGCCGGAGCTCTGCTTCGAGCCGGGCGAGAATTTCAACGCTGATCAGTCCGCGGATGCCGCCGCCATCACAGGCGAGGATCTTCTTCGGCCCCGGTTGGCGCATGCGGGTGAGGATGGGATTCATGCTGGTGTCATTCATGGTGAAGTGCCTCAGGTGGTGGCGAGAGAACGGGTGTCGATCCACTGAATCCGGCCCGTGCGACGCGCCAGTTCTTCATGCATGTGGGCTGTACCGCCGGGACCATTCCCATGCTTGCCGTCCCAGAGGCAGATAAATCGCATGTTGGAGATGCCGCAAGCGAGGGCGGAGTACAGCAACCAGAGGTTGCAGCGTTCGTAGGCGCTGCGCTCTGGCGGCCCAGCCCCCAGTTCCTCGGGCATGATGCGCACCGGCAGAGTGAGCTGGTCCTTCATGGCGTAGTAGCGATCTCGCCAGCGCTCGCCATCACAGGATGGCAGCACCGACTTCTGCAGAAAGATCGGTTCCTCGAAGGGAAGCAACACCTGACAGCGCACCCCCCGCCGCTGGCAGGCCTCCAAGAAGAGCAGATCCCCGCCGGCGGCCGCCTGACAGAAGGCGATGTCCTGCTCTCCGGCGCCGAGTTCCGCGAGCGCCGCTTCGATCTCCTCGAGAGCGGCCGCTTCCTTGGACGGCGGGAAGCGGGGCTCCGCACGATCGGGGCTATCCATCATGTGACCGCTGAACAGGAGCGCCAGGCGAGGCCGCCAGAGTTGCTGGCCCTGGACCGTGCGCTCAATCGCCCGGTCGAGCGTGGCGATGGCGACTGACACCACCTCGGGCCGAAAGCCGAGTGCCTGCAGCAGCAGCAGGTTGTCGCGGCACGAATGGAGCGCGAAACGATCCATCTCCTGCTTGGCGATCGCCCTTCGGTAGGCGGCCTTTGCCTCCTCGCAGGAGCCCTCAAGCACCACCAGATCAGCGAGGGTGGTGAGGGCCCAGAAGGATGACGCGCGTTCGTTCTCGGATTCGGCGGCGAAGCGCACGGCGCCGGCGAGGGTGCGCAGCGCCTCCTCGGGATAGGTGCCAGCGTCGAGATGACGCGCGAGATGCATCAGGGTGAGGGCATTGATTCCGGAGTAGTAGTGGGCCGGGTTGGCGCGGAAGCCGCTCAGATAGTGGTTCTGCGCTTCCAGCAACATGTCGATGCTGTCCAGCGCCTCCTCCCGCTGGCGCTCCGGGGGAGCGTTGCCCTTGCGCCAGCGGGCCTGCCAGGCATCCTTGTGCACCCGAGCGGCGAGGGCCCAGGTCTCGGCATCCATGGGATGGGCCGCCAAGATGCTCTCGGAGTGCTGCAGGGCTCGATCAAGGCTGTAGCCCTGCTCTCCGGCCAGGGCGAGCCGCTGGAGGCACCAGCCCTTCTCCCGCAGGGCCACGAGATTGTCCGGCTCGATGGCGAGACCGCGATCGAGCTGCTCGATCGCGGAGTGATAGTGCTGGCCCTTCCGCAGCGAAACCCCGGCCTCGATCCAGGCCAAGGATCGAAACGCCGCCACTGGCGCCTCATCCGCCAGAACGAGCACGTCGCCGATCCGCTCCGCCTTACGGGCCAGGTCGATGCGGTTCTTCCAGGCGTCATGCGCCTCCCAGAATTCGCGCACATCGCCCACCCGCAGCTGCTCCCACTCGGGTTCCTCTAGTTGCGGCAGCAGCGCGTAGACCGGACTGATGCGGCGCCCTTTCCAGGATTCCATGGTGGCGCGCACGACACCGGCCAGAACTTCGCGGTCGTTGGCCAGCGTGGCCGGATCGGGCCCGCCATCGCGAAGGCCGTATCGCACCTTGCGGTCGGTATAGAGATCAAAGGCCGTGGTCACATGGCCACCGCTGATCAGCACCACACCGCGACTGCGAAGGGCATGCCGCACCCCGAGCTCATACCAGACGTTGGGGTTGTCAATCGTGAGGTCAGCCAGCACCAGATCGGCGAGCAACAGCTCCTGAAACATGTCGGTGCGGATATCGCCGGCGCGCACCTCCTGATCGGCGCGGAAGGGATCCAGTCCGGCCCGTTTGAGCGCGGGCTGGATTAGCTCCGCGTAGACGCGGTTGAAGTCGATGCTGCTGCCGTCAGCCGCCGTCTTGATGCCGAACGGCATCACCACAAAGGCGTGGGGGCGGCAGAAGGCGGATGTGAAGGTCACCGGAGGAGCGCAGGGCAATGGTGATGGTCCTGCTGCTATCTAACGATGATCCAGCGCCAGGCCAGCGTGGTTTGACTATTCGCAACCTGGGCGAACAAGGTTGTCTGCCGCGTACCGCTTGCGATCGCAGCAGGCATGCAGTTGATCGCGGAGACCGCGCATCTGGTCTTCGCCAACCTCATCTGTTCCGGCAGGGAAACCGCCGCGGATTGCAAAGAATCGTGGGCAGATTCCGGAGCCCAGCAGCGCACGTGGCTATGGAGAGGGGGGCAACCCCGGAGGAGCGATGATCCAGCCACTCAGCGGCGATGTTTCGCGCAGCCTGGTCCTGGTTGGCCGCAACAGCGTTCTCCGGCCGGATCGGGAACTGCGGACCGCCCTCGAGGGCCCCATCGGACCCGATGCATCGACGCCGGTGGGCTGCGTCACGGAGGTGAAGCTCTGCCGAACGCTGCGGGAACTGAGTCAGACGCTGCAGGGACAAGCGGACGTGGCGGCCGGCCTGGGGCCACTGCCGGTGCCACTGCTGCGCTACCGCCAGGAATTTCTCGAATCGCTACACACCACCGTCTTCAGCGTGTCGCTGGTGGTGCAGGCGCGCCGGGTGCTGGAGGGCATCGAGGCCCAGGAACCGCACCTGCGCGGCGATGTGGCGCCGCCGACGGACCCCTCCGGGCTGGATCGTTTCGTGGCGCAACATGGCGATTGCTGGGTGCGCAGCGTTCAACTTGGCGGGGAGGTGCAGGGCATATTCACGCTCTATGCCCAGTCGCGTGAGGAGGCGGAGGCGATGGTGCGCAGCATCGGCCTCACTCTCCCCCTCGAAGGGCTCACGCTCTCGCCGGAGCTCGGCAGCCAGCTGAGCCGGATCCGGCGCGAAACGTCTGTCAATAGCAGCTTGCGGGTGCGGGTGCTCGGCCTGAGCCAGGCGCCCGCCGTGGGGAGCGCCGATGAACTCGTCGCCCTGACCAGCGGCTTCGGCGGCCTGACCATCGATGCTCCGGTGGTTCTCAGCGCTGAGACCCGCGGCTACGAGGAAATCCCCGAGCTGATGTCGGTGTTCCAGCCCGTGGTGGCGAACCGCCAGCTGTTCTGTGGCACCGCTTCCAAGCAGGGCCTGCTGCGGCGGAAGGAGCGGCTGCTGGAGATCGCCAACCAGTGCAGCTGGGTGGAGGACACATGCCGTTTGTATGGCCAACCGCCCGAACCGACGCTGCAGAACCAGGGGCGCCAGGTGCGCGCGGACATCGCGGCCATCGATGAGCTCGCGGAAGCCTTCGCGCGATCAGCCTCCTCAACGTTGCAGGTTCCGGAGCTGCCGGCGCTGCTTCAAGGCAGCCCACGCCTGGTGCCCATGATCCGCGATGGCCACCGCCTCGGCGGTGAGGGGGGGGAACCCTTCGCCTTCAGCGACCGCTCCCGGGCCATCCAGCGTCGACGTCGGCTGTGGAAGGTGGGACTGAACGCGGGGCGGCTGATCGATCGAATCCGCCTCACCTATCGGCAGGAGAGCGATCCGGTCGGCAGCGACGGCCTCGCCAACGAATGGACAGAGGCCTATGGAGGCGGAGGTGGCGACGATCGCGGCATGCTCGAACTCGACCTCGACCATCACGAACAGATCACCACCCTCAACGCCAACACCGGCACCGGGGTGGATCAACTGGAAGTCATCAGTAGCGACGGCCAGCGCCTCGCTGGCGGGCGCCCCTCCAACGGCGGCCGTGCCAGCAGCTGGAGGGCCGGCCGCCAGGAGGTGCTGCTGGGCTTTCAGGGTCGGGCCAAGACCTGGCTGGATGCCCTGCAGCCGGTCATCGCCGACTTCCAGGATGCGCTGCGCTGGGAGCCTGTACGGGAGGAGGAGGATCCCTGAGCCAGGGTGGCTTGAGAGGCTGCCGGGACAATCCAAGAGACAGCAGCACTATCGGCACAGCGATTGAATAGCGGCACAAGAGCATCAAGATTTATCAGCATTCCTGCTCTCCCAGAACCGAGTAGCTAGACATAGTTGTTCGCCATTTTCCACCATGGCCGTAATTTCTCTAGCAGATGCCGCCCGTTACACCCGGGGCATGCCCCACCAGAAGGACGCCTGGGAATGGCTGCAGCAGCAGCTCGGCGAGCCAGAGCTGGAAGGGTTCGCCGAGCGCTTCCGCACGGCACCACCTCCCCCCGCCTCTGCCGATCTGGTAACGGCCGACCAGTGCAAAGAGGTGTTTGGCCGGGATGTCACCCCAGCCCAGCTGGCGGATCTGAATGCCTGCCTGAAACGCTTTGAGATCGACACACCAGCCCGCATCGCCCACTTCATGGCCCAGATCGCCCATGAATCGGGAGGGCTGCAATGGATGGAGGAAATCGCTGATGGGAGCGCCTATGAAGGCCGCTTTGACCTCGGCAACACCCAGCCTGGGGATGGCAAACGCTTCAAGGGCGCGGGGGTGATCCAGCTCACCGGCCGTGCGAACTATGAAGCCTTCAGTGAATTCATCGGTGATCCCCAGGTGATGGAGGGATGCTCCTATGTCGCCAGCCGCTACCCCTTCACCTCGGCGGGTTTGTGGTGGCACAACAACCACATGAACGAGGAGGTGGATGGTGGCGCCAGCTGCCGCCGCATCTCACGGCTTGTGAACGGAAGAGATCCTGCAAACGGGCTGAATGATCGAGAGAACTATTTCGCCAAGGCCACCCAGATCTTCAGCGCCACCGCCATCGTGCAGCCTGCGGGGGCAAGCAAAACCCTGAACGTTCCTTATTATTCCCAACTCGATTCCAGCACAGATCAGGCCTCCCGCATGTGCTTCAGCTCCAGCTGCGCCATGCTCGTTGCTGCCATCAAGCCCAAAGCCTTGCCGGGCACCGATGATCAATATCTGAAGATTGTGAATCAATTCGGCGACACCACCAGCAATGCCGCCCAGATCCAGGCACTGGAAAGCCTGGGCATCAAGGCCCGCTTCGAACCCAACGCCGATTTTTCCACCCTGGAAGAGCAAATTGATCGAGGCTTTCCCGTTGCCTGCGGGTTCATTCACAAGGGGCCCGTGGAAGCCCCCTTTGGCAACGGTCACTGGCTGTGTGTGGTGGGTTACAATCCAAAATCAGTGATTGTCAATGATCCCAATGGCGATCTCGATCTGATTTCGGGGGTATACGGCAGCCGCAATGGGGCCGGATTGCAATACAGTCGCAAAAACTTCGGCCGCCGCTGGATGGTGGATGAAACGAACAACTACGCCTACGTGCCTGGTCGGGGCTGGGCAATCATTGTGGAATCCGTCTTGGCCTGATGCCCCTGGTTGTATCCCCCACGCCGATGCTTGTCAGTAGCGGCAGTTGCCCACCTCCCCCTTGAGGGGAGGTTTGCAGGGATAGCGAAGGGGAATCAGGATGCGATTGCCCGTGCCGAGATTGGTGAGCAAGGTGTTGCCTTGGATCAATAATTCCCGACGCCATAGCCCGCCGTAGCGGTCTCCCCAATAGCTGGGCAGGCCCGGGCGGGCAGGTGGCCTGCGCTCAAGGCGAGTGCGGAGCCCATCCACCCAGATAATCCGAAGACCATCTGCCGTCTGCTCATCCCGGCAGCGGATGACTTCCTTGTTGTAGAGGCAATCTTTCCACTCGTCGCGGGCGATTTGAGGAGCCTCCTGTGGAGGGCTCTGGGTTTGGCTCAGTTCTCCCGGCAGCACGCCAGGGGCTGCGGCGGCAAACATCGCGGTAAGCGAGAGCGACAGGGTGAGCAAAGGCATCGAGGGACTGCTGGAGCGATCCAGTGAGTGGGGCCCAGCTCTTGGCTGGTAGGACTGCTGTCAGTACGTCAACTCATGGTAAGGCGTTCTGTTCGAAGGATCGACAGGCCAAGCCAGGCAAGCCTACATAGTCACAAGCATCTTCATTTAGCTTGGAAAGCAATCCTGGCACTAAATTCCCAATCTTCACGGCAAGGCATGGAAATCTTGCAAGACTTTGCTGTCACGGACTTAACCGCTCCCGCCACTCTTTTGTAACGCAGTGAACACATCTTATGCGGATCCGCCTAAGATGCAGAAGCGTTGGCCTTTGAATCGTAAGATCCATTGCAGCGCAGTGCCTCTGGCGCCTTGCACTCGGTCGAGATCTGCGTCTTAGGCGGACAATCGAGAGCCCTCGGTGTGACTTGGGCGGATCCGCCCAAATAGTAGTTGGGCTGACAAATCGCCAAAGGCTGAAGTTGCCTACAACTATATTCAGTGTCAGGATAGGAAATACTGACGATAAGATGGAAGATGGGGGTCAGCAATCTCTAGGTGTTAAGCGGATGGTCAAGGAAGCATTCCTCACAAAAACAAACATTACTTTAAGAGCTGTATATCGCTTCCGGTGAAGCCAATGAAGCACGGGTGGCGTCTAGGACACTCCGGCGTAGACAAGGGCGGCCTCTGGCAGCTCCCAAGACATTTCTTCGTCTAAGTGAAATCTCCAAGAACCATGTCAGAAATCCTATGCCGCTATAGACCATGACCTTTAACCTACGTCTGAACGGGTGAGATCAGGAAGAAGCAAAATCATTCAAGGTCAATAAGTTGTAGCCGCCAATGAATGGACAGCTCTGTTGATGAGTGCAAATTAAAAAAAAAACAATTAGGCCGAATGTTATTCATTGGCAAAGGTTAGTTTTATTGACAACGGCAATTCACGACAGGGTCTAATCAGACTTTTCGGATAATGCAGAGCGCTCGGATAGATCATTTCTATTAAAAGAAATACCTATGCTTGGAATATCAATCATCTTTCCAAGCATGGCTTTCTCTTCAAGAAAACCAACCGCAATGCTGCTGGTTGCGTGAAGCAAGCTTGAATCTCTTTCAGATGAGTTTTCGTTTGTCATTAGGGGGAAAGGCTGGAAGGCAGTTTGCTTTCGTGAACGAAGAGAGGATTCTAGGGTCAACTCAACGTGGTACAACACCAATACTAACAAGCCGCTTGCGCTGCGGGGCTGACCTAGGATCTCAAGCTTTCACAACGCTACATATGGAGCCATGCTGAAAGGTTGCAGCCACATTAAGTGCCATAAAGATTTCAGATGAAAAGGACTCATGGAAGTGGAACCCAAGCACAGGTCATAATATGTAACAACTCGCTCTGCCCTCACAACGCCCATGAGGCTAGAGGTCATAACCCTAAGTGATGATCATCGTTTAAACTATGAGCTTGGTGAAAGTGCAAGCTTTTGGATGCGCAGGATTAATGAGTGCGTTGCAAGTAAATCTGCTGCATGAAGGAGAACGGCTAAGCATTCCTTGTGAACGACATGGTTCTTGTCAGAAAATAGACTCCTTCCGTTGGGATTTGGCGCATCTACGGTCAAAAAACCATAGCAAATAAAGCTCCCACTTGCAGAAGTGTATCTAATGGGTACGACGATAGCAGCATTGTAGTGGCTCTTCCAGTTCTTGCTTTCATTTAGATAACCAGTTTGAGAGCTTAGATCATCACAGCAATAGCACTTTTCATCACTATTGAACAAGTACTGATAAGCGGTATTTGAGTCAATGGAGTAAACGCACTCCCCTACTTCTCGAGAGCCTTCGTCGAGTGTTGCATGATCTCTAGCGAAAGTTATGATTAATTTCTTCTCCGGTCCAATCTTTGCGCTTTTCTCTGGGTCCTTGCTGAAAAGCTGCTGAAGATACTTGGAATCCACAATGAGCTTTACCGAGACCGATAGCTCACCGTCTAAGTCGATACTAAGTGATCGAAAATATGAAAGTAAGGATTCGCGTATATTATTAGAGACAGACTTACACATCATTTGATATCTATGAATCTCTGCATGCGAAAAGCATGAAGCTCCAGTTTCTGCAATAAAATCCTGCCCACAAAAACCATCAAATAAGTCTTTATGATAAGTGGATGAGATTTTATGATTTCTTGAGATTACCTCCGATAGATATGCCCGTTGATTTTTGAACACACGCTCCCGCTTGCTATATCTTCCGTAGATGACTAGCGAGATTAACAGAAAGCCAAAAAGAAAGACAAGATCTCGAACAACAATTAGATATGGTATATGGAATGGGTACTTTAAGAGGAATACCGCCATGAAGAGTGAAACGACTCCCATTAGCCACGATGTACTGGCAATGCCTCTGTCAAAAGTTCCAAAGGCAATCTCCCGGAAGTCAGCCAAGAAGCCCTTTGATCGGCGGCGAGTTACAGCCATGCACTGTAGAGTATGTCATTTGCTTTTTCCATGCTAGCACTTAATTCACTGAATGGGCTGGCTGAGGTGGGGCTAATGACCATGACCCAACAGTGCTAATGCCATGCATTTAGATAGAGGCAGTTCCAAAGTTTAAGTTGACAAGCCCCACATCAAGATCCAGCGAGCGGGAGCGAAGGCGCCTCATAATCGCCATGAACAGACGCCCGCCGCTGATCTTGGACGTTCGATGGGCACTTGCAATCCTTGAATCGCGTAGGCCGCTTAGATAAAAGAATCGTGCGACATGATTGCCAGGGCAGGCGATTTTAGACAGGCATAGGCCTGCGTTAAGTGCTCTGGGAATATATGCATAAATCCATCTTGAATATGGACTAGGTTTGTCAGGTAACGAGTAGACTCATCGGCCTGTCCGCCAGCATGAATCAGCTTATTTCGGATCGTCCTTACTTGATTGATCTCTTCTGACTCCCAGCATCTCACGAGCAAATCGGGCCCGAGGCTACTGCCGATAGCTGTTGAGAAGTTGCCTCTTGTTGATTGTAATCTGGAGTTTCCAGTGGATATTCTAACGCAGCGGACCACAAACTCTTCGTAGGCTCCGTAGATTCCGATGTACGCCAGGCGCATAATCCCATGAAGGCCCAAGTTGAATGGATGGTGCTGAATGTACTGCTCCCATATCGCAGATGCAGATACAGAGCCGTCTCGGATACTCTGAAGTCCACGGACATCGCTTAAGACTCCGAAGAGCTCACTCCTGAGTTCGCTCTGAAGAGCCTGATCATTAGTCAGGCTTGGAACTCGATCTCGCAATTTGTTGAGAACATACTCTAGAAAGCCTAAGAGGGAATAGTCAAGTGGCCCCTCGGCAGCCATTCCAACGTGGAAGTTTTCAATCGCATTTGGCGCCAGCGCTGGAAATGCAACGGCGTATGAAATACTCCTCCAATCAGTCAACAGGTTAAAAATGAGATGGGATATTCTTCTTCCCGATCGGTCCGATGCTTCAAAAGCTGCCCTAGTGAATTCGTCTTCAAGAAATCCTTTATATGACTCGATCCGTTGATCAACAAAGACAGACCTGTCTTCGGGAGAATCCATGCGACATGCGATTAATAACCTTCAGTCTATAGTGGCCAGAGCAGCCATCGAACAATGGGATTCACCTGGGCCGCCTCCAAGGGTCGCTTCAACAGTCAATACTCCATGCGGCCAGGTGATCGCAAGCGTTTTGGGCAAATCAATAAGCCTGCGAAGGCCACTATTTTGATCGGCAAGGAGGGCGGGTTAAATTCGGCTGAGGCGATGACGGCATCTGCCCCGTGAGCTCGATCTTCATCAGCCACAGCAGTCAAGACAATGCCTGGGCCGTGCGAATCGCCGCCTGGCTGGAGGGTTCCGAACACAAGCAGGAGCCTCAGCGGAGGTACGAGGCCCTGTTTCTCGATTTCGACCCCGAATGCGGGATCCCAAGCGGCACCTCGTGGCGGGCGGTTCTGTACCGCAAGCTGCGGCTGTGTCGGGCGGTGATCGTGGTGTGCAGCCGCCGCTACTGCACCTCCCAGTGGTGCCTGGCCGAGCTGGGCATTGCACTCCACGAGGGCAAGCTGGTGTTGCCCCTGCGGTTCGAACCCCAGGCAGACCACAGCGATTTACCCCGGCTGCTGGTCGAAACCCAGTCGTCGGTGCTGCCGCTGATCGACCTGGCGTCGGCAGACAGCACCGGCTGGCGCGCGCTTGAGCGGGGATTGGAGGTGCTCAGCTGGCGGGAACGGATGCCTTGGCCACCGCCGGGGCAGGTGCAGGCGTCGCCGTTTCCGGGGCTGCTGGCCTTTGACCGGCCGCAGGCGCCTGTGTTCTTTGGACGTGATGTCGCCATCGCTCGGGTGGCCCAGCAGCTCAACGCCCTGGCCCAGCGCACGCCGGCCCTGCTATTGCTGCTGGGGGCCTCGGGCACGGGCAAATCGTCGCTGGTGCGGGCGGGAGTGCTGCCGCAGCTGGCGGCGGATGGTGACCGGCGCTGGCGTCTACTGCCGCCTTTCCGGCCGGGCCGCAAGCCGCTGGCGCGGGTGGGGGCGGTGGAGCAGCAACTGGAGGTCGAATCCGAGTCGCCACTGCTGCTGGTGATCGACCAGTTCGAAGAGCTGCTACTGGAGGGCAAGGGCGGCCGTGCCGCAGAGGCCGAGCAGTTTCTAACCTGGCTGCAGTCGCTGCTGCAGCAGGAGCTGTCGCCGCTGGTGGTGCTGGCAACCCTGCGCACCGACTTCCTCGATGGCCTGCAGCGCCGTTGCCCGGCCCTAGCGGCCCTGGCGGTGTGCAGCACCGTCGAGCCGATCCAACAGGAGGATTTTGCTGAGCTGATCTGCGGACCAGCCGACCGGGTGGGGGTGACGCTGCAGCCGGGCCTGCAGGAGCGGCTGGTGGCCGACAGTGGTGGCGCCGATGCCCTACCCCTACTGGCGTTCACGCTCGAGCAGCTGTGGCTGAAGCGGCAGGCGCGGGGGGTGGCGGTGGCGGGCCCAAACGGTGCGTTGTTTGATCTGACCCTGGCGGATTACGAGACACTGGACGGCGTGGCCGGCGCGGTGAGCCACCAGGCAGCCCTGTGCTGGGACCCGCTCACCAGCCCCGTAGAAGACACCAAGGCGCTCAGGGAGGCCTTCGTATATCACCTGGTGAAGTTGAACGACGAGGGCCTGGCGGTCAAGCAGCCGGCCCGCTGGGAGGAGTTACCAGAGGGCAGTCGGCCTCTGCTGAAGCGCTTTGTGGAGGCAAGGCTTTTGGTGAGCGGCGGAGGTCAATCGCGCGATCTAGTGGAGATCGCCCATGAGGCGCTGCTGCGCTCCTGGGAGCCATTGGTGCAGTGGATTGAAGACTACCGCCAGGCGCTGGAGCAGCGCCGCCGGGTGACTCGCCTCTGCGCCGACCTGGCCCTTAATCACCCCCTGCAGGTGCGGCTGGCGGCGCTGCAAGGCTTGCTGGCTTTGGCGGAGGCTGATTCCCAGGCAGCAGCACCGGCGGCCGAGGCCTTGGCTGCGGTGCTCACTGAAGCTGAGCGAAGCACAAAGGAGTTGCTACCGGCCATCCAGGTGCTGGGATGGCTGGCAGGGGAGGCGAGCGTGGCGGCCCTGAGCGCGTTTCTGGAGCAGAAGCAGCTGGGCGTGCTGATGGAGACGGGGAAAGCATCGCCTGTGCTGCAGGCCCTCTGCCAGGCAGCGGCAGCACTGCAGGACATCCACCGCTGTACTCCCCCAGTAGATGACAACAAAGAGCGGTGGCTGCTGCTACCCAACGCCACGGTGAACGAAGATGGTCGGGCGGTGCGTACGGATCTGGTCAGGCTCCGACTCTGGGCGACGCCAGGGCTACGAGCGCCTGGAGCGTGGTTTGAGCACCTGGGGGAAGGGGTTGCAATAACAATGGTGATGATTCCTGCTGGGAGCTTTTTAATGGGATCATCACCGGATGAGGAATCCCATGAAGATTCTGAGCATCCACAACATCACGTGAGTCTCGAAGAATTCTCAATAGGACAGGCACCTATAACCCAGGCCCAGTGGCGATCTGTTATGAATAGCAACCCATCACAGTTTCAGGAGAGAAACAGCTCTGATGACAATCGGCCGGTGGAGCTTGTAAGCTGGAATAAAGCGTTGGAATTCTGTCTGCTTTTGCGAGAGAAGACAGGCAGGTATTACACCTTGCCTAGTGAAGCCCAATGGGAATATGCCTGTCGCGCTGGAACGTCAACTCCTTTTCACCATGGAAAGACCATAATTAGTGAACTGGCCAATTATAATGCTGGCTTTACTTATGGGAATGGGCTGGAGGGCGATTACAGGGCTCAAACAACACCGGTTGACATGGCTCCTGCAAACTCATTTGGCCTACAAGATATGCACGGAAACGTCCGTGAGTGGTGCTTGGATGAATGGCATGGTAATTTTATATCTGCTCCTTATGATGGCAACCCTTGGCTTTCGCCCAAAACAGAAGATCCTCGTTTGGAAAGGGTTGTGAAAGGTGGGTCATGGAGCTCTCATCCTCGATTCTGCAGATCAGCTCTGAGACATAAAGTCCAAAATGGCTATGCTTATGACTCAATTGGCTTTCGAGTGGCTTGCCTATTGTTGTCATCTTCTTAGAAGCTATTTGTACATTGGTGGGATCTTGGTTTATCCATGCTTGGTCGGATTGCCCAACAGGCCCCTCGAGTGGACAGGCCACCACCAGCCCACTGCTTCGCCACCCCAGGCTCCTTGCCTGCCACTCAGGGGCAGCGTTGGACCAAGCCGCTACGCGGCAGATTCATGAAGTAAGCATAGGCAACTGCCAACGACGGACAGGGCCCTGGGCAACACGCCTTAATACAAGCAGA
>JBIJAG010000057.1:0-11386 GCA_044345855.1 Cyanobium sp. | reverse complement strand
CCGTAGCTGATTGCCTTGTGCTTGGATGATTCGTACACTAAAATTTGCGCAAGCCGGCCTATGAAAAGTTGCCGGGCTGAGGTGGATAGCGTGAGCGCAAGCGTTATGCGCAACAGGCTCCTAGGTGATGGCAATTGTGATGCATCGCAAACAACTCCTATGAACTTCCTCCACTTTGACATCGGTAACTGTCAGCGCGGCGAGATCGTCGAGGTGAAGCTCACAAGCGGGGCCAACGTTCGCCTGATGTCTAGTTCAGACTTCTCGAACTACAAGAATGGTCGTCGGCACAGCTACATCGGCGGACTGGCAAAGAAGTCCCCTGTCCGGCTACAGGTGCCGAACAGTGGCCACTGGTACATTGCGGTTGACATGCAGGGTTTGCGAGGCACCACGCGGGCTTCGGTTAGCAAGCTTCCGGGAATGCTCCCTGAGATTCGCGAAGCTCCGCTGACCTCAATACCAAGCTTGGTCCGAGAGCCGCCGCCACAAGTGGAAGCAGGCGTCGAAGCCTACGACGTCTTCATCTCACACGCATCCGAAGACAAGGAAACGATCGTCCGCTCCCTCGTATCAGAGCTTGTGAATCAGGGTCTGAAAGTTTGGTTCGACGAGTTCACCCTGCGCATCGGTGATAGCCTGCGGCAGAAAATTGACAAGGGGCTGGTGCGCAGCAGAGTTGGTCTGGTCGTCCTTTCACCGTCTTTCATCGCTAAGGGATGGACAAACTACGAACTCGACGGAATCGTCACCCGCGCCGTGTCCGGTGAGCAGTTGCTGTTGCCCATCTGGCACAACATCACCAAGCAAGAGGTTGTCGACTTCAGCCCTTCCCTTGCTGACAAAGTTGCACGTAGCACGGCAACCCATACGGTTCAGGAGATTGCAGTCGAGATTTCGGAGCTTCTGCGCAGCCGCAGTGAGGCCTAACATCCAGATCCAGAAGGCGGGAGCAGGAATTCCTGGCAACTGCCATCGTAATTTGCCCGCTTCTGATCTGGAGGCGTTCGCCGTTCGGTCAGTTCATCGCCCTGGCAACCGGACGCCTCCGCCTACTCCCTTCACTCACCTGACCCAACCCGCTGCCGCCAAAGACTTCGCACCAGCGTGCTCAGCGCATTAGCGGCCCTGGCCGTGAACAATCCAGACAGCGCCGCCACCAGCACTGTGGCCATGCTCGTGAGCTGGGCGCCCTCCGGTCCGCCGACGCCCAGCACCATTGCCATGGCGGTGAACGGCAGGCGGTAACCGCCAGCGATGCCCGCGGCGGCTCCGGCAGCACCGGCCAGGTCTGCGGCGATCCCGAAGGGGGCCGCGAACACCCGGCCGCTCAGGTCACCGATCGCCAGAAACGGCACGAACACCCCGCCGCAGCCCCCCGCCAGCACCGCCGCCGTGGTGGCGGCCGCCCGCAGCAGGGCAAGGGCCAGCAGGCGCAGCGGGGCGGGGTTGGTGGTTTCGGCCCAGACGATGGCTGCGCCCCCGGGCCCGAAAGCCGCCGCCGGGGTGGCCAGGATCCCGATCAGCAACGCCAGAACCAGCAGCGCCGCGCCGCCGATCAGCAGGCGCATCAGCGGTCGGTCGCGCCAGCCCCGGGCCCAGTAGATCGCCTCACCGGTGAGGGCCGTGAGGGCGCCGGCCACCACGCCGATGCACAGAGTGGCCTGCAACGCGGCGAGAAAACCGCCGGGGGGAACCCTGGGCACCACCAGCCGGATCAGATCGAGCTGAAACGCGTCATGCACCCCCCAGCCACTGAGGCCGCCCGCCAGCATCGCGGCGGCCCGCGGCGCGCTCAGTGGAATCTGGCGCCGCGCCGCCAGCTCGGCCATGAAGAAGCTGCCCACCAGCGGGATGCCGATCAAGGCCGACACGCTCGCCGCGCCGCCCCCGATCGCCAGGGGCCGCGCCAGGCTGCGCAGCGAAGGCACTGCGCTGCCCAGCCAGCTGCCCGTGGCCACGCCAATGTGGGCCGCCGGCGATTCCGTGCCCATCGGCGCCCCCAACCCCACGGTGGCCAGGATCGCCAGCGCCCGCAGGGGCGCCAGGTTCCACGGGAACCGCTCCTCCACCCCCGACGCATTAACCACATCGCCCGTCAGATCGGCGCGGGCGATGTCGTGGGGGAACGAATACCAGGCTGCCAGCGAACCGGGTGCCACGCCTGGGCGGGGCTTATCGCGGGGCGTCTGGCGGGGTGCGATCGTCTGCACCGATTGGCCTCGGCCCAGGCCGAACAGGATCAGCACCGCCAGGCCCACGCCGAGCAGGGGCAGCAGCCGCAGCGCCGCCGGACCTAACCCGGAGGTGGCGGCCAGCGACAGCTTGATCAGCTCGGTGAGCGCCACCGCCGCCAGCGAGCCGATCAGGCCGCCCAGCAGCCCCGCCGCCGCCCAGGCGCCGATCGCCGCGATCCGGGAAGGCCCCTGCTTCATCCCCTGCTCCATGTCGTTATCCGCGCTCCGGGACGTTATCCGCGCTCCGGCGGCGCTTCCGGCGCCGAGGCGTCCGGAGTTGGAATGGTGCTGGCGCTGCCATCGCGCAGGGAGGCATAGGTGGGCGAGAGGATCTCAATGCCGTGGGCCGCGCATTGATCCTGGATGTGTTGATGCAGCTCAGAGTAAATCAGCACCATCAGATTGGGATTGGCGGTGTAGGCATTCAATTGATAGCTGATCGCATCATTGCCCAGGTTGGTCTGCAACACAAACGGCGGCGGCTCCCGGAGGATGTGCTCGCTGGCCAGGGCGGCGGCGATCAGGGTGGCGTGGGCCTGGCGCCAGGGCAAGTCATAACCCAAGGTGATCGTGGTCTGCAGGATCAGGGCGCGGCTTAAATCACGGGCGGAGAGATTATAATTCACCACCTTGTTGCTCAACAAGGAAGAATTGGGGATGGTGATGATCTGGTTGGCCGGCGTGCAGATGCGCACCGCCAGAAAGTTTTTCTCGATGATGTCGCCGATCACATCGCCTACTCGGATATGGTCGCCGATGCGGAAGGCGCGGGTGTAGATCAGGATGACACCACCGATCACATTGGAGATCGCCGATGTGGAGCCGAGCGAGAGCAGCAGGCCAAGAAAAACAGAAATACCCTGGAAGGCTGGCGAACTGAAACCCGGCATAAAGGGAAAGGCCAGCACCGCCGCCAAGGCGATCACTAGGGCCGCCAACAAGTTGAAAGTGGGCTTGCCCCATTCGGGATAAAAACCGGGAATCGCCAGGCTGCCCCGGTCCACCGCCATAAAGAAAGGCCGGAGGGCACGCAGCAAGGAGAAAGCCAGAAACAGGATGATGGCAACGATGAAGAGATTGGGCAGATAATTGCCGATCGCCGTGAGCACCTGCTCCAGGGATCCGTAGAAATAACCGAGGATGTCCTCACCGACAGCCCGCGTCCAGGGATAAAGGCGCAGAGTGAAGGCGGCGAGATAAAAGAAGCCAAGCGACAGCAGCAGCAGTCGCAGCAGCGTCAGCACCTGCAGCCAAGCCTGGGCAATCGCTTGGGCGGAGACGATCTCCACCTGATTCAGCCGAATCGCCGGTACGCGCCTGGCGATCAAACGCGCCAGCAGCGGAAACAGCCGGCCCGAGAGGCGGATCACCGCAAAACAGAAGGCCAGGAAGCCAATGCTGGCGATCAGCGCGTATAGGCTATGCCGCAACAATCGACCGGGTTTGCGATCCTGGCGGTATTGACCCAGGGCCGCCTTGATCTGTTGCAGGGATTGCTCGACCAGCGCCTTGGCCGTCAGGCGGCTGGCCTGGGCATCGCGTTCATTGATGGTGAGCAGCACATCCTGACCGGCGCTGATATACCAGAAATCGTCATCAACCGGTTGCTGAATGGTGAGTGAGTCGATCGAGCGGGAATCGTCCTGGGCGAAGCGCTTCAGGCGGCGGCTGATCGTCTCCGCCCGCTCCTCCAGCGAAAAACCGGCGATCCCCCGCCGCAGGGTTAACACCTCCCGGCCATCGAGCAGGATCGGCACGCCATCGATCGGTGGCTTGGCCTGAGGCTGATAGACCAGCGGCTCCTGCTGGACTGGCGCCTGGAGCTGGACCTGCGCCAGAGCTGGCGTCTGGAAAAAGCCGTGAAGCAAAGCGCTGAGTGTCAGCACAACAACGGCAACAATGACGGCCAGGGTTACGCGGGCTTGCGTGGCGGCTGGATGGGGCACGAGCTCGTCAGACTACAAGCAGATCATGCCGCAAACCGGCAATAGGGTGTCGATCACTTCGGCGGTGTCTGTGGTGTGATGTCAGAAGATAGATCATGTAAAGAGTGGCAAGGTGCAGATTCTTGGCCCTATCGAGTTCATGAAGCACCCTGAGCTCAATGTCAGCGCCGCCCGCGCCACCCCCCTGCTGCGGGCCGCCGCCGGAGCGAATGGTCTGTTGCTGCGGCAGTGCTTCGATGCCGACACCGGCACCTACACCTACCTGCTGGCCGATCCAGCCAGCGGCGAAGGGGTGTTGATCGATCCGGTGTTCTCCCAGCACGGCCGCGACCTGGCCCTGATCCGGGAGCTGGGCATCGCGTTGGTGGCCACGCTCGACACCCACGTGCATGCCGACCACGTGAGCGGCGCCTGGTTGCTGCATCGCGCCACGGGTTGTGCGATCGGCCTGGCGGAGCGGGCTGGGGCGGAGAACGTCTCCCTGCCGTTGGTGGAGGGGGATCGGGTGCGCTTCGGCGGGCGTCAGCTGGCGGTGCTGGCCACCCCCGGCCACACCGATGGCTGCCTCACCTTTGTGCTCGACGATCAGAGCGCCGCCTTCACCGGTGATGCCCTGCTGATCCGCGGCTGCGGCCGCTGCGATTTCCAGCAGGGGAATGCGCGCACCCTCTACCGCTCGATCACCAGCCGCATCTTCCCGTTGCCGGAGGCCTGCCTGCTCTATCCCGGCCACGATTACAGCGGCCGCACCGTGAGCTCCGTGGCCGAAGAAAAGGCCTTCAACGCCCGCCTCGGCGGCAGCGCCAACGAACGGGACTTCGTGGGCTACCTGGAGAACATGAAGCTGCCCCATCCGGGCCGGATCGCCGAGGCCCTGCCCGCCAATCTGCGCTGCGGAAGGCCGCTGCAGGAGAGCGACCCCGCCGCCGACAGCTGGGCGCCAGTGCAGCGCAGCTATGCCGGCCTGCCGGAGCTGGAGCCCGCCTGGGTGGCGGTCCATCGCCACGCCCTCACCCTGGTGGATGTGCGCGGCGCCGAGGAGTTCGATGGTCCTGATGGACACCTGGCCGGCAGCCTGCTGATCCCCCTGCCGGAGCTCCAGGAGCGGCTGGCGGAGATTCCGCTGGAGCGGCCCGTGGTGCTGCTCTGCCATTCCGGTTGCCGCTCGGCCCTGGCCACCCAGCTGTTGCTCAAGGCTGGCCGCGACAAGGTGGCGAATCTGCGGGGCGGCCTGCGGGCCTGGGAGGTGGAGGGGTTGGCCTTGGAGGGGGCCGATCGTGGGGCCGGGTGAGCTCGGCTCGGCAGCTGCCGCTGCGAGCTGCTGATGCAAGAGGTCGCGACGATCAGGCGATTCAGCGGCACGCGGCCTGAGGGAAAAGCCGCAGGCATGGCAAGCTCTGCCCCGATCCGGCCGGCTTTGCAGACTCCTTCGACCCCGCTCAGCGCAGCCTGAGGGCCAGCACCACGGCCACCACCAGGCCGGTGACCACGATGGTGCGCCGTAGCAGCGGCTCCGGGATCTGCCGGCCGTACCGCCCGCCCAACCAGCCGCCGCCGGCGGTGCCCACGGCGATCAGGGCCGCCACCTGCCAGTCGACCCTGGTGAAGCCGATGAACACCACGGCGGCCGTGGCATTCACGATCAGCGCCAGGGCGTTTTTAAAGCCATTCAGCCGCTGCAGGCTTTCATCGAGGCCCACGGCCATCACCGCCAGCAGCAGCACGCCCTGGGCGGCACCGAAGTAACCGCCATAAAGACCCGTCAGATACACCCCGACCAGCAGGGGGAGGCGGCTGTGCTGCCGGGATCCGGGGCGCCGTTCGATCCAGGCCCTGATGCGGGGCTGCAGGGCCATCAGCACCGAGGCCAGCGCGATCAGCAGCGGCACCACCGCGGCGAACAGCTTCGCCGGCAGGGCCAAGAGCAGGATCGCGCCGCTCAGGCCCCCCAGCAGGGAGGCGGGCACCAGGGCCAGCAGGCTGGAGCGGTGGCCCGCCAGCAGGGGGCGGTAGGCCAGCACCCCGGCCGCGTTGCCCGGGATCATGCCGAGGTTGTTGGACACATTGGCCAGCACCGGCGGATGGCCCAGGGCCAGCAGGGTGGGATAGGTGATCAGGGAGCCACCCCCGACCAGCACATTGATGGCGCCGGCCAGAGTTGCCGCTGCGGTGATCAGTGCCGCCTCCACCCAACCCATCATGGTTAAGCCCCAGGCTGACGCCCTTCCCGAACGACCTTGCCACACAAGCTTGCAGGGCCCGCTCGCTCGATCGGGTGCCGCTGGCAGGCGACCCTATCGCTGCTCTCGGGCCGAAGCCGATCCACCGGCACCGCCTTGCTCAGTTGTGCAAAGCGCTCGCCGGTGAGGTGTGAGGGCGTCCGTCGGCGCAGTGCCGCCGCGGGCCGGGCTGTGATCACTTCAAGCAGGATGCGGGGGATGTGCGTTGCACCCTGAGGCCCCGATGTTGAGCCCCTCCCGCGGCCCCGAGCGGCTGATCCGCATCGGTCAGTGGCTGATTGCCCTGCTGTTCGCCTATTTCCTGATCCAGGTGGGCTCCAGCCTGATCGCCGACCTCCCCCTGCTCACCAAGGCACCGCGGCAGGAGCAGTTCGTCGATCGCCCCCGCCTGGAGCCGCTGCTCTCCGAGTTGAAACCGCTCACCCAGGCGCGGGACAACCTCCAGGGCCGGCTCGAGGGGGTGCGGCGGAAGGAGGAGGAGGCGCGGGAGGCCTACGCCACCGACAAGGCGAGTTTCGACAACTGGCGCTCGGCCCGCTCCGCCACCGAGCAGTCGAGCCAGAACCCGGAGGTGATCGCCCGGGTGCGTCAGCTCGACACCCAGCTGGACCAGCAGCGGCGGCTCAGCGCTGAACGCCAGGGGCTCGAACGGCAGCTCGGCGACCTGAAGAGCCGGATCGACACTCCCCAGCGCCAGGTCGATCAGCTCCAGGCCGAAGCCCAGACCCGCTGGCAGCGGGCCCGCCAGCGGGCTGAAGGGCGGGCCTTCGTGATCCGGCTGCTGTTCGTGGGCCCCCTGCTGGCCCTGGCGATCTGGCAGTTCCGCCGCTTCCGCGGCAGCGACCAGTGGCCCTTCGTCTGGGGCTTCCTGCTGTTCGGCCTGTTCGCCTTCTTCTTCGAACTGGTGCCCTACCTGCCCAGCTTCGGGGCCTACATCCGCTACGGCGTGGGGGCCCTGCTCACCTTCCTCGGCGGCCGGGCCCTGATCCGCTGGCTGAACGCCTATCTGTTGCGCAAACAGGCGGAGCAGGCCGCCCCCCAGCAGGAGCGCCAGGGCCAGATTCGCTACGAGAGTGCGCTGCAGGCACTGGGGCGCAACCAGTGCCCCAGCTGTGAACGCTCCCTGAGCCGCAGCGACGCTCAGCTGCCCAACTTCTGCATGCACTGCGGCCTGCAGATCCAGCGCGACTGCCACCGCTGCAACCACCACCATCTGAGCTTCTTTCCCTACTGCCCCTCCTGCGGCCTCGCCGCCCCCACGGCAGAGAGCTGAGCCGCGGGCTTATTGACGCAAGGATTCCAACGATGCGACCAGCTGAGCGAACCGGGGCCGGCTCGCCGCCACGGGCGCCATGCAGCGGAGTTGCAGTGCTTTCAACGACCGCAGGCCTAGGAGCAGTTCGGGTTCCCTTTCGGGTTCACAGCGCTCCAGTAACTCGCCAAGCAAACAGCCGAAGGCGCGCACCTCCAGCGCCTCAAACGGATTCGTGCCTCCACTGGCCTGAGGCGGGTACATGGTGGCTGCCCCGAAGTCGCCCAACAAGCAGCCGCCTTCGGGGCGATACAGGACGTTGTGCGCATAAAAATCGCCGTGCAGAATCCCACGGGCGTGCAGGTGCTCGCCGGCAGCAGCCAAGCCCGTCGCCAGATCCAGCACCAAGGGCAGGGAGAAGCGTTGACCGTCCGCATAAATGTCCCTCGTGCACGACGCCAGACTGGGCGGGCCGGCCAAATTCCGAAACCCCGAATCGATCCACGGCATCACCAAGCCGCGGGTGCCGGCTGGGTGGCCGATGAGTTCACCAAGGGCTCCGATCAAATGAGCGTGATGTCCCGCTGCCAAACAGGCCGCCATCTCTTCTGCAGGAAACCCATCACTGGTGACCGCACCCTTAAACAGTTTCACCGCCACGGGATGCCCGGCGCCCTGCGGCGACGGCTGCCAGTGAGCTTTATGGATCACTCCAGAGGCGCCTTCGCCGAGTTGTTCAGCCAAAACCAGATCCGCCCACTGCAGACGGGCCACGGCCGGACTCGAGGCGTGCGGCGCCGCTGAAACCGGATTGCCGCCAAACGCCAACCAGGTCAACCGGGGTAAGTGCAGCAGCCACTCCGGTAAAGCCTCGAACCGGTTGGCCGAAATCCGCAGCAGCTCAAGCCCGACGCAGCCGCGCATCGCCTCCGGCAACACGGCCAGTTGATTGCCGGCCAACATCAGTTTCTGCAGGCGCGCACAGCTGCCGATGGAATCGGGAAGCGCCGAAATCTGATTATCCGTGAGGATCAACCAGCGCAAGTTGGGGGAAATGGCGGCGGCGGCAACCTCGCGAATGCGATTCGCTTTAAAGCCAACCATCTCAAGCTGAACGCACGAGGCCAGCACCTCGGGCAGCTGGGTAAAGCGATTATCCGAACAGAACAACACCCTTAGCCTGCTCAGCCGCGACAAGTCATCCGGGAGCGCGGCTAACGCATTGCCCGAGAGATTCAGAATTTCAAGGGTGTCGGCTAACTCGAAGATCTCCTGCGGGAATTCCTGCAGATCACAGGCAAGATCCAACCGCGTGATCCCCTTCAGCTGACCGGAGCGCAGGGCTGCAAGAGTGGCGGTGGCTGTCGTCATCGGGGGAATAGCAGGCCTTTTCAGCGCAGAAGAAGAAAGCCTAGCGATGGGTTTTGCGAAAGGCCTCAATCGCGTTGACAACACCGGGGGATGAGGTGCCGCTAATCAGAAAAAGCTGGAACTTCTGGCCTTTACTGAGATGCTGAGAATAGGAAGAACTGAGCAGTGGCAGATAGGCCTGGTTGTTGCGCAGATAAATCTCAAAGAAAGGAACAGTGGTAGCGTTGATATAATTGCTAATCAATCCCTGGCTGGGTAGCGCGAGATCGCCGACGGATTCAATTGTCTGCTTGATGCCGGGATCAATCTCGTTGAAGTTCACATGGGCCTGGCCTTCCAGCAGCTGCCAGTATTTATTCGCTTCCTTCAGCCAGGTGAACGGCAGAGCCTGCTCGAGAGCAGCGGGGGCGGCTGGGTCGTAGCTGCCGGAGGCGAGCATCACGGGGACGGCAATGGCGCGGATTCCTTTCGGACCGAAAATGCTGCGCATCACCGGATTGGCTGCAAACACCGCCCGAGCCCTCGGATCATGAAGGGTATAGGACTTGCGGGGCAGCTCAAGCGCTCGGCACTCCAGCAACAGGGAGATGTCAAGGGCGGCATAGGGACGGGTGCAGTCGGCTTGGAGATGGTCGAAATCAATCGTTGCTCCGGCCACCGCCAGGGCGGTGTACCCCCCGAAGGAGTGACCTGCAATCCCGACGGAGGCAAGGTTCAACCTGCCAGCGAAGGAACCGGCATTGCGCCGGCCCAACTCATCGATCACATAGCTGATGTCTTTGGGTCTCTGGATAATGTCCTGAACATCGAAGATGTCCTGATGCAACCCCTGCAGCATGGCCTTCAGCCAGATCGTGTCGCTGCCTGGATGCTGAGGGGCCGCCACCACATAGCCGTAGCTGGCCAGATGCTTGAGGCCAGCGGCGTAATCCTCCGGCCTTGAGGCCAGACCGTGGGAGAACAGAATGACCGGGATCTGAGCAGCCGTGTTCTTCTCTGGAATGTAGACGTCGACGTAGAAGGTTCTCTGGCGGCCGGCATCCACCAGGTTCCACACCTCCTTACGCACAGAAAATGGCCCCGGCTTGGCGGGATTCGGCAAGGAGTTGAAGTTAACCTGTGGTTGTGCAGCGGCTTCTTTGGCCGAGAGAGCTCTCATGGTGGAGGTGATGGCCTCCGTGGCGGCGATGGCCTTCTCACCGGCCTTGGCGGCACCGGCAATCGTTTCCCCATGCAACTGGATGTTGGTTGGCAATTGCTGGAGCACACTGAGTAGGCTCAAACCGTCGCTGGAGAAAGCTGCCCCCACCAGAGCCGATCGCAGAGCGAACTTGCCATTGCCGCCCCGTTGCAAGGTGATGCCACGTCCTAACCGCTCCAGCAGATCAGAGCCAATTCGGCTATTAAAGAACTGCGACACCAACAGCGGGTCGATGTCAGCCCGCTGCACCAAGGCCGAGCGCAAATCCTCTCGCTTATTCGCAGGAGTGAACTGCAGAAAGAAGGCCAGATCGTCAGCAACGCTGCCATCCTTCGCGAAGGCCTGTAGAGAACTGATGCGCAAAGAGCGGATCAGCGGCCCGTAAGAAAAGGAAAGAAGATCTCCGGCATGGACCGGACTGATCGCCATCAGTGGGAGAGAGAGCCCTGCGAACAACGTCCGTAGAGCACGGTTGAACAAGATGTTGCGCAAGATAGTGTGCAAGATCTGAAACAAGACGTTTTCATTGAATTCATGATCAAAGTTTAGCATCGCCCGAGATAGTGAACTTAGAGTCGTTGCAGGCCAATGCCATTACAAATTGTGAACCAGATTGCTGTTGAATCCGCTCCTTGCGGGCCAACGGGTGATAACCATTGGCGTCATCCATTGAGCGTCATCCCTTGGGTGCCATCCCTTGGGCGTCTTCCCTTGGGAGTAGAGATCTTGAGATCCTTAGCTCCCCGCTTTCGAGGGGATAAAGGATGGGGCGCACCATGGCGAACGGTAGATTCAGCGAGCCGAGGCTGCCAAGGCGATGCCCTCTCGGCCCAGGCGCTCAACCAGCCGAGCGAGCAATTCCCGCCTGGCAGCGTCGTGGCGGCCAGCCAGCGTGGTGAGCAGAACCGTGAACATGGGGATGCCGAGGATCCGCACCGGCGCGAGGTGGAAAGTGCCCGCTTCGATGAGCGCTTCGCCGGAGCCCGTCTGAAGGGTGGGCGCCGGAGTTGGTAGCGAGGAAGGTTTCCACGCCCAGGTCTGCTACCGCTGCCTTCAGGCGGCCAAAAACTGCTCTCAGGCGGCCGAAAAGGCTCTCAGGCAGCCGGAAAGGCACTCAAGGCGGTGGTGCTGGCTCTGGC
>JBIJAG010000056.1:0-11501 GCA_044345855.1 Cyanobium sp. | reverse complement strand
TGAGCACGATGGCCTTCAACCTGAACGGTTTCAACTTCAACCAGTCGATCCTGGATTCCCAGGGCCGTGTGATCAACACCTGGGCTGATGTGCTGAACCGCGCTGGTCTGGGCATGGAAGTGATGCATGAGCGCAATGCTCACAACTTCCCGCTCGATCTGGCTGCTGCCACCGCCACCCCCGTGGCGCTGACCGCTCCTGCGATCGGTTGATCAAGACTTTGGACTCCTGATTGGATTCCGGTCTTTTGATCCCTTCATAACCCCTGCTTCGGCAGGGGTTTTTTGTTTGCGGCGGGCCACGTGCCGCGGGTTCAGGCTTTGCTCGTGAGGATGGGCCGCCGTCGGTTCGGGAAGAGCTCACGGCACAGCGGGCAGACGGTGCCATCGCAGCCGCGGGCGGTGCAGTGCTCGCGGCCATAGAAAATGATCTGCAGATGCAGCCTGTTCCAGGATTCGCACGGGAATAGCCGCTTGAGATCGGTTTCGGTGCGCGCCACGCTCTCGCCACTGCTCAGACCCCAGCGCTGGGCGAGGCGATGGATGTGGGTGTCCACCGGGAAGGCCGGCACGCCAAAAGCCTGGGCCATCACCACGCTGGCGGTCTTGTGGCCCACGCCGGGCAGGGCCTCAAGGGCTTCAAAGCTGTCCGGCACCACCCCGCCGTGGCGCTCGATCAGGAGCTGGGCAAGGCTTTTCACATGGCGGGCCTTGGTGCGGGCCAGCCCCAGCTGGCGGATGTGCCCCAGGATCGTTGCCTCCGGCAGGGCGACCATGGCCGCCGGATCGGGACCGGCCGCGAACAGGGCCGGCGTGACCTCGTTCACCTTCTTATCGGTGCACTGGGCGCTCAGCAATACCGCCACCACCAAGGTGAAGGGATCGCTGTGGTCTAGGGGGATCGGCGTTTGGGGGTAGAGCTCCTCCAATCGCCGCAGAATTAGCGCGGCCCGCTCCTGTTTTCGCAAGGCTGGATGAACAGGGTTCACAGGTGCCGAACCTAAGCGCTGGAGGTGACTTGCCCAAGCTGGACACCAAAACCGCGGGGCCGCCAGTGAAGGGGGCAGGGAAGCGAGGTTGGGATGGCTTGACTGCACCACCCGCTGGGGGAGCGGCGGTGCAGGTCACCTCAACGGAGCCGGTCGAGGGGGTGGGACTCCGAGAGCCCGAGCCCTCAGAGGGTGGCGGCCACCAGGTTGGCCCAGGGATCGGCGGCGGCAAACAGCCCCGTCACGTTGGTGCGGAACTGGTCGCCTACAGCGAGGCTGCTGGCGATGAAGGCCGGCTGGGTGGAGAGGATGTCGTTGCTGGCCTGGGTCTTGAAGATCTCGCCGTTCGGTGCCGCGAAGGTGGCGCCGGAGGTGCGCACCGTGATGTCGTGGAGAGTGTCCAGTTCGTTCCAGAGGTTGCTGCCCTCGGTTTTTAGACGGGGGATGTAGTAAAAACGATCCCCTTCCTGGGAACGGTCGAGCTGCTCAAGGAAGATGTAGGCCATCAGGGCTCCCATCTGGCCCGTCTCCGCCGTGGGCTTCTCGGCCAGCATGCCCACCCAGGCATCCACATCCTCAAGCCTGGTATAGGCCGCCTTGAACTTGGTGAGCAGGGCGCTGGTGCCCCAGGTTCCGGAATCGGCCTGTTTGAAAGCCAGGGCATTGCCGGCTGCATCCTTGGAGGGGGTCCAATCACGCATGTTGCTGCCGAACTCCTCCCAGGTGGCATAGGGCTTGAACAGGGGATTGCCCTGGAAGCGGGCGGTGGTGTCGGTGCCGTTGGCCTTGATGATCGGGCCATTGGTGAAGAGTTCCCGCCGCATCTGGTTGAAACCGGGCAAGCCCACTTCCCGGCCGCGCAACACGTTGGCGGTGAACAGATCGAGATTACGGGTCACCAGATTGTTACGCACCGCATCGCTCATCATGGTGTCGATCGCATCATGGGCTCGCTGGATCAGGCCCGCCTGGATAGCGGTGGTGCCGTAGCCATAGAACAGAGCAGGATTGAGGAAGGCGTTGAAGAGATCCACACCCGGAATCAGATCCTGATTGATCTGGCTGTGGCCAACCCGATAGGAGGCCACCGCGAACTCCAGGGAGATACCGGCATCCACATTGGGGTTGTAGCCGGCAAAACCGTGGCGCCCTGAACCCGCATCGAGGGTTGTGCTGCCGGCGAGGCTGGGGGCAAACTCCTCGTAGATCATCTTCTGATATTCGCCCTCAATCAGGATGCGGGCCATGTTGTGCAGATCCTCTTCGGCAATCCCCTTGACTCCGAAATTGGCGGCCGCTGCCTTGATGTTGTCCACCTGGAAGTTGTGTTCCCGGGTCCAGAGGGTGTGGAAGGTGGAGAGGCCGATGTTCTCGTTGGAACGCCAATCACCGGTCACGGTGTGGAACAGCAACTGGCCGGCGCCCCAGTCTTCGGCCTTGATCAGTGGCTGGGCCGCCAGCTGCTGGGCGGTGATGGTCTTGCCGGGGAAGAAGGGCGCCACGGCGGTGGGGGACTGGCCTCGCAGCACATCCGGGATACCATCCAGGTTCTGGTCGATGGCAGCGAGGGCACCGAAATTGGGATCGGTGAGGCTGGTGATCGTGCCGGCCTGGGCATTGATAGCAACGGACGTGTCGCCAATCAGCGGGGCACCGCTGAGCTGCTTGTAAGTGGGGCTGGCGGGATCGAAATCCTGCACATTGCCGGGATTGATGAAGCGGACATCCTTGGTGAGAGCCACCCAAGCGGGGCTGCCCAGGGCGACGCCGTTGCCGCCATTCGCCGAAAGAACGGCATTGATCTTGGCGGGGGCGACACCATTATTGAGCAGAATTTCCGCGTAGGTGGGAATCTGCGGCAGGCCGTCACCGGTGCGCAACCTGGAGGAGAGCAACTTGGCGGTTTTCACCAGGATGAAGCCGCCGGGGGCCGTGGCATCGACCAACTTCACCAGGCCATTGGCGACGCCGGCCACGGTGCGGCCATTGACCTTGGCGCCGATCTTGTAGACAACACCCGCCTGATCGGTGTAAACGCCGGCGGCATTGAAGCGGGCGCTTTCCCGCAGGATATAGGCATGGGCATTGTCAGAGCCGTAGGCCTGGCTGTTCTGAATCAAGGCCTCGGTCTTGTTCTTGGAGAGCAGGTCGGTATCCACCAGGGGGCGACCGAGAATCGAAGCCGCGCTCTTGCCAGGTACCGCCGTGGTGCCACTGAGGGTGAAGCTGTAAAGGCCAGCGGCACCATGGGTGCCGGCATTGAAATAAGCCACCTGCACCAGGGTGCGGGTGATGGGATTCATCACGAACTGGGCACCACGATCACCCACCACGCCCACGGCTCCGCCCGAAATGGCATTGAGGGGATCATTGGCTGGGGTGGCCGAGGCGATCGACTGGCCCACACCACTGCGCTCCAGGAAATCGAGGCCGTGGTCGAAATACTGACCAAAGCTCATGTTGGCCTCGTTCCAACCCTCACTGTTGGGCATCGGAGTGGACTGGGCCCCGATGGCATTGCTCACAAGACGGGAATTGGCGAGAGCCTGGTTAAGAGGCTCGATCAGTTTCTTATTGGCATTCACATCGATGCCGCCGGTGTACCCACGGGGCCGACCGATCTCCTCCACGCCATTGACGGTGCCCCATTCAGGCTTGGTGAGGCGGGAGAAGGGAATCTCCGCATTGGCCCAGAATTCTGCACCCACGCCCTGGCTGTTTTGCTTGTAGTTCGCATCGGTTGACTTGATGTCGTCAGCCGTGCCGTACTGCAGATCGGCTCCGGCATTGGAGAGATTATTGCCGAAACTATTGATGGCGCGGACACCTGAAATTTCGTATTGCTTACCAAAAACATCTGTCGCAAAAAACTTGCCGTACTTGGCGGGATTCGCCAGCTTCAACAGGTGATTGATGTCCTCCAGCTTGATGCGGAACTGGGAGGCGAAGCGCTCGTAGGTCAGCGGAGTGTGGGTACCGGCATACGCACTTGCCGGAGTGAGGGGTGCAGGAGGAAGCGCTGCGGCTGTGACGGGGGCCAGCACGGGGGCGGCAGGCGCAGCAGCGGGCAGGGGGGCTGGGGCGCTGGAGGCCGCCACCGGGGCGGGGGTAGGGGTCACCGGTTTCGCCGTGGTGGCAGGGGCTGGAGCGGCGGCCAGGGGGGGGCGGGGCGCTGGTGGCCGCCCCAGGGGCGGGGGTAGGGGCCACCGTTTTCACCGTGGTGGCAGGGGCTGCGGTATTGGCAGGAGCAACCTCAGATCCGGAAGCGGGGGCGACGCCCGTGAGGGGATCGGGCAGGGCGCCGGAGGAGCTGGCCACCAAAGACCGCATAGCACCGCCAAGGAGGGGATCGATGACGGGCATGGGAATAAATCGATAACACTAAAAGTGTACATGGCTGCTACAGGTCATGTTCGCAGCCCGGTTCGCCTTGGGGCGAATATGCCCCTTGCATGTGTAACCCCCATGGGTGCCCCGCTGCATGCATAGTCCCGGCGGCGGTCGGGTCCACCGCTCCAGCGGGCGGTTGTGGCGCGATCCGCCCGGGGGGTGTCACCGCTGCTGGTTAGGCTCGGCCCACCAGGGGGGGAGCGATGGGCAGCAGTTTTGGCCAGCTCTTCCGCATCAGTACCTTCGGTGAATCCCACGGCGGCGCCGTGGGCGTGATCCTGGAGGGCTGCCCCCCGCGCCTCCCCCTCGACCTGGCAGCGATTCAGGCCGAGCTCGACCGCCGGCGGCCCGGCCAGAGCCGCATCACAACGCCCCGCCGCGAGGACGACCGGGTGGAGATCCTCAGCGGCCTGCTCGATGGCGTGACCCTGGGCACCCCCATTGCCCTGGTGGTGCGCAACCAGGACCAACGGCCCCAGGACTATCGGGAAATGGAGGTGGCCTTCCGGCCATCCCATGCCGACGCCACCTACCAGGCCAAGTACGGCATCCAGGCCCGCAGCGGCGGTGGCCGTGCCTCGGCGCGGGAAACGATCGGACGGGTGGCGGCCGGCGCCATCGCCAAGCAGCTGCTCGCCCACGTGGCTGGCACCGAGGTGATCGCCTGGGTGCGGCGTATTCACACGATCGAGGCCAGCATCGATCCGGCCACGGTGAGCCTGGAGGCGGTGGAGGCCAACATCGTGCGCTGCCCCGATGGCGCCTTGGCGGAGCGGATGATCGAGCGGATCGAGGCGATCGGCCGGGATGGCGATTCCTGCGGTGGCGTGATCGAATGCCTGGTGCGGCGGCCACCGGTGGGGCTCGGCATGCCGGTGTTCGACAAGCTGGAGGCCGATCTGGCCAAGGCGGTGATGTCGCTGCCGGCTACCAAGGGCTTCGAGATCGGCTCGGGATTCGATGGCACGCTGTTGCTCGGAAGCGAGCACAACGATGCCTTCCTGCCCAGTGAGGATGGCCGCCTGCGCACTGCCACCAACAACTCCGGTGGCATCCAGGGCGGCATCAGCAACGGCGAGCCGATCACCCTGAGGGTGGCCTTCAAGCCCACCGCCACGATCCGCAAGGAGCAGCAAACGATCAATGCCGCCGGCGAGGCCACCACCCTGGCGGCCAAGGGCCGGCACGACCCCTGCGTGCTGCCGCGGGCCGTGCCGATGGTGGAGGCGATGGTGGCCCTGGTGCTGGCCGATCATCTGCTGCGCCAGCAGGGGCAGTGCAGCCTTTACTGAAGGTGCACCCTGCGGACGCCTTGCTTTAGACCAACGCCGCCGAATCAGGCCAGCTCCGCCGGCGATGGGGTGCTGCTGCCATTGGCGCTGACGGCCAGGGGCACCGGAGGGGGCTCCGCAACTGGAGCTGGGTTGGTTGTGGCCCCAAGACGGCTGACGGCCTTCGCCATGCGAGTGGCTGCCGAAACCCGCGCCGAGCGGGTGCGGGCTGCCGGGGTGGTGGTGGAAGCCGCCTTGCGGCGGTTTCTGGTGGGGCTAGCCGCCGCGGCCGTGTCGGGGATGGCGGCCCCCTCGGAGGTTGGGGTGGCCCCTGAGGTGGGGTTGGCGCTAACGGTGCCAAGACGGGGCGCCCTGGAGGATGGGCTGTCGCCGTTGGACTGCGGCGTGGCCTTCGCAACGGTGGAGGTGGGCTGCGGTGCGCTGGCTTTGGACTGGGCGGCCTTGGGCTTGCTGACTTTGGGCTTGGTGGCCCTGGTCTTGGCCGACTCCTTCGCTGGAGCAGAGGATGCCTTCCGGGTTGTCCGGGTCGGTTTCGCAGCGGACTTCGCTTTGGTGGTTCGCTTCACCACAGCGGTGGATTCGGCAGTCTCTGGGGAGGTCCCCAGGGCATCGGAACCGGTCGCCTTGCTGGGCCGGGTGGAGCGGCGCCTGGAGACCTTGGCGGCGCCCCCTGAAGAACGGCTCCTGGCGGTCTTGGAGGCGCTGTCGCTGGAGGTGGCGTTGGCGTCAGTTGCGATTGGCGCAACGCGGTTGGCGTTGGCACCGCGGCGCACCGCCGCCGCCCGGGTTCTGCCGGCAGACCTGCGGGATGAGGCGGCAGGGGCCACCGCACGGGTGCGATGGGAGAGCACCAAGGCCCATTCTTCGTCGCTGAGGTTGGCCGGTTTGGCGCCGTGGGCATGGGCCACCCGCGCCGCCTTTTCGATGTCGGCGACCAGATTGCTCCAGGAGGTGGCGAAGCGCTTGTCCGACTGGGACTTGGCGCCACTTTCGACCAGGGTTTCGATCACGCCGGCCGCTGACACCTTTTTGCGGCGCCGGTTGAAGATCTCCTTCTGGAGCTGGGCGATCAGGGCGTCGGCCTTCTCGCTGAGCGTGATCGTGAGTTGAGACATGGTTAAGAATCGCCTATCTCATCAGTAGCACTGCAGACTCGCAACGGCAACAGTATGGGGCGGTTGGGCACGGCTTGATGGTCGTTGCGCGGCGGATTGGCGCAAGGCACTGGATTCCGCGATTGGTCATCAAGATGGCGCGCTGCAGGGAGGGCCCAGCGGCGCGAGGCACCTTCAGACGGACCGTGCCGTGAGGCTTGCCACCAGAGAGCGCAGGGGACCCTCTCCATCCACCTCGCCCGCTTCGCTGACCCTCAAGCTGGAGCCCAGCGCCACCGCATCCACCCCGCCCTCCAGCCAGGGGAGCACATCCCCGGCGGCCAGGCCGCCGGCGGCGATACAGAAGGGAAGGGAGGTCCCCAGGGGAGGGACGAGGCGGCGCCAGTAGCTCGCTCCTAGGGGAGCGGCGGGAAAGAGCTTCACCAGGGCACAGCCCCAGGCACGGGCCTGATGCACTTCGGTGGGGGTCATCACGCCAGGCACCAGCACCAGATCCGGCCCGGCCTGCTCCACCAGATCGCGGTCCAGAACAGGCGACACCGCATAGGAGAAGCCTGCGCTGCGGGCATCCTCCAGGGCGGCAGCGCTGCAGAGGGAGGCTGCCCCGAGCCGGAGGCCGGGGAAGGCCTGAATCAACTCACGGCACTCTCCCACCCAGGCAGGATCGGCCCGCCAGGCCAGCTCCACATGGTGAACCCCCAGGGCCACCAGTGCGGTGATCGCACGGACAGCCTGCTGGGGGTTCAAGGGCCTCAGCACCACCAACAGGGGCTGGTGGCGGAGCGAGGCGATCAGGTCGGCGGCGGCGTCAGACGTAGGTCGCCACCTTGACATCGCGGCTCAGGAGCAGTTCCTGGAGTTCCTCGGCATCCACCGTTTCCTTCTCGACCAGAATCTCGGCGAGTTCGTCGAGAACTGGACGATTGGCCACCAGAACCTCGGTGGCGCGCCGGTAGGCATCATCCACCAGCTGGGAGACCTCTTCGTCGATGGCGGCGGCGGTGTCCTCGGAGAAGTCGCGCTCGGCGGCGATGTCACGACCGAGGAACATGCCGCCTTGGCTGCGGCCGAGGGCGACGGGGCCGAGCCGATCACTCATGCCGAAGCGGGTGACCATCTGGCGGGCTACCCGGGCCACTTGCTGGAGGTCGTTGGAGGCACCGGTGGTGACCTCATCTTCGCCGTAGACGATCTCCTCGGCGACGCGGCCACCCAGGGCAACGGCCATCTGGTTCTGCAGGTAGGAGCGGGAGTAGAGGCCCGATTCCATCCGCTCTTCGCTGGGGGTGAAGAAGGTGAGACCGCCGGCTTGGCCGCGGGGAATGATGCTGATTTTCTGCACCGGGTCGTAGTCGGGCATCAGGGCACCCACGAGGGCATGGCCGGCTTCGTGGAAGGCCACCAGGCGCTTGCGCTTCTCGCTCATCACCCGATCCTTCTTCTCGGGTCCAGCCATCACCCGCTCGATGGCGTCATTCACCTCATCCATGGCGATCTCGGTGAGTTGACGCCGGGCGGCCAGGATCGCGGCCTCGTTGAGCAGGTTGGCCAGGTCGGCGCCGGTGAAGCCCGGGGTGCGGCGCGCCACCTTGTCGAGGTCGACATCGGCGGCGAGGGTCTTGCCGCGGGCGTGGACCTTGAGGATCTGCAGCCTTCCCTGATAGTCAGGGCGATCCACCACCACCTGGCGATCGAAGCGACCGGGCCGCATCAGCGCTGAATCGAGGACGTCCGGCCGGTTGGTGGCGGCCACGATGATGATGCCGGTGTTGCCCTCGAAGCCGTCCATCTCGGTGAGCAGCTGATTGAGGGTTTGCTCCCGTTCGTCATTGCCGCCACCGAGGCCTGCGCCCCGCTGACGGCCCACGGCATCGATTTCATCGATGAACACGATGCACGGGGCACTCTTCTTGGCCTGCTCGAACAGGTCGCGCACCCGGCTGGCGCCGACGCCCACGAACATCTCCACGAATTCCGAGCCGGAGATCGAGAAGAAGGGCACACCGGCTTCGCCGGCCACGGCCTTGGCTAGCAGCGTCTTGCCGGTGCCCGGAGGGCCCACCAGCAGTACGCCCTTGGGGATCTTGGCGCCGACGGCTGTGAAGCGATCGGGGTTCTTGAGGAAATCCACCACCTCGGTGAGCTCGAGCTTGGCGCCTTCGATACCGGCCACATCGCCGAAGGTCACCTGGGTCTGGGGTTCCATCTGAACCCGGGCCTTGCTCTTGCCGAAGTTCATAGCGGGATTGCCGCCGCCGCCCTGGGCCCGCCGCAGCAGGAAGAACAAACCCCCGAGCAGGATCAGGGGGAAGAGGAGGCTGCCCACCGCCTGCTGCCAGGCCGCCGGTTCGCGGTTCGGCTGCACGGCGATGTCCACGTTGTGGTCCGTGAGGATCTTGAGGAGGTCCTTGTCGGGGGCGAGGTTCACAACGGCACGCTGGCCATCGTTCTCCACCACCTGGGCGGTGCCGCGGTCGGGGGAGATAAGCACCCGCGAGATCTCGTTCGACTGAACGGCCTCAACGAAATCGCTGTAGCGGAGGGTTCGGGGGGCTCCCGCCGGATCGGGGCGTTCCAGGAAGGCGGTTCCCAGGGCGATGAAGACGATCACCAGCAGGGCATAGAGCCCCGCATTGCGCCAGCGTTTCTTCAAGGCCGTGCCTCCAGGTGAGACGGTAGTTAAGGAATGTTAACCGCAGGCCTAGTGGCCCGGTTCAGTCTGGCCCACGAATGGCCCGGAGGGGCCCTCAGGTCGCGGCCCGCAGCACCTCCACCACGCTGCGGAAGGCGAACCACTCGGGAATCTCCTCGCCCCCCCGCAGCATCGCCCGGAACTGGGTGCCGCTGAGCTTGCGCACATGCAGGCCCCGGGCTTCAGCGTGCTCGGCGGTCACATAGCCCTCCTCCTCGGTGTAGACGAGGTTCAGGGAAGGCACGGTTTCCATGCCCAGTTCGGGGGCGTTGTCGCGGGCGAAATCCTGGGCCTCGTAGGCGCCGTAGAAGTCGTCGCCGCTGAGGCTCGACTTACAGCCGGCCATGTCGCGACCAATGATGAAATGGGTGCAGCCGTAGTTCTTGCGGATGATCATGTGCTGGAGCGCCTCGCGCGGACCCGCCATGTGCATCGAGTAGGGCAGGTAGGCCCAGCGGATGCGGGGGTTGTTCACCTCCGAGGCGAGCCGTTCGTAGGTCTGGAAGCGCACCTCGCCGGCGATGTCATCGTCCTGGGTTGGGCCACAGGTGGGGTGCACCAGCACCACGCCGCCCTCGCTCACGTTGGTGGCCTCGAGGGCGCGGGTGAACAGTTCGTAGTGGGCGCGGTGGATGGGATTGCGGCACTGGAAGGCCACCACGTCCTCGCCGCTGGGAAGGGTGGAGCGCACCTCCGCCGGCGTGCGGCAGGGAAAAACACGCCGGGGCAGTTCGAGGCCCTGCACCCGGCCGCCGAGATAAACGCGGCCCCGCTCGGAGGCGATCATGCGCACGGCGGGGTGCTCGAGGGAGGTGGTGCCGTAGCAGCCCTTGGCCTCCTTCACCTTGTCGGGTTCCCAGCGGCTCTCCACCGTGAGCACGGCCAGGTCCTGGCCCTGATAGGTGAGGAGTAGCCGGTCGCCCACGGCGATGCTGGCGTCGTCGGTGTCGAACACGATCGGCAGGCCGAACAGCAGGCCGCTGCTGGTGCGGTGGTTGGCCACCACCGCCTCGTAGTCCTCCTGATGCATGAAGCCGCGCAGGGGCGAGAAGCCGCCCACCACCAGCAGTTCCACATCACAGGCGTTGCGGTCGCTGCAGGCCACCACCCGATCCACCCCGGTGCGCACCGCCTCCCGCTGGTCGGCGGGCACCATCAGGTCCACCAGGGTGCCTCCGTGGGGCTGGATCAGACCGGGCGCGGCGATCGTCATGGCCGGAGAGGCAGGCAGGAACAGGTGATTCTCCCAGACGGTGGCCGTGGAGTGGGCGGCCAGGGCTGGGGCCGCGCCGCCTCGCTGGATGCCATCGCGCCGTGGGAACGGCCATGAAAAAGGCCCCCCTGAGGGAGCCTGATGCTGGTTTGGAGGGCGGGGTCGCGGATCAGGCCTTCTCAAGCCGGCCGTAGATCTCACCGGTGATCTTGACGTCGACGGCGGCCTTGGTGCCCATGTCCGTGTCGGAGGGCTGGGTTGCGGAGAACACCCCAGCGAACTCACCGGTTTCGGAGTCGATCTTGGTGATCGAGAAATTCATCGTGCCGGTGCCGTCCACGTACTGCTTGATCGTTTCCTTGCGGAGCTTCTCGTCGTCACCGGCGGGCACCAGACCCACGGCGCTGCTGTAGCCGGTGGTGAGGCCACGGCCCTTGGGATCGAGGAAGTTGCTGGTGCGATAGCTCGGGGCGCGATAGGGGCCGCTGAAGTCGGTGCTGGTGGTGAAGGCGTTGCCATTGGCGGTGGCCACCAGCTCCTTGCTGGAGAAGGTGAAGGGCACCTCCTCTCCACCGGGCAGCAGCACAGTGACGGGCTGGAAGTCGATGCCGCCCAGTTCGGTGAAGGTGAGCTGGTCGTCATTCAGCTTGAGCTCGCCGTACACCTGGTCGAGGCTGGAGGTGTAGCGGGTGAGGATCTTGGCGGGCACGAACAGGGCTTCCTGGCGCTTGTTCGCCGGCTCACCCTTCACGAACACCTCGGAGGGGTGCAGGCAGATCTCCCGCAGCTGATAGCGGGCCGAGGGGTCGAG
>JBIJAG010000037.1:0-36401 GCA_044345855.1 Cyanobium sp. | reverse complement strand
ACTGTGATCGCTGCGGGGAGGTGATGACCATCCTGGCCCGAATGGTTCAGGTCAACCAACTTAGCCAAGTCAACCCGCCCAGGTTGTGCTGACTAGACGGGCGAGTCAATTATACCGATAATCCCTAGCAACAAGCCATTCTCAGCGAGCCACAATAATGCTGTATAAATTACAGCAGTGTTGAGGCTGATCTTGTCATGCTATAAATTAAGGGTAACTCAACAGAGGCATCTATGGCTAGGCCCGTAGGCCTGTTGAATTCAGCCGAGATTCGAAAGAGAAGCTGAAATTCGGGCCGAGGTATCTACCGTAATGAACTGATCAATAGCAATAAGGGGCTAGTCCAACCACCGGATAAGATCGTGGCTTCGCACGATCTATCCTTGTTCGTTAGCCGATTGTCCGCCTGCATCACAGATCTCCTGGTTCAAGGCCAGTGTGCTTGGCGATTCGAGACAACATCTTGGGGCCAATCTCCTCGCCATCATGGAACGCAAAGACATAGTCTGGATAGTCTTCATGTTCAAGGGTTTTGTGAGATCCTGACTGACGCTTAACTCTCCAGCCGATGGACTGCAAGGCTGCCAATACTTTCTTGGCTTTGGCTGACGACCAATTGCTCATGCAGAGAGTGGAAGCGAAAACCGGATGCTCACTGGCTTAGATTCGCCATTTTCAAGCCGATCAGCGATAACACGAAGGGCTAGGACTTCAGCCTTTGCCATTGCATCAGCAGAGGAACTTCCATAAGCAAGGACTCCAGGAAGCTCCGGTACCTCGGCGATCCAACGACCGTCTACTTCTTGTTCGCACTCCAGCGTGAAATTCATGCTTACCTCCCAGTTGTTGTCACTGTAACCAGATCCCAGGATAGAGCGCATCCTTTCGTTGCGCCCAGCCCAGCGCTCTTCCCAAAGATTCGGCTAACGCTCAAGATCAGAAGCGGGCATAGGGCTCTGCATGGCCGGATTTCACCGCACCCGTCTTCTGTATCTTGATGTTAGCCCGCCTTTGAGAAAGCAAGCTAGATTGTTCCAAAAAGAATGATTGCAAGCGATACAAGCACCTGAAAACCAATACATACTACAGCTTTCCGGAGTAACATTGCCTTTCTCTGGTTTACTTTTTCATTCCGCTCAGATGCAGCAAGAAGATTAGACAGGAACTCTTGCTTGGAGTCCTCAAGCGGTTGGGCTAGATACTTATCAGCAGTTTCTCTTTTCAGGGGTATAATATCAACCTCTACTACCTGAATCACTCGGATTGAAAAATAGGAAGTTAGCATAAATATCAAAATCAATATCGATGCAGAGATCTGTCTCTGCTGAATTGGCAGCCTTTGCAAGGCCTGAATTACAAATGGACTAAAGAGGCCTGAAAAACCTATCAATAAACCAGCACGATTGTTAAGAACATCAAAGACTTTGTCCGCGCTCTCAAAGCGCTTTAACGCTAGACCACAAAGCCATTCGATGCTGTCAAAAGAGCCATGGTCATTCTCTAAATGCTCCTTATCCATTTGTGGACCGTACAATCAACAACGATGAGTGAGGTACTAAATGCCTCTGGTATATCCACTATCTCCATTTCTCAAGCTAGTAATTCTGTCTGCCGGATTTGGATTGGGCAACCGCGGACGGGGGCTCTGTGGGTTACTTGATGGCCGTTGCGATCCTGAAGGGATCTGCTGATTTTCAACAGATCCGCTGGCATCACCACTTTGGGGACTGGTCATGGGATGAGAGCAACTAAAGATTAGTTTACACACATCTCTGGTAATCGCAACTCATGAGGATTGCTTTGCCAGTGCGGCTAACGCTTCAGATCAGAAGCGGGTAGTGGCTCCCGCAGAGAAGACAGGAAATGCTCCCGTCTTCTGAATCTAGTTGTTATGCAATGCTCGTGAAAGGCTCTCGGAATGGCAATCCTCAAATATGCCTTTGATGGGGCCTTACTACAATATATGTAAATGATCACTTATTAAGAAACTGTTACTTTTTTTACAAAGAAATGCAATTGCTTCCAGCGTCTTGACAATGCTAACCTATTTTGCTAATGTTGATTTATGTTGCTTGCTGCCAATGTCGCTAAAGGGCCCTCGTTGTTCTGTGTTTACTTCATTGTCTGCCTGCATTATTGTATTGCTCGCTGCCACCCAAGCCAGCGCAGAGAATCCAGATCATGTTACAAGATTAAAAAAGACAAAGCAATGTTCTGGCTGTGATCTCAGCGGAGCAAACCTAAGTGAACTGAATTTGAAAGGGGCCTTCTTGAAAGGTGCAAACCTTAGAAGTGCTAATGTAAGAAACACTAATCTACTCCAAGCTGATTTAGAGGGCGCAATTCTAACGGGTGCAGATCTTAGAGAATCCAATCTTGTGGGCGCAAATCTCAGAAACGCCAAGCTTAATAGTGCTATTCTTGGTAGAGCCAAGCTAATGGATGCTAATTTGGTGGGCGCAACTCTTGTAAATGCAGACATCGGCTTTGCTAATTTCGCTGGCGCTGATATGAGTGGTACGAATTTAAACGGTGGCATAACTTGCTATAGGGCCATTGCACCCGATGGCAGTGAAGGAATCAAGTGCTAAATCCAAAGGAGGGCTATCCTTGAATTTACTATGCGTTTCCTCTTTGAAAACTGCACCTGTTGTAGCGAGCGTACAACAAGTGTAAATTAGTATACAAGCCACCATCAGACCAGCCTTCTGACAAAGGATAAGTAAGTTGGATTGGAAGATGGCCAGGGGGAGGTGTTTTGTAGTTAATGTCATATTTAGATATATAGTTAATGCCAGAACTTCCACTAGACGGCAGCATCCAATGAACCCTTCGAGAAAACTCCAGATATGTGGCGGGAATACTAGATGATCTATCTCTGGCGTCATTCCAGATCTTTGATTGCACTGAAAGGCCCAGTTTATTGTTGCTGTAACCCGCCCATAGCTTGTCAACAATTGCCAAATCGCTGCAGTTAAGCTTTTGAATATCCCCGGATTCTAGCCAGTCTCTATTCATCCAATCCTGTCTTCGCGATCTGGCCGAAGCAAGCAGCAGTTTTAGTGTAAGTTCATCAGCCTCTCTATAACTCTTTTTGGAGAGCAACATCTGAAGCCGAGAATAATCCACACCAGTAGAGGAAGAAATAAGACTAGATTGAGGTTCGGTAAAAACAGGAGAATGTAGTGGCTTTGGCTTTGCCAAAGGGGAAGTCCTTGACGCGGGATCAGGAAGCATGGGAATGGGTGGATCACGCCTTTGGGGTGAAGAGGCAACAGATAATCCAGTTTGTGTCGTAATGGGATTTAGATATAAGTCCTCCCCAGTTAGTGACTCGGAAACCCATGGAATCTGTTCATTGGATGTCACTCGAGCCACACCCTCCCTCACTCGACGGAAGAGCCGGTACACATCCAGATTGGGAGTTTTGATGTGCTTTAGTAGATGGGTCGTGAATGGTGAGTTCGAACTGTTGCCGATTCCATCAGCTGCTACCATTCCGGGCGCTGTCGCGAAGGCGATCAGGGTGCCTCCGCTTCCAGATGTCAGAGGGGCAGCCAATCCCCGAGTCGTGGCGCTACGGGCAGAGGGGCGCCAGCGGCGGTAGAAGGGATTGTTGCGGCAGGCATCGAGAATAATGATCTTGGCCGTAGCGCGTGTGCCCTCTACAGCATTGATCACCTTGCCCAGCGGTACAGCGTCGTATTGAGTATCTGCTTGACGTCTGAGCTTTGCATTGATGGGCACCAGATAGTTCTCACCGTCCACCTGCACGCCATGGCCGGAAAAGTAAAATAAACCAATGTCTCCAGGCCCAAGCCTACTGCTGAATGTCTCGACGGCATCATCGATTGTTCGCCTGTCGGCATTGCGCACAAGTGTTACTGAAAAGCCTATCTCTTGCAAACTTCGTGCCACATCTTCGGCATCATTTACCGCATTGGCAAGACGATCGTCAGCATAGTCGGCATTGCCGATCACCAGAGCGTGTCGGCGGGTCACTCGCGACAAGAGCTGGGCCAGCAAATGGTTTTGCGAAGTTAATCGTAGACGGTGCGTTAATTCCTCCGACCTTGCTGCCTCTGGTCCGCCCAGTAATTGAGCATGCACCCTGCCCCAAAAGCCTGCGGCCAGCAGAAACACGCCCATAGAAACCCCTAGCCTGGTAATCACTGCAGCCAGAAGCCCTTTACCCGTAAGCTGATGCTACCGTCGGCTGCCACCTCCAACCTTTTCAGGACATACACCACCTTTGGGTCGTGGATTAATTTAGCGAACTGTTCTTTGGAGAGCACCGTAGACAGGTCAACTATGGCAGTGCTTGAGGCGGGGTCCACGCGAATGGCCGTTCGCGGCAGCGCATCAATCGGGAGGCTTATCCCCCCCCGGATAGGCCGGACCTGTTGCCGACGCCCCTTGGGAAGCGTCACCCAGAGGTCGTTGGGCTCTGCAAATTCGATCATGTTCACCCTGTCCAGCACCACCGTCTGGCTCTGCTGAGCCACTGCCAGGGTCAGCGCTGTTGACGTGAATGCCACCAGCCGCCCGCTTATGGATCCCCCCTGTTTGATACGCACAGTGGCAGTGGCTGGCAGGGCCACGTGCCAGGCGCCACGGCTGATGGTATCGAATTGCCTAGCCTGAACGAGCGTCCATGATGAGAAACCGAAAGGTGTGGGCTTCATCGGCAACACCAGCGGGGCGAACAGCATCAGGGTCAACAGCAGGGGCAGTTTGAGGGAGAGAGATACTGGGATATCCAAAGACGGAAGGCGGTTCATGGTCCCTTGGCAGGGCTCAGGATCATAAGCCGATCGCCTTTGCCGTTATCGGGAAAGACCAGTACCTGTGGTGCCTTTCCACCTGCCTCCGCTGCCGATAGGCTCGGTATGACCAACAGCTGCCCGCGAGCTTCGCTGAGCAAGCGCCAGCGATGCCCGTCTGCTTCAGGGTTGAGCTCAGCGCCCAGCAGAGCGACGTAGACGTCGAGACTGCCGAAGAGCCGCAAACCACTGGGATTGTCCATCAGCTTATCCGGATCACGGCCAATCACCGCCTCCTTGCCTGGCATGGCCATAGTGATCAACGGCAAAGTGGAGGTTTCGTCCATCGCATCGCGGCGTGCATCCGTCAGACCTTGGCTTGCAGCAAGCCCGTATAGCATCAGCAGCAGCCAGAGAACGATCACCAGCTCATCCATCAGGAACGCCAGCAGCCGCAACTGCTCCCGCTGGTTGTCTCCCAGCCCTAGCCGCCGATCCAAACGCTCAAACCACGGCTCCATTCGACGGCTACAGACGCGAAGTGCTCGGAAGCTGATCAAAATCCCAACCAGTGCCAGCAATAGCCCACCGAGGAACCTAACAATGGCCCAGGGGCTGCCGAACAGCAAGGATATGGCTGCGAATGATGCTGACTCAGCTGACAACCCAAGCGTTGTTGGTTCAACCTGAAAATAGGTGTAGTAATGCCAGCGGTAGATCCATCCGGTGAAAATGAGAGCAATCGCCAGGAAGCTCGCACTCCCAGCCAATTTACCAAGAGGGTTGGGCGAACTCTTTGAAGATCTCTCCATGGATACCCCCTAGCAGACAACCCAATGGTTCCTTCATATTATAGCCAGCAGACAACGAAGCCTCCACTTGCGCTTGCTGGCTTTTCATTTGCATAACGCTGTATGGGCGGGTCCGGTATCCGCTCTGCCTTGGGTGCCGCTGTCGGCCTATGCAGCCGATGGGAAGCCGGCAGCTTGCTCGAAAGGGCATGCGGTGCAACGAGTCTGAGGGATTGTACGGTGGGGATGTGGGGTTTTTATACGGACCCGGTATCCCGGCGATGCTTTTCGACTTCTTTACAGGTAATCTAGCGGACTGGTGGCATCCAATGACCCATAAATTAGAAAGCGCGCATAGATCATTGTCCGTATGCAAGCATGCTCAGAAATCACAAAGCACGTCTAATAGTGATTTAACTTTAGCGCCGGCCGCTCGTGTGCATTCGCACCTGTTCAGGCCACCCGCCTCGGCTGAACGTCGGCGGGCCTTGGCCGGCCCTTCACGCCCGCTCCAGGGTGAGAGCGACGTCGCCGAGCACCGCCTGCCCCAGCTCCTCACTCACCTGCCACAGCCGCTGCCGCTGATTCGCATCTTGGGCCGCGGGGGCTATCCGCACCGGCGTGGGATAGCCCTTCATTCCCCCCATCTGGTCGGGGCCGTAGTGGCCGGCGGGGGTGGCCTCCGGCGCGGTGGCGGCATAGAGCTGGGGCAGGGCCCCCATGGCGGCACTCTGGAACAGCGGACCCATCAGGCGGTAGGCGAAGGCCTCGATCGGGGAGCCATTCATCGCCACCGAGGTGGGCTGGAGGTTGGTGCGGGCCAGGCCGGGGTGGGCCGCCAGCGACAGCACGCCACTGCCTTCGGCCTGCAGGCGCTGCTGCAGTTCCACCGCCGTCATCACATTGGCGAGCTTGCTCTGGCTGTAGGCCTGCCAGCGGTCGTAGCGGCGCTCCCCCTGGAGATCGTCGAAGGCGATGCGGCCGAAATATTGGGCGCCGGAGGTGACATGCACCACCCGGGCTGCCGGGCTCTGGCGCAGCAGCGGCAGCAGCAGCAGGGTGAGCACGAAGTGGCCCAGGTGGTTGGTGGCGAACTGCAGCTCGAAGCCGTCGCGGCTGAGGGTGCGGGGCGGTGCCATCACGCCGGCATTGTTGATCAGCAGATCGAGGCGCCCGTAGCGGTCGGCCACCTCGGTGGCGGCACTGCGCACGCTGGCCAGATCCGCCAGGTCGAGATCCAGAAGATCAAGGGCGCCCCAGGGCGAGGCGGCCTCTGCGGGAGTGCGATCCGGAGCCGATGCCGCGCCGGTGCGTTCGCGATCCGCTGCCGCGGCGGTGCCTGGCCCGCCGGAGCCTGGGTCTGCCGATCCTCCACCGGTTGGCGTGAGCAGCGATTGGCGGGCGGCCTCACCGCGCTGACGGGAGCGGCAGGCCATCACCACGGTGGCGCCATGGGCGGCCAGGGCGCGGCAGGTCTCCAGGCCCAGGCCGCTGCTGGCCCCGGTCACCAGGGCCAGGCGACCGCTGAGGTCGGGGATGGAGGCGGTGGTCCAGCTCACGGGCAAGTGCAAGGGCAAAACAATCCTGACCCAGACAACGGCCGCTCCGCGGGCGGAAGGTGCTGGTGCTTACCCCACCGGCTAGCCCCCGATGCAAAGTCTGAGAACGCGCTCCGGAACTTGGCATCGCCGAGAAACCCCTCAGCGCCTGGATCCGGCGGGGGTCCTTTCGGGTTGTTCGTCGGCCGGGCTGAAGCTGTAGAACTCCAGCGCCACGGCCTGCCGCCCGCCTCGCTGCAACTGCACCCGCCCCAGCGGCTGCAGGTCCTGGAAGTGATCGGGGCTGCGCATCTCGGCGATCGGTTCATCACCTCCCACGAAGCCGTACATCACCCCCCTGCGGGCGTTGGGATCGAGGCCGCCGTTCCAGAACCGGAAGCCGCGGGGATTGCCGTCATAGGAGGTGTAATGAGCCCGGCTGTGGCCCCGCAGGGCCAGGGCGAGGAAACCCGGCAGCTCATAGCGGTTGCTGGCGATCACCTCTGCCTCGGTGAGGGCCCTCCAGATCACCGGATCACGGCGCAGGGCCCGGCGCAGCTCGGCCGAATCCACCAGCTGATCGGAGGTGTCGAGGCCTGGCGGGATCAGGGCCGAGGCCAGCCCCCAGCGGATGTGGCCCACCACCAGCAGGCAGAGCGCCGGCACCACCGCGGCGCTGACCCAGGCCGTGCGGCGCAGGCCCCGGTCGCCCGCGCGCCAGAGCGGCGCCAGCCGGGCCGCCGCCAGCGGCAGCGCCAGCCACCAGGCGAGCACGAGCCAGCTCTGAAGCACCTGCATGCGGCCGGCCAGCAGCAGGAAGAAGGCCAGCTGGGGCAGCACGATCCAGCGCAGGGTCTGGCGGAATTCGGCGCGGGCAGCCGCATCGGGTTCAGCACCGAAATTTGCACCGACACCTGTATTGGCTGCGGCTCCGGCTCCGTCGCTACCGCCAACACCATGGCCGGCGCCATCCCCCAACCCCCGCACCACCGCCAGGGCGATCGGCGGGAAGAGCAGCAGCAGCTGGCTAATCAGCAGCAGGGGCGGTCCGGCCGGCTGGAACATCACCTCATGGCCGGTGCGGGCGGAGTGGAAGGCGAACGACACCCAGCCATGGCTGGCATTCCAGAGCCACAGCGGCGCCGACACCAGCAGCCAGGCCAGCAGCACCAGCAGGGTTTCGCCGGGCCGCCAGCGCCGGCTGCGCAGCGACTGCGCCAGCCGAATCGCCAGCAGCGACAGCAGCACCAGGAAGCTCTGGTACTTGCAGAGGGTGAGGGCGCCGAGGATCACCCCCAGCCCCAGGGCCCCGCCCACGCCCATCGGGCGACTCAGGGGATGGCGGGCCAGCCACCAGGCGAGCAGCGCCGCCACCAGCAGTAGGGGGGCATCGGGCAGCAGCAGCAGGCCGCCGCACACCAGCAGCAGCGGCGAGAGGCTGGCCATCCCGGCCGTGAGCAGCGCCGCCCGCATCCCGAAGATCGGCCGGCAGGCTTCCGCCAGCAGCGCCGTGGCCAGGGTGTAGCTGAGCAGGGCCGGCACCCGCAGGGCCACGATCGATCCCCCCAGCTGATTGCCCAGCCACGACCACAGCCCTGTGGCCAGCGGGTGGTCGAAGTAGCTCAGGGCCGGATTCTGGCCGTAGAAGAGGTAATAGCTCTCGTCGTAGCCGGGGGGCAGGATCAGGGCCGCCAGGCTGCGGAAGGCGAGGCCGGCCAGCAGGATCGCCGCCAACTGGCGCCGGTAGGCAACAGCGGCGGCCACCCTCAATGCTTCCTCACTCTTTCCGGGATCGGATGGGTGCTCAGCTGGTTTGCCGGCTCGGTGCTGAACTCCGGCGCCAGCGCGGCCGCCGGCTCCAGATCCCGCCGCAGGCCGAGGCGCTCAGCCACCCGTTCGGCCGCCACGAAGAACACCGGCGTGGCGTAGAGGGTCACCAGCTGCGACACCAGCAGCCCCCCCAGCACCACCAGCCCCAGCGACTGGCGCACATCCCCGCCGGCACCAAAGCCCAGGGCCAGCGGCACCGTGCCGAGGATGGCGCCGGCGGTGGTCATCATGATCGGCCGGAAGCGCAGCGTGCAGGCCTGGCGGATCGCGCTGGTGGCGTCGGCGCCTCCTTGGCGCAGCTGGTTGGCCACATCCACCATCATGATTCCGTTCTTCTTCACCAGGCCGATCAGCAGGATCAGGCCGATGAAGCCGTAGATGTTGAGTTCGGCGTTGAAGAGGATCAGCATCGCCAGTCCCCCCACCGCCGCCGGCGGCAGGCTGGTGAGCACCGTGAGCGGATGGATCGGGTCCTCATAGAGGATCCCCAGCACCGCGTAGATCACCAGCACCGACACCAGCAGCAGCCAGCCCATGCCCCCGAGCGACTGGGCGAAGACCCGCGCATCGCCCTGGAAATCAAGGCTGCTGCCGGGCGGCAGCAGCGGCTCGGCCCGCCTGCGGATCTCCTGGCTCACCCGATCGAGCGACTGACCCGGCCCCAGGTTGAAGGAGAAGTTCACCGAGGGCAGCTGATCGGTGTGGTTCACCGCCACCAGGCCCGCCGATTCGGCCACCTGGGTGAGGCTGGAGAGGGGCACCAGGGCGCCGCTGCGGCTGCGGATCGCCAGCTTGTCGAGGTCGCTGCTGCTGCCCTGGTCCGCCGCCACCACGCCGCCCAGCACCGGGTATTGGCCATCGCCGCGCAGGATCTGGGAGATCTGCCCCTCGCCGAAGCTGGCCGCCAGGGCCGCCTGCACATCCGCCACCGACACCCCCAGCGCCGCGGCCCGTTCCCGGTCGATGCGCAGATCCAGCTGGGGATTGGCGGCCAGCAGGTCGTTGTTGAGCTCCGTGATGCCCGGGATCTCCCGCAGGCTGCGCTGCAGGCTGCTGCTCAGCCGCACCAGGTCGGCGAGCTCAGGGGTCTGCAGCGAGAACTGATATCGGGCCCGGCTGCTGGTGCCGCCGATGTTCACCGCCGCCGGCAGCCGCGCGAAGCCCCGCAGGCCCGGCACCGAGTTCACGCTGCGCCGCAGGTCTTTCACCACCTCCTGGGCCGACTGCCGCCGCTCGGCGCGGGGCTTGAGCTTCACGAACAGCCGCCCGCTGCTGGCCGAGGCGTTCGGCCCGCCCTGGCCGATCGTGCTGTTCACCCCCTCCACCGCCGGATGGGCGAGCACCTTGCGGCTCAGCCCTTCATGCAGCTTGGCCATCGTGGTGAAGCTCACCCCCTCGGCCGCCTGGGTGCTCACCGTGATCTGGCCGGTGTCGACATCGGGGATGAAGCCCTTGGGAATCAGCTGAAAGAACACCAGGCTCAGGCCCACCAGCAGCAGGGAGAGGGTCTGGGTGGGCCGGGGGTGCCGCAGGGCTTGATCGAGGGAGCGGGCGTAGGTGCGAGACAGCCGCTCGAACTGGTGGTTGAAGGCCGCGATCAGCCGCTCGATTCCGCGCTGGCCGCGGCGCAGCAGCCTCCCGAGTCCCCGGAGGCCCCCACCGCCAGCCTCCGGCAGGATCCGCGCCCCCTGCCGCTCCGCCGGAGCACCGCTGCCGCCGGGGGCCTGCTGAAAGCGGGAGCTCAGCATCGGCGTGAGCGTGAGGCCCACCAGGCCGGAGAAGGCGATCGCCACGCTCAGGGTGATGGCGAACTCCCGGAACAGCCGCCCCAGCAGGCCCCCCATCAGCAGGATCGGCAGGAACACCGCCATCAGCGCGATCGTCATCGATACGATTGTTGGACCGATCTCCTCGGCTCCCCTGAGGGCCGCCGTACGCCGATCGAGGCCCTCCTCCTGGAGGCGGGCGATCGTTTCCACCATCACCACGGCATCATCCACCACGAAGCCCACGCTCAGGGTGAGGGCCATCAAGGAGAGGTTGTCGAGCGAAAAGCCCAGCACGGCCATCACCGCGAAGGTGCCGATCAACGACACCGCGATCGCCAGAGCGGGGATCAGGGCGGTGGTGGTGAAGCCCAGGAAGAGCACCACCACCCCCACCACCAGCAGCACGCTCTGCAGCAGCGACTGCTGCACGTCGTCGATGGCGGCCCGGATGCTCTCGGAGCGGTCGAAAAGCACCCGCACATCGATCGCGGCGGGGATCCGTTCCCGCAGCTCGGGCAACATCTCCAGGATGCGCTGGTTGATCGCCACCGCGTTGCTGCCGGGTTGGCGCTGCACCGCCAGCACGATCGAGCGCACGCCGTTGAAGCGGCTGGCCAGCCGTTCATTGGCCACGCTGTCGCTCACCTCGGCCACATCGGCGAGCCGGATTGGGGAGCCGTTGCGGTAGGCCACCACCAGATCGGCGAAGGCGGCGGCATCGAGCAGGCGGCCGTTGTCGCGGATCGCATAGGTGCGTTCAGGCGTGTAGAGGGTGCCCGCCGGAATCGTGGAGTTGGCGCTCTGCACCGCCGCCACCACGTCGTTCACCCCCAGCTGGCGCGCCGCCAGCTGCTGGGGGCGCATCTTCACCCGCACCGCATATTTCTGGGCCCCGAAGATGTTCACCTGGGCCACGCCGTTCAGCATCGAGAGCCGCTGGGCGATCTGGACCTCCGCGGCCCGATTCACCTCCGAGAGCGGCAGCACCGAGGAGGTGAGCACCAGATAGAGGATCGGCTGCTCGGCCGGGTTCACCTTGCGCACCGAAGGCGGGTTGGGCATGCCGGCCGGCAGCTGCCGTTGCGCCTGGGAGATGGCGGTCTGCACGTCCTGGGCGGCGGCGTCGACATCGCGGGAGAGGTCGAACTGCAGCGTGATCTGGCTGCTCGACTGGGTGCTGCTGGAGGTCACGGTGGTGAGGCCCGGCAGGCTGGAGAACTGCTGCTCCAGGGGCAGGGCCACGGCGCTGGCCATGGTTTCCGAATCGGCCCCCGGCAGCGAAGCGCTCACCTGCAGGGTGGGGAAATCGATGTTCGGCAGGTCGCTGATCGCCAGCTGGCCATAGCCCACCAGGCCCGCCAGCACCAGGGCGATGCTGAGCAGCAGGGTGGCGATCGGCCGGCGGATCGCCGCTGCGGAGAGGTTCATGGCTGCTGCTGCTGTTGCTGCCGCCTTGGCCGATTGCCGGCGGCAGTCCCTGATCCGGGCTGGCCCTCGCCGCTGCCGCCAGCTCCGCTGGCTTTGCGATCGGCCCCCGTGCGCAGCGGGCCGCCGGGCATCAGTGCGAACTGACCCGCCACCACCACCGGCTCACCGGGCTGCAGGTCCGCCTCCACGGCGGTGCGGCGGCCATCGCTGGCCAGCACCTTCACGGGCACCAGCACGGCCTTGCCGCCGCGGGCGCTGTACACGAAGGGCCCCTGCTGGCCCCGCTGTACCGCCGGGCTGGGCAGCAGCAGGGCGCCATCGAGACGCCGCACCAACAGGCTGGCATTCACGGTCTCGCCGGGGGTCAGGCCCGCCGTGTTGCCCTCCAGCCGCGCCTTGGCCAGCACGGTGCCGGTGCTGGCATTGGTGGTGTTGTCGAGCGACACGATCCTTCCCTCCAGCCCCGGACGCCCCTCGATCCGCAGGCGCTGGCCCACCTGAATCCTCTCCTCCCAGCGCTGGGGGATGCCGAACACCGCATCGAGGGGGCTGGTCTGGTTGATCACCACCAGCGGCTTGCCCTCCTGTTCGCGCACCAGGTTGCCCGGGCTGATCCGCTGCTGGCCGATGCGACCGCTGATCGGTGCGCGCACCAGCGTGTGGTTGAGATTGAGGCGGGCGGCGGCCTCGGCGGCGCGGGCGGCGGCAAGCTCGGCTTCGGCGCTGGCGGCACTGCCTTCGAGGGCGGAGAGGTTGGCGCGGGCCACCAGCTCCTGGGTGCGGTAGTTGTCTTCGTCGTCGCGGCTGAGCGCCCCCTGGCGGCTGAGCCCCACGTAGCGGCGGGCCCGGTCGCTGGCGAGGCGCAGCTGGGCCTCGGCCAGCCGCCGCTGGGCCTGGGCCTCCCCGATTCGGGCCCGGGCCCGGCTGGTGTTGGCGCGGGCCTGATCGAGGGCCACCTGATACGGGGTGGGATTGATCAGGGCGAGGGGATCACCGCGGCGCACCTCGGTGCCCTCCTGGAAGAAGAGGCGCTGGATCGTGCCGCTTACCTCCGGCCGCACCTCCACCGACACCAGGGGCTTCACCTCGGCGCTAACGGGATAGCGCTCCTCCATCGACCCCAGCACCACCGGCGCGGTCTGCACCAGGGGCGGCGGCCGGCGGCTGGGGGCGGGGGCGGTGTTGAGCAGACCCCGAACCAGCAGGGCCGCGGCGATCGGGGCGAGCAGCAGCAGCGGCCGCCAGGGGGCCGGAAGGCGCGACCACAGCCCCCGGCCAGACCTCCACCGGGACGAGGGGTCTGCGGGGGAAGACGGGGGAGGCGGCGATGAGATCGAGCCCTGATTCGGGTCGGCCCGGTTCGGTTCCGAGGCCATGGGGTGATCCCCGGTCAGGCGAGCGCGCACTGTATCGCCCGTGCTCGATGGTGGCGCAGCGGCTGATGTGCGCCGGGAGACAGGTGGCGGTGATCGCCATGTCCAGCCCGGCCCTTCAAGGGTCGCGCTGCAGTTGGGCCCTGGAGCTGCCCCCAACGTCATCCCTGACACCCGGCCGCCTCCGTACAGTCGCGCCAGCGGGGAAATCGCCATGAAACCGTTGCCGGAGCCTGAGTCGCTCCGCCGGAGTGGGTCGTTCGGGCTTCCTGATCTGGCGGTGATCCTCGGCGTGCTGGCCCTGCTGGGGGTGGTCGCCCACGTGGGGGCCGGCGCGATGGTGAGCTTCCGGCCGCCGGATGTGAGCCCCACGGTGTCGCTCGATCCGCGCAACCTGCCCGACTACGCGGCCCGCTCCACCCTGCGCATGTTCATCGCGCTGGCGGCCTCGCTTCTCTTCACCCTGATCTACGGCTGGCTCGCCGCCCACAACCGCCGCGCCGAACGGGTGCTGGTGCCCCTGCTCGACATCCTTCAGTCGGTGCCGGTGCTGGGCTTCCTCTCGATCACGGTCACGGGCTTCATCGCCCTGTTCCCCGGCAGCCTGCTGGGCCTGGAGGCGGCGTCGATCTTCGCGATCTTCACCAGCCAGGTGTGGAACATGACCTTCTCCTTCTATCAATCGCTGCGCACGGTGCCGAAGGAGCTGGGCGAGGCCACCACCCTCTATCGCCTCTCCCGCTGGCAGCGCTTCACCCGCCTGGAGCTGCCCTCCGCCGCGATCCCGCTGCTCTGGAACGCGATGATGAGCTTCGGCGGCGGCTGGTTCTTCGTGGCGGCCAGCGAGGCGATCAGCGTTCTCAACCGCGACTACACCCTGCCGGGCATCGGCTCCTACGTGGCGGCGGCGATCGCCGCCCAGGATCTGCGGGCCCTGGGCTGGGCGATGGCCACCATGGCGGTGGTGATCCTGCTGGTGGATCAGCTCTTCTGGCGGCCGCTGGTGGCCTGGTCGGATAGCTTCCGGCTGGAGCTGAGCGCCTCGGGTGATGCGCCCGAATCTTGGCTCTACGACCTGCTCACCACCGCCCACATTCCCCGCCTGGTGGCGGAGGCCTCCACGCCGGCGTTCGAGGGGGTGGACCGGCTGATGTCCGCCCTGCTCGGCCCGGTGCAGGACCGCGAGGAGGAGCCCGCGTCGCCCGGCCAGGAGCGCCTGTTCAACCTGGCGCTGCTGGTGTTGATCGGCGCCCTGCTGGCCGCCCTGCTCCATTTCGTGCTCACCAGGGTGGGCCTGGCCGAGGTGGCCACCGTGTTCCGCCTGGGGCTGTTCACCCTGGCGCGGGTGTCGCTGCTGCTGGTGCTGGCCAGCCTGATCTGGACCCCGATCGGCGTGGCGATCGGCTTCCACCCCCGCCTGGCGCGGCTGCTGCAGCCGCTGGTGCAATTCCTGGCCTCGTTTCCGGCCAATTTCATCTTCCCCTTCGCCACCCTCTTCTTCGTCCGTTTCCAGATCCCGATCGGCTGGGGTTCGATCCTGCTGATGGCGCTCGGGGCCCAGTGGTACATCCTTTTCAATGCCATCGCCGGCGCCCAGACCATCCCTTCCGACCTCCGGGAGATGGCCGACGACGTGGGGCTGAAGGGGCTGCAGCGCTGGCGAAAGCTGATTATCCCGGGGATCTTCTCGGCCTGGGTCACCGGCGGGGTGACCGCCAGCGGCGGCGCCTGGAACGCCAGCATCGTGTCGGAGGTGGTGAGCTGGGGCAGCACCACATTGGCCGCCAGCGGCCTGGGGGCTTACATCGCCGAGGCCACCGGCCGGGGCGACTGGCCCCGCATCGCCCTGGGCATCGGGATGATGAGCCTGTTCGTGGTGGGCTTCAACCGTTTGTTCTGGCGCCGCCTCTACGACCTGGCCGAAAGCAAATACCACCTCTGATGCATTCTCTTGTTGCCCCTGGCCCCAACGTCCACACCCCGCTCCGCCCGTCTCCGCCTCATCTCAGCGCCCCCGATGGACCTGATCACCGTTGACCACGTTTCCAAGCGCTTCCCGTTGCCCGATGGCAAGGGCGAGTTCACGGTGCTGGGCGATGTGACCCTCTCGGTGCACCGCGGCGAGGTGCTGGCCCTGCTGGGGCGCAGCGGCAGCGGCAAGAGCACCCTGCTGCGGATCATGTCCGGCCTGATCCGGCCGAGCCAGGGGGAGGTGCGCAGCAACGGCCTGCCGATGCGCGGCGCCAATCCCAACCTGGCGATGGTGTTCCAGAGCTTCGCCCTGCTGCCCTGGCTCACGGTGCAGGAGAACGTGGAGCTGGGGCTGGCGGCCCGGCATGTGCCGCTGGCCGAGCGGCGCGAGCGGGCCCTCAAGGCGATCGACATCGTGGGCCTCGATGGTTTCGAGAACGCCTACCCCAAGGAGCTCTCGGGCGGCATGAAGCAACGGGTGGGCTTCGCGCGCGCTTTCGTGCTCAACCCGGAGGTGCTGTTCATGGATGAACCGTTCAGCGCCCTCGATGTGCTCACCGCCGAGAACCTGCGCGGCGAGATCGACGACCTCTGGAATGCCGGCACCTTCCCTTCCAAGAGCATCCTGATCGTGACCCACAACATCGAGGAGGCCGTGTATCTGGCGGATCGGGTGGTGATCCTCGGCTCTAAGCCCGGCCGGATCCGCGGCGAGCTGCAGGTGAACCTGCCCCGCCCCCACGACCGCAACCACCCCCGCTTCAAGGCCCTGGTGGATTACATCTATTCGGTGATGACCAACCCGGACATCGCGGTGACCGGCGAGGTGGAGGGGCCCGAGAGCGGCGCGGCGCTGGCCGGCGCCGGCCCGGAGCGCTCCCCCCAGCGCAGCAGCGGTTCTCCTTTCGCCCGGCCCCTGCCGCATGTGCGGGTGGGGGGAATCAGCGGCCTGCTGGAGCTGGTGGCCGAAAAGCGCGATGGCGATGGCTCGATTCCCCAGCTGGCCCAGCGGCTGCAGCTGGAGGTGGATGATCTGCTGCCCCTGCTCGATGCGGCCGTGCTGCTGGGCTTCGCGGAGGTGGCTGATGGTGATGTGCGCCTCACCGCGATCGGCCGCGACTTCGCCACCACCACGATCCTGCGCAGCAAGGACCTCTTCCGCCAGCAGGCCCTGGGCCGGGTGCCGGTGCTCAGCAGCATCGTGCACACCCTGCAGGAGAAGGAAAACCGCGCCATGCGCTCCGATTTCTTCCTCGGCATCTGGGACGACTACTTCCCCCTCCAGGAAGCCGAGCGCCAGCTGGCCACCACCGTGGACTGGGGCCGCTACGCCGAGCTGTTCGAATACGACGCGATTGAGGGGAGGCTTTATCTGCCCACATGATCTACTGTGTCAGGTAGAATGGCTGAAGAGGTGCAACATGACCGCTATTCTCGAGAATCACAAAGAAGCCATTGCCGAGCTGTGCCGCAAGTACAGCGTTCAGCGGCTTTTCGCGTTTGGCTCAGCTATTAGGGACGATTTTCGACCAGGGGAAAGCGATGTGGATCTTCTCGTCGAATTCGCTCCCATTGGTGGTCACGCAAAATTCCATGCTTATTTTGAGATGCTTGATGAGCTGCAAAGAGTACTTGGCACCAGGGTAGATCTCGTCATGAGTGGGGCCGTGCGCAATGCGATTATCGCTCGTGAGATCGAGAAGACCAAGAGGATAATCTATGGCTCGTGAGATAACCGCCTACCTCTGTGACATCATTGATGCATGTGATTCTATCGCTTCTATTCTTACGGACATCTCGATAGACACGTATTTTGAAAAAGCAATTGGGTTGCGCAATATACTGACCCATAACTATGCTTCAGTTGATCACGAGACTGTGTATGAAACCGCTCTTCAGGATGTCCCGAAGCTGAGGAGAGAATGTTTGGAGTTGCTCAGGGAGTCGGAGGATGTAGTGAAGGACGGCCCTTAGCAGAGATCGGGGACAGAATAACAATGCCATTCCTCTGAGCCGCCTCCAAAAGATTCTTGTTTGCCCCCCAGCTCACTGCGGCCAGGAGATGGCAAGAGTTACCACCATCTTGCTGTTGAAACTGACCAGATTATTCGGGCCGAAGGTTAAGGAGAGTCTGTTTACAAGGAACACCTAAACACCTTAAGCTGGCCCTGGCAAGTCAATCAACGAACAGGAAAACTCAGATGACGCGCAACAAAACACTTGGCCTGGCTGTGGCAAGTGCTTTATTCATATGTGGCCCCAGCTATGCCTCAGGTGGTGGCGCAGTGGTTGCCGGACCAGGCGCCATGGAAGGCAAGCATTTCGACCCAAAAGGCAAATATCCGTCAAAGTTTACGGTCGAACTTCAGAACGGCCAACGAAAAATTTTGCCGTTTGAGGACCAGCGGGACTTCCAAGAAGCCAAGAGGGGACTGATCGCCGTACCACAATTCAAACAAATCAAAGCCGAGGCCGGCAATGTGGCCTGGGATATGGGTAGTTACGAGTTTCTGCTGCAGGGCAAAAATTTCGACAGCATCCATCCATCACTGCAGCGGCAGGCCATTTTGAACATGGCCTATGGCCTCTATGAGGTGGTGCCTGGCAAGATCTATCAGGTGCGTGGGTTCGACCTCGCCAATATCAGCTTTGTCAAGGGCGATACCGGTTGGATCGTCTTTGACCCCCTGACGACCAAGGAAACAGCCAAGGCAGCGCTCGATTTCATCAACGCAAAGCTCGGCAAGCGGCCAGTGGTGGCAGTTGTCTACTCGCATTCCCATGCCGACCATTACGGCGGTGTCCGTGGTGTGGTGGACGAGGCTGACGTCAAAAGCAAAAAGGTGCCGATCATCGCGCCAGTGGGCTTCATGGAACATGCGATCGCGGAGAATGTCTATGCCGGCAATGCCATGAACCGGCGGATGTTCTTCCAGTATGGAGTGTTGCTACCACGTAGTCCCTTCGGCCACGTCGACCAGTCGATTGGAAAGAATACGGCCAATGGCAGCATTGGTTTGATCCAACCGACCCGCTACATCGAAAAAGATTTTGAAACCTTAACGATTGATGGCATCACGATGGAGTTCCAGAACACTCCTGGAACCGAGGCACCATCAGAAATGAACACCTGGTTTCCACAATTTAAAGCTTTCTGGGCCGCCGAAAATATCACAGGAACCATCCACAATATCTACACGCTACGCGGCGCACTCGTGCGAGATGCGCTGGCCTGGTCCAAGCACATCAATGAGGCACTATACCGCTATGGAACAAAAGCGGATTATATGTTTGCCGCCCATAGCTGGCCCCGTTGGGGCAATGGTCGCATCCAGGAAGTGATGCGCACCCAGCGTGACGCCTACGCCAACCTCAACAACAAGGTTCTGCATCTCGCCAACCAAGGGGTAACGATCAACGAGATCCACAACGTTTACAAGCTACCTAAGAGCCTGCAAAACCAATGGTCGGCCCACAGCTACCACGGCTCCGAGGAACACAACAGTCGTGCTGTGATTAATCGCTATCTTGGCTACTGGGATGCCAACCCTGCAACGCTGATGCCGCTTTCACCGCAGGATTCGGCACCATTATATGTTGAGATGATGGGCGGACCTAATAAGATTATGAGAAAAGGAAAGCAGCTCTACAGCCAGGGCAAGTACAGAGAAGCCACGGAAATCCTGAATAAATTAGTTTACGCCCAGCCGAATAACGTGGCAGCCAAAGACTTACTGGCGGATGTCTACGAGCAAATTGGTTACCAAAAGGAAAGTCCCAGTGTTCGCAACAGCTTCTTAGGTGCAGCTTATGAATTACGTCGCGGCATGCCCGCTGGTGCAGCACCGAAATCCAGTGGACCGGATACGATTCGCGGGATGTCAACAGATCTCTGGCTGAACTACCTGGGTATCCGCCTTGATAGCACCAAGGCAGACGGCTTGAAGTTTGTTATCAACCTGATCACGCCTGACAATGGAGAAAAGTTTGTGGTGGAGCTGAGCAATGCAACGCTCACCAACATCAAAGGCCAGCAGTCGACTAACCCAAATCTAACGGTCACGGTGAATCGCAGCGACCTTGAATCTGTGATGGGTGGCACTGCAACCTTTGATGATTTAATCAAGGCTGGCAAAGCAACATTTGTCGGAGATCGGAAACCCTTTGATCAACTCAGGGGCCTGCTCGTCAGGTTCACGACAGACTTTGAGTTACTCCCTGGCACCAAACCGACAAAAGCAGTATCACCAGTGCCAAAAGATCCATTTGCCGTCAGTGAGACCGGCGCTACGGGTGGGGGGTGATGTCCGGGAACCGGATGGGGCGGGCTCATGACCTTGCCTGCGGACTTGGAATGAGGTCAACCGCAGCACTGCAGATTTTGTGTAGCAGCACGCACATGTGGTTCGCGGTCCCGCAAGCCACATGTGCGGTTAGGGTCTTTACTTCAAACCCTATGCTGGAACAGGATTTGGTCGAAGGGCCTGAGCACCCGTTGTCTTGGTTTGCAGAAGGCCAAGAGGGAGCAGGAGTGGTTATCGGAACCTTCCAATAAAGAGTTGGCTGGGTTACTCACCCAGCGATAATTGCCTGAGATGCACGAGGCACCCATGACAATACAGTGGAGTCAAGAAATTCTTGATCGATTTGTCGCTCCCGGCATTCACGACTTTGTTGATGCCAGCATTCCGGAGTTGAAAGAGTCGCTGCGAGGAGAGTCGGACTGGCTTTTCAACCATTTCTTGACCAGTGCCTTTCAGCACAGCTATGGTGAGCCAATGAAGTCTCAGATTTTTAACATCATTTATCGCGCAAGCACTGCAATTACCAAGTACAGACTGGCCCGCAATCTGACTTTGAGCTATGCGAGGATGGCACGACCAGGTAGCCCCAACATTCCCCGATACTTTGAGGCGCTATGCGAATGGGAGGCCTGTCTGCTCAACTGGCAAGTAGGTGTTCAAGTCTTCAATCGGATTTCAATCGACGACAAAGTCTGCCGTCGCGGTGATGACTCAATCGATGAACGAGCAAATGAGCTGGCAAACACGGTCAAGCATGCGGGTGGCACCACTTCGGCGATCTCTCGCACTGTGCCGATGTGGCTGGCACAGAGTGGATTTGTGACCGAAAAGGGCACATTCCCATACATCTCCCTTGCCACACTCATTGAGCAAATGGGCGACTTTGCCATTGAAATCGCAAAGCCAGTCAAATAGTCGATACAAGCAACATCTCAAGCCGCATCCAGCCAACACGGCTTGCAGCGGTCGTCCATGGCTGGCGGCATTTTGGTCGGGCGCGGGGCCTTGGGCTATGGGCGCCGCTGAAGCAGGCGTTCGAAGAATCAACAGAATGCCCATAGCATCGGCATGCGTCACCAGACAAAGACTTCTTACCTGCGTTGGCGGAGCACCAGATCGATCAGCTGCAGCAAGGATGCGGCCACGGCCGCCACGTAGGTGAGGGCGGCGGCATCCAGCACCCTCTTTACACCATCGGCCTCCTGCTGGGTGGACACAATCCCCGTGCTCGCCAGCACCGCCTTCGCCCGGTTGGAGGCATTGAATTCCGTGGGCAGGGTGATGATCTGAAACACCACCACGGCTGCGAACAGGCCAATGCCTGTCCAGATCAGGAGGGGTGAAAAGGAGAGCTGGCGGAGCACCAGACCAGCCATGAAGGGAAAGATCCAGATCATGTTGCCCACATTGCAGAGGGGCACCAGGGCCGAGCGCCACACCAGGGGCGGATAGCCCACCTGGTCCTGAATGGCATGACCGGCCTCATGGGCAGCCACGGCGACCGAGGAGATGGACTTGCCGTCGTAGACGTGCGGTGAAAGTCGCAGGGCCTTGGCGAGGGGGTCGTAGTGGTCGCTGAGGAAGCCTTCATGGCGCTCGATCCGCACACCCTGCACCCCCGCGATCTGCATGACCGCCTGGGCGGCCTGGGCGCCGCTGTATCCGGATTGCACACCTACTTTGGCGAAACGATCGAACGTGCTGTGCACCTTCCGCTGGGCCCAGAGGCTGAAGAGCAGGGCTGGGATGGTCAGAACGAGATATTGAAGGTCGAAGAACATGGCGTTAAACCCGAGGGGGCCTGCGGCGATGGGGACAACACCATTGTTCTGCGGCCATCTGATCGAGGTCAATCATCGTCAGATGGAAGCCGATGGAAGAGGGTGGAAGCGGCCCCATGGGATTCCCTTACGGCGCTCTCCTCACGGAGGATCTGGCCTTGGCGATCCAGCGCCATTCAAGGAGGCAGCCAGATGATCGCTCACGTCTTGGGGCGCTGTAGGGCCCGCGAATGGGCACCGCAACTCTGTGCCGCCCGACACCTGGGGGAGGCCCGATCCCGTGCCTAGCTTCCCGATCAGACCGACTCTCCCCCCATGGTCATCCGAACCCGCCTCGTCGAACTCTCCAGCCTGGAGGCCGTGGCCTACCGCCAGAAGCTGCGGGGCGGCCAGTCGGGGGTGGTGATCCTGCGCCCCGACACCGCCCAGCCCGGCCTGGCCCTGCTGAACCACCAGAGCGGCCAGCCCGATCCAGCCGCCAACACCCCCGCCGACCTCTTCCCGCTGGAGGCGTTCCAGGAAGCCCTGGAGCTCACCTCCGGGCTGCCCTACAGCAGCCGCGGCCCGGTGCGTTCGCCGGCGGCGGTGCCCGGCGCCCCGGCTCCAGCCGCCGTGGATGTCCAGGCCGCGTCGCCGGAGCTGGCCGAGGAACCCTCCAGCGCCGATCTGGCCACGGTGAACAGCGCCGATTACCAAGCGATCGTGAAGGCCTACACCAATAAGAAGGGGGAGATCTCCTACGAGCTGCTCAACAAGGCCCTGATCCAGGCCGCCCGCTCCAATCCCTATGTGAGCGAGCTCGCGGCCCGCAGCGCCACGGAGGCGGAGATCCGCGACCACGTGGTGAAGGCCAATTTTGAGGCCGTCACCGGCAACCGCGCCATCAGCCAGGCCGAGGTGAACGCCATCCTGGAGCTGCTCGATGCGGTGAGCCCCCGCTCGGTGCTGCGCGACCTCAACGAGGAGCTGCGCCGCATCCTGGCCAACGCCCGCTGAGCCCCGCTTCACCGGCAGCTCACCGCGCTCCAGAGCGGCGACATAGGCCCTGAGATGCGACTTGAGCGAGGCTGTAGGCGCGGGCGTCGGCGCCATCGCGGTGGGCCACGAACCAATTCCTGAGGCCCTCCAGCCAGGCGAAGCGTCGGTCCCGATCGCGGCCGCAGCCCAGCCAGCCCTCCAGGGCGGCCTTGTTGGCGTGGCGATGGGCCAGGCGATGGCCGTGGCTGAGGCACCCCCAGTTGTCCAGCCAGCGCTCCTCGAGCCTCAGGTGCAGCTTCAGATTCCGCAGCAGGATCTGTGAGGCGTGGTCGCAGGCGGCCTCCTCCTCGGCGCTCCAGGCCGGGGCCTCGGGATGGTGCCACTGGAGCAGGATGGTGAGCTGCTGCTCAAGTCGGTCGTGCTGCCGTTCCAGCAGCAGGCGTTGGTCTGGCCACAACCGCGGCCAGCGGTTGAGATGGGGTGGGGAGTTGAGCTGGGATGGAGGGCGGAGCAGGGTTGCGGTCATCGCTTAATGGAATAACGAAAGCATGATACTGGCTCAGCATGAGTCCATCTTGATGCGATGGCTTGAATCCGTGGTACGTTTGCGAGCAAGCGAGTGCTGCTCTGACTTCTCCAGGCCGCCCGGCCGCCAAATCCCGGCCCGGCCCAGTCCAGCCGCAAGGCTCGAGTCCGGTCCAGTCCAGCCCACTCAGGTCCAGGCAGTCGGTCAGTCCGGTCCAGCCCAGCCCAGTCAGCACAGTCCGTAAGGCAGCCCAGTCAGCCCAGACCAGACCAGTCCGGCTAAGCCCAGTCCACTCCCTATCTCCATTTCCATCTCAATCTCCATTTCCGTCTCTGCCCGCCCCATGGAACCCCTGGCCGAGTACTTCAAGGTCTTCTCCGAGTCCAACCGGCTCGCCGTGCTCATGGCCCTGCGGGACGGCCCCCGCAATGTGACCGCGGTGGTGGAGGCCACTGGCCTCAGCCAGGCCCTGGTGTCGAAGCACCTCAAGCTGCTCACCATCGCCGGGGTGGTGCAGCGCCACCCGGAGGGTTCGCTGGTGTTCTATGAGGTCAGCGACAGGGCCGTGTTCAAGCTGATCGGCCAGGCAGAGAAGCTGTTGCTCGCCACCCGCCGCCAGCAGTTCGACGCCCTGGCGGCCATCCTCTGAGCCAGCATCAGGCCACCCGCCAGCCCATGCCCCGCTCCCTCGACGACCTGCGCGCCGCCCTGGCCGCCGGCCAGCGCGAGTTCAGCGGCCTCAGCCTCGCCGACCTCGATGGGGTGGACCTCGACCTGGCTGGTTGCAACCTCCGGGAGGGCTGTTTTCTGGAGGCCCGGTTCGGCCATGCCCGCTTCACGGGTGCGGATCTGGTCGGCTGCGCTTTCCAGCGGGCCCTCCTGTGGGGCGCCGATCTCTCGATGGTGCGGGCGCAGGGCTCCCTCTGGCAGGAGGCCGACCTGTCCGGCTCCCGTCTGCAGGGGGCCGACTTCAGCGAGGCGCTGCTGCACCGCGCCTGTCTGCGCGGGGTGGTGGCCGCCGCCAGCCTCTGGCAGCGGGCCCGGCTGGTGGAGGCCGATTTCCGCTCCGGCCTCGATCAGCTCACCGACCTCGGCCGCGCCGACTTCCGCGGCGCCGACCTCAGCTTCGCCCAGTTCAACGGCGCGAACCTCCGCCAGGCCTGCCTGCAGGAGGCCAGCCTCTATGGCACCGATTTCAGCGGCGCCGATCTGCGCCAGGCCGATCTGCGCGGCTGTGATCTGCGCCATGCCCGGATCGATTCCGCCCGGCTCGAGGCGGCCCGCCTGGAGGGGGCACGCCTGCCGGAGATCTGAGCTGTGGGCCCTCCCGCCGGGGCCGGTGGCCCCCCCCCAGCTCAGCTCAGCTCAGCTCAGCTCAGCTCAGCGTGTTTACCGCCCGCGAGATCACGATCACCAGCAGCACCAGCATCAAGGTGGAGTGGAGTAACTGGATCAGCTTCACCTTGGTGCCCACGGGTGAATGATTTTCGGGCGCACCGAGTGTGTTGCTGGTCATCACCGTGAAGTAGAGATAATCCAGGCACCCCGGCAGCCAACCAGCATTCGCACTCACCGCCTCGCGCGGAAAAATGATCTGGCAGAGATGCTGCGGCTGATGCAGATGCCGCACCTGATCAGGGTAATCAATGAACCAGTACCAGAAGAGAAAGATCAGGTTGAGGGAGCAATAAAGCCCAAGAGCGATCACAAGAAGATAGAAGGAGCCGAGCTTGTAGGAGTAGATCCCAGCCGTGATCGTCACTAGTCTGGTGATGGCCGAGCCATAGGGTGCGCAGCAGATTGATGGTCAGCAGGATCAGAATGCCGCTCAGCACAAACTTCGAAACCCCGAAGATCCAGTGATTGATCGGTAGCTGCTGCCCGGAAAGGGTTTGGAAGTGGTGAAAGCTGTTGATGCTGATCGCCAGATTGATCAGCGGTGCCACCGCCAGCGCGATCAGGTAGGGAAGGTTCTGGGCCGGACGGGGGAGGTGATGCAGCGGCGTCAAGGGGCTCATGGGCTGGTGTCCGCCCGGGCAAGACCGTCTTGGGCAGGGACTAAGGCCGATTCTGTTCCCGGTCCAAGCGGTCTGCTTGATCGGGGCTGCCGCCGCAGGCTGGCCACCTCCGTCCGGGTGCCCTAACCATCTTCATCCCCGAAGCCGGCTAACGGATTTGAACCGATGGCCTTCGCTTTACAAAAGCGCTGCTCTACCACTGAGCTAAGCCGGCGTCCGCCCTTGCAGGGGCCCTCCTGAGCCTACGGCTCGATCGGGGCGCGCAGCACCAGCTGGGTGCGGTTCCGGCAACCGGTCTTGGCCAGAAGGCTGGAGATGTGGCTTTCCACCGTGCGCACACTCAGGTAGAGCACCGCGGCGATCTCCCGGTTGCTAGCGCCGCTCCTGAGCACCGCCAGCACCCGTTGCTCGGCGGGACTGATTTCAGGATCGTCGGTGATCTTGTGAAGGAGGGTCATGGCGGAGATGCCATCGGCTCATGCCAGGGTTCCCGCCCCCTGCCAGGGTTCCTGGCGGCTCGATCGAACCCGGCCGGGAGGCCAGGGTCGTTCAGCCCGGGAGCCCGGGATCCGCCACCGCGGCCTTCTCGGCATCAACCTCGTCCGGGTCGCTTTGCTGGCCCGTCGAAGCCCCGTTCTCCCCATGGCCCACCACCGCATCCGGCGCTTCGGCGGCCTCGGTTGCGGCGGTCGCCGCCACGGGGGCTGCAGCAACCGAGGCGCCGGCGGTTCGGGGGATGGCCAGCGGCCGGGCGCGGCGGATCGGCAGGTTGGCCACCAGGGCTGTGACCCGATCACCGGTCTCCAGGCTCACATCGCCGCTTTCCAGATCAATTTCCACATACTTCTGCACCACCTCGAGAATCTCGCGGCGCATCTGCTCGAGCAGTTCGGGATTGAGGTCGCTGCGGTCGTGGGCCAGCACCAGTTGCAGGCGCTCCCGGGCAAGGGCACCGCTGGGCTTATCGCGGCCCAGAAGGCGCTGGATGAAATCGATCAGGGTCATCGCCTCAGAAATTGCCGGATTTGCGCAACTTGGCCATCAGGCGGGCCCGCAGGCCGCGCCGCTCCTTGGAGGGGTCGATCAGGGGCACCCCCTCGCCCCGCAGCCGCCTGGCCACGTTCATGTAGGCCCTGGCGGCCGGTGAGCTGGTGCCGTTGAGGGTGAGGGGTTCGCCGCGGTTCGTGGACACGATCACCTGTTCGTCCTCCACCACCAGCCCCAGCAGGGGCAAGGCGAGGATGTCGGTCACATCGTCGACCGCCAGCATCTCCTGGTTGGCCACCATCTTCGGGCGCACCCGGTTCAGCACCAATTGCACGGGCTGAATGCCTTGGCTGTTGAGCAGCCCGATCACCCGGTCAGCGTCGCGCACGGCCGACATCTCCGGTGTGGTGATCACGATCGCTTCCCGGCAGGCCGCGGCCGCGTTTTTGAAGCCCTGCTCAACCCCGGCCGGACAGTCGATCAAGACGTAGTCGGCCCGTTCGGCCACCAGGTTGGCCACGGTCTTCATGTCATCCGGGGTCAGCCACTCGAGCATGCGCGGGTTGCCGGCCGGCATCAGGGAGAGGTTGGGCTCCAGCTTGTGCTTCACCAGGGCCTGCTCAAGCCGGCAGCTGCCCGCCAGCACCTCCTGGGCCGTGTACACGATCCGGTTTTCCAAACCCAGCAGCAGGTCGAGGTTGCGCAGGCCGAAGTCGGCATCGATCACCACCGTGCGCTCGCCGAGCCGCGCCAGAGCGATGCCCAGGTTGGCGGTGAGGGTCGTCTTGCCGACGCCTCCCTTGCCGGAGCAGATCAGGATGATACGGGCGGAGGCTGGCGTCACGGCGTCCTGCGTTGACCTTCCAGGTTAGGGCCCTCGCCTCGGGGAGTCGCGATTTCGACACCGTCACGCCAAGCGCGAGGTCCGTCGGCGACGGGCCGGGGCAGACGGTCCGGTGCAGCCCCTGCCCCCCGTGCCAGGCCGGGCGATGCAGCTCCCCCCGCAACCGGCTGGCTGCCGGGGTGGCTGGCCTAAAAAGAGTCCACTCCAGTCCGCTTCGATGGTCACCTCCCTTCAATCCCACCAGAGGCTGTTGGTGATGCCCGAGGACGGAGTCGCCGTGGTGGTCGAGCTGATCGACTCCGCCAGGGAGCAGCTCCTTCTCAAACAGTTCAAGCTCCAGTCCGAGCCGGTGATCGAGGCTCTGCTGCGGGCCCAGGGCCGGGGGGTGCAGGTGCGGGTGATGCTGAATCCCCACACCTCCGGCGGTGATCGCTGGAACGACGACAGCTTCGCCCGGCTGGAGAGTTCGGGAATCTCGGTGGCCTGGACCCACGAAGCCTTCCCGGTCACCCACGAGAAATCGATGGTGATCGACCGGGGGGCCGCCCTGATCTCCACCTTCAATCTGGCCGACAAGTATTTCAACGAAACCCGTGATTACGGCATCGTTTCAGCCAATGCCGCCGTGGTCGATCAGGTGATCGTCGGTTTCGAAGCGGATTGGAACCGGGCGTTCTTCGAGCCCGATCTCAATGTCGGTCTGGTCTGGAGCAGCTCCCATAGCCGCGGCCAGATGGCCCGCATCATCGACGCTGCCAGCCGCTCCCTCTGGATCCAGCATCCCAAGTTCGTGGATGCGGTGATCCTCGATCGCATCATCAGCGCCCGGGAGCGGGGTGTGAAGGTGCGCCTGCTCTGCGGCGGCAAGCACGGCATCAGCGACTGGGACATCTACGACACCTTCGCCTCCCTGAGGATCATGCAGCGCTTCGGGGTCAAGGTGCGGCGCCAGAAGCACCTCAAGCTCCATGCCAAGTTGATTTTGGTGGATAGCCATTACGCCCAGACCGGTTCGATGAATATCGACCGCAGCGCCTTCGACCTGCGCCGCGAACTCGGCATCGAGAGCGATGCGCCGGAGGTGGTGGATCGGCTGCGACGCACCTTCCTGGCTGACTGGAAGCAGGCCAGCCGCTATGAGGCCCCCGATCCACTCGATCCCAGCCTGCATGAGGCTGGCGAGCTGCCGCCTGATCCCCATTTCGTTCATGACTGATCCTCCCCCGGGCCCGCTCCCGAGTCCGCCGTCAGCCTCTGGGGCCCCAGCCAGCACCGGTTCCAATCCGCCCACCCTGCGGCAGCTGTTCGTGGGGATGCTGCAGGTGGCCCTCTCGGCCTTCGGCGGTGGCCTTTCGGCCTGGAGCCAGCGAATCGTTGTGGAGGAGCGCCGCTGGCTGAGCAACGAGGAGTTCCTCACCGGCCTCACGGTGGCCCGCCTCTTCCCGGGGCCGAACCAGATCAACATGGCGGTGTATTTAGGCACCTTCTTCCATGGCCTTCGCGGGGCCCTGGTGGCCCTGGCCGGGATGCTGCTGCTGCCCTTCACCCTGCTGATGGTGCTGGGGCTGGCCTATTTCTCCTTCCACACCTTGCCAGCGATCGACCGGGTGCTGGCCGGGGTGGTGGCCGCAGCCGCCGGCATGGCCCTCTCGATGGGCTTCAAGATCCTCGGCCAGTACCGCCGCGATCCCGTGGCCCTCCTGCTTGCTGCGGCCACCCTGGTGGCGATGGAGCGGTTCCATGTGCGCCTGGTGCCGTTGCTGCTGGTGGCTGGCCCCCTTGCCATGGCCTGGTACTGGCCCCGCGATGGGGTGTCCCGGCTGCCCAATCCCTGAGCCTCGCTCTCGTTCAGCCCTGCCGCTCCCGCTCTTACAGGGTGTTCCCCCTCCCCCCTCATGGCTCTGTCCCCCTTCCTCGTCTTGCTGGGCGCGGCTGCTTTCCCCGCTCCGGCCGGCCAGCTGGCCCATTGCGAGCCGATGCGCCTCAACGACCTCGGCCATCTCCTGCAGGTGATGGGCACCTTCCTGGGCCTGTCCCTGTTCTCGCTGGGGGGTGGCAACACCCTGCTCAGCGAATACCACCAGATCAGCGTCAATCAGTTCTGCTGGCTCACCTCCACCCAGTTCGCCGACCTCTATGCCCTCGCCGAGGCGGCTCCCGGTCCGAGTTCCATGCTGGTGGGATTGCTGGGGATGGGGGCGGGTTGGCCGGAGGGACCCGGCTGGGCCCTGCTCAGCGCCTTTGGGGCGGAACTGGCCATCCTCCTGCCCTCCACCTTGCTGATGGTGGTGGCCTGCCTGCGCTGGAACCGGCTGCGGGATTCGCCCTGGCGGATCGCCTTCGAGCGGGGGCTCGGTCCGATCACCTTGGGCATCCTCTTCGCCGTGGGCCTGAAGATTCTTCACACCGCTGACACCAACACCCCCGGGCTGATCGTGTCGTTGCTGGTCTGCGTGCTGATGTTGCGCACCCGGATCTCGCCCCTCTGGTTCATGGCCGTGGCGGGTGTGCTCGGGGGGCTGGGGGTGATCAACCGCTGAGAGCTCGCCTCAAGGTGTTCCCCACCGACCGAGCCTTCAACCGTGCCTTCAATCGTTCAGCGGCCAGGCCGGGTCGGCCGGTTCGATGCGGATCTCCCCATCCTCCAGGCGGGCTTCCTCCGCCAGTCCTTCGGGGGGGCGTTCCTCGGGGCCGCGGGCCACGGCCCCGGCGATGCGCAGCTGCAGCGGCCGCAGTTGCAGGGCCACGATCTTGGCGCTGCTGTCGCCCCGTCGCCCGGCGTGGGCCACCCCCCTCAGCCGGCCCCACACCAGCACATGGCCGCCGGCGCTGATCCGGGCCCCGGGATTGAGGTCCCCCAGCAGCAGCACCGATCCTTCCGCCTGCAGATGATCGCCGGAGCGCAGGGTGCCGCGGTGCACCAGCAGGCCCGGTTGGCCCTCGCCCTGGACCGGGGCGGGGGTTTCCGCGGGGGCATCCGGGGTCCAGGCGGTGGGCAGTCCCAGTGCGGCGGCTGCCACCAGGGTGCTAGGGCAGCGGCCCTCCACGGCGATCAGCGTGAGGCCCCTGGGCTCCAGGATGCTGATCAGTTCCCGCAGCTCGCCGGTGTGCAGGGGCCAGGCGCCGCTCTCCAGGGTCAGTGGACCCCGCACCTGGGCCCAGCCCGCCAGGCCATAGCGGATCTCATCAAGCGCTCCCACCGCATCCTCGGGGGGGGGAAGGCGCAGGCGGTGGGTGGTGGATCCCTGCGACGCCGGGACCAGTTCGGCGGCCATGGGGGCGCTCCGGATCGGCGCGAAACCCGCGAAACTTAGGTCGCTTCTTGGCGCCTGGCCGCCGCCAGCCGCAGGGCCAGTCGCTGGCGCAGGGCTTCGGCCACCTCGGCGGGGTGGATGAGCCAGGCCATCTCGATCCGTTCGGTGAGACCGCGCACCAGGGCGGAGCGCTGTTCCAGGGCCTGGAGCCGTTGGCCATCCCAGAGCCGCAGACCTCCTTTGTAGGCCAGGTAGCCCAGGCTCTGGCGCTGGTGGAGGCCGCAGCATCCCTCCGCCAGCAGACCGGCCCGCTCCGCCAGGCCCCGCGCCTCCGCCAGCAGCTCCAGCCGCTCCGCCGGTCCCAGGTCCGCCACGTCCACGGCCCGCAGCAGCTGGCGATCCAGCAGCCGGCGGCAGGGATCGGCCAGCTCCGGCTCCCCTTCCTCGCTCCAGCGCATCAGGTGATAGCCGGTGCGGATGTCGTCGTTGGCGAGGAAGCTCTCCAGGTCGAGGCCGCCGGGCTCCCAGAGCCAGCGGGCCATGGTGCGGTCCGCCCACACCCGCCGGGGCCCGAGCCGGCGGGCCACGCTGATCAGCCGCTGCAGCAGCCAGTTGCACACCACATTGAGGCGGTGGTTGTACACGGTGCGGTACATCAGGTGCCGCACCACGAGGTAGTGCTCCACCGCCAGCAGGCCCTTGGGGTGGAGGGCCAGGCTCCCATCCGGGGCCAGGGTGAGGGCGGCCTGGATGCGTTCCAGATCCAGCTGGCCGTAGCGGGTGCCCGTGCTGTAGCTGTCGCGCAGCAGATAGTCCATCCGGTCGCAGTCGAGCTGGCTGCTCACCAGGGCGGCGATCGCCGCGCGGGGGTGTTGTCCGTGTTCGAGCAGGTCGGCCACCTCGGCGGCCAGGCCCGGCTGCACCCGCTCCAGCCGGTCCCGCAGGGCCGGATGCTCCCGGATCAGCCGCCCCGACCACGCCTCATGGCGCATGCCGTACATCTCCTCGCCCGAATGGCTGAGCGGGCCGTGCCCCACATCGTGCAACAGGGCCGCCGCCAGCAGGCAGGCCCGATGTTCAGCCAGACTCGGATCCCGCAGTTCTAGTTGCCGCAGGGCCTGCCGGGCCAGGTGCAGCACCCCCAGGGAGTGGGTGAAGCGGCTGGATTCGGCGCCGTGAAAGGTGAGAAACGCCGGCCCCAGCTGTCGGATCCGGCGCAATCTCTGGAATGGCGCAGTGTCGATCAGATCGATCGCCAGGGCCTCTGCTGGATCGTCGTGATCGAGACGGATGGCGCCATGGAGGGGGTCGTGGTAGGTGCGTTGTCCCATCGTTTCAAGCGGCCGCCACCTGATCGGCCCGGGATTCGGGAGCGCTCTCCCCCCCAGGTTCGCGGCCTTCGAGGCGGGCCACCAGCAGGCGGCCGGCTTGGCCCAGCCAGCCGTCGCCGTCGCCGCCTGGATCGAGCGGTTCGGGCGGGTCCAGAGGCTGATCGGGGGCGATGCCCAGGTTCTGGATGTCGTGGCCGGCGGGGGTGAGGTAGCGGGCCACCGTCACCGCCAGCCCGCTGCCATCCCCCAAGGAGAGCAGCGTCTGGATCAGGCCCTTGCCGAAGGTCCGGCTCCCCGCGAGGGGGGAGCGCCCCCCGTCTTGCAGGGCCCCGGCCAGGATCTCGCTCGCACTCGCCGTGCCCCCGTTCACCAAGGTCAGCATCGGTCCGGCGAAGAGGCGGCCGGGATTGGCCTGCTGGAGGCTGGCGATGCCGCCACGGTCCTCCGTTTCCACGATGGCGCCGCCATCGAGCAGTTCATCGGCTACTGCCACGCCGGCGCTCACCAGGCCACCGGAGTTGTTGCGCAGATCGAGGATCAGGCCCTCCACCGCCGGACCGCCGTCGCCGCCGTTCAGGGCCTCGATGGCCTCCCGCACCAGCTGGGGCACCGCTTCACTGAACTGGGTGATGCGCAGGTAGCCCAGGCGGTGCCTCCCCTCCAGCAGGCGACGGTGGCGCACCGGCTGCAGATCCACCTGGCGTCGCTTCAGCCGCACCTCTCGCTCGGAGGAGCCTCCGGCCTGCCGCAGGCTGATCAGCACTTCGCTGCCGGGTTCCCCCCGCAGCCGTGCCGCCGTGGCCTCGAGCCCCATCGTGATCGCCGAGCGTCCATCGACGCTCAGCACCTCGGTGCCTGAGGCGATGCCCGCCTCGGCGGCCGGCGATCCATCCAGGGGGGCAATCACCACAATCCTGCGGCGCTCTCCAGGCCCCTCACCCCGCAGCGCCAGCTGCAGGCCCACCCCGCTCACGGTGCCCCGGGTGTTGGAGCGCAGGGCCCCGTAGTCCGCCGGTCGCAGCAGGCGGGTGTAGGGGTCGCCGATCGGCGCCAGCATCGCCTCGATCGCCACGTAGGCCTGTTCGGAGCTCTCGATCGGCTTCTCCAGGGTCTTCTGGCGCAGCCGGCGCCATTGCACGGCCTCGAGGCGGGCCGGATCCACGTAGCTCTGGTTCACCAGGCGCCAGACCTCCACCACCTCGGCCTGGGCATCGTTGAGCGCCAGGGCCGGCGCCGGGCCGGCACCGATCAGGCCGGCTAGGGACGCCACGAACAGCAGCGCGGTCAGCGCCAGGGCCACCAGCCCTGTTGCAAACGGTTGAGGGCGGCGGGGCTGGGGGGCCGGAACGCTCACGTCAGGGTCGGCACGATCGGTAGACTCTCGCAACCCGAGCCCCTCAGGCCGCATGGCGAACGCGTCACCCACCGCTCCGGACGGTAAGAATCCCGTCTACGACTGGTTCAACGAGCGTCTGGAAATCCAGGCGATCGCCGACGATATCTCGACCAAGTACGTTCCTCCCCACGTCAATATTTTTTATTGCCTGGGAGGCATCACCCTGGTGTGTTTTTTGATTCAGTTCGCGACCGGCTTCGCGATGACCTTCTACTACAAGCCCACGGTGGCTGAGGCCTACACCTCGGTTCAGTACCTGATGAGCGATGTCAGCTTCGGCTGGCTGATCCGCTCGATTCACCGCTGGAGCGCCTCAATGATGGTGCTCATGCTCATCCTGCACACCTTCCGGGTCTACCTCACCGGCGGCTTTAAGCGCCCCCGCGAGCTCACCTGGGTCACCGGTGTCGCGATGGCCGTGATCACGGTCTCCTTCGGTGTCACCGGTTACTCACTTCCCTGGGATCAGGTTGGATATTGGGCAGTGAAGATTGTGAGCGGTGTCCCAGCAGCTGTCCCCGTTGTGGGCGATTTGATGGTTGAACTGCTCCGCGGGGGTGAAAGCGTGGGCCAAGCCACCCTCACCCGCTTCTACAGCCTCCACACCTTCGTGCTGCCCTGGCTGATCGCCGTATTCATGCTCATGCACTTCCTGATGATCCGGAAGCAGGGTATCTCCGGTCCCCTCTGAACCCGGCTCCACTTTCCCTTTCATTTCCGACCGGATTCCTGCCATCAGGTCCGTACACCGGCCAGAATCAATCCAATCCTCCAGCTTCCCCTTCACCCGCTGAGGCTCCGATGTCCAACCTCAAGAAACCTGACCTGGCCGATCCTGCCCTGCGCGCCAAGCTGGCCAAGGGCATGGGTCACAATTATTACGGCGAGCGTGCCTGGCCGAACGACCTCCTCTACATGTTCCCGGTGGTGATCCTGGGAACCTTTGCCTGCCTCGTGGGCTTGGCTGTTCTAGATCCGGCCATGCTGGGCGACAAAGCCGATCCCTTCGCCACCCCTTTGGAGATCCTCCCTGAGTGGTACCTCTATCCCGTTTTCCAAATCCTCCGGGTGGTGCCGAACAAACTCTTGGGTATCGCTCTCCAGACCATGGTTCCTCTCGGCCTGATGCTGATTCCCTTCATCGAGAGCTTCAACAAGTTCCAGAATCCGTTCCGCCGGCCTGTTGCCATGGCCGTGTTCCTGTTCGGAACCGCCGTCACCATCTATCTGGGCATCGGTGCCGCCCTCCCCATCGACAAATCCCTCACCCTCGGACTGTTCTGATCGCAGGTGTTTCCTGGATCTTGGCTGGTTATCCCCAATTCTTCCTCGCCGTGTCTCAGACACGGCTTTTTTTTGCTCTTGCTTGGGCGACACCAAGTCCTTCCTCTCAGCCCCCACCCCGTTCCAGGTCAAGCAGGCTCGCGTCGCCGGGGTTCAGGCGAAGCAGGTGATGCAGCAGCAGGAAGCCCACCACGGTCCAGGTCTGATAGGTGCGCGACTGTTGCCCCACCCAGGCGCCGGTGGGACCATCAAAGTATTCAGCCCACTGTTGCCGTGGTAGCTGGTTGAGCTGGCTCCAATAGCACTCCTCCAGCAGGGAATGCACTTGGCCCATCAGCAGCACATCGGCGTTGGGATGGCGCTGCTGGTGGAGCAGGATCGCCGCCCCCAGAAACCACAGCAGGCTGGGCCAGTGGCCGCCGTTGTGGTAGCTCCCCGGCCAGTTCTTCGGATCCGAGCCGGTGCGGCTGCGCCATTCCTCCTGGTCGAGGGGCGGATGGCAGATCCGCATCGGCATTTGGGCCATCAGGTGTTCCCGGTTGTGCAGCACCAGTCGGAAGAGCGCCCGTTGCTGCGGTGCCGTGAGCAATCCGAACAGGCAGGCCAGGGAGTTCCCCAGGCTGAAGAAGCGAAAGTCCGGCCGGCCGGTCCGCATGTTGCCGATCAGGTATCCCCCCCGGTTTTCCAGCCAGTCCTGCAGCCAGGGGGGGATCACCTGGGGCTGCACGTTGAACTCGTTTTGGTGCTGATGGTCGCCATATTGCTCCGTCGGCCTGCGGCGCAGCACCTGCACGGTCTTGCTCGTCACCCAGTAATGCTTGAGCAGGTAGGAGCGAAGGTCATGCTGCCACTGACGGGTGAGGCTGAGCCGCTGCTCCAGGAGGCGGCTTTCGTTCTCGCGTTGCGCCAGCTCCATCAGATGGCAGCAGCTTCGTAGGCAGCCGAAGAGGAGCACCTCAATCTCGAGGGGGGCGCCCCACACGTCCATCGGTCGGTCAATCATGAAGGCGCAGTCGGGCACAAACAGCACCGGTGTCCCCTCAAAGCTGGGGTGCAGCACCAGGTCCAGGAGCAGCTGAAGCCCCCGCTGCACCACCTGGCTGGTGCCGAAGCTGTGATCCCGGCTGCGCTTCACATAGAGCCAGCACAGCACCGGCCACCAGAGGCTGGCATCCACGGAGGTGATGCGCCCGATCGAACGCTGGCCGTAGTCCGCCACCAGGATCCCCCCTTCCTCCACGAAGCTGGTGGGAAACACTCCCCGGGTCTGGTAGGTGTTGCTCTGAAGCTCCAGGCAGACCTCCAGGAAATGCCGCACGATCGGGAAACGTCCCTGCAGCAGCAGGTAGAGCATCACCGGCACGTTGTCCCGCAGGAACACCTCGCCGTAGTTGGCGCTCTCGCCCAAGCGGGGATGCACCAGCGCCGCCACCGAGCCAACGGGCCTCCCGCCGACAGTCACCAGGGTGCGTTCGAAATGCTCACGGGCCAGAGCCACCACCGCGTCCTCCCGGGAGTTGGGCCGAACCCGCCGGAGTTCCTGGCTGAACTGCTGAGGCATTGCTGCACCTACCGGAGCCCGCTCTGGACCTTTGGAAAACCTAGTCATGGACAGTGGTCGTCCTGGCCGCTGCGCAGGATGTGCGTTGGTCCGCCCCCTTATTTGCCCCCCTTTCGCAGAAGCCGTAGGGAGTGTGGTAAATTATTGGACTGCTCGGGGAACCGAGCGGCCGGAGCTGAGCTCGAGGCAATCGGTGAGGTGCGAGAGCGCTGAGCTAAGGGGCCTGGAGTGGAGATCCGGAAGGGTGAGCTGCTAGGTTCACCAAGTCCTGAACGAAACGGCGCGAGCCGAACGATCAGGGCGGCTTACGACGAAGAGGGCGCGAGCCGCTGATGTTGTAGGTTGAGAAGGTCGCCGCAGGGCGACGAGCCAGAACCACCCGAGAGGGAGGGGAAGGCAGCACCTGGACAACCAAAAAAGTTTAGGAACTGACGCTTCTGCTGCGTTGGCTGCCTAAAGGTGATGAGGACATGATAGTCCGTAAACACCTGAGGGAATGTGTCGACCGAGACAAGCAGCGGAGGTGTGAGGTCCCGTCAAAAGAAAACAGCGACGGAGGCCATTGTGGTGGGGAGGAAGCGGTTCTCACGACCGCGAATCCCGAGATGCCGTGATGGAGGAGTCGCAAACCGGATCTGAGATCTGGAAAGTCGGAGATGGGAGCAAGAAGCTTA